>DATHCJ010000019.1:0-5270 GCA_035319575.1 Candidatus Limnocylindrales bacterium
TACTTGATTTTAGCTTACAGGGAAGCGGTGATGAAGCATGTCGGACGCTGAAGAAAGAATTAAGCAGGACCTTTTCGTAGAAATCCAAAATCTGGAGCAGAATTATAACGTGATCAGGAGCTTTATTTCAGGAAAAGACTACGACAGCTTGGTCATCGACGGGACACTTCAAGCCTTCAGGGATAGCTTAAGCCGCGCCAGCGCCTTCGTTCTTGCTCTCTACAACCTTAAAGGCAAACGGGTCAGCATCCCGTGGGAGCCACTGTTTACCAGCTTGGATTACGCGTTAGCGACGATTTCATTTTCTTCGTCGCCGAAGCAGAAGGCGGCTGCAAGAACAATTCTGTCCATGTCTGAAGAGGAGATGAGGCAGGTTCTATCGTATTTTGCGGCCTTAAAAGAATCCTTGAAGTAGAAAGAAAGGGAAAAAGGGTTAGTTTCGGCTGTTTAGGCTTTTCCTGAACTTCCGAACAGACGCATCTTACCCTTGGAAACTTCTTTCATGGCGTCTTTCGCCGGGCCGAGAATCTTTCTCGGGTCAAACTCTTTAGGTTGAGTAGCCAGCACTTCTCGAACGGTTGCCAGGAAAGCTAAACGTAAGTCCGTGTCGGTGTTTATTTTTGCGATGCCTAGCTTGATTGCCTGTTGCAGTTGGTCTTCCGAAACACCTTTAGCACCCTCCAGCTGCGCACCGTACTTTTCAGCTTTCTCCACTATCCACTGAGGCACGCTCGACGCTCCGTGAAGTACCAGTGGAATGCTAACTTTTTGGCTGATGATTTTCAAGCGTTCAAAGTCAAGCTTGCCCTCGCTTTTAAACTTGTAGGCACCATGAGACGTGCCGATTGCCACTGCAAGCGCGTCAACCTCCGTTCTCTGCACGAACTCCGCCGCGCTGTCCGGGTCGGTTAGGATTGCTTCTTTTTCTTCGACGCTGCGTTCTTCAACCCCCGAAAGTTTCCCGAGTTCTGCCTCGACGGAGATGCCTCTTGGGTGTGCAAAGTCGACGACTTGTTTGGTCAGTGCGATGTTCTCGTCGAAATTTAGGAAGGACCCGTCGATCATGACTGAGCTGAAGCCTGCGTTAACGCATTTTACGACAGTTTCGAAGTCTTCGCCGTGGTCAAGGTGTATTGCCAGCGGAACATTCACCGTCTGCGCCGCCGTTTTCGTCAAAGCCACGATGTAGTCTAGTCCCGCGTATTTTATGACGCTTGGAGTTATCTGCAGGATGGCTGGGGATTTCTCTTCCGTTGCAGCTTCCGCCACAGCTTTGACGCTCTCTAGGTTTTGCACGTTTAATGCTGGGATAGCGTAACCGTTTTTTCTGGCTGGAACCATCAAATCCTTGTTTGTTACAAGCAACTTGTTTTCCACTCCATACTTTTTAACTACTAAGCGATAACTAACCGAAATAACCCGATTAATCTATTTAATACTTCTTGCATTCTTGCACACGCCGTTTGAAAGGACAGTAAACGCCTACTCTTGGTCAACAGCATAAAATTTGTCCAAACAACGCATTGTACAAGACTTAGAAAAGTGAAACTCAAGCAGTTAGACGTTTTTTTCGAGCGTACCACCAATCATAAACTTGACCGAAACAGTAAGCGAGAATCATCATGCAGATAAAGAAGGACGCGTCAGCGACGACAATTTCCAGGTTTGTCAAGGCTGTCATGTGTTTTCCCTTAATGCTGGAGACTTAAAGGTATTATTTCGGAAGTCGGCTAGCCGCTGAGTGTCTTTGTCGACTCGAGTATGCAAATCACGGTTTTAAAACTCACTTGATCCTTTTGAATTCGTTCATTAAATCGTTGAGTTGGGCGAACAGTTCAAGAAAGCGGTGACCCTTCTCGGTGGTTGCGTACTTGTTTAGTTTTTTCTGAAGCAGACCCTGAACGGTTATTGCGTTGATTTGGCTTTTTAATTGAAAGTAATTTAGTTTTGCGTTGCACGTGATGCTGGTTTTCCTTTTCGGATGCTCACTGAAAAACAGGATTTCTGCTATGATATCCAGTTTTCTTCTTCTTCTGCCGCTTTTGTCGTCGCTCCCTTCTTTTTCTCGTTTTAGCCCTTGTACTTTCAATTTTGCTGTTCGCTGTGAACTGGTCTTCAAGCTATGTTCCCCCTGCTTGAATTGATTTAAGGATTTTTCGGCTCATAAACGAATGTGGGTGTGCATGAGCAGATACAACTAATCGAATTTCCGACTGTCACGTTAATACTTTAAATAACAAAACGCAGGTTAAAATCCAGCAGGAATGAGACAAACAGTGTTCAAGCGCTTGTTAGTTTATTCCGACGGTGGAGCAAGAGGAAACCCGGGACCAGCGGCCATAGCGTTCTTGGCGTTGACCGAAGCGGGCGAGGTTGTGAAGGCTGATTCTCGTTTCATCGGCACATGCACTAACAATCAGGCAGAGTATAATGCTTTGAATGCTGCATTGCAGTTCGCCATCGAGGCCAAAGCTGAGGAGGTAGTTTGCCATCTTGACAGCGAACTAGTTGTGAAGCAGCTTAACGGGGAATACAGTGTAAAAAATTTTGAGCTGCAGAAGCTGTGGCGAAAGGCTCGGGAATTAGGCGGCTCCCTTAAGAAAGTACGCTTCGTCAACGTTCCGAGAAGCAACCCTTACATTTCGAGAGCAGACGCGCTTGTGAATAAAACCTTAGATGAAAGGGCAACAATGCACCTTTAGCTAAACGGTTATAACGACCCATGCACAAGAAAACGTTGGAGACAAAAAACATGTTTGTTCACGCAAGCATTCGCACGAGCAACATAGAAAGGTCAATCGATTTTTACACGAGACTCTTAGGCTTGAAAGTCTTAGGACGGCGGGAGATTAAGCAGAATAACGCTGAAATCGTTTTTCTCCAAGACCCGAAGGGTGAAGGGTGCACGCTTGAGTTAACGTTCTACCGTGACCAAAAGAAGTTTACGCAGCCTGAGTATGAAGAGCGATTGTTCGACCATTTGGCCTTCGAGGTTGCCGACATGAACAAGACGATGACTGACCTGCGGAAGGAAAACGTGACGATCACAGACGAGCCCTTTAAGCTTGAGCCGAGGGGGCCAACGATAGCGTTTATCGAGGACCCTAATGGGACGCTTATTGAGTTAATCCAAAGATAATCCTCGGACTGTACTGCTAAAAGAGAGTCTTTCAATCAGCGGTAATCAGCAAGGCAAGGAGTAACAAGTCATGAAAGCTCAAGTATTAAAAAGGACTGTTAAACTCGATGAGAACCCAGAACCTTTAGAATTAGTCGACTTTCCTGTTCCAAGTCCCAGTCCGAAACAAATTTTGGTGAGAGTCTTAGCTTGCGGGATTTGCCACACCGAACTCGACGAAATTGAAGGGCGATTAAAACCCAAGCTGCCCATGATCTTAGGGCATCAAATCGTGGGAAAAGTGGAGAAATCAGGTTCACAGGTGACTAAATTCAGGTTGGGGGATAGAGTGGGAATCGCTTGGATTAACTCTGCTTGTGGAAAATGCTACTTCTGCAAAAGAGGTAATGAAAACTTGTGCAGCAAATTTCAAGCGACTGGATGTGATGTCAATGGAGGTTATGCTGAATACACGTTGGTCTCAGAAGATTTTGCTTACTCAATTCCGCAGATATTTACCGATTTAAATGCAGCGCCCTTGCTGTGTGCTGGGGCGATTGGTTGGAGAGCCTTGAAACTTACTGGAATCGAAGACGGGGAAACTCTTGCCCTCTACGGGTTCGGCGCCTCAGCCCACATCGTCATCAAGGTCGTGAAATACAAGTTCCCAAACTCCAAAGTTTTCGTCTTCACGCGAAGCAAAGGCGATATTCCCAGCCAGTTAGCTAAAGAAGAAGGCGCCGATTGGGTGGGAACAACAGGGGATGACCCTCCTGAAAAATACAATAGAGCAATCGACACTACTCCAATTGGAGCGCCAGTTCTGGCCGCTTTGAGAAATTTGGAAAAGGGCGGAAGGTTGGTTATGAATCTGATCAGGAAAGAAACCCCTATACCGGAACTGGACTACGTGAAACATCTTTGGGAGGAGAAAGAAGTGAAAAGCGTGGCTAACATAACGAGAAATGATGTTCGAGAATTTCTACCCTTAGCTGCCAAAATTCCGATCATAGCCCAAATTGACGAGTTTAAACTGGAAGAAGCTAACGAGGCTTTGATTGCCCTAAAAAAGGGGAAGATCAGAGGAGCCGGAGTTTTACGAATAAGTTAGTTAAAGGAAGGTCTTGAAAAAGGGGTCAAAAAAAGGTGATTTATAATTAAGAAAGGCTGCGGGAAAAGAGATCGCCGTCATTACTCACGCATCTAAGAAGGAATAAAAGAAGTTCACCTACAAGCTAATCATGATATCGTTGTTCTCAACTTTTAATTCGTACTTTGGCTCGGGCTTTTTCGTCGGTCCTTTAGTGAAATTGCCCGTTTTAAGGTCAAACGTGGATCCATGGCAAGGGCACACAACCGTTTCGCCTACCAGTTTTCCCTTCGATAGTTGACAGCCCCTGTGCGTGCACACGTCGCCTATGGCGTAGTAGTTTCCATTCACGTTGGCAAGCAATATTTTTTGGTCGTTTAGTACGACTCTCATCATGCTGTTTGTTTTCGCATCGTTTACTGATGCTAACTTGATAAATCCCAAAATGGTCACCTCCCAAAAAGTGCTTTAAAACGGTTACTCGTAGAATCTTGGCCTAACCTTCCTGCTGTACTCTTCCAATGCTTTGGCTCTTTCTTCCTCCTCCTTGTCCTTGTCCTCCGCCTCCTTCTCAGCTGGTTGAGCCACAGTCTTGTCGAAGTCTCCGTCAACAGTTTTGTAGCAGCCTTCAAGGGCCGCCACGTAATTCTTAAAATCGCTGATGGTGCTTTCAGCCTGCCTGTGAGAAGCGTGCACCTGATCAGAAACAAGGATGATCAGATCCTGCATGCTCCTGAGCGTCTGCTTATCCGCTTCTGGTGCTTGGTCGTAGTAGCGCTGAAAAACGCTTAAAAGATCCATAAACATGTCGTCTACCTCTCTGGTTTCCCGCTTAAACATGTTCTCAGACGTAAGCGACTTGGTTTTCAGGAAAAGCATGAGATTCTTAAGAATAACTGAGTCACAACTGGACAAAACAAACCCTGAATTAAGTATGCAGGCTGACTGAATTATATTTTTTGGTGAAGCTTCTCGGTTAGCCCCGGAAGGGTCTATGCAACAAAAAAATCGTTACTGATGTTTTCTACGCGCAAGATGACAGAAGATGCGATTCTCAAAAAA
>DATHCJ010000020.1:0-3572 GCA_035319575.1 Candidatus Limnocylindrales bacterium
CCAAGGACAGGATGCCCCGCAAACGGCACCTCGATCGAAGGCGTAAAAATCCGCACATCGTATCCGCCATCCTTCTTTTCATTTGAAGGAATGAAAGTTGTTTCGGAGAAATGCATCTCGTTCGCAATCGCCTGCATCCGCTCATCAGGCAGGAAAAACGTTCCCGTGACGACGGCAAGCTGGTTGCCCGCGTACCTTTCTTGGGCAAACACGTCGACTAAATAATACGTTAAGCCTTTCATCTGTAGCCGCTTCTTCCTACTGCGTACATCATAGCGCTTAGTGGAGCGGAACGGATAAAACTTTCCTCAAACATCACATCAGTCATGAACAAACGAGTAATCCTCATAACCGGCACGCCGTGCACGGGCAAAACAGCCACCGCCAAACAATTAGCCACCACGCTTCCCGACGCCCAATACATCAACTTGACTGACTACGCAAGAGCCAACGGGTTAACGCAGGCTGAAGACGAAGAAAGAAAAACCACCATAATCAACGAGATGAAAATGCGCAAAAAACTCGCTGAAACCATAAACGCTTCAGACAACGCCTACATTATCATCGATGGCCACTATGCCAGCGTGGTAACTCCCCGGAAGTTTGTCTCCAACGTTTTTGTTCTGCGTCGAAACCCTAAAGAACTGAGACGGTTCATGGAGAAATGCGGTTTTGAAGGGGTGAAGCTTTGGGAGAACCTGTCGGCTGAAATCCTCGATGTCTGCCTGATTGAAGCGTTGCACTATCAGGGAGGCAAGGTCTGCGAAGTGGACGCGACAGACAAAACGGTGGAGCAAGTGGTCGGCGAAATCATGGATGTTCTGGAAGGGCGCAAGAAATGCGTCGCCGGCATCGTGGACTGGCTGGGAATGCTTGAGCGGGAAGGGTTAACAGACGAGTACTTAAAAGCGTAGGAAGAACAAGAACAAGCATTTTCCAATTGTTGTTCTCTTAATTGCGCTAACTATTGTGATAAAAATCAATCATAAAAAACAGGGCAAAAACGAGCCAACCGGGGGCAATCTACAGGAAACTGCCTATCTTCTGCCTTGTGAGCAACGTGATTTTACGCCTGTTGCTGTAGGATTTAGCGTGATCACTGAACTTCTCAGCAATCATGATGGGGCTGCCGAGTCCAACATCCTCTGAAGCCGTGTCCAACCAGATAATCAGGTTCACGCCCACAGTTCGGTTCCAGTCCCGCACCCAAACGCCCTGCTCCAAACGCCCCTTCTGCACGATAAGGTCGAAGTACCGGTTTTCGCCGCTGTAACCCTCCATCACAACGTTTTCCCTGTTCACCCTGTAGCCTTCCTTCTTGAAGTACCGAATCGCCAATTCGATCAAGTGTGCCCTAGACTTCGTGTGCTCTTCTCCAGCAGTCATGACTCTCGCTCTTTTCCCAGTATAGGCTTATCAGCTTGTGTGTGGAAAAGCCTTTCGGTGAAAATTTCAATGGATTTTTATTCTTTCCACGAACATTTAGGTACATAAGTGCCGAATTTCCTAGGCTTCTTGAAACAGTGCAAGCTGTCTCCGTTCTTTTTTACCTGAGATATGCATGTATCGTGATCTTTGTCGTTGCAGTAGATTAATCAGGTTTCAGCACTCTAAACTGAAGGGATAGAAGTTTCCTTATAGAGTGGAACACGCTCAAAAAACCTATTCTTTCTTATTTTGTCTAAGGGTGCTGTGATTCCCTGAACCGTTAGAGTTGAGTTTTTCTATTCCTTGCCTTATGAAGTCGTTCACCATTTCAGCTCGGCTTCTGTAACCAAGTGTACCCGACTCGATAAAGCGGTCGATCTCGTCTGCCAAAGCTTTAGGAACCTGGAGAGTTACATAGTTTCTCTGGTTTGAGTCTTTCTTCATTGAAGACAGCTAAGCGCTAAATCTTTAAATGCCATTATTTAGGGATTTTCCCAAATATCACCAAAATACCAGATAGACCCGGTTTGCGCAGACCCGGGAGGCTTTGAGTTACAGATGAGTTATAGTTGACAGAGTGTGTGAGCGGGCACCCGGAATGAGCTAGCGAAATGAAGCTTTGAAAGGGAGGTGACGAATGTAAAATGGCTTAAATCCTTCTATTCTTTCTTTTTGTTTTGAATTTGTGTTCTTGCAAACGGCGGGACACACCGACAAAGCAGACTGCACGTACTGGCTAAAGTTGATTGTTTTTTCTGGAATTGTCTACTTGTCGTGCACATGTTCAAGACTGCATCTTGATTCGTAATATTTAAATGAGTGAAGAATGAGTGATTCATAACAGAAGCAAGGAGTGTTGAAAAACAACAATGAACCATAGAAAAATTAGAAAAAATGCAAAAGCTCTAAGCCCCGTAATCGCAACGATCATACTTATAGCTGTAACTGTCGCAGTAAGCGTCGTCGTGGCAGCATGGATGGGAGCATTAACCATCGGGTTCATGGGCAACGCAGAACAAGCATCAATAACAAACACGGCATACGTAAGTAACAGCGTGGTCGCAGTTACTGTTCAGAACACAGGAAGCGCTACAGTGACTATAACCAGCGCAACCATCGACGGAAACCAAGCTACGATAACTGGTACGGCAAGCATTCTCAAAGGCCAGACTGGAACCTTCAACGTCGGTTTCACCAGCGGATCCGGATTGACATTCACGAATACTGCCCAATACACGATAAAGCTGCAAACTGCAAAAGGCAACGCAATAACCACAACATACACATACACTGGCCTTCCAGCCGCTTAATTTCCCTAATCTACAGTTACAGCATGCACGGCGAAAGAGCACAGTTTCACCTAAAAACTTAGTTTACCGTTTTTCTTCTAGCCGACAGAATCCCAGCTAATTTTTTTGCTTCAACCCGACTAGGGCGAGCAAACCCCCTGGGAAAAAACTATCCCCACTCATTAACAGTCTCTAACACTCTGAGTGAACGCGTTAGCGATGTGACGTGCTTCGTGCAGGCTCGCGTTGCGTTATCTTGACTTCTCAAAACTTCTCGGAAGGCAAAACAAAAAAGAAAAAAGGGATTTATGGGGAGATGCAAATTGGAGGTTTGACGTGAAGCCTCTTGGAAGCAGAAGAGAAATGAAGCCAACACTCATCATAAAATGCACAAAATGCCAAGGTCTAATGTTGACCACGAAAGGGCAAAAGACCAGAACCTGCCCCTACTGCGGCGAACGCGTGGAATTGTTGCGGGCGAAAAAGGTGGCTTCGGCAAGCAGCGCCTTCGAAGCTTCGAAAATACTTCGAAAACTGAAAAGTGAACAAGGGTTCCCCAGCAAGAAGCCTTAACGTACCTGCCGCAGCATTTCACATGTCTTGCACAAATCCGCTGCTGACGGTTCACCACACTCAACACAAGTCTTAAACTCTTCTTTACTTGCGGTTTCTTCCAAAGCTGGCCTCAGCCTTTCGAAGGCTTTGAGAACGGTGAATTTGGTTCCAGAATGCCTAGCTTCAACCCGGTTAAGCATCCAGCGAATATCATTACGCAGCGCTTCAGAAGCGTACGGGCACGGCGTGTCTTGGAACCTGATTTTTTTCACGTATGCGTAGAGGGCGCTTTCGTTTTCC
>DATHCJ010000021.1:0-55521 GCA_035319575.1 Candidatus Limnocylindrales bacterium
GTCTAAGCTTTTGAACCCGTGGCTGTTTATGACGCCGACTGCCATGAACGCAAGCGCCGTGGTGATGCCACCGATTAGGAAAAAGTAGAGGTTCCCCATTATGCCGAGCGCAGTCACGCTTGTTATCGCCACAAGGTTGTAGCCCACGTCGGCAACGCAGACGTACGCGATTAAGCGTTTCACGTCGGTCTGTATCAGTGCGAAGAGGTTGCCGACGATCATGGTTAACGCCGCCATGAAAGCCAACATCACGGTCCAGTTCACTGTTGACGGCAACAGGATGTAGAGTAAGACTCGTATGAGGATGTAGTAGCTGCCTTGATCAACGAGTGCTGACAGGAAGGCCGCCGATGACGATGGTGCTGCAGTGTACGCGTCTGGTAGCCAGAAATGGAAGGGCACGATTGCGGCTTCGATTGAGTAGCCGGCGGCTATGAATATGAACGCTACGATTAACAGGTGATTGCTGGTTAAAGTGGCTAAATCTTTACCAAGGGCTATGTAATTTAAGGTTCCAGCTAAACCGTAAACGATTGACATCCCAAAAACCACGAAGGCCGAAGCGATGACAATCATTACCAGGAATTTCAGGACGGCGTTTAAGCTTACCACGTCTTTCCTGTACACCATTAGAAAGGCTGCGCCTGCCGACGAGGCTTCCCAGAAAATGAAAAGCGTGAGCAAGTCGCCTGCAAGTACTGCACCCACCAAGGCGCCCACGATCATAAGCATTATTGCAAAGTACCGCTCTGAAGGTCTCTCCGGTGTCTTTAAGGCAAACACGGCGTAGATTACGATTACGGAGCTCATCGCCACCAAGATTATTGCCATGTAAACGGAGATGGCGTCTATCTGGAAAGCGTTTGAGAACAGGGAGTTGGCGCCGCTGGTTAAGGATATAGTCATGATTCCTGGCGCTGGCACGGCGTAATATTTTAGCACCAAGTTTGCAACGGCTACGCCTGCGATCAAGAAGACGAGTACTAACCAGCCCACTGTCAACCCGGCCTTGTGATTGCTCTTTCGTATAATTCGAAACACTGGGATGGTTAGCAACGCAGCGATGACAAAAGTGAAAATCGGTAGTATAACATCAATTAATGTAACCATGAGTTCACACCTAACCAAGTCTCACCGTATTAATTAGATTAAGGAAGAACGTCGGGTAAATCCCGATCAGAACTATAAGCACAACTAAGATAACGAAGGAAAACTTCATGTAGTTTGACACGTCAACAACCTTCCGCTCACTTTTTCCCTCCGCTGGTGTTTCGCCCTCTTCATCTTTTGATCGACCGAGAAAAACGTTTGAGGTGAACCTCAGCATGTAAGCAATGGATAGCACTGTCGCTAACAGCATGAGTGCAGTGGGCACAATGTAGAAGCCTCCGCCGGAGTTTCCGATTACTTGGAAGGCGCCTACGAATATTAGAAATTCACTGATGAAGCACGCGAAGGGTGGTACTCCGCCTATGCTTAAAGCCGCTATCGTTGATGAAACAGCTGTGAAGGGCATCTTGCTTGCTAAACCGCCCATTTTGCCCATGTCTCTTTCTTCTGTTTGGCTTTCAACCCCGCCTGCGCCGAGGAAGAGGAG
The DNA here is from genome assembly GCA_035319575.1 of Candidatus Limnocylindrales bacterium. Taxonomy (GTDB): domain Archaea; phylum Thermoproteota; class Bathyarchaeia; order Bathyarchaeales; family Bathycorpusculaceae; genus Bathycorpusculum. The sequence continues at coordinate 1,598 of DATHCJ010000021.1, forward strand.
ACCCTTACTTATCGAATGGGTGATTATGTGAAGCACGGTTCCGCTTATTGCGATGGCTGATGCGAGGAGAACGCTTGTTCCCGCGAGGACGCTCACGGGGAAGAGGGAGAACCCGAACATGATGTAGCCCATGTGTGAGATGCTTGAGTATGCGATAACCCGTTTCATGTCGGTTGACACCAACGACATGAATGACCCGAAGAAGGCAGAGAGTACTCCTATTATGGATAATGCGTAGAGGAAGTCTGTTCCAAATGTTAAACCAACCGCTGGGAACACCATGCCCAGGGAAAGGCGGAGAATTGCATAAGCGCCCGCACTGCTTAGAACGCCGCCTAGTAACGCAGACATCGGCGCTGGCGCGTCAGAATATGAATCCGGCAGCCACAGGTGAAATGGGATAACCGCCATTTTAACTGCGAATCCCGCCGTCAAAGCTATCAGGATCCATTTGACAAGGATTGGGCTGGCCGTCACCAGTCCAGCTTGAGCTTGAAACATGTCGGTAGATCCGGTTGCTATGTACGTTGCACCTATGCCTAACAGGACAAACACGGCGCCGATATGGGTGTATATGAAGAATTTAAACGCTGACTTGTATGAATTTCCGGATCCCCACTCTCCGATTATGAAGTAGGCTGGGACAAGCATTAATTCCCAACAGAAGTAGAATAAGATTAGGTTAGATGTTAAGAAAACTCCTACGGAACCGATGGAAAGCATGCAGAGCAGTGTGTAGTAGGCGGGCAGGTTCTCTTTGCCAGCCATATACTTTATCGAGAAAAGTGAGGCGGTGAAAATAAGAGAGAGGCTGATTAGAGCGATTGAAGCGCTGATGCCGTCGGTGAAAAGCGTAAATGAAGTTGTAATCCCGGAAATCCAAGTGTAAGATTCTGTGTATTGATGGGTTGCACTGTTGAGAATAGTTGGGACGGTTGTTAATATTAACAGTATGCTAACCAATGCGATGAGGCTGACGAAGATGGCGGCGGCTTTTGCCGATTTTTTTCCTGTCAAGTAAACAAATGGTATGCTTAGAGTTGGAATCAGAAATACTGACAGAAGAATCGGTGCCATGCTATCACACCCCCACCGTTAGAATTATCAGTACCACGATTAGGATTAAACCGATTATGGCAGCGGCAATATAGTTTTGTGCGGTTGACGGCAGCTTTTTGAGACTAGACGAAATATGAATTATTCCGTCTCCGAAAGAATCTAAAACCCGCGTGGTTGAGTACTCAAGAAATTGGAGACCGTCAGAGAACTTGATTATCCCCCTAACTATCGCGTAGTAAAAATCATCAAAGAAGTAGCCGTGCTGAAGCATTATTGCGATGGGGTTTGAACCCCCGCCGAAACTTCTGATGCCCATATAGTTCTTGTAGTAAGCCAAGTACACTAGCAAACCAGTTGGTATTAGAAGCGCCAGGAAAATGGGTGTTTCCACATCAGTGAATGAGTTGAGAAGCGAGACTCCGAGGCTGCTTAGGTTTACATGCAGGAAGTTCCCTATTAAAGGCATGGATAACCCCCAAGTAACGCATAAAACTGCAAGTAAAGCAGCCGGTATCAGCATGACTTTGGGAGCTTCATGGACATGTTGGCTTTGTAGGCGCTCTGATTCTTTACCCATGAAAACTAGGCTCAGCATTCTTATGCAATAAGCAAACGTAATTGCAGCCGTGGCGTAAAGCACAATTGCCTGTACAACGCTTACGCTTGTTACGCTTGAAATGACTAATCCTTTGCTGAAGAAAGCGGCAAACGGTGGTAGACCGCTGGTCGTTATAACCATTACAAGCATTAACGCGAAGGACACAGGCATAGCTTTTCTCAGCCCGCCCATCAACCTCATGTCCCTTGTTCCAATCGCGTGGATGATGCCTCCTGCGAGGAGGAATCCGAGGCCTTCGAAGAAAGCGTGGCTTACCATGTGGAATAAACTTGCGAACCAGCCGACGGTTGCTGCTCCCGCAACTGCTGCACCTAAAGCAGCCATCATGAAACCGATTTGGCTAACAGTTGAGTACGCGAGTACTCCTTTGATATCGGTTGTAGTTATAGCGAGCGTCGCGCCAACGAACGCTGTTAAAACGCCTATCCAAGCGACTGTTGGGAACCAGAGTGGCTGAAGCGCCAGGATTAGGGGGGTTGCCACTGTGGCTATAAGTATGAACCTTGCGAGAAGATAGATGCCTGCCTTAACCATCGTGGCGGCGTGCAAGAGTGCGCTGACCGATGTTGGAGCTTCCATCGCGCTGTATAGCCAAGTGAACAGTGGGAGCTGCGCTGACTTGGCGATTGCGCCGCCTAATACTAGGAAGAATATCGGTATCATTAGTCCCGTGTTTAAGGTTCCTGCTTTTGCACCTGCTGTTAGGCTAGTTATTATGTCGCTGAAGTTGAATGATGCAATAGCGTGTCCTCCGACGAGGGGAGCCGCGTACAGTAATCCTATGGCTGCCAAGAGGCTTGCGTCTCCGATACGCGTCATGATGAAAACCTTGTTGCCCGCGTTAACCGATTCTTTTCGCTTATACCAAAACGAAACCAAAGCGTATGAGCAAAGGCCAACCATTTCCCAGAAAATGAACATTTGAAGAAGGTTGTTTGAGATTACAAGGCCTATCATTGAGCCAATGAACAGCAGCATGTAGAAGTAGTACCGTGTTAATCCTTCCTCCCCTTTCATGTAACCTAACGAGTAGATCAGGATGATCAACCCGAAGAAACCGATAAGCGCAGTGAAAAGAATGCTGAGCGGGTCGACGTAGACGCCAGCCTGTATGCCTGAAATCCAAGGAATCGATATGCTTGTGGCTTGACCGGTTCCGGAGAAGATGCCGGGTATGAGTGAAAACGCGAAGCCAGCGGTCACAGTCGCTATTGCAATGACAAAGTAGTCTCTTATTTTAGAGCCGTATTTCGCAATTACTGGAACGAATAAGCATGAAATGAGGGGGAGTATCCACACTGCCCATGAAGAGACGTCATCAATCGTCGTCATTGCTCTTCATCCTCGCCTTCCTCTTTACCTACTACCTTCAGAATTTGGCTAATGTCGCCTGTTCCGTACCTCCTCGACACGATGACAAGCAGCCCCAAGATTACTGCGCTAACGGCAGTGTCTGTAGAAAACGCAAGAACCAAGTATGCTTGCCCCAAGCCCACGCCAGCGGATGAAGTGAGCGTCACGAAGTTCAACGTCGCGGCGATTGCAATTAGCTCGATGGAAATGAACACTTTCAGGAGGTTGCGATTAGTTAACAGTCCATAGATGCCGATTCCGAGGACAACGAGTGACAGAATCACGAAGTCCATTATTTCCCACTGTTCCTCCTTTCGTACAGGACAATGACTATTCCTAACGCGACCGTCAAGATTACTAAACCTTGGAGGATAACGTCCATTCCGTTTAAGCTCCATAAGGCATCGCCGAAATTAATGCTCACCCCTGCGCTTGTTGCTCCAGAAATCGAAAGAAAAAGCGCGGGCAGAGATAATACGACTCCGGCACCGATTAGGCCGAAAGCCTTGCTTGAAGAGGTTTTTTTAACAGCCCTTTCACTTAAGAGCTCTCCTGACAAGAAAAGTATTGTTAAAGTGCCGACGCCGACAGCGAACTGGAAGATGGCGGCAAAAACTGCGCCATCCAACGCGTAAATTAACGCCGTAAAAAGAAATGTTGCCGCCAAAGCCGCAACTGAATACACAGCGTCGTCCAGAAAAAGAGCTAAGCAAGCGGAAATTATCAGGCCGATCGTGAGGATTTCCAGTATCATGATGTAGCCTCCGTGGCACTGCTTGCTCGAGGCTTTATAACTAATGATGGTTTGTCGGTTGTCGCTAATTCATAGATAACTGAGCTTTTTATCGCGTTTCGAGGGCAACTTTCAGCACACTGGTAGCAGAAGACACACCTGTCAAGCATAAACTGGGGGCGTTTTTTTCCGTCTACTTCAACCATTTCGATTGCTTTAGCAGGGCAATCTCTACTGCACAAACCGCAGCTGACGCATAGTTTAATGTCGAATACTTGCTCACCTCGAAAATCGCTGCCAAGCTGCGGCTTAACAAACGGGTATTTAGTTGTTGCAGGTTTAGTAAATATTTGTGAAACCGTTCTTTTCCACATCGGAGATATTCGCGGTTTTTTCGGAGGCACTTGCGATTTTTCACCCATTCTTTGTCACACCTAGTGGTACACCCATGTTACCAATGCTACCGTGAGCATCAGCGAGAGCAAAGCCGCTGGCAGAATTATCCTCCAGCTACCTCTCAACACTTGGTCAATGCGGAACCTTGCGAAGAGAGTTGTTATGTACTCGGTCAATAGCACGATCGCCAAGAGTTTGATGATAAACCACAGGGAATACCAGAAAGCTGGCAATCCGAAGAACACCGGCCCGTATGGTCCGCCCAAAAACAGCTCAACGACCAAAGCGGAACCGAAGACAATCTGCACGTCACGCGTTAAGTGTAAAAAGGCGAGTTTAGCTCCAGTGTATTCAGTTTCCAGTCCACCGACCACTTCGCTTTCTGCATGTGGAATATCAAAGGGGTCTTTTTCAAGTTCTGCCTGCAAAGTAATAATGAACAGCACGAAAGCCCATGGCGCCAACGCAATGTACCAAATGCTTTGACTCGACGCAATTTTGAATATGCTTAAGGTTCCAGCGAGGAATGCTGGCGTCAGAGCAATCAGGAAAAGAGGTATGTCGTAGCCGAGGAACTGGGTTAACACTCTCGCTGAACCGATTGTGCCGTAAGGATTGCAGGAGGCCCAGCCTGAAAGGAACAGGAGGAAATTCGCGATTGTAACAAACGCCAAAACAACAATCAAGTCGCCATTGAACCCAGTGCTTGAAATCACGCTTGAACCGTCAATAGGTAAGAAGCACATGGCAAAAACCATAATCGTGAAAGCGACCAGAGGCGCAAACATAAAAACGAATCTTTTAGAATCACGAGGTTCGATGTCTTCTTTTGACATAAGCTTAATGAGGTCGGCGAATGGTTGAAGAATCCCGGCTGGTCCCGCAACCATCGGGCCTATCCGGTTTTGGATGCGAGCTTCAATTTTCCGCTCCATCCAGTCGCAGAACAGGGTTAACAGTAAGATGAATGCAAAACCCGGGAAAACCAATATGCTGAGGAACAGCCAACCGTCAATCATTCTTACTACCTGTCCGTACATGAGAAGCATGGGTCCAAGCTTACGAAGTTAGGAGGAACGTCAGCTATGCTCTCGCCTATCGCTGTCTTAAGGAACGCTGGAATGTTAGCGTATGTCGGAGTGCGAACTTTAACGCGGTCGGGGTTGGCCGTTCCGTTGCTCTTGACGTAGCAGAATAACTCGCCTCTCGGAGCTTCAACACGGTTAACGGTTTCTCCCGGAGGCACAACTCTCGGTGCTTTAACTCTGAAAGGACCCGTCGGAAGGTGATCAATTGCGTACTCGATTATGTTTATACTCTCTTCAACTTCATCCATGCGGACATTCATACGTGCCCACGTGTCGCCTGAAGTGTAAACTATCTCTTTGAACGGAATCTCAGCGTACGCCTCGTAAGGCTCATCCTTACGTACATCGATATCTACGCCTGAGCCACGAGCTACCGGGCCGACAACTCCCAGTTTCAAGGCGTCTTCCCGTTTGAGCACGCCAACGTTTTGCATCCGCGCCCTTATCGTGCGTTCATCCTCGTAGATTTGCCTGTAAAATGGCAGCTTCTTTCTCAAATCCTCCAGGGTTACCTTGATTTTGGGGATATCAGTGTCTCTTAAGTCTCGTCTAACCCCGCCTACAGTCATAAGTGATGAGTAAACGCGGTTACCGCTAGTTAACTCGATGAGGTCCATGATTGGCTCACGGTCTCTCCAGAAATACTGGAAAAGCGTTTCGTAACCGATTTCTAAACCAGCGTGACCCAGCGTCAAAAGGTGACTATGCAGCCTGTTAAGTTCTAAAGCTATCACTCGAAGGTACTTAGCTCTCGAAGGAACTTCAGTTTTTAAAATTTTTTCAACCGCTTCAACGAAGTTGCACGCGTGTATCGGGTTGCATATGCCGCAGATGCGTTCAATCAAGTAAACATCTTGCAGATAAGTGCGTGATTCAGCGGCTTTCTCGATGCCCCTGTGAACATAACCTATCCGCGGCTCCACTTTTGTCACTGTTTCCCCATCAACTGTCACCGCAAATTTTTCAGGCTCGAGCAACGCGGGGTGTTGAGGACCAAGAATGATTTTTACGACTCTTCCGGTTTCAGGCTCCTTCATTTCCTCATTTGAAGGCGGGTTAAGCTTTACCTCATTCGGGTTAACATCTTTCCTCAGCGGGTAAACACCCTGTGGCCAATATTCTGACAAGACGAAATGTCCAGGAAGAGGGTTTCCTTCGAAGACGATGCCAAAGAGGTCTGTTACTTCCAATTCATGGAAGGTAGCGCTTGGAGTGATGTCGGTTATTGTTTGAATTTTTGGGTTATCCCTAGGCACTTCTGCCCGTATAGTTAAAAACGAGTTTGAAGTGCGAACATGATACAAGACGCCCAAGTTTGCTCCGAGGTCTAAACCAGTGATTGCTGAAATGGCGGTGTATTCGTCAGCGTCTACAATGGCTTTCAGTACCTCTCTGTGTAGTCCGTTGCTTGTGGTTATGGCGGCTTTGCCAAGCTGGCCCAGTTGGATTTGAACTTGATCTTTAAATTTGGATTCAATCACGCTTATAATGTCTACTTTACTGTTTGGCATCTACTTTTACCTCCTCAACTATTGGTTTAGCTTCTTGCGAAACAGGCACTTCCTGCTTTGGCGCTTCAGGCGCTTTTAGCTCTTCCTTAGGCGCTTCAACGGGTTTCTCTGGTTTAGCCTGTTTCTTCGGTTTAGGTGGATTCAACGCGTTTAGAAGCTTGACGACCCCGTCTATAAGCGCTTCCGGACGCGGCGGGCATCCTGGTATGTAAGCTGTAACTGGAATCACCTTGTCCGCGCCGCCAAGTACGTTGTAGTTTCCCGCGAAGACTCCGCCTGAGCATGCGCATGCGCCTATGGCAACGACAAATTTTGGTTGCGGCATCTGATCGTATATTCGCTTTAACCGTTCCGCACATTGCTGGGTGACGCAGCCTGTTACTAGCAGAACATCGGCATGACGTGGTGAGGGCTCAAGTTTTACGCCGAAACGTTCAACATCATACTTTGGCGTAAGCAACGCGACCACTTCTATATCGCACCCGTTGCAGGCGCCAGAGTTAAAGTGTAAAACCCATGGAGACTTTACCCGTGCCCATGTTACTGTGTTAGACATTAGTCTTCACCCCTGTCTAAGAGAACTAAACCTGCGGCGAGGATTATACCCAGATAAAGGAACAAGTAAAGCGGGTTCGAGCCCACCAGAGAAAAAGAAGCAAAGGCAATCAACAACACAGAGGCATCAAAGATTACAAAGTAAATCAGGTACTTGTAAAGAGAAACGTTGATTCTTAACCCTTGAAATGAAGCTTTCTCGCCACACGCGTAAGAAGCCTGCTCGTTTTCGCTTAGGGTTGTTTTAGGCGCTGACCGCTTGCCTAAGGCGTAAATTAAAACTGTTAAAATGAATATTATCACAAACGCGATGAGAGCTTCAACAAGCATGCGGTTTCTCCCCGTTTGTGGCGTTGATTTTGAACATTAAAGCTGCCTCGACGGTAGAGTTAAATTTGCACTTCTCGTGTTCAACGACAGTTTATTAAACACGTGCAAGTTTATGGTTGCAAAATCCATGCAAGCAAGCAATGAAATTGGCTTCGGCACACAGTGATGTTTTCCCTGATAGATAGAATACGCTTTAGCAACGGCTGCGCCATCTCCGAAAGGTTTATGTTCTCCCATCTCTACCCAGCCAATCCTCTATAAATCAATGCACTAGCATTTAAATATTGACAACAGAAACACGGAAACTTCATGGTTTCGGCAAAACAGAGGGAAAAATCGGTTACTCGGTTTCGGCCGCTCCATGCCATCTTCTATCTAAATAGATGATGAAGCTGAAGAGGCCTCGACTTAATATTATCAGAAAAAGCACCTCGAGATCAGCGATTGTTCTCGTCACGACTGTCCTTATTATCTCAGCTCCGATGAAAAATTCAAGGCTCAACGTCAAGTATCCGGAAAGGTAGCGGGAAACGTTTGAGGGCTTGTACGGGTCTTTCAGTTTACATTGAAAGAAGCGAATCGTGACGAGCGCTGCGCCAAAAATCAGTATTCCGCCGCCGATTAAATAGATAGCGTAAGTTGCGATATTCAGCAACGTGTCAACTATTCCTTGAATGCCTGGCACAAACTCGTTGCTCATCGGAGAAAAAATGGCTCCTACAACCGCAAGAACCACTATCACAATTACTAAAGCAAGAGTTAATTGATTTACCGTTTTTTTAGGCGGCTCTGCGTGTTCCGTCACGAATTTTACAACCTGCACCGTAGATAAATAAAAGGATGTTTTTCTTTATAAATTGATTTGCCAGTTACTTACAATAGCGTTGAAATACGCATCAGGTAAGCGTTCGTTAAAGCCTGTTTTTTGTTCCAAGCAAATGTCCGCAATTACTGTGGTTTAAGAAATTCCGTTTTTCTAAGCGCCTCACTCGCTGGAACGCACGAGTGCGTGCATCAGGTCTGCTTTGGTGACTATGCCTATCATTTTTTTCGGATCAGCGGGGTCCAGCACTATGACTCTTCCAGTTTCTTGTTTACTCATTTTCCTTAATGCGTCAAGGGCTGTTTCTTCGGGGTAAACAACGTCAAGGTTTGGTCTGGCTATGGCACCTACACTTGTTCGATCTCTTTGCTTCTTACCTACCATCGATGCTTCCTCGATAGTCACTGTCCCCACGAGTTCACCGCTTTCGTTTGTAACGGGATATCCAGTATACTGATGTTTAGCCATCAACTCAAGAAGCTGACTAACCGTCATGTTGCTCGGGACTGTTTTAATATTCGGCTTCATTATATCTTTGACTTTCACGTGAGCAAGTGCCTCTGTTTCTCTCAAGAGCCGGACAGGAAGGAAACCATACTCTTCCTCCAATTTCTTCACTGCTTTGAGAGCGTTCACTCTCTTCGTCAATGCTGCCTTGACTACCCGTTCAAACACTCTCGGCTCGGCCTCTATCGCCCACGTATTGATCACGCCCTTTTCGACGGCACCATAGAAGAAGTCCTCTCCCTCTTTGGTTCGGATAATAACCATTGACCAATCTGTTAGTGGATAAGCACTCCCGATCGAGAGGTCAGCCAGTTCAGAGGTGAAATCCATGCAGGTTTGGCAGCTTAGAAGGATATGCTGCTCGATTTCTTCCATTGGTATTCTTACCTCTCCTTTCACGGTTTCCACAACGAATTCTTTCGAAAGGTACATGGACTTAATCTGCGTTGGCTTGATCTTGTAAGTCTTAGTGATGTGTTCGATCAACGGGGTCAACGAAAAGGAACCGAAACAAAAGAGCCCAATCGTTATTTTAAGGTTTGAACTGAACTTATGCTGCCAAGCTTCCATCTTACGAAGCGCCAACACATGACAAGGCACGCCAACGAAGGCTATTTTTGTTTTCCCGTAGCCTGTCACTGCACTTCCAAATGCTCTTGCCACGGCTGAAGGAAAGAACTTCGAACCTGTAGCAAACAGAACGTCATCGGGAACAACCGCCACCGAGGGTTTTGGTTTAGACGGGTTCTCAGCCTCGCCCTGCGAAACTATTGCGCTGTCAAAAATCTTTTCTTCGATCCCGTACTTCAAGAGCGCAGTGACCACAGCAGCGCCGTGGCTTTGTCCTCTTAACCTTTGATCGGCCGCCTGGGCGAGAAGCAATTTCCTGTAGTACCCCAATGCTTCACTTCTGACTGGAGCCTCTGAAACTGGACGCAAGCTTCTCAGAAGAAGTCTATCAGAATGAGGACAGATTTCATAGCAGATGGGGCAAAGGTCAAGGTCCTTTGAACAATCACGCAACCGTTTAACCTTTTCATCTTCAATTTGTAATGCTTCCACGGGACAGGCAATTTCACAGGCTCCACAGGCTGTGCAAAGACCAGACTTGATAATTTTTTTCTCTAAAAGGTTGTAAGCAATAAGGGGATTATCAACTGAATCCGACATCATCGCAGCTCCCTGCCTATTTACTTAAGCTTGGAACTTAAATATTTAATCGTAAAAACAGCGAAAATGAAATAAATGATAGGACTGCTGAGTGCGATTTCTCCACTTGGCAGTTGCCTCTTTGTGGCAGCTTGAAAATTTGTGCAGGAGTTTTTTTTACTGAGGTTCCTTATTTCCAAATTTGTTGTGATGCGTAAAGTCTTCTATGTCTCGACGGACTCGAAGATACTTGCTTGAGCCCGCAGGGTAGCCTAAACGGCACGTGTAAGCGATTTTCATGTAGTCTGGAACATCCAGAAGCTTTTTTATCTCAGTTTCAACAGGGGGAGCAGCGAATGCGCTGAGAATCTGAAGCCCAATGCCCAAAGATTGTGCCATAAGCCATATGTTCTCCATAAGGCATCCGAGGCTCATGAAACCTAACACGTCTCCATGTGAAGCGGGTGCCCTCTTTCTCGAGTCGTAAATAACCAGGAGAAGCATGGGACTGCCTCTGATTGACTGGGATATAGGCATGGGCGTTGCTTTCTTGACCGCTTCAGATATTTTGGCCGGGTCAACCCATTCTGGCGGGAACATCGCGCCCAAAATTCCAGTTTTCTTTTTCATCAGCTCCTCTTTCGAAAAAGAAAGCTGCTCGTAGTTCTCGCGTAAGAACTCTTCGGATATACGCGATTTAATGTTTCCGATTTTCTCCAAGACTTCTTCGTCATCGACGACAATTATCTCGAAATTCTGCATGTTATGCGCGGTAGGCGTCCACCTTGCAGCTTCAAGGATTTTTTCCAAGTTTTCTTTTGATATTGGATGTTTTTTGTCAAAGGGCACTCGTGTCGATTGTCTTTCTTGAATAATTTTTAACGTCTCACTCATGTTTATCCCTCACTTACCTTTAGTACTGCGCGGAAATGAACCTTTGCCGTCATCATACGTTCAAAAGCCACGGCTGCTTGCTCAAGCGGGAACACTTCTACCATGGGAACGACATGCGTGAGAATGCTAAAGTTAATGGTGTCGGTTGCATTTCCTCCTATCCAGCCGCTTACTGAACGAATGGCGCGCATAAGTTGGACTGGCGAAATCTGCATTGGGTCATTAACAAACGTAATAATTATCAACTGACCATTACGGGCAAGACCCTCAACAAGTTCTGAGATGGCTTTGCTGTTCGGCGCAGTGCAGAAGATAGCTCGTGCTCCACCCATTTTCATCAATTCCTCAGCGGCATTCTGCACGTTTGAGTCGATGTAAATTTGAGCGCCAAGCTTGCGAGCTAAGGCCTCTTTTTCCGCGCCGCGCGAAATAACCGCAACTTTCAAACCGAGCCTAACAGCGAACTGCAAGGCTAAATGGCCCAGCCCGCCCAAACCTTGGATCGCGATCAAGTCACCGCCCTTAGCCTGACTACTCTTTAACGCGCCGAGTGTCGTCGCGCCCGCACACAGTAAAGGAGCCGCTTCCACAGAACTGAGCTCTTCCGGAATAGCAGTAAGCACCTCCATTCGAGCAACCATGTACTCAGCGTATCCACCGTCACTCGAGATACCCGTCGCCAAAGGACTTTCACAAGCCCAAAATTCCCCTCTCAAGCATGCCCTGCAATGAAAGCAGTGTCCTCCGCGCCAGCCTACGCCAACCCTTCTACCAACCTTCCAATAATGTGATTCGGAACCTAATTTAACAATGGTGCCGACAACTTCGTGACCAGGAGTTCTTGGGTATGACAAGCCAGGATAAGTTCCTTCCTTTACGAGAGCATCCCCATGGCAAACGCCGCAAGCATGTACCTTAAGAAGTACTTCGTATTCTTTAGGCTCGGGAATTTCTTTTAGTACCAACTTAAAATCTCCGCCTGGGGCGGCAACTTGTATTGCTTTCATCAACGCCATTAAAACTTCACCTCTTGCTGTAATAACTCGACAGGATATAAATTCTCTTAACGCACAGGAATAGTCTTTAGCCGCTTCAAGTTAGCCTGTTTCAAGTCCGATCGCGCTCAGCGAGTTTTGTCTTGAATCATTTTACTGGTAAAAAGGTGCTGGGATTCCCCCCTAAGCGCCTCAAAAGTCTACTGTTGCTATTATTGGCTCAGACCCATTTGGGGAATAAGTCCGGTCCGGCCCATTTTCCCACTCATTTTGCCGCAAATTCTATCAAAAAGCCCATTCCTGCTTTCAGCAAGCCTTGGCGTTTTGACAGTTTGATAACTTTTAATTACTAAACAGCCTTAGTTTGACACAGACCCAGCCTATTTGGGAATGAGCCCACACAGGCCCAATTTCAAATTGGTATGGGTCCTTTTGCCTACTTTACAGCGAGGCACACCCTGCATTAGTATGTCAGCGTTTTTTGTTCGCATATCCTATTTTTTCTCCACTGAGGTCAAGAGAAGTACAGGGCTAAAAGGATTCAGCAAGCACTTGCATATTCTAATGTTTATAGGGCGAGTATCGTCGTTCACTGATTCTTTTTCTTACGTTTTAGTCCTGCACATTTGGCACATATACCTGGAATATCTTCTTGCGCGGTTGGTTTCAAAAATTTTTCCACAAGACTGGCATTTTACTCGTGTTCCTATTTTCAAACAGAGAAGCCCCAGTCTTCGCTCTATTTCATTTTAAATTTTGTCGTTCTTTTCTTTTTTCAAAGCCTCTGTCAACAATCGCTTAGCCTGCTCCAAACCTTTATTTCCAAAAATATTCAGAAAAACACTATTTGATTTTCCAGCTTCAGTCACTCTTGAAGGCAACAAACAGACAAAATTCCTCGGATAGCCACCAAGCTTGTCTGAGTCAACAACTGCAAAACGAAAACGCCTTCCCGCCCCAATGTTTTCACCAGTATTCACAGCAAAAATCTCAAGTTCAAGTTTCATTCTAAAACAGCACAACAAAACAAAAGAAAGCGAAACTTACTACTAATATCTTTAGTCACGCAAACTAACAGTCACGATGGATTGTTCTCGCTCCACCTTTACAGCTCCGTTTCTTCCAACCTGCAGTTGTTTCTCGCCCTTAAACGCCCGCATCTGACCATTAACAATCTGAACCTTATCTCCCACAGAAACAGAGTGCGCCTGGCCACCCCAAAGAACAAGCTTTACAGTTCCCGTATTATCCCCTATCAGCGCATTGGCCACAACACAATTCGCGCCCCAGCGCGTGTGAAGGGACTTTGGTTCATCGAGTTCTAAGATCTTACCAGCCAAGTTAATCCTGTTCATTCCAACAATCAAATCACTAACAGTGCTGAGCTTAAACGTGCAATCAGCCTTCTTAACCCAATAGCTTCGGACCCGCTCACAATCCTTGAACTTACTAATGGGATTAGTTTTCTCTGAAAGAAAACCGTCACTTATTACAATTTGTGCCACGACTACTGTGGTATCCATAATTAAAAAAATTCTTCCGCCACGGTTCTTCCCTCGGCACTTAATTGTAAGTGGATCACACATGACTTTTTCTTTCTCTTTAGCAGAAACCAAAGCTTGAAACAACTTGTCAGGGTCAATATTGTACTTGACTGAAAGAACCGCGAGATACTCGCCTTCTGGCACATTCTTGTGTCTCAAGCTCTCTTTTTTCCTTAGGCAATTTCAAGAATAATTCGGAGAAAGGCTGAGACATCCTGCGTCAATATTAATCTTAGCTTTCTCTAAAGAATCCCAGTTACTTCAACTAAACACGAACTCGCTATATTAATTTACAGCCTTCCTAAACCTTCTTATTGCCCAACTAGAGGTTACAGCGAACTGAAACACGTTTAAAAGGCACAAACGTTTCTACTTCAGTTCTACAAAGGTGAATTCATGTCTCATCCAATTTATGGAAGAATACTGAACTATCGAATAGGCATTAGAACACAAATGTCCGATGAATGCCTAATTCAATTTGCTGATGTTTTTTCTGCGGCTCAGTCAGGACAACTTATTGGAAGAAAAGTGGTTTGGAAAGGCAAAAATAGGGATATTGCAGGAAAAATCGTTGGTTTCCACGGAAAGAATGGTGTCGTTAGGGTCAAATTCAAGAAAGGATTGCCTGGTCAAGCGATAGGAACGACAGTTCAATTGGTCAACCAAACAAGTTAAACAAAAGACTCTTGGAATTATTGAACTTACTCAGGTTCATAGAACACACTAGACTATCCTGATTTGCAAATTAAATGAATAGGAAAAATAATGCTGGATCATAGGTGAAACTCGTAAACGGTTGGAAGCGGATAAGCAATAAACGCGGTTTTGTTAACGAAGTTACCGGACAGACTTTGGTTATCGAAAAGCAAGAGTTTGGAGAACATTATCACGTTTTGCTTTCCGAGCAGGAGAGAACTGATGATGGTCAAGGCAACAAAATATCTCCCGAGTACTCAAGCGAAGCTAAAGCTGAGGCTTTTGCAATAGATTGGATGAAAAAAAATCCAAATGGGGCAACAAAATAACAAAAAACAGTCTTATTGAGCTTTCCACACATTAAATGGGCAATAGTTCCAGCAATAAGAGCTTTCTTTGCATATGCAACTTTTGTATTCTGTTCTGTCGAAGCGTCTCTGCTTAGGTTTGCTCAAAATTGCTCGCCGTTAAAAGTACTAAGAGTATTTACAATTTGTTCTTTTTGGTAATATCGCAACATTCATCTAAGTGTCTAAAAAGGGAAAAATTGATGTCACGAAGTAATATGTTAGCTTAATATCTTCGTGGTGGTCTTCGTTTGCTGTAGCATTCTCTACAATACACTGGCCTGCTGCCGTCGGGTTTGAATGGAACTTCACATTCTTTTCCGCAGTCAGCGCAGGTAGCCTTGTGCATTTCTCTGCTGCCATATGACATTTCTATTTTTCAACTCCTATTTCCATTATGCGCAAAACGTCTTTTTGCACAATGTAAACTATCGCAACCCTTTTTTAAGGGTATCTATTTGCATTTTAGGCTTTTCACACTTAATCTCCAAAAGAAATAGTCCTTTGCGTGACCAGCTTGCCATCGAGCAGGCTCTATGAAAGCTGATGAACAGTACCAAACCCGAACATGCTTAAGAACAAGTTCTGACATTAGCTGGTTAATCTTGGATTTAAGAGGTAATGTGACGATGTCTGGAAGATCTGGAATTATTTTTGTTGGAAACAAAACGCCAATGGATTATGTTTTAGCAATCATAACTGGCTTATCGGCTAGCGATGCCAAAGAAATAACCTTGAAAGCCAGAGGGCAATCAATAACTACAGCCGTCGATGCTGCTGAAATAACGAGACACCGCTTTCTCAAGGACCTCAAAATAGGCAAGATCACGATAGGAACAGAAGAAATGCCCCCGAGAGAAGGCGAAAGCAGAGCACGAATGGTTTCAACGATAGAAATAACGCTTGCGAAAGAATAGCAAACCTGCAAGATGCAATGTCGCGCCAAGCACAAGCAGAACGAGAACGCATCGCAAGAGTAACCCTAGCAACTGCTGAGTTTGAGGCAGCGCAGAAAATGGTTCAAGCCGCGAAAATGTACGAGTCAAGCCCCGACGGCCTAAGGCTAAGGTGGATGAACATCCTCTACGAGCTTGGCCAACAATCAGGCTCAAACACCATAATGCTGGTACCTGCAATCAAGCCTAAAAGCAGGATCGCGGACATTTGGCTCCCTGGACTCGAGGACCATGCCTAAAGCTCAACCAAACACAGATAAAAAAAGTCGAATAGAGAATGGCAAAACTGAATATGTTGAGTGCCTATACGGGATTTTTCAGGCTCTGTTGCTCAACATTTGCGCTTGAGCTTTAATGATGATACTTTGGGGGTTACCTCGGAAAAATCAGTTTCTAGAAGATACTTATTCGATTCTTGTTTGAGTAAGATTCAGCCTAACTAAAGCTTCGCTAATGTTTCCTTCAGCTTGTATTAAACAAAAGAGAACAAAACGAGCTTAAGCTCACTTGCCCGTTTTAGCGTCGTGTTTTGCCTTTTTCTGGGCATTCTTCTTTTTCAGGGACGGCATGTTTTCAATCTATATTGCTGTTAAGCTTAAAAGATTTTTCATCAAAACTGTATGGCGAAGGAGATTTGCAATCCATAAAATAGATAGAATAGAGAGTGGCTTTTCAAGTCCATATTCAGCCAGGGATGCTCCTACTTTGCATAGGCCTTATTGGAGTCAAAGCTAAGCGGGCTTTTCTGAATTATCGCTTTGTTTCTCGGCGGATTGTTTCTTGTTCAGGTGAATTACGAGCTTGTGGTTTTTCCTAACAAGGACTACATCGTCTTTTTCCACATTATCTACTACAACTTCTCCATTGTATTTCATACGACCGGTGAACCCAAATTCCTTCAGCTCGTTTATCAGTGTCTCTCGCTGTTTTCTAAGCTGTTCGCTTGATGTTTGCAGATTTCGAGTGAAGCAGAAAGTAACTGTCTTCTTGTCAGAATCATAGCTCGCTTTGGTGCCCTTACCAATTTTTTCAACCTGCCCCCAAACTACTTTATCATTAGAATCTCTCATTCTATCACCAATTATTTCTCTCTTTTAAAAGAGCCGTTTCCACCCGCAACTGTAATGTAAGTAATTACACATTGGCTGACTTCATCCAGCAACTCTTCAGCACGCTTCCAATTATCGGCTGAGACCTCAACGCTGTATTTTGGGGCGGCAATAACGTAAAACTCGATTTTAGCATTCTTAGCTTTCACTGATTTCTTTGCTCCGGCAAATGCCTCTTGAATGCATCTAACGCCATTTGGTTTCATACAGCGAATCTCCAGAACACCCCTAACTTTTACCATTTTGATCCGAATACGCTCGTTGGCAATTTCGGCAAAGGCTTTGGCGATGTCTTCAGGCATTCCTAGTTTAGTCAGAGCTTCTGGGCCGTCTTTGAGCGCTTTCTCGAAGCCTTCATACAAACCGTCTTTTTCTTCGAGTATTTCCCCTGCGGTATGATAGACTTCCTCTGCAGGTAAGCCTACTTTTTCAGCTACAGCACGCAGCAGAACTTCGCCTTTGCGTTCCTTTTTCCAAGCTTTTATTTTCTCGATTCTTTCACGTTTTGTAACACGCCTGAGGGATAAGTCAATGTGACCTTTCTCAAGGTTTACATGGATAACTTTTAGAACCATTTTTTGTTTTTCACGAATGAAGTCACGAACGTTTCTTATTCTAGCGCTCGAGATTTCGGAGATATGCAGGAAACCTCTTTTCTGATACTCGTCTAAATTGGCGTAAGCTCCATAATCCATGACACTTTCTATAGAGGCGATTACAAGCTCGCCGGATTCGGGCCATTCAAGCTTATGTTCAGACACAAAAGTACAAAACTAACCATGCTATATAACACTATGCACGCCAATTTGCTAAGTCACTGACGAAAGATTCAATTAGTTATTAAGCAACGTAACTGCAGGCTATACATGCCTGGCTAGATGATTTAACTTTGAATATTTCTGAGGCAATGAAGTTTAAGCGAGAAATCCAAACCACCTGCGGTATAGACGTTAAAATGCTTGATACGGCTGAAGATGGCATTATTTTGTATGCTGAAAGGGCAGCACTTAATGTTGGCTCGTATAAGCTGTTGGCGGACTTTGCCGAACAAAAAGAACTAAGCCTGCAACTGGAAGTCGGCAACTTCATTATTTCCACCCATCCTCTATCTTCAGGTTGATTGCGATTTATTGGTTTCAGAGGGGAATTTTCGTCAGAAGATACGTTTTTCAAGCACCGCCAGAAAAAAACCGACTCAAAAGCTTGTCTATACTTCGTTTGCATAAAAAGTGTTAACAGGCGATACTTTTTACGGCAGATCGATAGGCAGCTCCCAAACTTGTGCATAATACTTAAGCGTCGCGAGACATTAAGAAGAGCTTACTTACTCTGAAAGTGGAGAGAAACGACAATTAGTCCAAGAAAGAGGAGTCCCAGAAATGCCAAGAACAAACGCGGTAGACCGAATTGCCCAGTTATTCTTGGTAACGAATATGTAGTTGATATCAGCCAGATGAGCCCGAACGGAGAGGGGCTAGCCGCTGTCAAAGGCTTCTGGGTTTTCGTGCCCAACGTTAAATTAGGTGAAAAAGTAAAGGTCAGGGTCAAATACATTGATTCAGTTAGTGCAGATGCTGAGGTAATCAGCCACTCATAGTGGCGTTATTTAGCTCGCTTATGCCTATCTTTTTTGTACTTGCCCATGCCACAATCAAGACACTTAACGATATCTTCATCTTCCTCAATGCGAGCGCTACCGCAGAAAGAACATTGCTGAGATCCAGCATTTCCCTTTTTCATAAATGTACTCAGTTCACTCTGCTATTTATTGTAAATCCCTAACTTCACTCAAAAGTTACTTATTCTTCCCCCTTAGCTCATAGCTTGATCTTTGAACTGACTCAAATATTTTGCAAGCAGAGAACCCTCTTCAACGAATGAAGCTGCTCCCCCCTTAGAGTTGCATATGTTGATATTGCTTTGGGCGTTAATTGGCTGTTCAATCTATGGAATCATTTTCCAATCCTTTGCATCATCTTGAAGTTAGGAAGGTGACAAAACCTATATTAGGGGTACATGCTTCGATTAGCGGGGAATCGTATGAACCGTGAGCAGTATAAATCGATAAGAAAAGGTCAGCCGAAAAGAAAAGCGAAAACTGCTGAATCTAAACGCCAAATGGCCGCGGAAACTAAGCATAGCAATTCCTATGGCACACCAGAATTGCGCGCAGCTTACTCTGCAAAAACAGAGTGGGTACGAAATGTAATTCCCAAATTGAAAAAAGGGCAATGAGTGAGCTAAACCTGTCCGCCTCAACTCTTTAAACATGCTTTTGGGCATCTGCAATTAATTATTTGCCTCTGGAAAGTTGTTTATTGTTATTTTAACAGTCTTAGGTCGTTTCTGGTTGAATATTGTCTGTAGTTTTGGAAGATATGCTATAGCGGCTTGTACCCATTCCGGTTCAAGTACGGTCCGCCCCATCCTTGATATTTTTAATCAGTAAGAATAGTTTACTTTCATACCTTGAATACAGTGCGAAAACAAAGCTGCCAGCTCAAAGCATGCCTTGCGAGTTGTCTATGCGAAACTAATAAATCACGGATTTTTGAAACTTGTATACAAATATACTTAATAACTAGCATACAATAGAAATCAAATGACGAAGTTTATGAATGGAACAACAACGATTAGAGTCTCGAAGAAAACGGCGGAAACCCTTGAAAATCTTAGGGAAAAACTCGGCGCAGAAAGTCTCGATGAAACCATCCAGTCACTCGTAAAGAAGCAGCGCAAGGCAGTTTTGGAAAAATCCTTCGGATTAGACAAAAATCGCATTAAGCCTTTCACGGAGACAGACCGCGGTGAAGACCGTAGTTGATTCTTACGCTTGGATTGAACATTTTATAGGCAGCGAAAAAGGCAGAAAAGTAGATGAAATACTGCAAAATTCTGATGAGATTTACACCCCTGATATGGTTTTAGCCGAGGTAGCAAGGAAATACGCCCGAGAGGGTGTTGATGAGCGAATAATTCACACTCGATTGCAGCAAATAGAAGATGCTTCAACCATCGTGGGTTTAGACGCTGAGCTTGCTTTGGAGGCGGCAAAATGCTACTTAGAAATGGAAGCCGACGCGAAAAAGCGTAAACTTACGCTGCCAGGCTTGTTTGACGCCATAATATTAGCCACAGGCAAATCATTGGATGCTAAAATCTTAACGGGAGATCAACACTTCAGAAATCTGGTGGAAACGCTGTGGCTTGGATAACCAATCATCATTTTTCTTAACTGTGAGCCGACAGCGCTGTGACCTTATCAAGCACTCTCGAACTTGATCCTTGACTTTTCCCTGAGTTTGCGGTAAAGAGGGGATTTTAGCACTTTGAATTCTGCACAAATTGTTTTGCATCAAATATTAGGGCATCTTTATCGAACAGGGCTTCAAAACCTGTTTTTGAGAAAAGCGCAAACTTGACAGGTTTCTTAGTGGATGCAACCGCTTTGGCGGATTCTTTCAGCCGATTTAGTTCTCTCTGCCCGACTTTCTGCTCGGTCCATTTGCACTCGCCGACGTAGATGGCTCTATCTGTTTCAACGACCAAGTCAATCTCTCTTTGCTCAGACGACCCGTTAACCTTCACGGTTCCCCACCATTTACCCGCTGCCAGCAGCCTCTCGCCTCTTCCAACCAAGAATTCACATAAAAACTGACGACATAACATTTCAAAACGCTTACCAATAATAGAACCCAATTCTTCTCTACTCGGCGAAGATAGTTTCCCATAAACCTTGGAAAACCAAAAGGCAAGCGTATTATCAACAATAAAGTACAGCCCCTTCTTGCTTCTGACAGGTTTTTCTCCAAACGGAACAATACGCTCAACAACTTTGAAATCATGCACAAGAGCTCTCAAATACTTGGTTAAAGTCGTCGAACGAACTCCGACCTTCTGAGATATTTCATTCATCGAAACGTAGCCGGCGCTAATGGCCTCTAAAACAGCATAATACTTTGCATAGGCGTTTCCGAACTCCTGCCTTAGAACGTTCTCGCCTTCTTCCTTAAGCTGTGCCCCGACATCAAAGAACAGTGCATTCACGGCGCTTTCAAAAGAACGGTTCTCAAGTTTCTCCAAGAGAACATAATAAAACGGAACACCGCCAAAAACACAGTAAAAACTTACCAGTTCAACAGGCGACAGAACACCAAAATCACTCAAAATACCCGCAACAGTCCTGAACGAAAGCTGCTCAAGATTTATCGTCAATGTGGCACGATTAAAAAGGGGTGCTTTTTTAGCGGCGAAAAGACGATTCATCATTCCAGCATATGACCCGGAAACAACCAGCAGAACGTTCTTGGAATCTTTGTACTTGTCCCATAGTCTTTGCAATTCATAAGGAACTGCCTCATTAACGGCAAGAACGTTAGAAAACTCGTCAAGACACACGAGGTCAACATTCTGCTCAAAAAGATACTCAAAAGCATCCCTCAAAGAACGAAAGGATGGAGAGTACCCCAACTTTAGCCGAACTTCCGCCTCAATGTCGCTGGCAACCTGCTTCTCCTCTTTGGGCACTATAAGCGTGTTTACCGCTTTTTTACCCTTGATGAACTCGTCGATAAGACGACTTTTCCCTATTCGCCGCCTGCCGCTGACGACAACAAAATCAGAACCTGACCTCAAATAAGCCTTCTCTAAAGTCTCAAGTTCTCTTTCCCTATTATAGAACTTCATGCGACCACTTTATCCAGTTTCAGGATAATCCCATAAGTGGATAAAATCCTAATAAACCATTCGCTAACTTCGACAGTAGTCTAAACGAATTTTGGGATCTCCGGCTAGAAAGCAGTAGAAAACAGCGGCTTAGTACAGAAAAAATTTTTTTGGTTGTCATAACCATCTGCAACTGGTTTCATGCGCGACCCCATAGACCGAGTGAACGAAGTCAAGATATGTGGAAAGCACAATTACTTTGTAGAGATTGTTTGATGTTACTTTCAGGCTATGAGACCTATTTTTCCAGACGTATTTTTTACCCTCACCTCAGAAAGCAAACAAACACTTTTCAATACGACGAAAGGCTTCTGGAATTTGTTGTTTCTCTCAGTTGGAGAGTATTGTACCTGAATTGCGATTTCTTAAAAGGAAATTACCTCAGATTAGCATCGTCGATAACGCTTGCCGAGGAATCATGGCGAAATTACTTGCTGAGAAAGAGCAGTAGTCCCGGACCATGTGAACATCATATTGTTTTGCTAAGCGAGATCAGTCAAGAAAGTGCATGCCGCCAAACTTTCAATCGTACCTACTAAGAACCGTCGATGCTACGGTGGCTAATAACGACAAGAAAGCAATTGCCTACGAAAAATTCCCAGGCATAATATTAGTTTCGGCGATTCTACCTGCTTACTTAGAAGGATGGACAAACACAAAAATCGAGCGAATTGGTGAAATAAAGCAGCCACAAACAATCATGGATAATTCGTTTGGTGCTTTCTTGATTGACAGATTCGAATGGATCAACAATCAATCACCTGCCGCTAGAATGCCAGATGAAAGAGCCTTTAAGAGTTTGCAAAAAAACCCAGACAGAGTTTGGAATTCTGACTCGCTTAACATCTATCTAATAGAAGCGAAACGCGAACGGGACAAAATAAAAAGAACACTCCACCCTGCTGTTCAAGCTCTAATTGCTACGGTTGAATCAATGCCTGACAAAAGGGCCTGTCGAATAAAGCCTGGATGTGCCAAAAATACGATAGAAGTGTATTAGCTGATATCATTGCTCGTCTGCCTCAGGAGGAAGAACTAGAAATAATCTCCTTGACAGAGTCAACCAATTGGCAGAGTAAAGCTAACTGGCGAAAATGGCAAATTTGTCTTTGAAGGCAAAGAGCTGACCGTGATTTTTATGATCAACCTATACCTAGACGAAACTCAACGAAAAAATCTTGTTTTCACAGAGATTGATGAAAGAATAAATAATCCACTTTGTCAAAAAGGGTACCTTTTTGTTGTCTCATGGAATCCCTTAGAATATTCGTCGGAATACGTGCATACCTATTTTGTGAACCATGACTTGATAGCAAGAAAATTAGCAGAACAAAATGGCATCAAGTAATCCAAAGCGCTAGATGCTCTAGATCAAGGCAAGACCTTACTTCAAATCTTGGAAATCCTGCCAACCCAAAGGCTCGTTGTCTTCAGCATTTGTTTGTTTATTCGCTTCAGCTGTTAGATAAATGCAACAAAGTCTGTGGGTTTCAAGGCGAAGAGTTCTACTTTGTTAACGCTAAGTCAGCAGAGAAAATACCATTGCCTTTCCAACTGAGCATATAGCTTACTCACTAACTCTAGCGACACCTGTTGACGCCTGTTGACGCTTATTGACGGTTATTGACGCAACCTGCAAATGATTCAAGTTCTGCCCCAAGAAAACAACCAAAAGCAAATCGGTCAAAAAATGCAAAATCAAGCGTCTACTTCTTTTAAAGAAAGAATCTTTCAAGCCGACATGACACGCGCCTCAGCTTCGGCTGCTGAGAGCCAACGGCTGGCAACTGAACGTGCGTCTTCAAAAACAGGTGTTCTTCAAGTAGCCGCGCTCTTTAATTTAGACATAAAGAAAAGAGAGAGGAAAGGGGAAGATGGCTTATGTGCTTTGCACTAAGGTTTCTGTGAAGTACACGCCTTGAGCTGTATTGATGGTCATCTGCACAGGCGTGGAAAGGTCGTATATCGAGATGAGGTTAGGAATAACAATGTAGAACCCAACAGAATACCCTGACTTAATCGACAAGCCTTCACCAGCAGCAGTGAAAACGAAGGATTGCCCACCTACAGCTATCGTCGTGTTGGCAGTGTTGCTAATTTCTTCAACAAAAGGCAAATCGCCCGGAATTGGCCCCTTAACCACGCAGTAAACGACGTAGTTAGTCGTGCCGTTCCACTGGCATTGCAGTCCGTCGACGTTAATTTGAGTTAACACAACGTCGGTTGAACCAATGTTTGAAATGCCAATCGCCGCTTCGCTTTCAACGCTGTTCACATACCAAACGTGGGTTGTTGCAATGTACACTTTTTCTTTCTGAACCTCGGAAGTAGTCAAGCTAATAGCATAAGCCACGACAACTGTTGCCAGCAAAACCGCCGCAACCAAGATAATCAGGTTCGCCACTGGAGTACCCAAAGCCCGCTTGTTCCAAAAAAGCCTTCTTAGGCTGAAATGGTTCATCTGCTTAACCCTCGCGTGCTTCCAGCTTAACTGGGTCAGCATTTTCCA
Organism: Candidatus Limnocylindrales bacterium; assembly: GCA_035319575.1. Classification (GTDB taxonomy): domain Archaea; phylum Thermoproteota; class Bathyarchaeia; order Bathyarchaeales; family Bathycorpusculaceae; genus Bathycorpusculum. The sequence goes on from DATHCJ010000021.1 coordinate 25,496, forward strand.
ACTGGGGTCTCGCTCGGTCATCCCTGACCACCCGCAAGTACGTCAAAGACCTGCACTGATACACAACCTGAGCACCATTGCTTCTGTTAACGTACTTTAAAAGATTCAGATACTGATTCTCCGTACCCTTTAGCACCAACGCTATATAGAAATACGGCTCCGACGAATCGGACACAAACTTACCTTTTGACTTCACTTGTTCTTTCTTCAATCTTTCAACTCCATCGCTCAATCCATTGTGCGTTTCTCAACGCAACAAAGTATCGTATATTATGTCTTACTATATAATAAACATTTCTAATACAGAGCCGAAATAAGCAAAAAAACAGAGCCGTTGCCCATAAAAGAAACTAATTCCGCAATACTATCTCGCCGGGTCCCAACCAGATACTTCTGTAGAACTCCAAAATACGTCCATCAAACATACGCCACAGCGCTAGAAAACCTGTGTAAGCGCCCTTGAACAAAAAGCACACTCAGCAAGAACGTTTTAAGATGGAAAACTTGGGTTCTGCCAAGTCAGCAAAGGTTAATAGTTTGTTTTGAAGTCATTATAAGCGTAGGCTTCTAGGATTTAACTGTAAACGGAGGTGAAATTTTGCCGGATATAGTGGACACCGCCATGTCTTCAGGCATGTTCAACACACTTGTAGCCGCAGTTAAAGCTGCTGGACTGGTTGACACGCTTAAAGGTCCAGGCCCATTCACTGTTTTTGCCCCCACGGACGAGGCGTTTGCCAAATGGCCAAAAGATCAACTAGACATGCTGATGAAGGATACTGCGAAGCTTAAGGATGTTTTAATGTATCACGTGGTCTCAGGGAAGATGATGGCTGCAGACTTAGCTCAACACGAGTATCTGCAGGCTCTTAACGGAGGCGAACTTCAAATTGACGCGAAGCGTTGGCACCTGCACAGGCACATGAGAGTTAACGGTGCAAACATTATCAAGCCAGACATCGTCGTGGACAACGGGGTTTGCCACGCCATAGACGCAGTACTTATGCCGAAGATGGCGAAGATGGAGAAACCCATGGAGAAACCCATGTAAATTTAGAAGTAACCTGCGTTTTGCAGGCTACTCTAATTTTTTTGAAAAACGAAAGGAAAAAGAAAGATATTTGAATTTATTTGCTTGATTTCGGGTTCGTTTTTTTAACCGGTAGGCTTCGTTAATCAGTTATGGTAAGCATCATAAAAAAGGGGAAGGATAGTGTTTGAGGGTTAATAAACGGTTTTAAGCTTTTTTCGGTTTAGCGCTGCCGGCTTTAGGTTTTGCCTTTTCAGTCTTCCTAACCGGCTTCATTGGGGCGCCGCAACAAACTAACTCGACTTCTTCACAACCGCACGGTTCGTCAACCACGAGCACTAGCCCGCAGTCATCACATTTGTACTTGTCTCCTTTTTTACTTGCCAAAAATAACTCCTGCCTAAATGAGTCGCTGTATTTTACTCTAGGAATTCGTTCTTATAAGATTATCCAAAATTGCTTCTTCCACGGATTTGTAAAATGTTCCAAAAATTTTTGCCTAAGTTAAAGCAGTTTGACTTCGCCGAAGCCGTCACAGTCTTGGCATGCTGTGCCTTTACGAGTAAATCGGTAGTCTTTGCCTCTGCCCGAGCAGGAAGAGCACGTTTCCGTCGGGCCTTCAGGGAACAATCGCCAACCTGTTCCTTCGCATTTTTCACATCTCGTTACTATCGGTGAGCTGCTGGTGTCCATGCCAGTTCCGTAGCAGATCTTGCATCTGACGCGCCTGTACCCGAGATGCCTTTCTTCATAAGTGTCCGTTGTTGCTCTCAAATAGTATTTCGCCAGAAATTACACGTTTTACCGTTTAACTATTAAACAATTGTTAACTGCTGAACCTGATTATTACTCATCATTTAAAAACTGCTTGATTTTTCCTGCCATGTCGTCAAGCTTGGCTCTCTCAACTACTTTAAGCTCGTTAAAACCCGCTAGTTTCTGCCCGTCGAATCTAGGAACCACATGCACGTGCAAATGGAAAACATCTTGCCCTGCCGCTTTGCCGTTTTGCTGAATGATGCTGATGCCGTCTGCTCCCGTTGCTTTTTTGACTGCCGCTGCGATTCGTTTACTGACCTTGTGCACTTGGCTGATTTGCTCTTCAGGCGTATCAATGATATCCACGAAATGAGCCTTCGGGATGACAAGAGTGTGCCCCATGTTTAAGGGTCTTATGTCCAGAAAAGCAATGACCGCGCCGTCTTCGTAAACCACGCTTGCCAATGCTTGTTTTCGCACTATCCTGCAGAATATGCATGACTCGTCAAACGCCAAACAAGAGCCTCGCGCAGGTTTAAGTGTCTGCAACCTGCCGAATTAACTTTGCCTTCGAATTGTTAGGCATGAAACGGCCATGCTGAATATTTAAGTATCGAATAACAAAAGTGGAGAGGGCAGGAGAAAAGAAAGCTGGCTGGGTGGCATGTTTGAGAAGAGTTAACGCCATAACATTCCTAAACTACTTTGTGTCAGGAGCCCTCACCCTGCTGATTCCGCTGTTGTTGCTGGCGAAGCACGTTAACGTCGCCGTGATAGGTTTGGTATTGTCGATTCTGCCGTTGGTTTTCCTTGTCGCCCGCCTTATCTTCAGCTCCATCGCTGACTATGTCGGCTGGTCCCATGTTTTTTTGCTCATTAATTGGCCATCTGCTTTTTTCTCCACACTCATATACTACTTTTCTTCAACGTGGCCTTTCTTCGCTTTGGGAAAAATTGTCGAAGCACTGCGGGAATCAAGTTACTGGGCGGTGAGTCGAACCGCGATTTATCATCTATCACCGAACCGCGCGGGCCATGAAGCAACGAAGATGAACGGGATAATCTGGATCGGTATGGCTCTAGGCGGAGCAATGGCAGGGCTGGGAATTTTTTATTTAGGTTTTTCGATGAGCCTTCTGGTGCTGGCTCTTGTCGCTCTTGCAATCGGTGTGCCCGCCGTGATGCTTTGGAGAAGCAGCAGCACAAAGCCGCTGTCGAAGACTGAACGTTTTCTGAACCCGCTTGACCCAAGGGGGAGGAGCCGAATTTTTTGGGTGGCTTCTGTCGCGTTGCTTTTCAATAGTATTGCAACTTACCCACTGGTTAACCTTTTGTTGCCTATTTTTATGAGCCAGAAGCTTGGGTACAGCTACATTGTGATAGGCGTGCTTTTCATGCTTTACTACGCAATCTCCGCCGCTGCAACTTGGCTCAGCGTGGAAAAATCCCTGAGTTGGAAACGTGCAGCCGCCTTGACTGTTGCCAGCGTTGTCGCGTCGATTTTTCTGGCCGTTTCAGGCTTTATTTTTCCCGCGGCGCTGCTGATTCTTGCTTTTGTCCGCGGCTATGGCGTCGGGTTCTTCGAGCACACAGTGCTGAAGGTGGCGAAGGATAGCAAAAACCTTTCACTTGACATTGGCATGCTCCACGCGCCCATGAGGCTGGCTGAGTTTTCATCGCTTGTTGCGGGAGGTTTTATCGCTCAGACTCTGGGTTACGCGCCGGTCTTCATCGCCTGCGGAGTCTTCATGGGCGTGCACTTGTTCATGTCACTTTACGTTATCAAAGGCAACGTGGTGAAAACCATGAAAACGCCTGTGCCGTTGAGCTAACAGTTTATATCCTATAATAATTATTATTTTAGTCAATAATTATTGAGGTCGTTGAGTAATGAGTTTAGAAGATAAAGTGCGTATAGAAGTTGGCAAAGTGCAGGATCCTGAAACGGGAATGACGTTCGGCGAGATGCAGATGATTCAAAGTGTTAAAGAAACAGAGCCTGGCACAGTCACCGTGGAGTTTGTACCGACAAGCCCGTTCTGCCCGATCGCGTTCAAGCTTGCCGCCGACATCAAAGCTGCCGCAACATCGGTTCCAGGAGTCAAAAAAGCCGTCGTTTACTGCCGCGGTCACGCGATGGAACAGCAAATAAACGAAATGACAAACAAGCAATAAACACTTTTCCAGTTTTCTTTTTCATGCACGTTTGGCGAGTTGTTGTGTTTCGCTTTTGTTCCGTGTGCGCAGGACTGCCCTTTAGGTAGTGAAAGCATATACGGCAAGCATCTACACTTTGCATATACAATCGCAGAAGAATGCGTCTTACTCGGTTGACCATTTAGAAATAAAGAAAGTGGGCTTTATCTTGTGCAGCTACATCTTCCGCTGCGGTGAGAATTCTCGGAGTCCAGTGGATCGTTGTAGTCGCGGAAGCCTGTGTGAAGCTTTGCTCTGATCTCAACTCGGAGTCTGGAAATGTTTTTCGCCCAACTTTTCATCATCATAAATATCTTGTAGAAATTCATCTGCCTGGCAATCACCAAGAAAGCAATCATGCTCATCAAGGCCAGCAAAACTGTTAGCGGACTAATTGTAGCTGCGAGCAAACCTGCCGTGGCAACCAAGGCAACATAAATTATGCTTCTTATTTTTCGCATATTTGTCACCATAATTGCATAGGACGCAAGTTGCTTAAAGCTTTTTTGAGGCTTAAAAATCTGGCTTAAGAAAGCATTCGGGAAATCATCTGAAAAAACAGCTTATTTTAAGCCTTAATGCAGAAACAAGGGTTTTGGAGGGCGCTTTCTTATTTCATCCTGGTGAAAGCCCAAGTGCCGATTACGATCATTATGCCATCGAAGAGCGCAACGAATCCGATATCAACCCATAAAGGCTGAACTTGCAGAGGCGTCCATGCATTCCCCAACATGACGTGTCTCAACGCATCAACACCGTAGGTTAATGGATTCCATGCGGCAACGTCAGTTAGCCAAGTTGGGAGAGCGCCACCTTTAAGCGGGAACAATGCGCCGCTTAGAAAAAACAGGGGCAAGTTAACGAATGTCTGGATAGCGCCGAAGCCCTCTAGGTTACTTATGAAACTTGCAATCGTTAATCCAATGCTTACCAAGCCAAAGGAAATGAGCATTAAAATGGGTAGTGCATACAGAAGCGTGATGGGTTTCACGGGGATGCCTATGGCTAGGCCTATGACAAAAACAATTATTCCCTGCAAGAAAGCATCTGTGCTGTCGCCAACCATTTTTCCCAGAAAAATCGTCAGTCTGGAAACTGGGGAAACTAGGATTTCTTTCATGAAGCCGAATTCCTTGTCCCAAATGACGTTTATACCCATAAACATGGCAGTGAAAAGAATCGTTTGACCGATTATTCCCGGGAGAAGAAACTGACGAAAATTCAAGTCCGCCGGCAACGATCCTACAAAACGTGTTGCAAAAGCGGCGGCGAAAATAACTAGCCACAGCACGGGCTGAACGAAACTGGTTACGATCCTTGTTCGGTCTCTGACGAATCGTTTGAGTTCTCTGAGCCAAAGACTATAGAATCCGCGGGTTTCACTCATTTTATTTGCCTCCTCCGTGCTGCAGATAGACCATGTAGCTCCCTGCTTGTGTCTTCCCGAATGTTTCTTCCTGTGTAATGCAGGAAAACGTCTTCAAGGTTTGGTTCACGCAGAAGTATGGATTCGACGTATACGTTGTTTTGAGTTGCTAACTCCATGATTCTGGGCATGGCGACTTTTCCGTTGCGCACAGTAATTTCAAGCGCGCCGTCAACTACCTGTTTTTGATTGAACCCTAACCACTTAGTCACAAGCTCCGATAAGGCACTGATGTTGTTTGCCCTCACGACGACAACGTCGCCTTCAAGTGTCTCTTTAAGCTTGTTAGGCGTGTCTAAGATTACGATTTTGCCATAGTCCATTATGGCGATGCGGTCTGAAAGCCTATCCGCCTCATCCATGTAATGCGTGGTTAAAACCACCGTGATGTCATGTGCTTCTTTCAGGTCTCGGATATACTTCCAAATGTGGTCTCTGGTCTGCGGGTCCAATCCAACTGTGGGCTCGTCGAGAAAGAGTACTTTAGGGTAATGAATCAAGCCTCGACCAAGCTCCAGCCTACGTCTCATGCCGCCAGAGTAGGTACGCATTAAATCGTCTGCTCGGTCTTCAAGCTCGATGAGTTTCAGAATCCGATTTATCCGATCCGTCTGCTCAGACGCCGGAACCCCGTACAGGTTAGCGTGCATTTGCAAGTTTTCTCTGCCCGTTAACCTGTCATCGATACTTGGGTCTTGAAAAACTATGCCGATTGACTCTCTGACATTATTCGGTTCCTTGACGATGTCAAAGCCGTTAACCGTCGCGGTGCCGGATGTCGGCTTGAGGATGGTGCAAAGCATCGATATGGTTGTGGTTTTGCCTGCGCCGTTTGGACCGAGCAACGCGAAGATTTCGCCAGACTCAACCGTTATGTTGAGGTTGTCAACTGCTTTAACTGAATTGTACTCCTTCGTTAATTGAATTGTTTCGATGACATGGGGCATTTTTTTCATTCTCTTCCAGCAATTGGAACAACAGCAAGATTTAAGTTTTTAACGACCATTTTGGGCAACGAAAGATAACAATTCAAAGCTGTGCATATGCTCTCAGATTTTAGGAACATAAGAATTAAAGAATTGATTGAAGGATTCAGCAAACATTAAATTTTTCTTCTGCTAACACTATCCTAGTGATTGATTATGCCAGAAATGGATTTTGTGGGAACCGCAACTTGGAAAGGCGGAACTGAATGCGAACTGTCAATCAATGGCAAAGACCTTACCACTGTTAGCCCACCGCCAATGTTCGGAGGAAAAGAGGGCTACTGCGCACCCGAAGACATATTCGCTGCAGCCCTAGCATCATGCATGAACACGCTGTTTCTGCTGATTGCACGAAACAGCCAGTTGGGGCTCAAAAGCTTGGACACGAAGGCAACTGTTAAAATGAATGTTGAAGGCCTGGAGAAACTAATTTTCACAGACGTTCACTTTCAGATGGATGTTGGCTTGCAAACAGACAATGACCGAGAACGCAACAAGGCTAGCACCATTTACGGGATGGCGCAGAAAATCTGCCCGATAAGGCAATCTTGGGGCGATGCTGTCCCGATAAGCTTTGACCTGAATTTTAAGTGACGACATGGAGCTTCAGACGATTTTTTCGCATCCCCACATTTTTTTTTGAACGAGGCTCAGAAGCTTTTTTTGAAAAGAGTAAGTGACAATAGAGACTGCAGTGGCTTTAAGCTGCACATTATGCTTAAATAGTGATGCTTTTCTCTTCTTGCAACAATTGGTGAAGATTTAACCATGTACACTCAGGCTGCAGTTGAACTTAATCAAGTGACAAAACGGTACAATGAGATAGTGGCGGTAAACAACCTTAACCTAACTGTAGGAACAGGAGAAATTTTCGGACTTTTGGGGCCTAACGGTTCAGGAAAATCCACCACGCTCAAAATGCTCTTGGGGTTGGTAACGCCTGATAAGGGAAGCGTTAATGTTTTAGGTTTGGACGTTTTGAAGCAGCCGGTAGAGGTTAAGAGTCTCGTAGGTTACGTTCCCGAAGCGGCTAACCTTTACGAGTTTTTAACCGGAATAGAGTACTTAGACTTTATAGCTGACGTTTACGGTGTGCCCACGGCTGAGAAGCGACAGCGCATAACCGAGTATCTTAAAGCCTTTCAGCTTGAAGGTCGCGAAGGCGACATGATAAACAGCTACTCAGACGGGATGAAGAAGAAGATCAGTTTAATCTCAGCGTTTATTCATAAGCCCAAGCTGTTGCTGCTTGACGAACCCCTTAACGCTTTGGACCCGCGTTCAGCACGCATTGTTAAGGATTACCTGCAATCGCTTAAGGTGCAAGGCGTAACAACGATAATGTCAACTCACGTGCTTGAAATTGCACAAGCCATTTGCGACCCAATAGGCATAATGTATCAGGGCAACATTCTAGCACTCGGCAATATGGACGAGTTAAGACGGCAAGCCAGTTTGCCTAACTCGGGCTTAGAAGACATCTTCCTGAAGCTGACTGGAACAGAAGACCTCAGAGCTGTCGTTGAGGAACTGACCCGATGAACTGGAAAAACGTGCTTTACCTTGTTCGCGTAGATCGTAAGTCAGGCAGGCTTATCAGAGGGGTAAAAGCCACAAGATACAGGGAAAACAGTTTTGTCGCTTACTGGCCCTATTGGACGGCGTTAATCATCGGCGTTATTGGTGGATATCTCAGTAACCTTGCGGCGTCTGCCTATTATTCTCATGGAGTGCCCGCTGGAGTAAAGCCGTTAAGTATTGAAGCAGTCAGCTTTTTCTCGGTTTTGCCAACTCTGGTTTTAGTAGTAAGTTTGGTGTTTACTCTGTTCCAGCAGATTCAGATTGGCGTAAAGGTGTCAGGTCAAGTCATTTACTCATTGCCGATAACATGGGAAGAGCACGCCATGGCTTCGATATTGGCTAACTTACTCGGCTGGCCAGCTGCATTAGTCGTCGGGTTATCTTCGGGATTAATTGTTTTCTCAGCGTTCAACGGCCTAATTTTGCAGGCGCTGTTAACGGTGGCTGTCCTTCTTGGAGCAGCTTTCATGGCAAGCTCCATAACTGAAAGCCTCAGATTAATCCAAGTTCGATTTACAGGCGCCGTCTACAAGTCAAGCGGAAGAGCAGCCATATGGCTAAGGTTCATCACTTACATCCTGATCATCGTAATCTTCTACATAGCCTATTTCTACATAATCTATGGTACTGGAGCATTTGTCGCAAACTTAACTGCAGCCCAAAACGCTGTGTGGTACGTTCCTTTTGTTTGGCCCGCCCTAGTCGTTTCATACCTTGCTAAAGGATTGTATTTGCTAAGTCTTCTTTTCGCAGTCTTATCAGCGCTTCTTATCGCAGGTTTGTACTATCTCGCTGTTGATTTAAACAAGCGATACGGACTTTATGAGCCTCCAGCGATAACAGTACAGAAAAGCGGCGTTTACGCACCGAAAACAGGGATACTCGGCAGACTTGGCTTTCCATCCGTCGAAGCAGCTCTAATCCGCAAGGATTTAAGAGCATTTACGCGACGCCGAGAACTGTTGGCTTCCTACATCTTTCCCATAATTCTAATCATTCTAGCGATCTTTGAATCTGTCGGAATAACTTCCGGCGGCGTAACTACTCCAAGCGCCAACATAATCTACGTTGCGTGGATGTTCCTTTTGCCGACCAGTTCTATGGCCATGCTGTTAGGGGAAAGTTTGATAGGTGAAGAGGGACAAGCAGTCTGGCGAATTTACGCTTCTCCAATTACGGCAAAGAACCTTGTCAAAAGCAAATTCTTCGTTGCAGTTATGTTTTCAATCATCATACTAGTCATTTCTTCCGTGGTGGGCGTAATCGTTTATCATCCAAGCCTCCGAAAAACGATTGCTCTTGTGCTTGAAGCCTTCTTTTTGGTTCCCGCTTTAGCTTCAGTTTCGCTTCAGGTTGGCTTCAGAGGAGCAGACTTTTCGGCAAGCCGAAGAGCAAGAATGGTGCGTCAAGAATGGTCGTTGATTGGTTTTGGCGTCAGCATAGTTGCTGGAGGAGCAGTTCTTGCACCCTTGCTTTTGTTGTACGGTTTGGCATTTCTGTCTCATACTTCAATAAGTTCATTGAACCTCATAATCGGAGTTGCCGTAAGCGGGGTAATTTCAGCAGCGATCTCTGCTTTCTTTTACAAAACAGACGTTGGAGCTGCAAATGATCTTCTTCGAAAAGCCGAAGTTTAAATCATTGGTTCGTTAGGCGCTGGCTATGCATAAAAACCTCTACGGCCCTGCATGCAATCGAGAACAGCATGTTCTGGTTAAGGTGTTTTGGCTGTTGCGAGAAAAAACTGGTGAAGCGGCCCCAAGCAACTATTTATCTAACGTATCAAACATTTCTTTTTGGTGATCTATATGGTAGATTTGTCGGTTAAAAGCTCAGCTTTTGAACAGGGGAAGCTTATTCCTAAAAAATACACTTGCGACGGACAAGACATCAACCCGCCCCTAACTGTTGAAGAAATTCCTAAAGAAGCAAAGACGCTTGTTCTAGCCGTAGATGACCCTGACGCACCAAGCGGCACGTGGGACCACTGGATCGTATGGAACATTCCAGCCTCGACAAGCAAGATAGCGGAGAACTCGGTGCCCGGAAAAGAGGGAGTTAACAGCGCAAAGCAGCAGGGTTATATGGGTCCTTGCCCGCCGGGCGGTACACACAGGTATTTCTTTAAGGTTTACGCTTTGGACACTGAGCTCAGTTTAGGTGCAACCTCGAGAAAGAAAGACGTGGAAAAAGCAATGCAGGGTCACATTCTAGCTAAGGGCGAATTGATGGGATTGTACCGCAGGTGAAGTTGCTTTAATGACCGGTTGAGCAAGTTTGAGACGAAAATACGTCATAGCAGCCGCCACAGTGCTTATCGTTTTGATTTCCGTGTCGCTTTTTTTGATTCTCAAGCCTTCGGCCAGGCCGTTTTATGTCGGTGTCGAATTCGCTTACGGCAGCCAATTTAGCCAACTTAAAGCCCTAGTGGATAAAGTTAAGGATTACACGAATCTTTTCGTCATAGGCTCAGTTACCCTAACGTTTAACAGGACTGCCCTCGATGAATCCTGCAACTACATTTACAGTTCAGGGCTTAACTTTATCGTTTTAATCACAAGCTACCTCAAGTACAATAGTACTAACGGCTACCCGGGTAGCAACAGCATTTTCGATTGGTTTGGCAACGCAACACGTGAATACGGAGATAAATTCTTGGGAATATACCGGTTTGATGAGCCCGGTGGAAACCAGCTTGACGATGGCAAATACCAGCTTATCATGAATGCTTCTCTCAGCTACGCTCGGATCACTCAAACCTACGTCGGCACGCTATCAGGCTTCACCCATTTTTACGGAACCTTAGGGGATAGAACTTCAACTCCTGTCCTCAAAATTTTCACTTCAGACTACGGGCTTTACTGGTTCGATTACCAAGGAGGCTACAGCACAGTCTTCGCCGAGTTTGTGGGAAATCAAAGCAGGCAAGGCATTATCGCGCTAGAGAGGGGTGCCGCGCAATCCTTCAACAGGAATTGGGGGGTAATAGTGACGTGGAAGTATGATCAGGCACCTTACCTTGAGTCAGGAGACGAGTTATTCTCTGACCTGTCGCAGGCTTATAGTGCTGGCGCCACTTATGCAATTGTTTTCAGCTACCCTGACATAACTTCCTACGGAACTTTAACCACGGATGATTTTCAAGCATTGCAGACCTTCTGGAGCGAACTCCACACGAATCCAGGTCAATTCGGATCAAACCCAGCCGAGGGAGCGTATGTTTTGCCTGCAAACTTCGGGTTCGGATTCCGCAACCCCGACGACACAATCTGGGGCTTGTTCCCCGCTTCCAATGACTCGTACACTGCGAAAATATGGAGTGACACGCAGATTCTGCTGGCATGCTACTACGACAGGTTAAACATCATTTACGATTACCCTGACATTATAGGACCAACGCTGCACGAGTATTCTAGAGTGTTCTACTGGAACCAGACAGTAACTATTTCTAGCTGATAACCTGCATTTCGGATAAAGCCTTTAAACGTAGACGTTGCATTAAGCAACCTGTCTATTGGTTCATGAGAGTAGGGAGCACTCGCCTGTTGGAAGAGAAATCACGCAATGAAACGAAGCCTGCAGAGGATTTGCCGTCTCTTGACGCGTCCGGCATAGCTGAGTATATTCGTTTCGACTCTTGCCCACGATACTTCAAACTCCGCTTCCAAAAGCTGCATAGAGACCGCGAGTGGCCTGAAGCCTTCCATAAACCGTTGAGCCCCCTACTTTACACGGCGGGAAAGCAGCTGGAAGAAAAAACCGTTCTAACATTAAAATCGAAAGTCGCTGATTACCGGGACTTCAGCTGTTTCGACCCCAAAGAAGACCCGCAGGAGTGGAAAGGCGCTTGGCCCAAATCACTTCAGGCTCTTCTGGAAATAATCGAAAACGCCTTGGACTCGACAGCAGCCGCCCCCTACAAACCCGTCTTGATCTACCAGGCGCCAATGAGGGGGCACATCGGAGTGTGGGACGTAAAAGGCATCGCGGACCTCATAGCGGTTTGGCCAATTAGAAACGGCAAAGTCAAAGTCCGCATCTTCGAAATCAAATCCAGCTGGAAAGAGCAGACGGCGCATAGAATCCAAGTCGCCATTTACGCGTTGCTGCTCTCCGACGCACTAGGAAGAAGTGCTCTTAAAGTTGATTTTGAAGGTGGCGTTATTAACAAAGAATCGGATTTTGAGAAGCTTGACCCAGAGAGCCTCCCAATTTTCAGGATGGGTCCTCTTATTGAAGACATCAAGAGGCTCCTGAGCAAAAACGGCGAGCTGCTGCGAATCTACGGCAAACCGCTGGATGAAGTGGGTTACCAGCTGTCCTGGAGATGCGATAACTGCGGCTACAATGAATGTTGCGTCGTTGAAGCCGTTGAACAGGAAAGCATTGCGTTGCTTAACTTGACCCGCGGTGAACAGAAAGCCCTCAAACAGCACGGCATTACACGTCTAGAAGACCTTGCCATGCTTAAGCCCATAGTTAAACTAGATGAGCAGCGGCCCTACAACTTCAAAGAAATTCCCGCCTTTGACCCCCAGAAAGTCCAGTCAATGACCACGGACCCGGTTATCGGCGCAAACATAGATAAACTGATTCAGCGGGCACAATACATGCTCTACGGCATCCATCCAAGCAGCCCCTACACAAACAAGGTAAGATCAATGCCTTGGCTGACTGGCACAGGATACGGCAACTTGCCAGAGGAAAGCCCCCAAGAAGGCGCAGACGCTTCACTGCTGTTCAACCCAGACGGCATGATAAGAATCTACTTCCATGTTCAATGGGACTACCTTGTAAACATAATTTCAATGATCACAGCTAGGGTAAGCTGCACTCGCTACAAGGGACACCCAATGACCGTTTCACGAATCGTCGACGCCATACCCAAAGAGCAGAAGGAAGCCGCAGTCCAAGAAAGGCAACTGCTTGAAGCATTCTTCATCGACCTCACTAAGGAAATCAACAGGATGGCGGTTGAAGTCGGTAGCCCAGACGAAGCACTCATACACCTTTACTTCTACATGAGGCAGGAACGAGACCACCTCATGTACTCAGTAAGGCGCCACTCTTCGCTGGCGACAGCAGGCGCAGTCCGCGACCTCCTCGGTTTGCGGCAGGCAATTGACCAGCCGATGTTCTCCATTCTCCAAGAGGAGATAATGCTGAGGAAAGCTGACGGCTACGTCAGCACGGGGCTTCTGCCTGTCCTGAAGCAGTCAGGTTTCTTCGACGTCAACGAATGGACTGCAAAACGCAAAGACGGGTCACTGCTTGACCTACGCAGATCGTTCTACGACGGCTTCTTCAACTTCGAGCTCCCATATACGAGGAACCCGGATGGCACGACGTCGTTTCTTCTTGGTTCAGACCCGCGCCCAAAAGAAGGCATGTACCCCGCGAGGGCACGTTTCGGCGACCAGATACCCATCGAGTACATGTGGGCGGCAAAGGGGCGACTTACAAACAACCAAGTTAAGCATCTTGAAAAGCTCATGGTGGAAAGGCGTATGTGGTGCGATTACCCCTCCAAAACTCGCCGAATCAGCGAAGAAGACCTCATGCTGCTGAGCACCCAGCTTTGCTTGGCACTGGAGCACGTGGAGCGCTACCTGAACATACGGAACCGGCGCCTCGGCAAGAAACCCATTCCTGTCCCGCAGATTCCTCAATTCACGCTGGGAAACGCGACGTTGGAACGAAGCTGCAGGGAATTTCTCGACTTAGAATATTTCGCCAAACGCCAGGAACTCTACCAGCACTATGCCCTTCTCCCTTGCCAACGAGTTGCCACCGGTAGGTCGATCGTTTTTGAATGCCTGAGTGCTGAACAAAACGAGAAGGACTTTGTGGTTAGGGGCAGGCTGACTTACGAGTCACTTGGCATTCCCAAAGAAGAGTTCGTCGTGAACGCTTGCAGAATCAAAGGGTCAGACGATTCAGGCAGCGGCGATTGGATGGTTGCCACCGAAATCAGACATAACATGCAGGGACAGTTCGAGGAAACCGCACGTAAGTCGCCTTCGGAGGTTGAAAGATCCGCCCGAGTCATCGTAGACAAAGTAGACCTTAAAAAAATGGAGATAACCCTAAAGGTTCTCCACTGGCCAACCGCAAAAACGAGACGGTACACCGCCTGGCACGATCTCCCCACAACCGACAAAGAGGAAGCGGCAAGGAAAAGGCACGTTCAACTTTTCGAGGTTGGACGCACTTACATTCTGGACGAGTTAGCCGACGACATCATCTCTGAGCGCGCAGCTACATGCCTCGACTACGCGGCCAACAACGAGCTTTACTGCCTGCTGCAAAGTTTCCTCGCAGGTGAAAGCCAGCCGATGGGGTACCGGCAGCTAAGCGAGGATGGAGCGGGGAATTTCCTGAATTGGATTCGGCGAACTATCGCACCGCCGAAACCTGAGCAGAAACGGTTTATTCAGCGGGTTTTCGGTAAGGAACAAATGGTGATGCTTCAAGGTCCACCAGGGACAGGCAAGACTGAAACGTTACAGTTGACCGTGCTTGCCCATGCAGCCGCGCATAAACCCAAGGGAAAATGCCGAGTGCTGATGGTTGCGCCGACGCACAAGGCGATTCAGGAATTCGTGGTTAAGCTTGCAAGGACGTGGAAGACTTACTGCCGCGAAGGCAACAAGGACCTATCGGACCTGCGAATTTACCGTGTAGTCAACAACCCGCTGCAGCCGGTAGACGGCGTCATCTACGTGAATTACAACGAAGATGAAGACTTGATAGCTGAACTCCGAAATGACTTGTCAAAGCAAGGAACCCTTGTCGCCAGCTCAGAGTCAAATTCTCCATTGATCCTTTGCGTGACTCCTCCGGGCTTGTACGGCTTGATGAAGAAAATCGGCGGGAAAGAACCCCAGTGGAATGAAAGCTACTTTGACCTACTAGTCATCGACGAAGCAAGCATGATGCGGCTACCTGAACTAATTCTTTCAGGAGCCTTCGTCAGCAAAGACGCGCAAATCCTCGTCGGAGGCGATCACCGACAGCTTCCGCCAATCCAAGCGCACAACTGGGAAAAAGAGGATCGCAGAACCATAGAGGAAATTGCCTCCTTCCTCTCCGCGATGGATTTCCTGCGGCTGCTCAGGCAGGAAGACCTCGGGTTGGAACACATTCAAGCTAAGCACAAAGCGCACATTTCAGCGGAGCGTCTAGCCGAAAGCCACCGTTGCCACCAAGTAGTAGCCGAATTTCTCAAAGAGTGGGTTTACAATCAAGACGGTATCAACTTCCACAGCGACCAAACCCAGACGCTCACAGTGGCCAATCCTACTACGGAAGGGTTGAAGGTTGTTTTGAACCCTGAAAACGTCTTTGTGCTGGTTGTGCATGATGAAGAAGAGAGTTTCCAATCCAACGTGGTTGAGGCAAGAATCGTGGATGCCCTAGTGCGTAGCGTACCAGCTGACTCGGTCGGCGTAGTTACCCCACATAACGCACAGCGGGGCGTCATCAAGAACCTGCTGCTCGACGGCTACGAGAACCTTCGTGTCGACACAGTTGAGCGGTACCAAGGAGGAGAAGCTGACTTTATAATCATATCCTCAACGGTCAGTGACCCTGACTATGTACGCATAGAAAGCGACTTCCTTTTGAACCTCAACCGCGTAAACGTCGCAATCTCCCGAATGAAAAAGAAACTCGTAATCATTGCAAGCCGATCAATCTTCGAGTTCATGCCCCAGGATGCCAAAGACTACGACAAAGCCCTCCTCTGGAAAGGCATCGCGCAAACCGTGGGCTTCACTGCAAACGGCTCAGCAATATGGAAAGGCACTTTAACGGAATTTTTGGGGAACCCTGCTCCAAACGTCGAAGTCCAAGTTTATGCTAAGCCCGCGGCTGAAAGTTAATGTTGCGATTTTCAGCAAAATTTTTGCAAAAGAAAAGAGAGGGTCGAATTGTTAGTCTAAGTTAACCTGGGCTATTTCAGTCATGTTAGTTAGGTTTGTTAGGACCACTTCAGCGTTTGAGACTGTATAGAGCGTGTTGCCGATGTAGAGTGCCCTCGTTATAACGTCACTTTGGCTGTCATAGCTTGAGCTTTCATTTATGAATCCTTGGCTGTTCAGTAATGACTGATCCATGTGAGTCACGGTTCCTGTTACGGTGAACCCGCTGGTCAAGTTGAGGTTGAAGACGTAAGCGCCCTGCCAGTACTCCATGTTCAGGAAAATTATCGGTGTACTGACGACTGGAGGAGACGCTGAGGCTCCTGTCTCCGGCGGAATTACTGAACTGTTGGATTCCACGGTCGTTTGTTCAAAGTCGGTTATTGAAACCGGAATGACCAGAAGCTGCTTTTGAGCATTGAAGAGGAACGCGTGTGGATCATATAGCGCTTCTGAAGATGAATAGTTCCCTGCAAACGTGTAATTCGCTATTTCTACTGGGTTGTTTGGGTCTGTTACGTCGAAGAGCGCCAACTTTAGCTTGTCGTTCACTTCGCCTATGCCTATGATATGGTTTTCATCGTAAGGATAAAGGTAACTTGAGTAGCCCGGAATCTGGAGTTCGCCAGCAACTTTGGGCGCCTGCGGGTTGCTGAGGTTAATGACGAAGAACGGGTCAGTTTGATTAGAGGTCACGAGGTAACACGTATCGTTTATGAAGCGAGCTGCGTAGATTCTTTCTCCTGGAGCCATGTTTTCAAGGCTGCCGACGATTGTCAAGTTCATGTTAAGCACGTAAAGGTTGTTCTGTTCATCTTCATTTGGCCATGGAACAAGGCTTGTTGTGGTTGCCACTCTGAAATAGCCATCATTCTCGTCCATGGAATACTGGTTGATAATGTAGCCTGGCACCGACCCTTGCGATTGAAAAGTCAAATCCAGCCCGTTAATGCCTACTCTGTAGATTTCCGTGCTTTGACCGTTTTGGTTCGGGTAGGTTACGTACATGTTGCTTTGTGAAACGTACAGGTTGCTTGTGCCGCCCATCAGAATGGTCATGCTTAAGGGCGCTTGCGATGTGTCTAAAGCATCTAACGCGACAAATGTTGTGTACGTAAAGTAAGTGTCGTTTGCCTCAACGTAGTAAATGCTTTGCGGCATTATACTTGAGGAAACAGCGTTGTTGTAGACTGTGGGCAAGGCGACTGTTCCATTGTACAACTCAGCAGGTTCGCTGACAACCATGTAAACGTCGTCGCCAATCATTCTTGAGTCAAAGTAGCTGCCGCTTATGGTGTAATTGTAAGCGAGAGCTGGCGCGTTCTTGTCAGTGACGTCGTAGACGTAGATGAAAGTTGACACTCCGTAAGTTAAGTATCCATAGTAATACGGCGCTTGATCACCACCCGGAATCATTGGTAGCGAAACAGGCACAGCGTAAAATGAGGGGTTCATATAGTTGCTTCCCAAAACCACCAATGTGTTGCCGTCTTGGCTCAGGTACATGCCAGCCAGATCAGTGTTGTTCCCAAAGGGAATTCTCGCGATTACCGCTGCTTCCTGCGGATTAGCGTTGAGGATGTAAATGTTGTTTTGGGAGGATGCAGAGTAGTTTTGGTTTATGACATAGAGGTATTGCCCGTCTGTTTTAACCGTGTCAGCCTCGTCCACTCCGGCTACTTGAACGTTGGTCGTCGAATAGCTTGATTGCTGATTTGTAGTGGAAGAACTTGTGGCCGGCGCTGCTTCAGGCACGGATGTTGGAACAGGCGCTCCTGCGTTATTATAATATTGGGCATCTAAGGGTCCGCCGCTGAACGTGGTACCAGAGTTTGCGTTGGTCAGCAAGAAGTTTTTCAGGTCAGTTATAGAACTGAAAGTTTTCATGGGTGAAACAATCGTTCGCGTAAAAGGCACTGTTGTGTTGCTTATAGTGTAGATTCCAGCAACTAATAGTACCGCCAAGAGCGCTGCGATTAACAAGTAAATTTGCGTCTTTTTCTTCGTTTCTTTTTGAACCATCTTTATTCGCCATATAGGGCTATACCACGCTGTTATTTTATGCTAAGCTATCGAACGATTGTTCTAAACCTTAGAATGGGCGCATTTACATGCTCGATTAGCCGAGGAACCGCGCGCGTTTTTGGGAATCACCTTAAACTCTAGACTGACAAAGTGTTCCAATAAGAAAAAGAAGGGATACCTGTCTCTGGGCCTTTGCTTGCGTTCAAATTTTAGGGAAAAACGGCGCTGGATAAGATATTCTGAACAGAGCTCCCAAAATTATGCTAAGCACGATGAATACAACCCAGGCAAGAAATGCTATTGCAATTGCCCGAAGCCAACCTGTTCTGAAACTAGCCTTGAAAACCCAGATCCAAGCAAGAAGCGCCAAGAGGTAACCGAAAACAAAAGCCGCAGAGCCTATCAACGCGCTGAGTAAGTAGCCTACTATGAAGGAAACGATGAAATAGACGATTGGACCCGCAAGAGTTGCCAACATGGCCTCCCCGAAAGTCGCTTTTCCGCCTGTGACAGCTTTTGCAGCGAGCCAGACGGGGATTGAAACGATTATCCAAAGTATAATCAGTCCTATCAGAGTAACAATTAAACCCGTAACATCCACGCTATAACCAGCGACAGTCAAATAAGGGATAAACATTGTAAATCCTCAAAAAACTATTACCTTAAGGCATTATTTAAGATTTTTTGGAAAAAAAAAGAGGCCATCTCTGCTCGTCTTTCGGATTGCTTCGTCTTCCTCAAAGAACAGCTGGGGTGCATGTCTTCGCGGAAAAATGGTTTGAGACAGAAGCCCGTAAGGATTTTCTTAATCTTAAATTCCTACTGGCTGTGTTCAATGGCAGAACTATCGGGAACAAAGGCTAAGCTAGAGCGTTATGATTAAAAGAAAAACAGCGGTCATCACTTGACTTAACTTTTTTAACAAAAAGAAAAAGAGGGCTGAGAGAAGGGGGCATTATTTAGGTTTAAGCTTGTGTTTTGTTGGCTGTTGACCCAGTTGGCATTCCAGGAGGCAAATCTGGGAAGTTCTGGTTGACTCTTTGTTCTGCGACGGTTGCCGCTTCAGACAGGATTTTTGCTGCATCCTCGTTTACTGTGTCGAAGTTTAGTGACATTCCACTGCTTGTTCCGGCTTCAAACATTAACCCGCTTAGCAAGTCGCCGATGCTGCTTAGTTCGTTTTCGGCCTCGGGCAAGACGCCGGTGAGTCCAGTGCTAACGCTGCGAAGTACGCCGATGCATGGTCCAAGCGTGGCAACGACGTCACCTAGCTCTGTCACTGTCTTTATGCGTAGTGAAATCTGGTCAAGTGCTAGCCTTGCGTTCATGATGATTTTTCCCATTTTGCGTATTTCAGCTAGTTCAGTGGCGTAAATGTTGGCGTGTGCCGTGTCGTGGTGGGTGTAGGCGTCGACTAATTTCGTGAACAGGGCTCTGTCTTTTTGTGTGAAACGGTCGTTTGCTTGGTCAAGCTTGCTTACCTGTATATCCAGTTTTCTAACGGCGAGGTCTAGTTGGGGCTTCAATGGAGGCGGTGGCGTAATCGTGTTCCTTATCGTTGTGCTTAACGATTCTTCTTCTCTTCTCGGTTCCCATTTCTTACCGAAGTTTTCAGACATGTTAACATCTTCTTGAATGTTCATGCAGCAGAATGTACTTTTAATTGTTGCTAACATGCACGTATATATGTGAGGGGTAACTAGCGATTTTTCACATGAAATAGGTGAAAATCTATGGAAACAGCGAAAATTGAAATAATGGGCGTCTGGTGTTTTCCTGAAAGAATCGTCGGCGATCCGCAGTGAACGAATCGGCAAAAAGTTCAAAACCCGAAATCCATATTTTGGAGTCACAAAACCCAAATTTAACGCGGTGTATATCTTGATAACAGACCTCCGGAGAACGTAACCAGATGAAGTCTTCAACTAAAAAAATCATAGTTATCGGCGTCATTATTCTTTTTATAGCTTCAATAATCGCCGGATGGTTATGATAAGTTCCCACATGTGCTTAAGCAAAATGTCCTTTGCGAAAATCACAATCTAACACTTTGTATGGAAACCCAGACGCGGATTCCAACTAAAACTCGAGGGTGAACAATAAACAACACAAAAGAAGGCGCAATCTGGTTTCCAAAGTTTTACTTGCCTTTCTTCAAGAGCATCGTCTTTCTCGGCAACGCTGTCACTTGGACAAGACCCAAGCCCTTTCGTCTTTTAAGGGGCGCGGTCTTCTTGACTCTGCGATCATCTATGTATTCTTGTAACTCACGCATCGGAACGCAGTCTAGGACATCAACAACACTCTGAGGCAAAGTACACATTTTATCCCTAACTCCGTTCTACTCCTTAATATCTCAGAATCGATTCTTGATAGATTGATACGATTCAAAACTTAAAAGAATTTGTTGTAGTACGATAACTACAACAACCTAGCGCATGGTTGCGCGCAAAACTTGGCCTTATCGCAAGTATGTTTAACTGTTTGTTTTTTGAATTATCCTTCAGAGTTGATCAGTTTGGTTGATGCGTGGTGTGAGCCCTACCACGTTGTAATCGAAATCGAAAACAAACATTGCAGAATGGTTAAGAAACTTGCCTCCCTCGGCTTCAACCACTTCAAAGTTGTCGATGTGCGAAGCTCAGCCACCGGTTCTGTAAGGCACTTGATGGACATTGGCGAAGGCCAAATGCGCAAGGTTCCCAAGGAGCTAACTGCTAAAGGTCATGTCCAAGGAAAAACGTCCGTTTGGCTTGAAAGCGAAGGCTGCGAGGTCTGCAACACCATCTTGAAACATGGCGCTTTTTTGGTGTCGGGAAAAAGCATTGAGAACAGTGTCATCAGCTACAGTTTTATGGTGCCAACCCATGAGGCGTACAAGGATGTAATCACTGACTTGGAGAAGACAGGCTTCAAATTTAACATTCGTAAAGTCGGCAAGTTCGAGCAGCAAATCGGGGTTTTAACCGAGAACCAGGAAAGGATTTTTTGGCTTGCCCTGAATAGCGGCTTCTTCGATTATCCGCGGCAGGTTAGGCTAGCAGAGCTCGCAGCTAAACTAGGCATTAGTCCAGCGACGCTTTCCGAAATTATAAGACGCGGCATGAGACGGCTGCTGGCGCACTATTTCAAAAGAGAGCTTTAACACGGCTCTGGAGGATTTATTTGTTGCGAACTTGGCCTTTCAGTGGAATCCCTGAAATGTTAGGGGTAATGCCTATCTGGAAAAGAAACCATTATAGTATAGGTGCCAAAACATGAGTCAAAACCAAATGTTCTGTTACCAATGCGAGCAAACAGCCAAAGGACAAGGCTGTACTGTCGCGGGTGTATGCGGAAAAACAGCAGATGTCGCAGCACTTCAAGATCTACTTGTCTACATTCTGCGTGGACTCGGGCAATTGTCAACCGAAGCACGAAAGGCAGGTGTAAAAAACGAAGAGATCGACCTCTTCACCTGCGAAGCATTGTTCACGACTTTGACAAATGTGAACTTCGACCCGGAAGCCTTGGGCAGCTACATTAGAAAAGCTGTGGAGTACCGGGAGCAACTACGCGGTCGCTTGTACACCGCAAAAGCTGAAGTCAACTCTGCGTTCAACCTCCAACTTGAGAAAACCACCGCTGGCCTAATTGCACAGGGCAAACAGCATGGAATAAACTCAGATCCAACCGTTGACCCTGACTTGCATTCGCTTCAGTGGCTTTTAACTTACGGGTTGAAGGGTGTAGCCGCCTACACTTACCACGCCGCCTCGCTGGGCAAAACAGACCCAAACGTATTCGCGTTCATTAATGAAGGACTCGCTGCTCCGCTTGATAAGTCGCTCGGCGCTAGTGACTTCGTCAGTTTAGTTTTCAAGTGCGGAGAAATCAACATACGCGCCATGGAGCTGCTCGACGCTGGAAACACAGAAACTTACGGTCAACCAGTACCGACAAAGGTTCCGCTGGGACACAAGAAGGGCAAGGCCATTCTAGTCTC
The DNA here is from genome assembly GCA_035319575.1 of Candidatus Limnocylindrales bacterium. Taxonomy (GTDB): domain Archaea; phylum Thermoproteota; class Bathyarchaeia; order Bathyarchaeales; family Bathycorpusculaceae; genus Bathycorpusculum. Next base: position 47,406 of record DATHCJ010000021.1, read on the forward strand.
TGGACACGACCTCTTAGATTTGGAAGAATTGCTTAAGCAAAGTGAAGGCAAAGGCATCACCGTTTACACTCACGGCGAAATGTTGCCTACACACGGCTATCCGGGTCTAAAGAAGTACCCGCATTTCTATGGGCATTACGGGACGGCATGGCAGAACCAGCAAAAAGAATTCGCTGACTTTCCAGGAGCAATACTGATGACCACAAACTGCATTCAAAGGCCCGTTGAGAGCTACAAGGGCAACATTTTCACTTCAGGACCGGTGAGTTACCCGGGTGTGCCACACATAAGCGGCGCGGACTTTTCGCCAGTAATACAGAAAGCCTTAGAACTGCCTGGTTTCCAAGAGGACAAAGAAGGCAAAACCGTTCTAGTTGGGTTTGGCAGAAACGCAGTGCTAAGCGTCGCCGGCAAAGTAATAGATTCGGTGAAGAGCGGGCACATAAAACGTTTCATCTTGGTCGGCGGATGCGACGGCGCAAAACCTGGAAGAAGCTACTACACCGAATTCGTTGAGAAAGCACCCAAAAACACAATCATCTTAACACTTGCATGCGGCAAATTCCGCTTTTTCGACAAAGAACTAGGCACAATCGACGAAATCCCAAGGCTTCTTGACATTGGACAATGCAACGACGCATACTCAGCCGTCAAAATCGCTCAAGCATTGGCAGACGCTTTCGGCGTGCAGATTAATGATTTGCCGCTCTCGCTGGTGCTGTCGTGGTATGAGCAAAAAGCAGTTGCCATCTTGCTGTCGCTGCTGTACCTGGGCATTAAAGACATCCGCATCGGCCCAAGCCTACCTGCCTTCATCACGCCCAACGTCCTCAAAGTGCTGGTCGAGAAATTCAACATAATGCCCATCAAAACACCCGACGAAGACCTCAAAGCAATAATGAAATAGGAACGCCCATAAGTGGTCACTAGCTGGAGTCAACGGTATCGAAGGTGGAATGTGATGTCTTAGCTAAAATGAATGAGGGAGAAAGAGCCTCCGGAACCGGCAAATCCAATTCGAACATTCGTTTCGGGTCTTACCCGGAAGATTATCTCTAATAAAAGTAAAGGTCATGGCAGCTCCTTGATTGCTTGAGGGTTTGCTGAGGTTCTGGATCCAATTTTTTAAGGAGAAAAAAGAAATGAAACTTTGACTGCGGCTATTTATGATTCTTATCCAGAACCTTCTCAGCCCATGTCTTTCTTGATCTTTCTCCATTAGCGCGCGCTATGACTTACCCAGGAGCAAAAGCTTTCATCTGTCTTTTCGTACACTTTAGCTTCCTAAAATGAAGCGATACTGAGTTGACACATTATTCGAGAAGCTTCTCCTCGTTTGGTGGATGCTTGATCAAACCGTGCTTCATCAGCATCTCGGTTGATTGCCTGGCGTTTTGGATTATGGCTGAAGCTCTCTCAAACAGTTCTTTTCTTGACGGCTTGATTCTAGCGACGCCCTGATCGATTGATTTTAACGCGCACGCAACGGCTTCTCTTGGAAAAACTTCCCACTCATCCATTCTTGGCAGAATATCCTTCTCGCTTATCCCCCGCTCTTCAGCGTAAAGCGCCAGCTCGTTAGCGGCGGCGATGCACATGTCGTCTGTGACAGTTTTCGCTTTTACATCCAGCACGCCTCTGAAAATGCCTGGAAATCCCAAACTGTTGTTCACCTGATTGGGGAAATCGCTTCTTCCCGTCGCCACGATTCGCGCTCCTGCTTCCTCAGCATCCCACGGCCAAATCTCAGGTATCGGGTTAGCGCACGCGAAGATTATTGCGTCCCGCGCCATTGATTTAACCCATTCTTTCTTAATCGTGTCTGGCCCAGGCTTTGAAGCGGCCACAACCGCGTCGACGCCTTTGAACGCTTCTTGGATGTCGCCGGTTCTGTCTTCACCGTTAGTTTTCTGTGTCACGTCGTACTTCCATGGGTCTTCTTCTTTAGTGATGTCTCTTCTTTTCTTGTGAACGATGCCTTTGCTGTCGACAAGTATTATATTGCCCGGTTTAATGCCCCACCGCATAAGAACGTAAGCAGTGCGGATGTTTGCCGCTCCAGAACCGACAAGCGTGATTAGACTCTCCTGGGGTTTTTTGCCCACTATCTTGAAAGCATTGATCAGGCCAGCCAAGATTACCGTGGCGGTTCCCTGCTGGTCATCATGCCAAACTGGAATATTCATTTGGGCGCAGGATTTCTCAAGAACGTCGAAACACTTTGGCTTTTCAATGTCTTCTAGGTTGATTCCGCCGAAAGACGGCTCTAAAGCCTTGCAAATTTTAACTATTTCGTCGGCATCTTTCGTTCTGAGACAGACCGGAAACGCGTCAACGCCGCCTAGAAACTTGAATAAAAGCGCTTTTCCTTCCATCACGGGTAAAGCCGCTTCTGGGCCTATGTCGCCTAAACCTAATACTCTTGTTCCATCTGAAACCACCGCCACGTAGTTCCAGCGGTTAGTTAATTCAAAGGATTTATCCGGGTCAGCTTGGATTTCCCTGCAAGGCGCAGCCACGCCTGGAGTGTACCAGACAGCAAAGTCATCGACTCCCCTGATGGCACATTTCGGCATAACCTGCATTTTTCCCTCGTAGAACCTGTGCATCGGCGGAGCCAGCTGCACGGGCTTCTTGGCTTTCGCAAGAAGTTCGGCAACAGTTGGTTTATCCTGTTCTGTTGAACCCAAAAGATATTCTCCTTTTCAACCGCTAAGTATGATTTGACCGTTTTAAGCGTTTCCGAGTCGAGAAAAGGTGTTAATTTTGTTAGTAACCTTAATCTACTTACGACACCAACACCTAAAAAAGGTAAAGAACATTGAACAACGAAGCAAAATGCACAAAACCTGAATGCGACAAGTTTACAGCCATAAACGAATTGGCGCGTCGCAGAGGATTTTTCTGGCCTTCGTTTGAGATTTACGGCGGGAGCGGCGGCTTTGTAACTTATGGTCCTCTTGGTGCAAGGCTAAAGCAGAATATTGAAGCTAAGCTTAGAGAGCTTTTTGTTAAAAAAATCGGTGTTTACGAAATAGAATCATCCGTTATCGCGCCTGGAAAAGTTTTCGAAGCTTCAGGACACGTCGACCATTTCAAGGAACCGATGGTTGAATGCGAAAACTGCCATGCCCGTTTCCGAGCTGACCACTTGCTCGAGGCGAAGGGCATCAGCTCAGCTGAAGCTGAAAAAATGAGTCTAGCAGAGATTAGAGAAGAAATCGAGCGGCATGGCATAGTTTGCCCCGATTGCGGCGGCAAGTTCGGCGAACCACAGCAGTTTTTGACGATGTTTGAAACCGTAATTGGTCCTTACACGGGCGCAGTTGGTTACGGGAGACCTGAAGCCGCACAGAACATTTTCGTCGAATTTAACCGCCTCTACACGGTTGCACGGGAAAGGCTTCCGTTCGGCGTCTTGCAGATTGGCCATGCTTTGCGTAACGAGATTTCGCCGAGGCAAGGCTTGATCAGGCTTAGAGAATTCACCATTTCAGATTTAGAGTTCTTCTTTGACCCTGAAGAGCCGAGCTGCCGTTTCCTTCCAGAAGTAGAAAATGAAGTGCTGCCCATTCTGCTGTGCGAAACCAGACTCAAAGAATGTGAAGACGCAACAGACCTCACGGTTAAAGAAGCTCTTGACCGCAAAGTAATACGGTCTGAATGGCAAGCGTTCTTCATGGCGATGGCTAAGAAACTCCTAGTAGAGCTAGGGGTTCCGCCTGAAAAGCAGCGTTTCATCGAAAAATTGCCATGGGAAAAGGCGCATTACTCAAGCCAAAGCTTCGACCAAGAAGGGCTGGTTGACCGTTGGGGATGGGTAGAAGTCTCTGGTCATGCTTACCGAACAGATTACGATTTGAGATGCCACATGCAAGCAAGCGGCGTGGACATGACCGTTTACAAGGAGTACGTTAACCCAGTGGAAAGGGAAGAGCTCGTTGTTAAGCCCATCTCAGCTAAGCTTGGTCCAGTCTTCAAGGGAGAGACTGCAAAAGTGGCGGCGCTACTCGCTAAAGCTCCAGCACAGGAGGTCGCCGATGCCATGAAGCAACAAGGCTTCTATATGGTTGAAAACTACGAAATCAAACGAGACCAAGTGGACATCAGCCGGCAAAAAACAATTGTCCGCGGCACCCGGTTTGTACCCCATGTGGTTGAACCCAGTTTCGGCTCTGACAGACTCTTCTACGTAGCATTGGAGTATGCGTACGGTATAAAGGAAGATCGGGTTGTGATGGGTTTCCCAAGAAGCATCGCGCCAGTTCAGGTTGGCGTTTACCCGTTAATGAGTAAAGATGGCTTGGATACAAAAGCATTTCAAGTGCAAAGGTTGTTGGCGAATGAGGGCTTCATGGTCGAGTTGGACGAGACAGGCTCCATCGGCAGACGCTACGCGAGAGCTGACGAGGCAGGTGTACAGTTGGGCGTAACCATAGACTACGATACCCTAAAAGATGAAACGGTGACGATTAGAGACAGGGATAGCTGGCTGCAGGTTCGAACAGCAATCAAAGACTTAGCTAAGCTTCTTCACCTTTACTTCCAGGAGAAGATAAACTTTAAAGATTTAGGCGTACTGATTGAAAGTTAATCAGCTACCTTTTTTAGTGAACGAAAGATAGTAAATTCGGAGTTAGGCATAGTTATTTGGCGGGGCGAAACATGGTACTTCCTTCAGAAACAGAAGAACGAGTCAAGAGGAGAGCGTTGAGTGCTTGCCAAGATAACCTGCGCAAGGTTGTCGACGTGTCAAGAAAAATCCCCCAGCTTGTTGAGTATTTCGCAAGCGGCGACAAAGAAAACGCCAGAAAACTCTTCAGCGAAATCAGAACAGGTGAAGAAGAAGTTGTCCATTCAAGACGAATGGTGTCTCAAGAGTTATCTGAAATAGGCGCCATTCTGATCGCTCGGGAAGACTTCCTAAGGTTCACAAATTTATCAAGCGAAATAGCCGATTTCAGCGAAGGCATCGCTTACTATCTGGTTGAGATAATGGAGCATAACTGGAACGTTTCGCCAGACGTCAAGAAAGACCTGCTTAAGCTTTCCTTAGCCGTCTTAGACTCAGTGATTAGGCTTAGGGAAACAATGATGGTTTTAAACTATGGCTCCCAAAAAACCCTTGAAAAAGCCAAAGACGTCGAGATTGCTGAGCGCATAGTTGATGACCTTTACAGAGAATTAAGCATAAAAGTGCTCAACGGTAAACTCGACGTTCCAGTGCTCCTGCTTCTTAGAGACGTCCTTCAACTGCTTGAAAACTCAGCTGACAAGGCTGAAGACGCCGCGGACGCGGCAAGGATGATTTCGTTCGTCATGTAACAAGAGCCGACCACGAAATGTCTAAAATAAAGGTGGAACTCCTCGAGAACTTTTTGGTCGTGTGGGACTCTGCCGAAGGCTCCCATCTCTACAAGGCCGGATACTACGGCAAACCACTCGGCATTCTTAAACCGAAAATTCCAGAGTTTGATGCTCCTCTGATTTTGGATTTGATGGAAGGCTTGTATCTCGTGGAGAATAAAAAAATAGCCATTTACGAGGGACCCGACGAGGGCAACGTTAGCTTAAAAAAGCTGCGGCAAAAAGCTAAACAGTTATATGACGAGTTCGAAGAGAAGTACGCTGTTTACCATGACCTTAGAGACAGCGGCCTAATCGTTACACCAGGAATAAAATTCGGCTGCGACTTCGCTGTTTACAAGTACGGTCCTGGCGTCGAGCACGCGCCCTACATGGTTTCCGTGAAGAAGGCAGGCTCAGACATTTCAGCCACAGAAATCGTCAAAGCAGGGCGATTAGCAACGACCGTTCGCAAACGCTTCATCATTGCAGTACCTGATCTGGCAGCGGATAAAGTGAAGTACCTGATTTTCAAGTGGTTCAAAGCCTAAGAAACATTTAAAGGATATTATTGGACTTTAGTTCGAGCAAGTTTCCTTTCAACCATCATTGCGGAGGCCTTTATCAACTCTTTCTTCACTGGAACCTTGAGCTTTACTCCTTTGCTAAGCCGAGTTTAGGATTTCCGTTGGGGTTATCCACAATGAAATTATTGCTTTTCTTCAAGCTTTTTGCTTTCCCCAAATTTCACCGCATCTTATCTAAACTTCGCTCTTCTCTTCTAGTTGGCTATTATTGTTTGGTTTTGGAATTCGCCTCTTATGGTTTGGTGCGGGTAAATCTTCGTTGCCGCAACCGTGCAGCCTTCTTCCAGTTTAACGTCGTCGGCGATTACCGAGACGGCTGTTATTTTTGTGGGGAAACGCGGGCTTGAGCTGACAACCACATGTCTCCCCACGATACTGTCGTATACTTCTGCGTTTTCCCCGATTATTACCCTGTCCATTATTGAAGAGTTGACTACTAGAGCGTTTTTGCCTATCCGGGTAAAGTTGTCTATGCTTGAATCCACGATTCTTGCGCCATCTTCTATTTCGCAGTGTCGGCCGATTAAAACTGCTCCCTCGATAGTGATTTTCTTCTGCTTTATTTTCCAAATGATTTCTTGTCGACGCTTTTCAGAGTCGCCGCTTTCACCCTGCACCCAGACGAGGCTACGGTCCTCTATTCGCCCGCCGAAGTCGTTTAGCGTTGGGAAGCCGCCGTACAGAAGTTTTTTCATGGCTTCCAAGTAGTTTTTAGGCGTGCCCACGTCGAACCAGTTGCCCTTTAAAGTGTAACCGTACACTGGGCGACCGCACTCAATAACGTAAGGGATGAAGTCGTAGCCGAAGTCCAGCCTGTTTCTTTCCTTGATTATTTGTTGAACGCCTTTTTCTTTGAAAATCTTTTTCACTTCAGGCGACAACACGTACAAGCCCGTGTTTGCGAGGTTGCTGGGCGCATCTCTCGCGGAGGGTTTTTCGACGAAGCGCCGTATGCGACCATCTTTGTCGATGTCCGCAATGCCTAAGCCTTCGACGTTGTCGACTTCACGCAAAACAATCGTTAAGACTGAACATTTTTCCTTATGGTAATCAAACAGGCTCTTAAGGTTGATGTCGAAGATGTTGTCACCTTGCACGGCGAAAACAATGTTGCTTAATTCATAATAATCCATGTTTATTCGTGCTGAATCAGCGCTTCCCAAATCGTCTACGTTCGGCTGATACTTTATGTGGATGCGCGGTTTGATGTCGTAGCGCGCTGAGAACCCGTACCCTGACTCAAAATAATCGAATAGGTCCCGATAGTTAGTGTAGCCTTTTACGCCGAAGATAAAGTTGCGTATTCCTTGATTTGCCAGGGATAAAAGTGAAAACTCCACAAGCGGCCTGTTAAGCAAGCGCAGGCAGGCTTTGCTTGTTTCAGCTGTCAACGGCAAGAGGCGCGTTGCTTTTCCTCCTACGGGAATGATTACTCGTATTTTTTCTGGAGCGTAATTATCACCTAATAAGGGTGCGTAATTGTCACTCAAGCCCTACACCACAAGATAGTGTTTGTAAAATAGGTTATTTGCATATCCTTTTAACGTTTACCATAAGCTTAATCGCCAAAACCACAGCTTCAAACCATTCGTGGAAAGGCACAAGTTTAGTTATTCCGTACCGTAAGAACCTGTTTTGCGGCTTCATCATCAATGTTGCAGCGCCTGATGAAGCGAAAATGATTAGGTTTGCGAAGACGTTGCTTTTCCGGTATTCGATAAGTAAGGTTTTATATGCACGTTAACGAACTCATGAAGTCTAAATGGTTAAGAAGGCATGGTTCGAAGGCTATGGGTAAGCTTAGCGGTTTCATCCGGTTAATCCGGCCAACCAATTGTGTCATGATGGGTTTCGCAGTGCTTGTAGGCGCAGTTTTAGCCAGCTCCCAATTTGTGGGTCTCAACTGGCTCAATATTTTGTTCGGTTTCTTGACCGGCTTTACCTTATGCGCGGCAGCCATGATTATCAACGACTATCATGACCGCGCCATCGACGCGATCAATGAGCCGGCTCGCCCAATTCCAAGCGGCTTAGTGAAGACCCGTGAAGCATTAACCTTCACGGCTGTCCTGGTGGCGGTGGGTTTCTTTCTCGCTTTTTATGTGAGCATTCTATGCTTTGCCGTCGCAGCGGCCTCGCTTGCCATAACTACAACTTACGTTACTGTTGGCAAGAGAAGCGGG
>DATHCJ010000022.1:0-58400 GCA_035319575.1 Candidatus Limnocylindrales bacterium
ATACGTGTTAACGAAGTCATCGTTAAAGTACCTGCTACAAGCGCCAATATCGGACCCGGCTTTGACGTTTTTGGATTAGCTTTGGAAAACCCGACTGACATAGTCACGCTAGTTCATACGGCGGCTGGAGTGAAAATTGAAGTTTCTGGTTTCTCAGCAAAAAGGATCTCTACGGTGCCTAAGAAAAACACCGCGGGTGTAGTCGCGGATCTAATGCTGAATGAGTTTTCGCTTAAAACAGGGCTCTGCATAAATATCAAGAAAGGCATATGGCCCGGCAAAGGCTTAGGCAGCAGTGCGGCTTCAGCTGCAGCCGTTGCATACGGAATAAACACAATGTTTAACCTCAAATTGCCGAACGAACAGTTGGTTCAGTTTGCAGCTAAGGGTGAAGTTGCCTCTGCCGGCTATGAACACGCCGACAACGTTTCAGCAGCCGTTTACGGAGGCTTCGTGATCGTAAAATCGTACAATCCATTGGAAATAGTAAGCTTAAAAGTCCCCTCTGACATGGAGTGCTGCGTGGCTTTTCCCCATATCAACACACCTTCAGCCAAGACGGAGAAAGCCCGCTTGATTGTACCTAGAACGGTGCCCTTGGAAAAACTTGTCTACAACATTGGGCAGGCTGCAGCATTGGCAAGCGGCTTTGCCACAGGCGATGTAGAACTCATTGGAAAATCGATGAATGATTCAATAGTTGAACCAGCTAGGGCTTCACTGATTCCTGGATACATGAAAGTCAAGAGCAGAGCCTCAGAGGCGGGGGCAAGCGGGACAACCATCAGCGGTGCGGGACCCGCTGTAATTGCAATCGTCGATAAAAAACGCGCAGTTGCCGCTAAAGTTGCAGCCGCTATGAAAGAAGGCTTTGAATCTGACGGTTACGAGGCGACGGCGTTTGTCACGAAGCCAGGCAAAGGCGCCCGCATAATAAACAAGGAAAAAACGGATGATAGATGAGGCGAGTATCCGCCGAAATTATTCGAGGCGTTCTCTTAGAATTTTAGCGACTAATTCAGGATTTGCTTTTCCGTGTGCCTCCCTCATCACGGCGCCAATAATCATGCCATAAGCGCCATTGCCGAGCTTGTCCACCTGCTGTTTGTTAGCTGCGATTACGCGGTCGATGATTGGCGTTAACTCTGCTTCAGTGAACATTTTCAAGCCTAAAGCTTGTATCGCATCCTGCACGGTTTTAGCTTCGTTCTTTGAAAGCCAAGTGAACACGTCGGTAATTCCTCCTTTCGCAAGTTCTCCTGAGCCGACGGCGTTGAAGACGCTTTTAAGTTGGTCTTCGCTGACGTTTTCGGTTTGGACTCCATCGCGTTTCATGGCTTTCAACGTCTCAGTTAAGAATACTGCCACAGTCGAGGCTTGAACGCCGGTTTCACGCACGATTTCTTCGAAGAAAAAGCTGTATCCCGAGTCGGTTAACTGCTTGGCTAGCTTCTCGTTCAACATGTACTGCTTCATCAAGCGTGCGACCTTCTTTTCCCCGGGCTCCGGCAACTTGCTACGGACTTGCTCCACGAACTCGTCCGTTACGGGCTGTGGCGGAATATCCGTTTCAGGGTACATTCTTGCAGCGCCAGGTCTCGGACGCATGTACCTTGTTGTGCCGTCTTCCTTCGCCGCGCGTGTCTCAGCGGGAACGCCCGTAACCAGTTCTTTCGCACGTTCAACCACTGCTTTTAAAGCGTCCGAAACGTTTTCTGCTGAGTCCGCCACGAAAACGAATGCGTCTGCTTTGACTGCACGAACCGCTTCTCGAACAGCTTCTACTTCTTCAAGGGTGATGCCGTAGTTTGGCAATTCGTCACTGTGAAATATTCCACCGACTCTTCCCCAGAACTTCGCCCTGTCGGAAAGTTCAGTTCCAACTCGGAAGTCAGGCATGAGTTCCCGCTTAAGGACCCCGGCGAAGCCCAGCAGCTTAACAGCCATAACTTTCTGGTTTTTATCCACTGCTTTGCGGATGACTTTGCATTTAGTTTCTCTAAAGATGCTTGTAAGGTCGACAAAATCCTGCGTCAGATCCTGCGTTTTAACTCCTCGACTAGCAAGCTCCTCTTTCACGCTGATAAGCCCAAGCTGCCGTTGAACCTCATACTCAACGACTTTAGAGATTAACTCAAGCTCCTGGACACCTTTAATCTCGATTAAGGCGCCGTTTGGCAAGGAAACGTTCAAATCCTGCCGAATCGTGCCAAGCCCGCGCATGACTTTGGCTGTATCCCGAAGAATTCTGCCAATCGCTAAGGCGACTTCCTGCGCTTCCAATGGCGAGTAGATCACCGGCGCAGTTGCGACCTCAACGAGCGGAATCCCAAGGCGGTCGATACGATAACGGATTGTTTTGCCGTCGTCCTGCGTTCCTGTTTTGCGGGCTGCGTCCTCCTCGAGGAATAAGGCTTGTATCGGGATGGTTTTTTCTGCAACCTTAATCCACCCGTCAGAAGCAATCACGCATGTTCGCTGGAAACCAGTCGTGTTTGAGCCGTCTATAACCGTCTTGCGCATGACATGAATCTCATCCACGGGAGCAGCATTCATCATCAACGAAGCGGTCAGGACAACTTCAACAGCATCAATGTTAATGGGGTGAGGCGGCTCCTCATCCATCTCGACTAAGCATGAGCTGGCTTTGAAGGCTTCGTAGAGGATTTTTACTCCTTTTTGGAATTCAAAATAAGCTGCTGGGTCAACTTGTCCCAGTTCACTCTGGGTTGGTCTTAACCGACGCAGGAAAGTGATTTCAGGCTCTTCCTTGAACATTTCAGGCGGGCAACTGCAGAACAGTTTTGAGCCGACGTTTATCTGCTGGTGAATTTCTAAGCCGACTTTCAACCCGATTTTTGTGTAGTCAACTGCCACTTTTTTCTCCTCCTTCAAGGATGGTTTCTTGCGGAAGCGTTCTCGGCGACAATTCTCCCGCTATGTTTGTCTTGAAAAGTTTAATAGCTTCCTGCGGATTGCCGGTTTGTCCGAGCGCCCACATGAGTTTTACGAGTGCCGTTTCCGGGAACATGTCTTCTGCCGGAATAACGCCGAAGGACAAAAGGTCTCTACCCGTGTCGTACACGTTCATGTTCACCCTGCCCCAGATACACTGTGAAGCCAGAGCAACCACGACGCCTTTAGCGATGGCGTTTTTGATGCTGTTGAAGCAGAATTTGCTAACGTGACCTAGCCCTGAGCCTTCCAGCAAGATTCCCTTTATGCCCCTGTCGACGTACCAGTCGATGACGGCGGGGTCGAGCCCAATGTAAAACTTGATTAAAGCAACTTTTTCACTGAAGTTCGGTTTCAAAACCAGCTTCCTAGACGGGTCACGGCGTTGATACTTGTCCGTCAGCATGATTACTTGTTGGTCTTTCACTCTTGCGATCGGGAAGCCGTTGACGGATTTAAAAGTGTCCCGTCGACTCGTGTGACACTTGCGAACCCTCGTCCCCCTATGAACGACGATGCCGATGTCCGAAACTTTCTCATGCATAGCTAAGCCAACCTCGGCGAACGGTCCTTCACCAGCGGCTTTTACTGCGCCGATAAGGTTTGTCGCTGCGTCGCTGCTTGGTCGGTCAGAGGAACGCTGAGCCCCGACAACTATAACTGGCACAGGCAGGTTCTGCAATGCGAAGCTTAATGCGGCTGAAGTGTAAGCCATTGTGTCTGTGCCGTGTGCAATTACCACTCCGTCTACTCCTGTTTCAATGCGTTTGGCTACGGTTTCAGCAAGTTCCTTCCAGTGCTGCTGAGTTATGTTTTCGCTGTACAAGCTGAAGACTATTTCAGTGTCAACTTGAGCAACATCTGAAAGCTCCGGAACCACGCCGTAGAGGTCGCTTGCCGACAGCGCTGACCGCACGGCGCCTGTTCGGTAATCAACTCGGCTGGCGATTGTTCCGCCAGTACTCATGATGACGACGTGGGGCAAAGCGGGATTCTGCTTCGGAAGAGGCGGCGAGGCGAAGGCGGGTTTTGCGCCTTTCCCGATCTTTTCGATTTTAACGTCAGGTGTTACGCGGATGCCGATGTTGTAGCCGCTTTTAACTTTAACTATGACCGCGGTGCTTTCGCCGAGTTCTGAGCGGGGTATGAGGATGCCTTCATAGGTTTTGCCTTTGCTGGCAACCTGTATAATGTCGCCGACGTTGCAGTCTGCTTTTTTAAGGGCTTCCAAGGCTTGACCCTTGTAGCCTGAATTTTCAAGTTGACTCATGGTTGATTCACCAACTTCTTAGACACGTAAACTCCATCGCGCTCGTAACCGAAACGCATGTAATACCTTCTTGTTCCTAACGCACTGATGACTAAAAGCTTTTTGAGACCGAAATCCTCCCGTGTTACGCGTTCTGCTTCCTTTAACAAGGCAGCGCCGAACCCTTTATGTTGCCATGCGCCCGCAAGGTGTTTCCCGACTGGCACAAGTGGACCGTAAACGTGAAGTTCCCGAACAATCGCGGATGGGACAACGGTGACTTCGGGTCTATGAGCTTTATCAGAGGGAACACGCAATCGTAGATAGCCTAGTAACACGTCATTTTCGCTGTCTTCGGCTGAAATAAAGACTTCTTTGCCCCCAGAAGCCTCGTATGAGAAGGATTGAATCTTGACTTTTTCCAGGTCCGGCTTCACCTTGTCAATCACCAACCTGTGCCCAACTTCCCTGCAACGGATACACTGGCACCTGACGCCTTGCTGCTTCAGTTTTTCACTGGCCAGTTGCCTTAGATTACTCTTCTTGACGCCGGCCACGATTAATCCTGCGGGGATGTCGCGTTGAACACGCATCACTCTTACCCAGGGCGGAATGAACCGTTTGACTTCTGCAATGAGGTCTGCGGCTTCCTCGGTTGAGTAAGGCGCGTAAATGCCTTGTCGGTACCATTCATTCGCTTTTGTGCCAGCGATGCACAGGCAGGGATAAATTTTGATCATGTCAGGCTTGAAAGCTGGCTCGGTGAAAACCCGCTTGAACGCGGCAAGGTCCTTTTCCCAGTTAGAGCCCGGCATCCCAGGCATTAAATGATAAACAATTTTCAGCCCCGCATCCTTAGCAACGCGGGTTGCCTCTTCCACATCGGTTACAGTGTGCATTCTGCCGACCAAACGGTATATCTCATCATCAGGGTTCTGCACGCCAAGCTCGATGCGGGTGACTCCCATGCCAAGCAATGCGTCTATGTGAGGCTGCTTCGCCCAGTCAGGCCTTGTCTCCACTGTTATGCCAACGTTGCGTACGGCGCTTGTTTCGGCGTTTGCTTTCGCTTCATCCAGGCTAGCGGATGTTTTGCATGTTATCGCGTCTAGGCACCGTTGAACGAACCAAGTTTGGTACTCCATGGGTGTGGCTGGGAAGGTTCCTCCCATGACTATCAACTCGATTTTGTCAACTTTGTGACCGATGGCTGAAAGCTGGTCCATGCGGCTTCTAACCTGCATGTACGGGTCGAAATTGTTTTGGGCTCCCCGCATGGCTGCCGGCTCGTGCCCCGTGTAACTCTGCGGGCTGCCCTGGGAGGGTCCGCCTGGACAGTAAGCACACGGTTCAGGCTGCGGGCAGGGATAGGGCTTCGTCATTGTGGCGACGATCGTTACACCGCTGTTGGTCCGGGTTGTTTTCCTTTTCAGAATTGGCAGGAGTTGCTTTCTTTCAGCCGGTGTTAACAAGCTTAATATGTCGGCGTTGGACGGCACGTTTTCGAGGCTGTATTTGCCTGCGATTTTAATTTTTAACCGGTTAACATCATCACGTGTAGGTGATGAAGTAGAAAGCAAGGCGTCGATTATTTCTCGCAGGGCTTCTTGATTCAAGTCGAAAGTACCAAGAATAAGGTTCAATTTACGGATAAATAAACTGCTCTAGCTAAAGAAAGAAAAATCAAGGCGCCAAGAACAGCTATTTTTCGCCAGTTGTTTCACTTTGGCTGTCAGAGGAAAAGCGCCATTAGATACTCATCGAGATATTTGCCATTTAAACATATGTCTTTGCGCAGGATTCCTTCTATTTCGAAACCTGTTTTCTGATACACGTGAATAGCTCTTGCGTTTTCAGTGTTCACTGTTAGAAAGATTTTTTTCAGGTTCTTTTTTCTGGCGAGGTCGACCAGACGGTTTATCAGCGCTGTCCCCACGCCTAAATTTTGGTAATCATCATGCACAGTAATTGCCAATTCAGCTTTGTGTTTGAAAACTTCAAGCGGGTTGAACTTAAGCGACGCCAAACCAACAATTCGTGTCACATCAATTTCTTCTACGACCGCAACAACGGTTAGAACGTCGTTGAAGTCTATGTTGTTGGTCCAGCCTTCTATTCTTTCCCGGGTGTATGGCGGAACCAGAAAGAGAAGGCTTGTTTCGGACAGAGTTGAAAACATTGCCCAGAGCATTTCAGTGTCGCTTGATTTTTTTGGACGGAAGAAGAAGAGTTTGCCGTTTTTTGCCGTGAACTCGGTTTCCCATTCAGCTGGGTATGCCATATCCTTGCCTCTAGCTTTGGCCGAGAAATTCTAAAAACGCTAACTGCATGTTACGAAGAAGCTGGACGAAAACGACTTGCTTTACATCCAGTTTTGACCTGGTTTCCGCTGTAGAATCACACGTTTCTCGTAGTTGCGCCTGCTTCGCTTTTTCGGGTTCGGCGCCGTTTTTGGCTGCGCCTGGATTTTCGGCGTTTGAGAACGGACTTTTCCAGCCTTGGATAATGAACCGTGAGTTGGCATTTAATACACCGTGCAGATAAAGCATGAGGAGTCACACTTAAACCTTTACCCCTTAAACTGGGCACGCAAAACGATTCAATTGAACTTTCGTGTTTCGAAGGTACTGTGCCGCTAGTCAAGAGATTGAGTTCTTGAAAGCCTTGCTCGGCCTTAGAAGTATATGCTGGATTAACAAATTATATATTCGCTGTTAGGGAAAAAAGTTGAGCAGTTAACTTTGGGCTCTGGTGAAAAACTCGGATGAAAGTTGCCGATTTATTCTTTAAGCAAGGTAAGATAGTTGCTTTAGTCCTGTGTTTTGTAATGCTATCTGCTTCATTGATTACCCCGTTGTTTGCTCTACCTGTCTTAACCGTCTCAAACAGCACTCAACCAGGCGCTCAAGTTTGGAACCTGACCAACGATGACGGTCAAACAGCCACCGTAATAGTTGAGCCTTTCACTTACACAGGGACTTTCAGCGAGACAAGCAGCAGCGCCGGGTGGTGGATGCTGGACAACAATGGCAACCCCGTCTTCCGCTTCAACATAGGAGGAAACATCGTTCACTCCAGTCAGGGGGGATGAATGGACTTTCGTTAATTTCGGAGGTGCGGGCGGCGGCTACCAGTCTTTGGGAACTGCGTCTGGAACTGCAAACGGCAATTTCCCCTACGCGACCGAAGTCAGCGGCACTTACACCTTGACAACAACGTCGGGTTACGGAACAGCCTCTGGGTCAGGAACGTGGAGTGGCGTACTAGTGAGTGGTGCGCCTTCTGGCTCTTCTTCTTCCCAAGGTTCAACGTCTCCTTCGCCAGGTCAACTGGCAAGCCGTTACTACGGCAACGTAGCTTCCGTAAAGGGTCAAGCGTGGTCAGTTAACAGCAACGGAAATACGCCTCTAACTTCGAGTCAAATAGAAGGCGGCAGCGAAATTCAAACAGGCGATAACGGAATCATCGGTTTTGAGCCTCCAAACCAGGGGGGAGAAGTTTACTTGGGCGCAGACAGCTGCGCAGGCTTTGTGGGCCTGACATCGCAGCCCGCGCCTGACAACGGTATCCAGTACATGATTTATCCGCCAGTGTCAAGCGGCGTTATCTTCCCAGATGGGAATCAAGAGTTAATTGATATGACAATTAGTGTACCGTTAGAAGTCGCTGCTGCGGTGGCAATTTTCAGTGAACCAATCGGGCTAGCCGCGGCTGTTTCATTATTCGTTGAAGGCGGCGCCTTTCTCATACCTAACGGTGTAGCCTACGTCAAAGAAACCGTATCTCATCTGATAGTTGTACCTCAAGGAGCACTCGCGGGCGACGACACGGAGTACACCGTGAACGTTTTTACAAACGGAACCACCATGGTTCAAGTTCTTGAGGGCCCAGTCTACTTCATGGATCCCGTGACTAACAACACGCTGACAGTGGATAGTAATCAGGTTTTGACGCTTCCGCCAGCGGATTCAAGCGGCTTTACAAATGCTGAACTGCAGTCTGACTTTTCAGCGTTAAACTCGGCTTCAGTGAACCAGTGGTGGACGCAAGCATCAGCTACCTCGTTTTCGGTGAGTAGCCTCTTTAGCCAACCGATGAGCATAGTGGCTTTGGTTTTAGTCGTCGCGGTGATAGTGGCCATGATAACCTCTTTCATAAGGAAGAGAAGACCGATGGGTCAGGCACGCTCGAATGAATCTTCTGCCTTCACACCTAACCTGAAGCAGCAAAACAATCCGACCAATCCAACCATTAAAGCGCCAGTTGATCCCGTTCCTCAAACAACCCAGCAGCCGACGCTTCTGTTCTGTCCCAGCTGCGGGAATAAACTGATTGCGGAGAAAAGCTTCTGTCCGTCCTCCTGCGGTTTCAACGTGAAAAAACTGGATGGCTAATGAGCAAAACTTAATGGTAAAAGGCGCAGTAAGATTAGACCTGCTGAGTGTTCAAGGTGCGTTTGGATGACGTTGAAGCTGACGTCAGGTAAGATGAGCGGGTGGGGTGTTGGCCCAAGATTCGCTGTAATCTCTTTGGTAATCGGTTTAATCGTGATTTTGATCAACGCCCGCTTTTTTCCAACGCTGATTTTGCGGTATAATCCGTTAACGTTTCTATGTGGCGCTTTTCTCATTTTGCTCGGCATTGGAGTATGCCTTGATGCAGCTGTTCAAGTCCACAAGGCTTTCGACCAAGGAAGGCTGGTAACGAGTGGGATATATGCTCACGTTCGTAACCCAGTTTACGCAGCCTGGATTTTACTGGTTGCGCCTGGATTAGTTTTGGTCACGGGTTTTCTGCTTCTGATCGCTGTCCCCTTCTTCATGTACGCTCTGATTCGAATCTTGATTGTTAAGGAAGACGTGTACCTGGAGAAAAGATTTGGGAGTGAATATTTAGACTACAAAAAAAGGGTTAATTCGATAATACCAACTTGACATCATGAAAACGACGCAAAATGCTTCGTGTATCCCGGCTAAGTCTTGGTCAGATGCTTAGCTCCAGATAGTAACGCTTAACTGTTCATTTTACAGTAGTATTTTATCCCACTGACTAAATCCATGTCGACGGACCCAACGGAAGCTGCAAGACCGACAAAACTTGCGTTGCTGTGATGGCGGGTTCACCCAAACATGGGACACGGTGGGCACGGGCGCAAACTCCCACGCCGAGAGAGCTTAGCCAAGCTTAAAGCGACGCTTAGCAGTGCGGTTAAGTGTTAGGTTACGTGGGAAACAAACAGCCCGCGAAAAAACTAGCATTTGGCTGAGTGTATTTTCTGCCGTTGTAAGGAGAAAGGCTTGCAGTTTCTCTTTTATTATGTTAAGAGTAAATGGATCAAATAACAGGCGTAGACCCCTAAACCTACGCCGGCAAAGGTCCAGAGTGGTCTGCTGTAGAAAACGTAAAAATCTTTTAAAGATTTTAGAATTTTAGGCGTTTTATTCCACGTGCCTGCTTTTTCTAAGCAATTTTTTGACAATCAGCTCGGTTTCTCGACAGTTAAGTTGCGTGAAATAGAAATTAAGACTTATGAATTTCCGCTATGCTTTTCAACTGTCCGCGCTCTGTGTTTTTTACGGTCATGATGGTCTTATAATGTTTTCGGTGAAACTAATTAATCAGCTGAAAGCTTTAGAAGCATTAACGTATTAGCATGCGATGCCTGTGGAAGGATGAGCTGAAGATATTTGGATTTAGGGAAGATTGAGCTTATCTGCTGATCATCGGTGGAACAAGTTAACTTACGCAAATCGTAATTCAAATCTGGTCAAGCGGATTTTTGTAACGTGGCAGTTATTTCAGCCGCAATTTCCTTCGAAATCGGGGCGATGGCGTTCTGTGATGCTTTCCAGATTTCGATTCCAACAAAACTGTTTGTTTTGTCGACGTCAACGTAGACGTCATCGCCTATCATGCGGGTATCAACGATTTTGGCGTCTTTTAGTTTGATACAGATGATATCGGCTTTACGGTCGTACTCGACTTTCATTTAGTTTTCACCCACACGTTCTTCTCAAGTTTACTGTTGATAATTTCTTGAGCCGTTGAAGTTATAAAAGTTATTATCGCTTTGATGTCGCCACGTTCTGAGACGTAAATACTAGCAAGTCTTGTCCGTCAAGTTTTTTGAAAGCCACGTTCACTGAAGTGTATAAGTCAGAATGCCTGCGAGGGATTGGAAATTGCTTGACAGATTAATTGTTCGCTTATCTTTCTCTCGGTAACTCGGCGTTTCCCATGTGCGGTGAATTTCATAAATTCCAAGTCTTTTCTTAATCTCTCAGTTTGAATTATTTAATTCTTCGCAATATTGCCATAACTAAATTCTTAAATTGTTAATCAATATTAGCCTATGAAGAAACAGGTTGAAGACACTTGGATTTGGAAAAGAGAATTGAACTTATCTGCCGCCCTCCAACAGAGGAGGTTCTTACGCCAGAAGATCTGCGCCTGCTTTTGGAGACGGAAAAGCACCCTATTGCCTACAACGGCTGGGAACCGTCTGGTTTGGCTCATTTGGGAACCGGCGTTATTTGCGGTTACAAGATGAAGGACTTCGCTGAGGCAGGTGTACACTTCAAGGCTTACTTGTCCACGTGGCATGCGTGGTTAAACAACAAGTTGGGCGGCGACTTGACTCTTATCCGCAAAGCCGCTGATCTTTTTAGGCATTCATGGCTTGCGCTCGGAGTACCCGTTGACAAGGTTGAGTTCATTTATTCCGATGAGCTCTACAGGGACATTGATTACTGGGCTAAAACCGTCATAATCGCGAAAAACCTAACCGTTGCCAGAGCCACCCGAACACTGGAAATTGCGGGGAGAAAAGAAGCTGAAGCGCATTACGTTTCAGATTACTTGTACACGCCAATGCAGGTTGCGGACATCTTCCACATGAAAGTCAAAATTTGCCAGCTGGGCATGGACCAGAGGAAAGCCAACGTGGTCGCACGGGAAATTGGCGAAAAAATCGGCTGCTGGAAACCCGTCTGCGTTCATCATCACATATTGCAAGGATTAGAGAAGCCGAAGGTTTGGCCAATTCCTGAGGGGCAGGAGAAAGAGGTCATTGCTTCAGCGAAGATGTCTAAGAGCAAGCCGCAATCGAGCATTTTCATATACGATACGCCAGAGGAGATAAAGCAGAAAATGGCGAGTGCTTTCTGCCCTGAAAGGACAGTTAAGTTCAACCCAGTGCTGGATATTTGTAAGTATATCGTTTTCCGAGAAAAGCCTGTTCTCAGAATTGAGCGCCCGGCAAAGTTCGGGGGAAACATAGCGTTCCAGGGTTTCCACGAGCTTGAATCGGCTTACGCTGACGGCAAGCTGCATCCCATTGACCTGAAAAACGGCGTTGCAGCTGAACTTGCAGACCTGTTGGAGCCTGTTAGACGTTACTTTGCAAACAACAAGGAAGCTAGAGACTGCTTGGAGACTGTGCAGCAAGCTAAGATTACAAGGTAAAAACGTTGTCAACAAGGCTTAAGCAGAAACGGGAAAAACTTGAACAGCTCATAACCCGACTGGTAGAAGAAGGGGCGAAGGGTACGCCTGTGGTTGTAGAGGGTAAAAAAGATGCACAAGCCCTCCGAGAGTTAGGCGTTAACGGTTCAATCATAACTGTGAAAACAGGCGGCAAATCCTTCCTTAAGGCGTCGTTGGAGATAGAGGGACTTGGCGTCAGCACGGTTATTCTCCTGTTGGATTTTGATAGGCGAGGCAAGGAAGGAACTTTGCGCCTGCAACGTGATCTGGAAAGGGCGAAGATAAAGGTTGATACGAGATTCTGGTTGCAATTACAGGCTTTGATTGGTCGGGAAATCCAATGTATCGAAAGCTTACCCTCTTATCTAAAAACTCTTCAACAAAAAAGTGAGTAAGCGCATTCGCCAAAAGGCTGGATAAGGTCGTTTACGTGAAAACTGTTAATCTCGCTGTTTTCGGAAGTTTTTCCTCCTTCCCAAGCAAACTTCGGCTTGGCTTTCAATCTTTTTCGAAACGCTGCGACGACAATCACGGCGGCAACTGTTACCGCTGAAATTACGATAAGCAGGATGATGAACGAGGTGAGGGAAGCCGATGCTGTAGTCGAGCCCAAAGCGTAAATGCCGTAATCATTGGAGCCTACGTAGACTACACCGTTGACTACTGCAGGTGACGAAACAACCTGCCCCAGGGTAGTGTATTTCCAGAGTTGATTGCCGTTTTCAGCGTTTAAAGCGTAAACGCAGTCATCGTAGGAGCCCACGTAAACTACGCCGTCAACAATCGCCGGAGACGACCCCACGTAAAGGCTTGTTGTGTAATTCCAGATTTTTACGCCGGTTGAAGCGTTCAGAGCGTAAACGTTGTTGTCATCTGAGCCTATGTAAACGACTCCGCCGACAACAGCAGGAGACGATCCGACGTCGCCGAGGGTGGCGTAATACCAGATTTGGGTGCCAGTTGTCGCGTTTAAAGCGTAAAAGTTGTCGTTATCGGACCCAACGTAGACGATGCCGTTAACAACGGTGGGTGATGACCACACAAAGATGGGGCCGGTGAGCCGATTCCAGACGCGGGCGCCGCTCGTGGCGTTCAAGCCGTAAACGTTACCGTCATCCGAGCCTACGTACACCATTCCGTAAGCGAATGCAAGCGACGAGTCAACAGGCCCTCCCGTAGTGTAATTCCACAGTTTTGCCCCGTCAGACGCGTTCAAAGCGTAAACGTTGGAGTCCTCAGAACCTATGTACAACATGCCGTTGGCGAGATCAGGGGATGAAACAACGTGACCGACTGTCACATAGTTCCAGATCTTTGCGCCGTCCGTAGCGTTCAGGGCGTAAACGCTGTCGTCATAAGAACCCACGTAGACTACTCCGCTGATGACTGCTGGAGACGAGTAAACTGGGCCGCCTGTGGTGAAGTTCCACAGTCGCTTGCCGTTGGTCGCGTTTAAGGCGTAAACCTTGTCGTCGCCTGAGCCTACGTAGACGACTCCGTTGACGACCGCAGGGGAAGACGCAACAATGTTGCCTGTGGTGAAGTTCCAAAGGAGCTTGGGACTAAGTATCGGGCTGCCTGTTCCCTCGCCAGTGTGCATTGTGTTCGCGCGGAACATCGGCCAATCCGCAGAAGACTGCTCAGCCTTCACCTGCAGGGCTAAACCTGAGAACATTGACAGACAAAAAACGGCGAAAAAAGCAATGGCCAACGCAATCTTCAAGTTCTTGCCTTGAAAAGTGAAGAGTACCCGAACTTATTGAAATTTTTGCCAAACCATTTTTTAAGGCTTGGTTCATCGTTTCTTTCAGTCTGCTTCGCCAAAGCAAGAACCACTACCGATAAATCGCCCAGTTACTTTCTTTTCGGCACGGTTGTCTCATTCATTGCAGCATGAAAATTTCAGCCCTCTACCGAGCTTAATTCGCGTTTCAACAGGAACCGCTATGGTTCTCGGCTTGTTACAGGGCAAGCTGGATGCTGCACCTACCACGGCGTACCTTATGACTTACAAAAAAGGCAAGTGCACGGCTAACTGCGCTTTCTGTCCCCAAGCCCGAAGCAGCAAGAGCAGCGCTGAGTTGTTGTCGAGAGTTTCATGGCCAGCCTTTCCAACCTCGAGCGTCCTGACAGCGCTTGGCAACGGGTTCAAGCAGGGGAAAATCAGGCGGGTCTGCATTCAAGCCTTGAATTACCCTGATGTGTTCGCGCATCTTGAAGCGCTCGTCAGGAAAATAAAGAGGGAATCTGCTGTCCCTGTTTCGGTTTCGTGTCAGCCTCTTTTCAGGGCGAATATTGAGCTTTTGGCGAAGGCGGGCGTTGATAGGATAGGGATAGCCGTAGATGCGGCTACTGAGATGTTGTTCAACAAGGTCAAGGGTATGGGCGCTGGGGGCTCCTACAGTTTGGATGGCCAGTTTGGTATGTTGACGGAGTCGTTGGCGGTTTTTGGGCGGGGCAATGTGAGCACACACGTTATTGTTGGGTTGGGCGAGACTGAGAAAGAGGTAGCGCAGATGATTCAGAGGTGCGTTGACATGACTGTTTTGCCAGCCCTTTTCGCTTTCACGCCGATCCGGGGGACCGCGTTAGAAAAGAATTTACCGCCTGCTCTTGAGTCCTACAGGCGGGTGCAGCTTGCCAGGTACTTGATTGTTGGCGGAATAGTTCGGATTGAGGGCATGCGCTTCGATGATGAAGGCAAAATTTCAAGCTTTGGTTTGGCAAAAGAAGCTTTAGAAGAAGCGGTCAAGTCTGGAGAACCTTTTCGCACTTCAGGCTGCCGTGACTGCAACCGACCTTTTTACAATGAAAAAGCGGGTGGGCCAGTCTACAATTACCCGGGAAAATTAAGCCCTGAAGAAATTGGAGAAATAGCGAAACAGCTGAGGCTCGGTTAAGTTATGAGTTGATCAGCAGTCTGCAGTGATTGTTTTTCTTCTTTTGGAATTTTTGGTCTTTGCCGCGTGACCTGCTCAACTAAACGCCAGAACTCATCCATAGTGTAGCCCTTCAGCAAGTCTTTCATGAGCCTTTTCACTTGGTAATACGTCATTTGAGCTTCACCTTTATCCAAGCTTTCCTGCGGGCCCTTAATGCGTCGGAAAAGCTCGTCCATTTGACGCGGAGAAGCTCTTATCCCCGCCTTCTCCAAAAGTTTCTGAATTAAAGTTTGCCCAGTGCCTCTGCCTATAAAAATGGTGGTTTCCCTACCCACGATTTCAGGTGGGAAAGGCTCGTAAAGCAAGGGTTGAGCCATCATCTCCTCCACGTCTTCTTCTACCTCGTGGGTGAAAATGTTTTCGCCAATTATGGGTTTATGGAATTGAATCGGCAAGGCAAATGCTTTTTCTGCTGATTGGGCGATGCGGTAAATTTTCCCCATGTCTATCCCCGTGTCAATGTTGTAGAGAAGTTCTGCTGCTGTCACAACCTCTTCAAACGGAGCTATCCCCGCACGTTCTCCAAAGCCAGCAATGCAGGTGTGCAGGTACGCGACGCCTTCTTCCATGGCTGCCAATGTGTTGGCAGATGCTAAGCCGAAATCGTTGTGACAGTGGATTGTCAATGGAACCTCTTTCCGTACAGCGTCGGGTAACCCGTCGCGTATGTGAGCCATTAAGTAACGCATGGAAAGTGGTCTGATGAACCCTACGCTGTCAGCTACTCCTAAACTTTTTGCTCCTGCTTTGGCTGCGACTTCAAACACTTGCAGTATATCTTCAAGGGCGGTTCGAGTGCCATCAACAAGCACGAAATCCACGCTTGCCCCACGCTTTTTCGCGTAATCTATGCCTTCAAACAGCCTTTGTAGAGCTTGGTCTTTAGTCATTTTTAGTTTGTACTGTAAGTTTAAACCGTTAATCGGTGTTTCAACAGTTATCTCTTTGATTCCGCATTCTAAGCAGGCGTTTATGCTGTTTATGGCGGGTTCAGCTGAAGCGGTAAGCTTGACGTGACTGAAGCTTTCGTTTACGATGCGTTTAACATTGCGTCTTTCATCTTCGGATAAAGCTGGGTACCCCACGTTGATTTTGGCGACGCCGGCTTCGTCCATCAACTTTGCAAGCCTAACCTGCTCCACGTAAGTTAAGTAAACTGTGGGTGCTTTGATGCCTTCTCTAAAAGTTTCATCCCAAATGAACACTCGGTCAGGAAGTTTCGGCGGCAAATTCTTTCTTAAACGGTTGTAATTCGCGATGAGTCCTTGGGCTTCCAGCTTCTTAAATATGGTCTTTCTCATCCTGACACAATCCAACAATACGAAGGCTAAACGTATGTTTAATTTGCAAATTCCACTATAAAAACCACGTTATCAAACGTCATAGCCACTTTTGCCTTTCATGCACCTGATGGCTTCCATGAAGCAAGGGTGGTTGCAAAAGTCTTAAGTGTACAGGAGTGTAATGTATAGCCATCAAAAGGGGTTACCAGGAATGAGTAGCTTACACAGGACTGTTGAGAAAATCAAGAACTTAGAGGCTGAAAAACAAAGCCTTCTGCTTGAAATTGACGAACTTAAAAAATTGGCTGACGCGAAAGCCTCTGCCTTAGAAACTGAGATTGCTTCTCTGCGAGAAGAAGCGAAAATGCTGAAGATGCTTATGGGACAAGAGCCACCGAGCGTGAACAGGCCTAAAGGTTAATTGGATAAAGCGTTAAAAATGCTTTAATTGTTTTTTCTTACTGCTGTTCAGCGGAGGGTGGGGTTCGTTGCAGAAGCGCATTAATTCCTACCGCTAACGCGTTGCATGCCGCTTGCCGCAGCTCAACGGATGTGTCAGTTTCAAGTTTTTCAAGCGTTTTGTGTAAACTCTCAATTCTTTCAGTTATTTCTTGCTTCTTCTTCTCATAACTGTCGTGCAGTTTCTCTTGGTCAGCGGTGAAACTCGACAGTGTCACTTCTAACTCGTTCTTTGCAGACTTTAACGCTTGTCTTGTTTGTTCAAGGGTGTCCGCTGCTTTCTTTCGAGCCCTGAATTTGTAGAAGCTGATTTTGATTTCTTCTTGGCTTGCCACGTCATCTTCCAACTCGCGGATTTTGGTACTTAAACGCTGGACGTCTGCGTTCCGCCTAAAGCTTAATTCCCTTGTTTTCTCAGCGTATTCCTTGTCCGATTCCACCAGAAGATGGTTATTGTCAACCAACTCCTTCTCTTCCCCCGTGAGATTTGATTCCTGAAGCCTTTTTTCGGCAAGTGCGCCTTCAACATCGAGGAAAATCTGCGAACGGTCCTTCACAAATTGTTCGTCAACTTTTACGCTGGGATTCGATTCAAATTCAGAGATGATTTGACGCAAATTCACGAGCCAATCATCAAAGTATTGGCTGAAAGGTGAAAGTGCAAAAATCTGGTTGCCCAACCTGGTTAAGCCGCTTACAGTTTTTTCAATAGCCTCTTTCGGCGAAACTTGGGTTTCTTCTTCAAAGTATTTGCCTTCGTAACGCTCCTTTTTTTCTTTCGCCTTTTTTTTATGCTCTGATTTTGAGTATTGCCGCGCAGTACTTCGGCGTGAACCCGTTTGAGGTCTATAGGTCATACACAAACCAGTGTGCACAAGAAATATTTAAACAATGACAGTTTCAAAAGGCAACTGTGCTTTAGGTTTGAATGAACTTCGCAGTGAAGTTTTAACGACTCTGCTTTTTCTGGGCTTTTCTTGCCTCTTTTACGGTTTGGTGGGGTTTACTTCTTCTCAAAACTAGTAAAGATACGGCCACTGCTACTGCAATAACGGCTGCGGCAATCAATGCTGTGTAGATTGTCGAGTCAATCGATGAATTTTTGGAGTTCACGCCGGATTTTGAAGATGAGGAGCCTTTGCTGCCTGTAGATGTTGAGGAACCAGTGCCCTGGGGTGAGGTTGTGGGCGGGGGCGTTCCATTAAGAATGGGCAGTGTAGTCTGTAATAGTAGCTGATAACTATGGATTTGCAGACTGGCAGGTACAAGTGACTGATTCAAGTCAAAGGCGGCAATTTGAAACGTCGTCGTGGCACCCGGAGCTAAAACTTGTGGGGTTAGGTAATCCGTGTATCCGACGCCGACTACGCTTCCTGTGGAGTTGAAAAAGGCTCCGACCACGGTTACGTTGGTGGCTGCTTGCGTGCCATAATTCTGTATGACCCCGTTAACCACGTATGCACCAGCGAGGTTTCCATTATCGCCCATCGCTGCCGTGCCAACCTCGCCTGAGCTGCTTGTAACCTTCAGGTCTGGGTATTGATACCTGTTTGTGGCGTTCGCCGTGCTGACAGTTAGGGTGATGTTGCCGACGTAGGATGGTAACCAGTTGTTAGTGTTCTGCGGCGGAGGGAATTCCATGTAGAAGGGCGCTTGCTGCCCGTACGTCAGGTAGGACACCCAAACTTGACAGGCGGAAGAACTTGCAGGTTCCCCGTTCGGCGCGTATACTTCGCCGGTCAAATAGACTGGATTAACCGTGTTGGAGCCAACATTTTGGACTAGGCCAACCGCGTCAAGGTATCCTGCCGTGTCAAAGTAGTAACTGTAGTTGATGATTTTGATGTTTTGAGTTTGGCTGGAGCCGGTTGGAGCGAAGGCTAATCCTGAGAAAAGGAGCGACAAGATAACAAACAAGCAAACTATGGTCTTTTTCACGAAACCTTGCCCTCTCGTTGTACGAAACCAATCCTAAGAACTTTGTAGTATAAAACAGTTTTTCAAAATATGACCCGAAAGGGCCGAGTTTTCTGTTCCCAGTTGCGGAAATGTAAAACAGAGCAGAAAACCCTTTGCACAAACAAACTTTGCAGACCAGGCTAAAAATAGACAAGAAATTTTATTGGGTTGTGGGGTTTGGAGATATTTGGGGAAGGGAGAGCATGAAAAAATATGATTTTGCTGTTTTCTTGTTGGAGCTTAAGCAGGGTATTTCTTTTCTTCAACAATGTTTCCAGTTATCGTTATCAGGATGCTGTTTCCGTTAATCGAAGTCACTTTGTGTCTTCTTTCTATGTTATAGAATCTGCAGAATTTTTCCGGTATTTGTAAAATAATTTTTTCTTGGGTCTTGGTTATTGGAATTTTCTCTGTGAAACACGAGATTTCATTCCATTCAGGCATTTCGCAGCCTGCTATTCCGATGGTCGTGCTGTCTAATGCATATGCAAAAGCCCAATGAAGCCACGAATGATTTTCTGCCGGCAAAAGATTCGCTGGCACCTCTATCACATTTGGTGCTTTACTGTCTTTCGGGTAAACAAGATTTGTCTGCCTGCCGTTTCTTTCTAAGTTTTTAACTGTGATAACGTTTCCGTTGACCAGTCTTCTGATAGCACCATCAACTCTGCCGCTTTGCCAGCCAAGCTTTTTTGAAAGTTCATACTGGGAAAGGCCTGGGTAGTCTTTGATGGTTTCGAGTAGGAGTTTGTCTGATTTGAGTCCTCTTTTATTTCGGGTGAGCTGCTGCAAAATTTTCGCTCCACCTTATTTGCTGTTATTTTGAGGTATAAACCTTTTGGAATATTCCAAAACTTAAAAATGATAAATACCAGTGCTCCACAAAAATAGAAGCCATGGCTTTCTTCCAGCCCAAAAAACGAATCTACGATGGACCAATTGAATTTGGTTCCCAACCCAGAACGCGGATATCCAAACATAAAGGCTTCGCCAGCAGAGAATGGATTGGAAGCCAGATTCGATATGGCGAATGGATACAAGAAAGGCCGGAGCAGCGGCAATTTTCGATCTACGCTACAATTATTGAAGGAATAAAGCCTCTGACAATTCTAATCAAAATAAGAGTCCAAGATACACATGTACTTGTATACCATGCACACGTCTTAAGAAAAAAATAGGCAACCAACAAAAAGGCATCTGAACAAAAATTCAAGGAAATAAAGGGGTATTCAGGGTTTTTTTGGGTTGTGGGGTTTGGAGATAGTTTGAGGGGGAGAAGGGAGAGCGTACAAAAATATGATTTCTCCAAACCTTTCCACCCAACCCGTTGTTTCGGTTTTGTTTTTTTGCCCTCCATGATTACAAGGCTTTGAAAGCCTCGAACCATCTGTTGTAACGTGTTAACATGTCTAGTGAAACGCTTGGTTTGCGTTCTTCCAAGATTTGGTGGAAATCAGCCATCGTTATCGCTCTAGGCTTGGCTTCTTTATCCATCGCTTTGCCTGACTCGAAGAATTCTCCGATGAGTTTAAGCTGGGCTGATTG
Source organism: Candidatus Limnocylindrales bacterium (assembly GCA_035319575.1). GTDB lineage: Archaea > Thermoproteota > Bathyarchaeia > Bathyarchaeales > Bathycorpusculaceae > Bathycorpusculum. The sequence goes on from DATHCJ010000022.1 coordinate 19,878, forward strand.
GCAAACGTCCCGTATGTCGCTTCCTGAGAAGCCTTCAGAAATCCGTGCTAGCTCGTCTAACTCCACGTCAGGGGCTATCTGAAGGTTGCTCGTGTAAACCTTAAACATGGAAAGCCGTGTGACGTGATCCGCTAAGGGAACAATGATTCTCTTCTGGAAGCGTCTAATGAAGGCCCAATCTAAATCCCAAGGCTTATTCGTTGCACCGATAACGTAAACATGAAGGTTCTTGCCCTTGTCAACTATGCCGTCCATTTCCTTTAAGAACTGGTTGCGCACGCGTATTTCTCCGCCGACCTCGTTTGTATGCTGACCCATAAGAGAGTCTAATTCGTCGACGAACACTATGGCTGGTTTACCTTCGTTTGCGGATTTGCGGGCTGAACCAAACAATTTGGCGACGTTCTGTTCAGCTTCCCCAAGCCACTTTGACATGATTGATGCTGCGTCTATCGAGTAGAAGTTAGCGTCAATCTCTGTTGCAACCGCAGCTGCAAGGAGCGTTTTACCACAGCCGGGTGGACCGAAAAGCAGTATGCCTCTTGGCCAGCCTAAGGGAAATAGGTCGGGTCTTTGAACGGGGTAGACAATGGCTTCTTTGACTGCTTTTTTGGCAATGTCTAAGCCTACGACTTCGTCCCAGTTGACTTTGGGTTTTTCGTTGACTACAAGTTCTCCGTTGTTTGATTGCGCATTGCTGCCTCCGCCGCCGTTGCCTTCCGTCGTTGCTCCTCCGCCTTCGCCGTCATTGTTGCATGCTTCGTGCATTTCAGCTGGGGAAACGGCTCCTTGCAGTGATTTGATTCTTTCTTGGTAAGCGATTGCTCGTTGAACGTAAACTTTATTCAAGCCGTATTCAGGATAAAGCTGGACAAGTTGTAAGAGGGCTTCGATCGCTTTTTGATAGAGGGTTATGGCTCTACCTTTTTGCCCCTGCTTATCCAAGCGTACAGCATCCAACGCATACGCTGTTGCAGCTTTCTCAAGCTCGTTTGAAGCGCTCATTCTTGTTTCTCTCCTTTCTCCTATTCAGGCGATTTTAACTCGATTTTTATTTTGCCCTTCGTTCCTAAACTTTCAAGGGCACGTTCGATTTCTTCGTTTGAAGTTTGAAGCTCACTTGAGCATCGAGTAAGATCAATTTCACCATTAGCTTTGCGCACGTATTCCAGGAGAACATCTTCCAGCGACGGGTTCTGAACCTTTAACGAGAACTCTTTAATCTCCTGCTTCTTGTAGGAAAATAGAGCCTTTGCGGGGTCAAACCCGGTTTCCTCGGTGGTTTTGTGCCCGATCATCTGAGAAGAACTTGCGGTTAATGCAACAAGCTCTTTAATGGGTGTTTTCTCCTCAGCCGGCGGCGCTCCAAGCGGAGGTTCTGGAAGAGTCTCAGACAGCTTCTGCTGCATGAAACTTGTAACTTCTTTTAATATTTCTTCGCCGCCTTGAGTCTTCTTTGCAACAGGAATCAAGTCTTCGCTGCTTGAAATCTTCGCTGCAGAAAGTGTATCCTGGATTGTACTGTTAACAGAGTCGAGTTCTGTACTGATGTCAGGCAGAACCTGGAATAACTCTTGAGAAACACTTTGCAGAAGCCGCAAGGCAGGTTTCAGGTCGCTGACTATGTCGCCCAGTTCTCTTATTGTTTCAAGACGCATGATTACGCGTTCAATAGCTAACTGGACGTTAGAGAGGAAATTAACGAGTTTTCTGACTTCAGCAAGTTCAGTGGCGCAAATGGCCGCTTTTTCCCTGTTATTTCTCTTTAACGAACCCATGCATGTTTCAAAAAGTATACGGTCTCTTTCCTTTAGTCGGTTGCTTGTCTGTTGAAGCCGGGCTTGCTGAAGTTGGAGTGTAGTGATCGATTTGGTGGCGACTTCACGAACGGGTGGAGGGGTTGGGTTACTCAGTACTTTGATGCCTTATCCCTCCAGTGATGTCTCCACTCTTGGCGATTAGATGCCAGCTTTTCCTGCTTCTTTAACGTAGACAACAACGGGGGGTTCAGGCAGTTTCTGTGCCACGGCATTCACTTGTTCAGCGTAAGTTTTTGTCTTCTGTAAAGTATCTTGGGTGTCGCCTAGAAGTACGCTGGAAACTTTGCTTTTTGTCGTCTCGTAGTCGGTTTTTTCTGAAGTTGCACGTTTCAGAGCTTCCTGCAGCAGCGCGAAGGCGGACTTGTAGTTTTCTTCGTCGACTTTGCCGATTTCGTGTTCAATCTCCAGGTTTGCAATTGCGTAGCTTAGCGAGGTTATTTCATCTCGGCATCGTTCTATCTCTATTGCAGCCTCTTCGATGATCACCTGGGCGTCCTTCTTCAGCTGTGTCAAAACACTGTTGAAACTGGCGTGAAGTTCTTGGTAGAGTTCTGGCGCGATTCTCTTTTTATCACTTAAGTCTTTCAGGGCCTGATCTTTGCGCCAAATGAGAGGTATCTGGTCGCACAAGATGTTTGCTTGACTCTTGATTTTTGAAATGAATGTGACTTCAGCACCAATAAATCGTAAGCTTTCTATGGGCTGTTTTGTGAATTGACCATCGCCAAATTCGACGAATACGGCGTCGAATTTCCCGCCCGGGGTTAGACCGAAAGATGCAACTTTACCGACTATTCTTCCATACTCGTTCTTGATTGGTTTACCAATATAAAGAAAAAGATTGGAGTTAGACATTGTGTTTCATTCTCCTATTTTAGAAACCCTGTGTTGTTTTTTCAGTTTGTGGGGTAGCTGGCATTCCTGGAGGAAGGTCTGGGAACTTGTCTTTGATCTTCTGCTCTGCGACTGTTGCTGCTTCTGTGAGAATCTTTGCTGCGTCCTCGTTTACTGTGTCGAAGTTTAGTGTCATCCCGCTGCCTTGTCCTGCTTCAATCATTATTCCGCTTAGCATGTTGCCGATTTCGCCGAGTTCATTTTCTGCTTCTGGGAACACGCTTACTAAGCCCGCTCTGACGGAACGTAGAACTCCCACGGCTGGACCTAAGGTTGATACTACGTCACCGAGTTCTGTTACTGTTCGTAATCTTAATGTGATTTGTTCAAGTGCAAGTTTGGCGTTCATGATTAACTTTGACATTTTCCTAACTTCAGCTAGCTCATTAGCGAAGACGTTTGCGCGTGCACTGTCATGCTTAGCGTATGCGTCAACTATTCTGGCGAAGATTGCTTTGTCTCTTTGGCTGAACCTGTCTGTTGCTTGGTCAAGTTTCTGTGTTTGAAGCTCTATTCGTCTGACTGCAAAGTCAAGTCGCGGCTTCAATGGGCCTGGCGGTTTAACTGCACCTTTGATCTGGTCGGTGAACGACTGATCTGGTCGCTTGCTTTCCCACTTTTTTGAGAAGTTTTCTGACAATTAGATTACCTCAGTCAACAAGCAATGCGGTGTACAATCATATACATTGTTAATATGTCGAGAATATGCACGTATATATGTACAGATATACGCCGCTAAAAAATGTCCATTGCGCTTTAACTATAAGAGTTAAAGATGATGCGAGCGGTAAACCGTTTAGACAAAAATATGTAAGTTAGACTAAAAAGCGCCGTGAAGCAATGCTAAAAACAAAAAGGTGAATGGAATGAATAGCAGAGTGAAAATATTCGGTTTAATAGCTTTATTAGGCTTCGTAGCAGGAATCATAGCGCAAATCACAGCAGTCTTTATTATCCCGTGGCTTATAGCAGTTTTACCCTTGCTCGGAGGCGCAACAAGCTTCTTGATCTCAGGGTTCGCTGGTGCATGCCTGACATGCTTGATCGTCGGCGTATGGGCATACATGACCGGAAAGAAAGAACCGTACTGATAAGAGCCTAACTCCCGCCTCTTTCTTTATTGAACCGATTTCTTAACGTTTCTTTAGCGATAAAAAAAATCATTTAGTTTTAGCTTCAATCTCTTTTTTGATTTTGCCGTAAACCATGAGGGGGACGCCTAGCAAAATAAGAGCTACTGCCCAGAGGTTAGGGTTGTGCAGTGGACCTATGACTTCGTACCACACGCTTGGGTGCGCAGAGTAGGTGCCTGTGAGATAGTAGTAGAACAAGTTGAAAATGAAGTAGCTTGCGAACGCGACCAGAATAGCCCCAACATATGTCAGGTTTGGCTCTATTTCACGTTTTTTGATTGCTGGAAGCGTGATTATCAGCGTTGCGATGGCTAACGCTAGCAACCCGAAAACCGTAAGACAGAAACTCACGAAGTTGGCAGGCTGCAGCAGGAAGCTTAGTCCCCACTGTTCATAAACCCGCGTGTACGGAACTGTTTCACCTGCCCACAGCATCGTGTAAGTGAACCAGAAAACGATGAAGAGGTAGCCGACTCCCGTTAAACAAGCCCACTTGACGACTTCTTGATTTGAAGCCGCGTTTTTGACGACTGCTCTTAGCTTGAAGAGGAGCGGGGGAACAACAAGCACGACTGCGAGGCACGGAATCAATGTGCCGTAGATGATGAGTATTCCCGGAGTGTGGCCGAAGTAGAAAAGGTTCTGGGTGGTAGAGTTGTAAGCCGCTGCCGCGATTACTGAGGGGATCAAAGCGAGAAAGAAGACGTTTTCCAGCAGCAGCGCCCAGCCTGCGCTTTTCCTTAACGCTGGCGCATTATCGTCTTTTTTTCTCCAGAACAGGAAGGCTGCGTAAACGGCAAACACACCTGCAACGGCGCGGCTTAAAATCGCTATCGAGCCAGAGACGCCTTCGCTTCCATAGAAGAGAACCAGCCACCACCAAGGATTATGCACCAGAGAAGTGTAGATGTACTGGTTAGTGAGCATTCCTATGCTGTCACGCATTCCGCTCGCCGCATAGTAGACGCTGTAGGCGAAGTAGGTGCAGGCGACGATTAAAACCCAAAAGCGCAGTGAACCCGCGTATTTTTCGAGTCGTTTAGCCATCCAGGGTCACTACCCTCTGTTTGAGCTTTTAGTATTTAGCTCTACTCTCAAAACAACTGTTCCAAGCTGGAAAATGAGAGGCTTCTTTGGTTTTTTCCATAAAAAGCCGCTGTTTAGCGTTCGGTTTCATGTCGCGGTTTGGGTCACTTTTTGGGTAGAAATTCTTTCAAAAACAGTTGTTTCAGCATGAATTCATGAATGCTTGATGGTTTTTTCTCTTAAAAAGTGAGATTCTTTTTCAGTGCAATCAGGAGTTTGAAGCCTTTTTTTTAATAGTCGAACTCTTGAATTTTTTGCAGGGCAACCATGGGAAACGGTTTACAGCACGTGTGAAGTTACGGGTCTATGGTTTTTCATAATTGCGGAAGCAGGGATGTGATTTCGGTTAAACTCTTTATGGTTACGTCAGGCTGCGGATCAATCTGTCTCTCCTCGCGCCTCTTAATGTAAACCGCTTTCATGCCGACTGCCTTCGCGCCTTCAATGTCTGCGTCCATGGTGTCGCCGACGAAAACCGTTTCAGCCGCAGAAACCTCCAAGGCGCTTAGTGTTCTGTTGAAGATTTCAGGGCTGGGTTTGCGCTTGTTAATCGCTCCTGACACTACGACCACATCGAAGAGTCCGTTTAACCCGTAAGTTTCAAGCAGCTCACCGACACATTCGGGAATTGCAAAGTTCGATATGACGCCAAGCTTGTACCTTCCATGCAGGCTCCGCAGAAGAGGCACGGCGTCTTCGTCCAGGTAAACGTACTTCATGAATTCACGGCAGAACTCGGCGCTGGCAGACCTCACGAGCGGGCTGGAATCAGCGTAGTTGTAACCCAGAATTTTGAGTGTGAATGCAATTCTAACGTTAAAGTGAGGCTCCTCAAGGTTTGGGTCAGCCTTAGCGTAAAGCTCAGTGCGCGCTTGGTTGTAGGCTTCTTGGAACTTTTCTATCTGGACGTTCACGCCGTTTTCGCTTAGGTACCTGTACATTCTCATGAATGAGGGGCTGTTAAAATCGGGGTTTTTCCTGATAATCATCAGCGTGTCGAACATGTCGAATAAAACAGCTTTAATCGTCATCGGAATTTTCCTAAATCTAAATTTTAGACTAAGTTAAAATTCTTATCGCAGTCCAAAACCATTTTTCAAATTCGTTTTGCCTTCAGACAAGGAAAGATTGCCCTCAAACCCCGCCAGAATCAACCAAATAATTCAAGTGGGCGCAAAAGTCAGAAAAGCGTCGGAAATTGAATTTTAGGTTTAAACCAGAAGAGCGCAAGAAATAGCACAAGAATTAAAAGCTAGTTTAATCGTGAGCCTAGAAGGTGTTTGCATGACGAAGAAAGCGTTGATAATTGCTTTCTTGATAGCAATCATGGTTGGCTGTCCAGTTTTAGTTACCACTGTGCATTTTAGTATGGCGCAGAGTAGTAAAAACGGCAGTGATGTAGAATTTAGCGGCACAATTTCTTCAAACACCACTTGGACACAAGCAAACAGCCCCTACCTTCTTACCGGACCTGTCCTCATTGACACGGGTGTGACGTTGACGATCGAACCCGGAGCAATCGTTGAATTCGGTGATGGCAACAATATCGAAGTAAATGGAACATTCGTGGCGATGGGCACAGACGCTAACAACATCCAATTCAGCAACGGTACCATAATTTTCACTCCTGAGAGTACAGGTTGGAATCAACTTGCCGATTCGGGAAGCATAATTCAACACGCGGACTTCGAGGCCTGCCAAGTTAACGTGCAATCGCCGGTAAAAATAGATCACGACACGTTTAACGGTGGAAGACCCTATTGTGATGTTGACGCGAGTTGCGGCGTAATTTCGAACAATACCATGACCAACTTTTATTATTCCGGTATTTATTGCAGCGGGAATGCCTCGGTCTTGGATAACACAATCGTCGGCGGGCTCACTGGCGGCATCAGCATCTCCTCGGGAAGCCCACTGGTTCAAGGAAACCTGGTGGTAAACAATTTAGGCTCACTGGCCGGTCAGAACGTAGGCGGAATTTACGTTGCGTCTACTGCTGCAACGCCAATCATCAAGGACAACGCCCTAACCGATAACGTCATCGGAATATTGATAGGGTTCCAAGAGGGCGCTGGCACGGTTAACCCAAACATCATCGATAATAACTTCTTCAATAATCAGCACTACAATTTCGAGCTGTACGATATAAACTACAACGTTTCGGCAGCCGAAAATTGGTGGGGCACGACCAATTCACAAGCGATAGGCCGGGCAATCTTTGATTTCAAGGATAATTCCAGCTTAGGTAATGTAACCTTTGTTCCCTTCTTAGATTCTCCAAACACTCAAGCCCCCACTTTTGTTAACGCCACAGCTGGCTTGGGGGGCTCTATTTACCCAAGCGGAGTAGCTCTTACTAATTATGGTGACAGTCAACTTTTCACTGTAACAGCAAACACTGGTTACCACACAGCGGATGTTTCAGTAAATGGGACATCAGTTGGCGCCGTCAATTCCTACACTGTTCAAAATGTTACTGGCGCAACAACAATCTCAGCAGTTTTTGCTGCCAACCCCACCCCTACCCCAACACCTACGCCGAGCCCGACACCAACACCGAGCCCTCCACCTACTCCGACTCCTCAACCCTCTCCATCTCCCACACCATCGCCTTTGCCCCTGCCGACGCTAAGTGTTTCTTGCGTTAGCAGCACATCTTACAGCAGCTTCAACGTGGAAATAAACGGCAAATTAGCCTTTGACGGTATGGGTATCTCAGGAGCACCGATCCTGCTTTCTTACAGCGTGACCGGTGGAAAGTCTTGGCAGAGCCTCACCCTGGTGGATACAAGTTCAGATGGGAATTTTTCGGTAGAGTGGTTGCCCTCAGTTACCGGAAACTATTTGATAAACGCTACGTATGCGGGGAACTCCGCTTATTCAAGTGTAAGCACCATTGTTGACCTTGTGGTAATTCCGTTTACCTCTCAAACGGGTCAAGATGTTTTCTCAGTTGCTTCAAACTCGACTGTGTCAGATTTAGCGTTCAATTCTACAAGCAACGAGCTGACTTTCACCGTGAGTGGACCAAGCGGCACAGGATACGTTGATGTCTACATAGCCAAATCACTCGTTGAAGACATCTCAACCCTTCAAGTATACCTCGACGGTAACCAAATAAGCTACACCACAACATCCCAAGGCAGTTCTTGGGTAATTCATTTCACTTTCGGGCTCAGCACGCATCAAGTAACAGTAGATTTAGCTTCAAAGTCAGTTTCGAAGGTGCCAGAGTTTCCATCATTAACCGTGATTCTAATGGCATTCATGGCGGTGTCACTATCCATCGCGGTTCTTGTTACGGAGAGAAAAAGAAAAATAACCAAAAGCTTCGACGGAGCGCGCGTTAATCCGTAAACTGCTATTTATCCCAGAATTCTCTTGTCCGCAGGTACTGAACCTTCGCTTTTAGCAAGTCCATGTAGAATTCGTCTTCTTGCGTGTGCATCTTACCCAAAATGCGCGAAGCCGTCTCAGGGCCGACGCCCTTCACCTGTAAAGCACGCACAGCGTCCTTGCCGTAACTCAAGATTAAATCCGCCTTCCGCCGTGCTTGGCTGAGTTCCTTAAGTTCCTCCGGGAGTAACTCTTTGCCTTCTCTCCTACGGGCTAAAGCGTCCCTTAAATGGTTAACATCCTGTGAACGGTAAAGCGGCGCTAAGAGTCCTGAACCGCACTTTGCGCATTCCGGCTGTTGAGGAAGATCCTTGATCTTCTCCTGAGTCGTCCACTGGCCGCATTTCATGCACAGCAGCGTTACGGTTCGAGCGTCGACCGCCATTTTTAACTTGTCAATGTTGTTTACTATCACGCGTTCAGGCGCCATCAGCTCAGTGACGTCGGCGTATTGAGCTAAGATGTGGTATGCGAGCGGCGTCGGTTTTTCATAGCTTACGTAAGTGGTAACTCTGATCTTGCCTGACGCAATATCACTCATGATTTGCTTGGCTTTAGCCAAATCCACTTTTTCAATCATTGCTTCACGGATGGTTTCGCGGTAAACTGGCGTGTTGACAAACCGGGCTTTAAGCTCGCTTAGCCGCTGCTCACTCATCGTTTTTCCACGGGGCAAAACGCCGAACCTTTCAGCCACAGCCTTCATCTTGTAGCCGAACGGAAACTTGGCTTCCAAGTACCTTTCAAACGCAGAGTCAACCGCCTCATCACTTAGACAGAACAGCGTCTGCGGCAGCTCAGCGATTTCTTGCTTGCTGAGTTTTCGCGCCAGTTCTATCAGGATTCGGTAGCCGTCGGTCCACCAGCCAGTGAGAACTTCACGCTCAGACAAGACGCTGTCGAAGACGCCGCCTAAAGTCTTGTTAACGAGCTCGCCGAAGCAGGCGTGGACGATTAGGTACTTGTCGTAAGCCTCCACAACAATATGTTTCTCAGTCGGCAACGGCGCGTTCTGCTTGACTTGCTCCTCAACCTCCGATATCGCGTTAAGCAAGCTGTCCTTGTCTGAGCCTAGTTCCTTAGCTAAAACCTCTGCCGCAACGCTGGCAGAACCCGTTTCATTCAGCACGTTAGCTATTCTTTGACGGTTATGCCCTGTCTGCTGGGCAAGGTCAAACGGCACAGGCAAGATTTCCCCATCCCAGCCTGGAACAGAAGCAAACGGGTCCTCCGACGGAAGAACATGCACTGTTCCCGCTTCCTCTTCGATTTGCACTATTCGCCACACTTTGCCTCTCATGATAAAGTTTAACCCTACTCGGGCGTGCAGCGCCATGAACTCGTCACCCAGCGTGCCGATTTTTCGGTCTGACAGTATGTTTATGACGGGGTATCTTCGCTCGTCCGGAATCATCGAAAGGTTACTGTAGTAGTACTCGCGGGTCTTGCCTGTCTTAGTCAAAACTTGCTGGTCCTCGTTGAATCTTAAATGGTTTAGGCTGTCTAAAAAGCGTAGCAGGTCCAGCAGCTCCTTTTTCTGCATGTTTCGGTACAGGTAAGACCTGTGCAGTAAACGTGTTAACTCCTCTACGGTTACTATTTGCTGGTCCATGAGCAAACCTGCAATTTGATGCGCCAGAACATCCAGCGCGTTATTGTGCATCGGGACGGGTTCAATCATGTTTTCTTTAGCGTTCTTCACGGACGCTAACGCTTCAAGAGTATCATCAGGGTAAACAGTGATTATTGTCCCTTCAGAAGCCCTGTCCAAACGGTGCCCGCTTCTGCCAACACGCTGAATTAGGCTGTTCACCTGCCGCGGAGACATGTATTGAATGACTAAATCGACGCTGCCGATGTCAATGCCCAGCTCCAGAGTGCTCGTGCAGATGATTGCTTTTAATTGCCCGTTTTTGAAAGCATCCTCGATGCTTACCCTTTCCTCTTTAGAGATTGAGCCGTGATGAACCGCGACGTCGTCTCGGTGTAGCTGCTGCAGTTTATGACCTAAAGCCTCAGCTAAGGTGCGGCTGTTAACGAAGATAAGCGTGGAATTATGCGAGTCAACAAGCTCCAAGATTCGCCTGATCCTCGCAGCTGCTTCAGGCGAGGTCTCAAGTTTTCCAGCAAGCTCAAAATCGGCTTCCATCGGCGACGGGTTCTCGACGTTGTAACGGTAACTTTTTTCGGGTGACGCTTGGATAATGTTTATTTTTCGGCGGGTTCCAGCGATGAACTTGGCGATTTCCTGCGGGTTCCCGACGGTTGCTGATAAGCCTATCCGCTGGAATTCCCTACCTGTGACCTTCCGTAAACGTTCAAGCGCAATGGAAAGTTGGGCTCCCCTTTTGCTTGACGCCAAATCATGCACCTCATCCACTATGACGACTTGGACGTTTCGCAGGTGTCGCCGTAGCTGGGTTCCCGGCAGAACCGCCTGCAAGGTTTCAGGCGTTGTAACGAGCATGGTTGGGGGGTTTTTAGCTTGCAACCTGCGAGTCTTCAGTTCGGTGTCGCCGTGACGAACTTCCACTGTCACGCCAAGCTGCTGGGCCCAAAGAGTTAAGCGCTTTAGCATGTCACGGTTCAACGCGCGAAGAGGCGTAATGTAAAGCACCCTTATGCCCTTCTGCCCTTCACTTTGCTGTTCGACGAGGCTTGAGAAGATGGGTAGGAGAACCGCCTCTGTTTTTCCACTTCCAGTGGGAGCCACTAAAAGTATGTTCTTTCCCTCGAGCACCGCTGGAAACGCTAAAGATTGCGGCGGGGTAGGCTCGGAAAACCCAAGCTCAGCTAACAGTTTTTGAACGGGTTCGGCAAGCAAATTGAAGACGGATGATTGAACCTGCATTTTTAACAAGTTTACTGAATAACGAGTGCTTTAACTCTTTACCCGTTGACAACGATATTTTGCTTGAAACACAGAATCCAGAATTTTTCAGGTATGCTCGCGACGTTTACCGCTGAATCAGTCGACGCGATTGGAGACGTCATGGGAAGAATCGGCGGAAACTTTAAGGCGGCGGTGGTGGAGGTGGCGGGGGTGGCGGAGGCAGTTGACCAGTTGATGTAGACGTTTTTTGACGCCTCAAGAATAGCGCCAAAATGGCCAGCACGGCTATAGCGACCACGACCGCGGCTACTATGATTGTAGTTTCGGATGGCCCAGGCGATGGGGTTGGAGTGGGTGAAGCACTGGGTATGGGAGTTGGCGTGGGCGTGGGGCTAGGCGGCGAATTAAGAGTCACCGTTGCTACGGTAGAGTTCACTGAGACTCCAGTGCTGTCGGCCACCTCAGCTAGAAACGACCAAACTCCCAACTTTGCAGACGAGGAAAATGGATATTGGAAGCTAGCGGAGTTAGCACTGGGAATCTCCGAGTACGAGGAGCCGCCGGGGGTTTCGAGGAACCATTGGTACAAGTAAGGCGGAGTGCCGGTTGTCACCGTAGAAACGCTCAAAGTTGAACTTTGACCCTCATCGACCGTGCTAGGTGAAGCAGACGCGGTGGGAGCGACCAAATCAGGGTTAACCGTCACCGTGACAGCGGTAGAGTTTACTTTGCCTCCGACGCTGTCGGTTATTTGAACGATGAAGCTGTACTGCCCCGTGGCCGTGGAAGTTGAAGTAGCGAAAGTGTAGCTTGTTGAGGTTGCGCCGCTAATCAACTTGTACGGGTCGCCGGGAGCCTCACCAAACCATTGGTAAGCATAAGGTGAAGAACCCGTTTTAAACGCGGGAACGGTCAAAGTTGAATTCTGACCCAAATCCACCGCTGAAGCAGACGCGGATGGAGCGGGCAGCGAGCCGAAGGCGTAAACGTCGTGATTCCACGAACCAACATAGATAACATCGTTTGCAACAGCGGGAGAAGAGGAGACGCCTTTGCCTGTTGTGTAACTCCACAATTTCGTGCCCTTTGTAGAATTCAAAGCATAGACTATACCGTTATTCGAGCCTGTGAAGACTATGCCATCTGCGACAGCAGGAGACGACCATACGTAACCACCTGTTGTGAAGTTCCAAAGGAAGACACCTGTTTCAGCGTTCAAAGCAGAAACATTGTAATCATCTGAACCTACGTAGACGGCGCCGTCTGAAACAGCTGGGGAAGACCAAATGGCTTCACCCGTCGCGCATTTCCATAACAGGTCACCGTTTGTAGCGTTTAAAGCATACAAGTTACCATCGTAAGAACCAACATACACTGCTCCCCCGAAGACAGTCGGAGACGAGTACACTTCAGACCCAGTTTCATAGCTCCATTCGACACTACCTGATGTCGCGTTCAATCCAACCGTAGCATTGCCATCTCCCACGTAAACGAAGCCGTTCGCGACGGCAGGAGACGATTCGACGATCTTTCCCGTTGTGTAGTTCCACAGATGGGCACCCGTTGAAGCGTTGAAAGCCCAAAGACCATCATCATTTGAGCCCACGTAAACTATCCCGCCTGCAACAGCAGGAGACGATTCTACGCCACTGTCCACTGTAAAATTCCAAAGCTTGCTGCCTGTCGTCGCGTTCAAAGCATACATGTTTCTGTCCCATGAACCTACATATACTATGCCGCCAGCAACAGCTGGGGAAGACCCCACTGGGCCACCCGTTGTATAATTCCATAAACTCACGCCGTTTGAAGCGTTCAACGCGTACACCTTGTCATCGTATGAGCCGACGTAAACCACGCCGCCGACCACAGCAGGAGACGACGTTACGTTCCCACCTGTGGCAAAGCTCCATGAGGTTCTGTTTGTAGCGGGAGCAATGGAGAGGGAACTGCCTAAGTGGCTTAGGTTATCATGAAACATCGGCCATGAGGGGGGGTTCCCGTTTGAATCACTGGTTTGATCGTTTGCGTTAGCCAATTTTATTGCTCCAAGGAACACAGAAACGATCATGCTGGCTAGAAGAATCAGCGCAAGGATGGTGAATGCTGCTTTCTTTTTCACGGTTTGCTCCCTACCTTCATGAAGAGGATAAATACTAATACGCTTTAATCTGCTTTATACGGTTTCTCTTACTCCATCTCGGTGAACCTTTCATGCTTGCGACTTCTGAAACAAACAAGCTGTTTCTTACATATTTTTTCGTTTTTTTGAGAAATGCAAACGCTGAATTTTTTAGGGAGATTTAACTGGTTCTTGCATAACTATTCGCGCATACACGTCGCTAAACGAAAAATTACTTCAACGTGGAGATTACCAATGTATGGCAAGTGACTCAAGCAAGAGCAATCCCATCATGAGCGGTAGCACCGAAAACACCTCGTGGGTTAAGTCGGTGCTTCCATACAGCATCGCAACGGGTCCAGTGGGAACTCTTGTCGTACTTCTCATTCTTAACCTTCACGGAACCGTATTAGACGTTAGCTTCGCCGTCACGCTGTTCAACGCGGTCAGCATACCCGCCGCCATATTCTGGGGTTTCGCCACTGACCGCGCTCGCAGAAGAAAAGTTTTAATCGTGGCAAGCTACGTGGCGACCGCCATGGTTCTTTTCTTGTTCTTGTTCGCTGAATCCCTGTACCTTGTCACGTTATTGTACGCTTTGTTCTCGTTTGTTACAACCGCTCTCACAACCCCTCTTAACCTGCTCGTCATGGAAACAAGCCCCAAACAAAAATGGGCCACCGCCTTCGCATGGTTTTCCATGGTTACCAGCATCGGACAGACCGCGGGGTTAATTCTTGGCACGATCTGGTCGTCTCTTTTTCTACTTCGTTACCTTGTAATTCCCCTGGGGATTCTTTCCATGGCGTCAGCCGGCATGTCCGTGGTCATGATTAAGGAGCCTCAGATTGTCTTCGAACGCCAAATAATCATCCACAACAAACACAGCTTTTTCGAGCGGCTTCAAAGGATACCGATTATTTTTTATAGAATGCCCAGACTATCGGATTTCAAAAGAATGTTCCGAAGCCTCAGGTACGAACTCACTAGAAGCGTGCCCGTTTTGTATTTTTCGATCTTCATGTTTTACGTGGCATCCGGGCTCTTCAACACCTCCGTTATCGCATCTATGGAAGCGAAACAAATTTCTAACCTGCCTATTTTCTTCGTCGTCACGGTAGTAAACATCGCCCAAATTTTATCATTCAAGTACGCGGGATCATACGTTGAAAAAAACACCTTAGTGAATTCTTCAATCTCCGGCCTTACTCTAAGAGGCGTCTCCTACGCCTTGCTAGGTGTCTCCTTCTATTTCGTCTCTGGCTTCTGGTACGCACTTCCAACATTGGTGTTCTATTCCCTTGCAGGAGGATTGGCTTTTTCGATCTACTACACCGCCTCCAACACAATGGTGTTCAACACTCTCGGAGACAAAAGCGGCGGATCCACCTTGGGCGTTTACAGTGCGCTTGTTGGAATTGCAAGCATGGCAGGCTCGCTGGTTTCAGGGTTCACATCGTTTTATCTCGGCTATGGCATAACCTTCCTGTTAGCCAGCCTATGTTTAGCAGTTTCAGTCGGGTTAGTCTTGCTGCTGCGCGGGACATAACAAAACTCTTCGCTTTTTAACTATCTTTGAGTCTCTCCACGAGATTCAAACCAAAAACGCGAGCGCAGTCATCAACCATTAAACAATAAAACAGGACCGTCACTAACTGGATTTTTATTTTTCGCTAGCCTCAGGAAACTTTGGGAATAGCCTAAAATACGTTTGAGTAAGAAATTACCTAAAGCGGATAGTCTTTGGGGTCATCTCAAAACTTTGGGCAGTTACGTAGAAAAGCACCGCGACTGATTCTGATAGCATTAGCTGTCGTCGTCGTGATTTACTTTGTGATTGATTTTCTGGTTGACGTAGTTATCGGGGGCGCTCCAGTTACAAGTGAGCCAATAATAAGCTTTATCCTATATGTAACGCGCGGTGTGACGGCGACGGTGCGGGCCTTTGGGTACTCCGGCATTTTCGTTTTGATGCTGCTTGAATCAAGTTCTGTTCCTATTCCGAGCGAGGTTATTCTTCCATTCGCCGGCTACCTGAGCTTAGTTGGACAACTTAACTTTTGGATAATATTGATAGTTGCAACGATTGCTGGAATCTTAGGTTCGCTGGTTGACTACTACATCGGATTGAGAGGTGTGCAATCCCTGATTAAAAATAGGGTCTGGGGGAAAGTCCTCTTATCGGCAGCCCAACTCGAAGCAACGGAGAAATGGTTTAGCAAATATGGCGACATAATGGTTTTTGTAAGCCGCTTAATCCCTGGGTTTCGAACAACATTTTCTTTCCCAGCGGGGGCAGTGCGGATGCCGTTGAAAAAATTCTTGGCTTTAACAACTGCAGGTTGCTTCTTGTGGAACGCGGTCTTGGTTTATTTAGGCTGGTATTTAGGGGAAAACTGGAGGTGGGTTGCCGGCGTGTCTCGCTACATAATCTTGGCGGCTGTGGCGGCAGCCGTAATTGTGATTGCGGTTTATCTCGTTATGAGACGCAGAAAAACACGACAAGGATAAAATGGTTGAACGATAGGAAAGGGCGCATTAAAGCTCAGCTTAATTTTGTTATCTCTGGTTTCACTTCGCCTTTTAAGCCAAGTTTTTTTGCTTCCCTAACTTGCAGCATGCAGTCTACATGTGATGCTTCATTGAAAACTTTGTAGTCGATTGCTTCAAGGAACGCGCCGTCGATTGAAACTGGCGAATCAGACGCGAATATGCCTACGTCTTTCATCACGGGTTCTCCAGGGTTTGGTAAGCAGTCGCAGTATGAAGTGATGTTTTTGGCGAAACTTACATACGAAACTTTATTCGGGCTAAAGGTCGAGAGAACCCCGTAAGCGGCTGAAGCGAGAGCCCTGCAGATGTTGTCCTGATTAACAAAACTTATGGCTTCCATAGGACAAGCGTCTTTGCACATTGGGCAGCGCATACAAAGCGGAGAAGTGTTCCTTGCTTTCCCCTCAAAAATTTCAGGAAGATGCAACTGGCACGTTGCCTTGCATTTGCCGCAGCCAGTACACTTCGACGCGTCGATTTCCAGCCCGACTGTCCGATGCTGCCGAAGCTTCCCTGCGCTCGGACAACAGCCCATGCCGAGGTTTTTTATGGCTCCACCGAACCCGCTGAGTTCATGACCCTTATCATGAGAAACAATAATCATCGCGTCAGCTTCAGCGATTATGCCTGATACTTCAATTTCGCTGAGTATTCCCTTGGTTGGAACGGTTCGGTAGTTCTCGCCTTTAAGCCCGTCTGCAACAAAAAACGGCGCCATGTTGAACCCGTTCATCAACGCCGTGATCGTGTGGTCGTAGCCGTTGCTGCGTTGCGCGTGATAAAGTGTGTTAGAGTCGGTGAGAAAAGGCTTTCCACCTGCCTCCTTAACCCTGCGCACGATGTCATGGACAAAAAACGGTTGCACATAATACGGGTTACCGAGCTCGCCCACATGCAGCTTAACCGCCACAAGGTCGCCTTTTTGGACGCAGTCAAATGTGCCTGCTTCATCATAAAGTCTGTTTGCCTCTTCAAGCAGGTTGCGTTTAGGGTCCCAGGGAATCATGTGAACAGACATAGGGTTAGCCTCAGTTTTACAATGATTCGGTTCCATTAATAGCTTATCAGAGCGCTGGTTGATTTTGGCAATAGACTTATTAGTTGAATAAACAATTCAATCAACCATTGGCAGATGAAAACATGCCCCGCACCGAACAAGCAAACCAAGAAATCCGAAAAGAAACAACTCAAAAAATCCTGGACGCCGCAATCGCCGTCTTTGCAGCAAAAGGACGCGCAGCCACAATGGCAGACATAGCGGAAAAAGCCCAAATCAGCCAAGGCTTAGCCTACCACTACTTCAAAAGCAAAGAAGAAATCTTCGCCATCCTGATCAAGCAGGTCGCGGAAGCAGGCGGCGGACCCGCCCAGCGTGTCAGCCAAATCCAAGGGACCCCCGGCACACGCCTCGCACTCTTAATCAGCAACATTTTGGAAGGCATCCGCCAAAGCCCGGGCATGTCCCAAATCATGTACAACGCTTTGGAAGACGAAGCTACACCAAGCGACCTTAAGGCTGTAATTCAGAGAAACGGCAAAGGCATCCAAGACGCCATGCGGCAACTCATCGTCGAAGGCCAGGCGACAGGTGAAATCGTAAGCGATGACCCTGACCAACTCATGGTTGCCCTGCTGACTTGCTTCAACGGGTTGATGAAGAGAGCCACGATGCTTGACCCGAACGATGCCGAATCGCATTTTCCTGACGCCAAAATAATCCTGCGCATGCTCATGCGCGAGAATCAAGGAGAGAGGAAGAAAATGAATCGAAAGGGAGTTTGCTATGATGTTGGGCGTGTGATGATGGGAAGCCAATGGCGCCCCAAATTCGACCCAGAACAAGTCCACCGTGAACTTGAAATCATCAAAAATGACCTGCACTGCAACACCGTGCGGATTTGCGGCTTAGACCTGAAACGTCTCGAAATGGCCGCGGAAGACGCCCTGAGGCAGGGCTTGGAGGTTTGGCTTTCACCCGAAATGTGGGACAGAAGCCAAGAGGAAACCCTCAGATACCTCGGAGACGCAGCAAAAGTCGCTGAAAGCTTGCGCCTGAAGTTCCCGGGCAGGGTGGTTTTGAGTGTTGGTTCGGAGGCGACGCTTTTCATGCAAGGCATAGTCGAAGGCGAAAACTTCATGCAGAGAATGAACAACCCCTCGTTCTGGATGAGCATCCAGGCGGGAAAACACAATGAACCACTCAACATCTTCTTGTCCAAAGCATGCCGCATTGTCAGGCAGACGTTCCAGGGTCAATTAACGTACTATTCGGTCCCGTTTGAAAGAGTCGATTGGAGCCTATTCGATTTTGTCGGTGTTGATCTCTACCGAGACGCCAGAACTAAGAGCGTTTTTGACAGAATGGTCAAAGGTTACCTTGCTTACAAAAAGCCCCTTATAATTGGTGAGTTCGGTTGCTGCAGTTACCGAGGAGCAGATTTGCTGGGAGGAAGCGGCTTCATCGTAGTATATGGCATGATGAACGATTATCTTGGGGGAAAAATAACCGCGCCCGCGCCGTTTGCTGATATGCTTAAAATCATCCCGAAAGAAAACGGCCACTACGTTCGCGATGAAGCCGTACAGGCAAAGGAAATAATTGAAGAACTCAGCATATTCGACTGCGTTGGCGTGGAGGGGGCTTTCGTATTCACGTTTGTTTCTCCGACATCGACCTACAACCCTGACCCAAGGTTCGACATGGACTTGGGCAGTTTCAGCCTAGTGAAAAGCTACCCCGAGGAAGACACATTCAAACAAATTGTTTCGGAGAGCGCAGAACAGGCAAAGGAACTCGGCATAGAGGCGGCGCCGGACCTGTCAGACAAATTCGCCGGCGTCATCGGCAAACACGGATCCATCTACCCAGACATGCCTTGGGAACCCAAAGAATCATTCAAAGCAGTCGCAGAGTACTACGCCAAGTATTGAGGTGCCACGTGATGAATCGGAAAGGAGTCTGCTACGATGTTGGCGCTGTGATGGCTTTCAACTGGCGCCCACACTTTGACCCAAAAGTTGTGCGTCGAGAAATCGAAATTATAAAGACCGACCTGCACTGCAACGCCATAAGAATCAGCGGGTTAAGCATTGACAGGCTCACGATGGCTGCTGAATATGCTTTGGAGCAGGGGCTGGAGG
Organism: Candidatus Limnocylindrales bacterium; assembly: GCA_035319575.1. GTDB lineage: Archaea > Thermoproteota > Bathyarchaeia > Bathyarchaeales > Bathycorpusculaceae > Bathycorpusculum. Next base: position 38,853 of record DATHCJ010000022.1, read on the forward strand.
TTTGGCTGTCACCTTTAATGTGGGACAAGAGCCCGGTGCAGACACTTGCGTACATCACAAAGGCCGCAAAAGCAGCTGAGTCTCTGCGGCAGAAATATGGCGACAAGTTAGTTTTCAGCGTCGGCTCAGAGCTAACCCTTTTCATGCAGGGCATCCTCCCAGGAAGAAACTTTGCCAAGCGCTTGAGGAACCCCCAATTTTTCTTGCTGATCAAGTCTGGAGAGCACGATAAGCCACTCAACGCTTTCTTGTCAAAGGCAAACGCTGAAGTCAGGAAAGTTTTCGGCGGCAAAGTTACCTACGCCTCTCTCGTTTGGGAGGCGGTAGACTGGGGCCTCTTCGATTTTGTAGGCGTTGACCATTACCGCGCCGAACGGATAAAAAACCAGTACATTGGTATGCTAAAGCCCGCGTTCGACCATGGTAAACCAGTCGTCATAACTGAGTTCGGATGCTCGACCACCCATGCCGGCGTAGGATCAGAGGGCTTGCTTGATCCAGCTGGATTAGGTGTCAAGAGCATAGTCGATTTCAAATCGCAGTTTCTGCATCAACTGCCATTGGTAGGTCGTTTTGTGCGACCCCATCTTGTGGGTGTCCACGTAAGAGATGAGCAGTGGCAAGCCAGCCAAATAGTCGATAACCTCGCCGTCTTAGACACGGCAGGGGTGGACGGCGCCTTCGTTTCCCAGTTTGTTTCACAAATCAATCCATACAGCGACGACCCAAAATACGATTTGGACATGGCAGGCAGCAGCCTCGTCAAGTACTATGAAGGCAAGCGACGCGGCGCTGCTTGCCCGGACATGCCTTGGGAGCCGAAGGAATCTTTCAAGGCTGTGGCTGAGTACTATGCCAAACACTAGCACGCTTTTTTATTGGTCTTGCTCTTCTCCTGGGAGACTGTTTACTTCGAACATTCAAAATTTTCAAGTGCAGGTTCCGCACCAAGAAATTTGGCCACTCCGCGAATCGGCGATTCTGCTATTGGCCTTCGCATAAGTTTACGCCTGAATCCAGCCCAGATTTGTCTGCTAAGGGAGCTATCTTAAAAGCTTCAATGCTTGTCTTTTGTTTGTGGGATTACTTGCATGGTGAACCGGGGAAACAAGCAGGCAAGACCCGTGGGCATTCTGATAGTTTGAATACTTATGGTGCTGTTCGGCATTGCCGAAATCGCGACGAGTTTCACTCATAACTTCTTCGGCATTTCTACATCAACAGCTGAAGCATCCATTATCGCAGGCACCGTTATTGGTTCCTTCTACGCGATTGCGGGTTTCCTTGTGCTAACCATGAAGAAGCGGGCTGCAGCTGTGGCTATAGGGTTGCTAGTCGCGGATATTGCGGGACGTTTAGGTCTAGTCGTAACGGGATTCTACCCGACCAACACTTTCGAGAACATTTTAGGTATTACTGTCGGCACCATAATTGCTGCTCTTTTTGCAATCTACATCGGATTGAAATGGAAATTCTTCAGTTAATTTGAATTCCCAGCGGTTTCTTCATTAGCTACGGATTTCTCAGGTTTTCGAATAACCCTGTGTTAATAGCGCCAGATGAATTTGGTGGAAAACCCTGAAATTTTTCAAACAAGTCATTGGGAAACGCAGCTCTTTCCCGAATGAAATATACACAAGCAGTTCCTTACCGGTATCTTCAAGTCGTCGGATGCCATGGGCACGCTTCAATGCAACAGTTTGACGAAAATTTACGAAGATAAACGGAAAGCCTTAGACAACGTCACGTTCACGGTGGAAACCAGCGGTATCTTCGGTTTAATCGGCAGAAACGGCGCTGGAAAAACAACCCTTATCCGAATTCTCGCCACTGAACTTTTACCGACATCCGGAGCCGCGAGCATCAACGGTTTTGACGTTTTGAAACAGGAGGATGAGTTGCGGGAGAGGATTGCGATTGTCCCTCAGGAAGCCCGCGCGATAAGGTGGATGACGGCTGAACAAACTGTTCTGTCGTATCTTCTCTGGCGAGGCTACACGTACGGGGATGCGAAGAGGCTTGCCGACGAATCGCTTGCAAAGCTTGGCTTGCAGGAGTACACTAACGTGTTAACCAGCAGGCTTTCAGGCGGCACAAAAAGAAAAGTGCTCATCGCAACCGTCATGGCTTCCGAGGCAGACGTCATTTTTCTTGATGAGCCCACGACGGGTTTGGATCCGATTTCAAGGCGTGAACTGTGGGAAATTCTGAGGGCGCTAGGCAAAGAACGATTCATTTTTCTCACTACGCATTACTTGGAGGAGGCGGAAGAGCTGGCGGACAAGATCGGGATTTTGAAGGACGGCAAATTAGTTTCAATCGGCACGCTTTCTGACCTTAGAAAAAGCGCAAAATACCAGTACAGCATTAGATTGCCGCCTAATGCGCCAGTTCCAACATTGAAAGACGGAGAAGTAACCACAGGCGCACATGGAAATACTCAAGTTATGACAAATGAAGAGGAAGCTTTCCGCTTAGCCAGGTTGCTTTCAGATCAGGGAACGCAGTTTTCCATTAATCCAGTCACGCTTGACGATATTTTCTTCTATCTTGTGGGGCAGAAGGCGAGGGATGAATAGTTGAAGCGCAGCAGATTCAGCCAAATCCTAGCCGGCGTACTCGTCAACGCAATTTACGAAATGAAAAATTACCCTGTTGTTTTGATTAGCACCGTCGTCGCGCCGCTGTCTCTTTTAGCGGTAGTAACCTTCGTGAGTAAAGGCAGCTTGTTCGGAACAGCAATTGAAGGTGGCTTGATAATGAACTTCTTCTCAAGCGGAATCGCTCTTTCATCGGACCTTTCGCACCTGAAAAACGACTTCAAACTTCAAGATATGGTCGTCAGTTCGCCGACGAGCTCCAGATTGTATATGAGCGGCATGGCGTTGGCTGAAATCGTGTATTCTATTCCCAGTTTAGTAATACTTTTTGTGCTCCTCGCTGTCTACGTGCGTCCGTCTCTTACTCAGACAGCAGTCATTTTTGTTGTGCTTCTGCTAATGTTCACTATGGCAGGAGCCTTGGGCTTCATGTTATCGACAATCTCAACCGACGTGGTTCAAAGCTTCGCGTTTACGAGGCTGCTTTCCCTGCTCTTCACTACATTACCCCCCGTGTATTACCCGATAACTTACATTCCTAAGAAGTTCCAGTACTTTGCTTATCTGTCGCCTACCACTTACGCGGCGGAGATCACGCATCAAGCGACAGGATACCTTGTAATTCCAAACAGTTTACTCTTAGCCGACTGGATTATACTCGTAGGCGTCAGCGTGATTATACTGGTTATCGCTATCAAGAATACAAGATGGCGGGAAATTTAAGCAGAGTATTACCTTCCTTAACTTGGTTTTTCATGCCTCAATCATGTGTTCTATGTTTTCAGCCAAGTTTGTTGACCCGCGGCTCGGGCTCTGCGCTTCGAAATCTCCTTAGTAGCGCTGAAATGTATCGTGTATGAACAAAGTATATATTGTATAGTAATAGTTACTATAAAAATGCAGTTACAGTTAATATGACAAGTGAAATTCAAATGGAAACAAATCAACAAAGCGCTAAAATTTCTACCACAGAAAAGAAAATTGTCATATTAGTAGTGGTCGCAGTCACAGCTGCAGTTTTTGCCTCAGCCTTCAGCATTACTATGCTTTCAAGCAACCACAATGCATCCCAAGGCACCAGTCCAGCAATAAATTCATGGATTGTCAAAGGCGCGTACGCAACCTATGAAGGTCAAACAAACGTGCTCGGAATATCAATCTCCTTCAACGCTAAAATGGAAATCGTAGATCTCAACGCGACCCAAGTCGAAGTTCAAACTGCCTTCAACATGTCCTCACCCTTCGGCAATCAAGACAACACCACAACCACTTGGGTAAACAGGTCCAATATGACCTACCAGCCAGAAGGCTTGGCCCTGAACAGCACCTACCAAACTCAAGTAACAATTCCAAGCTTGGGAAGCATAAGCTGCACAGCTTACGTTTACAACAGTCAAGGCATCTCTGCAACATACTACGTTGGAAACCAAATTCAATGGCCCGTAGAAATGACAATGACGTCGCCGATGAACGGTGGGCAAACGTACAGCATAGACATAAAATTGGTCAACACAAACATAAAGGGATTGTAACAGCGCGTTTTTCCCATTCTCTTCCATTCGTCGCCTGACCATGCAGATTAACTGGGTAATTCAATCTGGCAATTTACAAACCGGGTCCGATGCGCACGCAAGAAATTAGTTTACTTACCCGAAAGTCGCAACTTGAAAATCCAGCAAAGTCAACCAAAAATCATTGGGGCTTCAATATTTTTTTCCCAAACTCAGCTTCTTCCCAATCTCGGCAGCGTCTGCTTCACTGTCAGCTAAAATATTAACCCAGAGTTCAAACTCGGCTTTAGAAATCTCCTTCTGGATAACGCCTTTCTGGTCTCCGGAAAAGAATTTGGAAGGCTGAGAAGAAAAAAGTTTAACGTAAAAGATTCTGTCAGCGATCGTGATTTTTGAGGAGCATCCAGCTTTTTCGCCCGCGTCGTAGTCAATCTCGTAACCCATGCTTTAGCCCTTCTTTGAGAAGCGTTGGTTTGTTACTTAAATTTTCTCTTTTGCAAGCATTCACCGGATTACGACAGCAACAGTTCTCAAACATGAAGAAGAAGAAAACGTGTGCATTAACCTTCTTCTTCTTTCGATGAGATTTAACCTCAGCACTTACGCTTACATGGGAAGTAGTACAACAATGCTTTTCCAATTGTCCTACTACTTCTAATCACTAATTAAAGAGCCATGTTTGAGCTATTATGAATTGGCTTACTGTTGAAGAGTGAGCATAATAAGAAAAGCCACGGCTCGCTTGTCTCCTTCCGTCAACAATATTGCGCCCCAAACGCCACATCGCCCAAGGCAAAAACGAGCTAAACAGATGCAAAGCGCGGCTTAACCAGCAGCACATCTTCCACATAAGCTCGAAGGGGTTCAGCGACGCTCCACGCTTGCGAGATGCAGCCCCGCGGCGTGTAAGGCGGGTCAGAATCGTGAATTTCGCTGAGCGTGCCCAACCCAGCCTGCCTGATCCCGACTGTGAAAAAAGGTAAGACAAGCTTTTGCAGAATAAGTTCACGCGATCTTTCCTCGTACCCTCCAGTTTTCAGGCATGCTGTTATGAACGGTCCAAGCAGCCAAGGCCAAACTGTGCCGTTATGGTAAGCCTGGTCTCTGTTAGCTCTGCCGCCTACGTATTTCCCGACAAACTTCGGGTCATTTGGCGATAGCGTTCGCAAACCGCAAGGCGTCACAAGTTCACAGTTCACCGCATCAACAACCCGCTGCCACCTTGCTTTATCAAGAATGGCAAAGTCAAGTGAGACAGCGAAAACCTGGTTGGGGCGAACCGACGCGTCAGCGCCTTCCGCCTCCAGAACATCGAAGAGGCATTCACCCTTCCGGTTCCAGAACTTAGCGTTGAAGCTTACGTTCGCTCTATTCGCCATCGCGGCATATCTTTCAGATAAGGCTTCCAACCCGAACTTGAAGGCTAACAACTGCACAGTTCGCAGCGCATTGTACCATAAGGCTTGAATTTCCACGGCTTTCCCAGCCCTAGGAGTCACGGCTTCGCCGTTAACTTCCGCGTCCATCCACGTCAGCCGAGGCCCATGCATAAGCAAGCCGTCGCCGTCCAAGCGAATGCCAAAAGACGTGCCCCGCTCGTGCAGGTCGATTACAGCTTGCAGGTTATCCCAAAGCATCTTCTGCACGAACGCGTAATCGCCAGTGTACTTGACGTACTGCAGGACAGCGTTAACATACCAGAGTGTACCGTCTACAGTGTTGTAGGCTGGCTCACCTGACTCATCCGCGACAAAGTTTGGAATAAGCCCATTTCGGCAGTACTGATTGCAGGTTTGCAGAATATCCCTCGCCTCACTGAATCTGCCAGAAACCAACAACAAGCCGGGCAACGAAATGAATGTGTCCCTGCCCCAGGGCTCAAACCAATGGTAACCCGCGATAACGGCAGTCTTACCAGCCGCATCATTGACCACAAAGGAGTCCGCTGCTAAAAGAATCCAGTTCAGCCAATCAACCGCTGAAACTTCAGGGTGCAAACCATAAAAGTTCCCAAGCGAACCGCTCCGCCCGGCTAATTCCCGATTGAAGGACAAGTGAACTTCGTCGATTGTTTCACCGACTGAATCCAAAGCTTCCCTCGCTGCTTGACCGTCAACGTTAACCGCGGCGTTTACCGCAAACTCTTTTTCTTCTTCAGCTGAAACAGAAAACTCAAAAAAACCAGGCTGAAAACAATCGTCGCTGCTGGCTTCCCCTCTAGCTGCTTCCACGCGGTAGAATAAGCCGTCCACCCAGTTAGTTTTCTCCTGAAATTCACCTTCGGTTGGTCGGCAAAGGATTGTTGCTGCCGTTGGATACTGAAAAACGGTTTCTGACTCTTCATCGCTGCTTTTCTGGGTGAACTCCAACGGGTTTTTCCGTCGATTCACGACCGTGTGGAAGTGCCGGCAGGTTAACATCGGGTAGATTCGAAGTTTAGCCGTTGAACCGTTATTGTTTGAAACCCGGTAAATAACGGAGACTGCGTTCTTGTTTTTCAGCGTAAAAACTGTTTTGCTGAGCCTGATGTCGCCAACTTGATAAACGAACGTGGGGAAAGGAGTGACTGAAAACTCGTTAAGAAACACGTAACCCTGTGGATAAACCGAATTGGCAAATTCGTTAGCCCCAAACCGGTAAACATTGTTCCCTACGAAAACATCCTCGTCGAGCTTTGAAAGGCAGACAGCGCGGTCGCCAGGCGGATGCAGGGCAGCAACCAGCAGCCCATGATACTTCCTCGTGTTAATACCTAGAATCGTGCTTGATGCGTAGCCGCCGAGCCCGTTGCATACGAGCCACTCTTTTTCAATAGCCTCGCTGAAGTGGGAAACCGCTTCTTGATCGAAGGCTATTTTGGGCAACGTCATACTAAGGCATCAGCTTAGCGATGTTCTTGTCGCGTGGAGCACAGAAATAGTTAGCTACAGGAACGCATTTTGTTCTGAACAGCAACAGGTGAGGCTTTGTCAACTTGTATTCCGTGAGGGTTTCGGCGTACCCCATGCCCTTTGCAAAAACCAGTTCGGCCGATTCATAGACCTTGACGAATTCGGGTGAGACCTCTTTCTTGAGCAATCCAACCGCGTCTGTTCCAGTTGTCAGCACGTCGTCGGCTACCATGTCCATGCCTGAGACCGCCACGTCATCCATGGTGGCGTCGTTTATGACTGACCCGCCTTTCACGACGTAGGTTACTTTCAAGCCCATGTTTTTCAACTGCTCAACAAGCAAAGTGTCAAAAACGATTTCTCCCGCGTTATCCGCCAGGTAAAGAACATTATTCGCCTTTTTCGCTATTTCATACGCCCTGTCAATGTCGTCAATAAAAAGGTCTTTAGCTGCCTCCCGAATAGTCGCGGCTAAATCATTGACCGTGAAATTGTGACCTGGAATATCGAACTCCATAATGTTACCCGCAACAGCGCACAAGCAAGCCTTCTTGAACCTTTCTTGCTGAGTGTTGCCGGCATCCACAATTTTTCTCGCATGAGGCAACAACTTGAGCGCTTTCTCGTTAGCGATCTTCTTACTTCTGCAGTACGGGTCACTGTTGCCCGTTAACTCCTTGATTAATCGATCTCTTTTCGTGCCTAAATCAGCCGCCACTGAAGTAGATTTGAATTCCCGATTCAAAAGCCTAACAACTTCGGCAAGGCAACGGAAACGTAAAGCAGGATTGGTCGTCGCTTGATAAGTCTCCGTTTGCGCCCGAGAAAGCAAGCAAGATTCACATTCAGGTTCAACCTTCAAAGCCTATCACATCATCACTGTTTAGTTGCATCGGCAAATGCACGCAGAATAATATATGGGTCTTTCGCCTTGACGATGCCGCTTGCAACAAGAACCCCGCTGGTTCCCAACTTCAACGCTGCGGCAACATCCACGCTTTGAGTAATTCCTGCACCGCATAAAATTGTGACGTCAGAGTTGACTTTCCGAACCAAGTTTACCGTGTGGGTGACTACTTGGGGCTGCGCCTTCGAAACCGCGACGCCCGTGCCGATAAGCTCAGGCGGCTCTAAAGAAACAACGTCAGGATGCATGGCAGCTGCAGCAGCGCTTGTACCGGGGTTGTTGGCGCAAACGCAGGAGGCTAAATTTTTTTCGCGGCACAACTCGATAATTGACTCGATCTCTGAAAGCTTAAGCTGCCTCTCAGAATGGTTAATCAACGTTCCCACGGCGCCTGCACTCTCCACTGATTCAGCAAGGACGTGACCCGTGTTGCTGCCGGGCTTAATCGGGTCAATATGCTGAGCGAAAACGGGAATCTCAACCGCGTCTGCAACCCTTGCTAAGTCGGCGAACTGGGGCGCCACAACAATGTACGTGCCTGTTTCACGCGTCACTTTTTCAGCGGTTCTCGCAAGTTCAACAGCCTTTTGACCTGTTGATTCAAGAAAAGTCTTGAAATTCACGATTATAACTGGCGTTTTCACCTTCAACCTTGAGTTCCTCACGTAAAGGGTTAAACGCTTTTTACTAATATCGTTTGCCTTTTGATTCGGCGACAGAACAAGAAACAAAAAGGAAATAAACGCCGAGAGAATTCAAGTTAGCCGAAGTGCAAGATATGTATGAAGGATACGTGTTTTTCTGCGACAAGTCTTCTTTGAACCAGTGTCTCAGCGAAAAGCATTATGCTTGTGTAGGCGAGAACGCCAAGCCAGCTGACCTTAAGGAGGGCTCAATAGTTTTCCTTTATAACGTTGAAGATAAGAGTCTGCTTGGACCGTTTACAACTTTAGGCGAAGGAGACGAGCTTGACGCGGGCGCTTGGATGGAGCAGCTTGACGAGCAAAACATGCCTTACGAAGACATCAAAGTAACATGGGAAGACCTTCACGTAATTCATAACCCCCCTGAAAAACTGCGCTTCCTAAGCGATCCTAAAACCTGCAAACTTACGACCCTTCAAACTCAAGAACTATTGGACTTGCTTAAAGATGGGCCTCTCTACATCCACGAAGAAAGCCCTTGAGCATAAACTCGGGTTAAGGTTCTAACGATTTTCCAGCCTTTTCATCTTTGAATGCACGATTTTGCTTAGTTAATCCACATTGTAAAACGTATGATAGCCACAGTCAACGAGATCTTTCAGTCCGTTCATCCTTCTCAGAGGCCCCGCGCTTACAAAAATGACAACTCTTCAAAGACTGATGTGCATTCAGCTTTCCCAATTGGTGCACCAATTAAGCTTTAAAAAATCGATGAAAAATGTGAAGCGTTAAATACCATAATTCTGCTTGCATTAACCATACACCTCGGAGAAAAAAGGCTTGAAAAATAAAGGTCCCCTGTTAATTATACCCTGGCGATGCACCTTCGCATGCGACAGCAACTGTGTACACTGCACTTCCGCCGGCAAACCAGCGTTTCCAGACGAAGTTGACACGGCGGATGCGATGAAAATTGTTGACGAAGTTTACGATTTCGGCGCAGCCTTCTTTGGAATCACCGGCGGGCAACCCTTCCTCAGAAAGGACCTTTTCCAAGTTGTAAACTACGCTAGAAAGAAAGGCTTAAACGTGAGCATCATAACTGATGGGCGACTGATGGATGAGATAGCCTTCGAAAACATCGTTAAGAACCAGGTTAGAATTTCTGTCAGCATCGACGGCGCACAAGAAACAAACGATGCGATTCGTGGAAGAGGCGCTTATGCAGCCGCCCTTTCAGCAATAGCAAAATCTTCACACGAGGGGCTCTTAAACTGCTTGGTGTACACGTTCGCGAACGCTGGGTCAGTAACGAACGCCAACGTGGACGATATGCGACACGTGCTTGACTTAGCCCGCCGATATGATGCGCGCTGGGTTGTTTTTCACGGTTTTGTTCCGTACAGCAATGAGAACAGCACCCTTAAAGCGGACCTCACACCGCAACAGTACGAGCGGGTTTGCAACCAACTCTACGACTTAACTTTAGAGTACAAAGGGAAACCTGGAATTAACGTTTACATCCCCTTTTACGCGCGCGTGGCAAAGCAGCGGGGCATGCCTGACTTTGACGAGTGGTACAACAACTTTTTCTTGGGCAGATGCTTCTTCGGCAGGTTCATGAGTGTCGCAGAAAACGGCGACGTGATCCCCTGCAGCTACAACGACGCGTACAGGGTGGGAAACGTTAAGGACAAGTCGCTTAAGCAGATATGGGCTGACATGCAGAACAGCGAGTTCTTCTCTAAAGTTAAGGACAAAAACAACCTTAAAGGCAAATGCAGCGTCTGCGAGTGTCTTGAACTCTGCGGCGGCTGCCGATCAGCAGCACTGTTTTACACAGGGGACATTTTGGGTTCAGACCCGCGGTGCGCCTACGTTCCGCAAGCCTTAAGACGAAAACAGTAAACCTGCAAGTTCGCGTTCGCCACTATCAATAGATCCCATTTTCCATCTTCTCTGCTTTTAGGAAGTCCCACGACGAAAGAAAAACTTGGAATTAAGGGTTTATGGCGGCAAGCGAAATCGAATTGTGGGCAAATTCTAAATAGCTCTTCTGTTTATAGAGAAAAATTGGAGGTGCTTGGGGTTTGAATACAAAAAGAATGGTATTTTTGATTGTGGGCATAGTGCTTATTGTCGTAGCGCTGATACTCGGCGGAATTCAAGTCTCGCATGCATACAACCTCTATGGAGCTTCCGCACACAAGTGGTATTTCTACGGTGGCGTTGCTGTAGTCGGAGTCATAGGCATCGTACTCGTGATTTGGGGTGCAGTGATGAAGGAGACACCAAAGCAAGCTAAGCCGGCTGCTTGAACCAAACGATAAATACAGGTAGTCGGTGCCAGCCCGGAGCGGCTGAATCTAACATGGCTTTCTTAAGCGTAGCTGAAGGGTAAATTGGGCAAAAACGAACGGAAAGTTAACTTCCTGTTTCTTGTGGGTCTTTGTTTGGCTTATCATGAAGCACGCATAACTTCCAAACCTACGATCCTAAAAAAAGGCCTTTTCTCAGTGTAGTTCCTCGTTAATTTTGGTCAAAACCGAGCAAATGGGAGTGGCGTGCACCCAAAAAGCATGGAAGAGAGAGGGCGTAAAGGGAATCTTACGTGGATGCACGTCACACGTTTATGAGCCTCTCAATCGCTGCCGGAAAAGGGCTCCGATGTTTCGTCTTGATTTGCTGTAGTTCAGTTGCGCTTTTGCTTTGGGGTAAAGCTGCTTTTGCGTGTCTTTGGTTGTAATAAAGACTGAACCGCCGTTTTTGAGATGCTTTTTCACCTGGAGAAAATCTACGTGTCCAGCCTCTTGGACTTCGACGTCTTCGCTTCCATCGTTATCCAGCAACAGAACCTGAAATCTGGCCCTAGCTTTCGTGTTTGCAACAGAATTTTTCAAGAAATCTCCCTTCTCTCGGATTTGAGAGTGATTTATTATTTTGTTTAATAAATTTTTAAAGTTTTGTGACTGTCAGGCGACTACCACAAGAACACTCCATACGACGCTTCTAATGCAGGATGAATCGAGGAATCCTCTGGTCCTCTAGGGTTCTAACGATTAAATCAGGCTTTTCCCGTTCAAGTTCCGAGCTGGAGTAGACGCCGGTGAAAACGGCAATGCAGCTCATGTTCGCCGATTTAGCTGCTTTAACTCCGAACACGGAATCCTCGACCACGACGCATCTTTCAGGCTTAGACTTAAGTAAAACTGCGGCTTTAAGGAAAATTTCTGGATTAGGCTTTGAGTGTGAAATTGATTCAGCCGCGAGGACTACGTCAAAGTATTTCTCCAAATCTTTCGCTTTTAACAGATGGCTGATTACACAACGGTTGTTCATCGACGCTAAACCCATTCTTATTTTGCCGTGCAACTCGTCAAGAAGCCGTTTCGCGCCTGGGAGCAGTTTCACCTGGTCTGTAAGCTCGATTTCAAGCTGGCTCTTGCGTTCCACCAGGTGCTGGATCGTTTTTTCGTCAAACGGCGTTTTCGCTGAGCGCAGTATGTCCCTGAAGGTTTCGGCTGCTCCTATGCCGATTCGGCGTTCAATATACTCGTCGCTTACGCTAACGGTGATTTCGCCTAGTGCCCTCTGGAACGCAACCACGATTGCCTGACGCGTGTCGCCTAACGTACCGTCCCAGTCGAAAATAACTGCTTCAAACATGGCTGCTCATGCTAGTTGAGGTTAAGTTTTTCCCGGATTTCCTGGCTTTTCTTCGTGGCTTCTTCTATGGCGCGAATCATTGCGGGGCGGATTTGGCTCTGTTCAATCTGGTATATGGCTTCAATCGTTGTGCCGCCGGGCGTGGTGGTCATGTCCTTGATTTTTGACGGTTCCTCATGCAGGTCGATCACGAGTTTGCCCGTGCCCATTACGGTTTGGGCTGCACACGTTAATGCGATGTTGCGGGGTAACCCCACCTTCAATCCAGCATAAGTTAAAGCCTCGATGATGATGGACATGTAGCCTGGGCCGCTTCCGCTAACTGCGGTTATTGCGTCCATGTACTTCTCGTCCAACTCTTCGCAGATGCCGAACATGTTCAGCAATGTCTTGACTTTTTCCTTGTCCTGCCCAGTGACGCTTGTTTCACAGCAGTAAGCCGTGTAGGCAGCCTGCACCAGAACGCCGAGGTTAGGCATAATCCGCACGATTCGGGCTTCAGGCGCATTCTTCTTCAGAAACTTCAGCGGCACCGTGCCAGCGACAGAAATCAACAGTTTGCCCTTGACTTCCGCGGCGATTTCCTTGAGGACCTTCTCAACGTCGCCGGGTTTAACTATGATGAAGATTATGTCGGCGTCTGCAGCGGATTTCTTGTTGTCCGCAGAGGTTTTAATGCCGAGGCTTTCGAACTCTTTAAGCCTTTCCGGAGAGATGTCAACCGCTGTTATTTTACCCACGTAGCCGCCTTTCAGCAGGCTTTTGATTATGGCGCCGCCCATCATTCCTGAACCGATTACCGCGATTTTGTCGTTCATGACCATTCACTTTGCATGTTTAAGGACAACGGTTTTACCCTTTAAACTTTTGCGGCCTTGGAATTTTTTGGGCTGGTTTTTTTAAAAATTTTTTTGTTGCCGTTTTTGTTTTAGTGAAAGTTGCGACTTTGAGGTTGGGTTTTTTGGGTTTTTTCGGGTTGTCTTTGTTTCAGGCTTTGAATTTTTTGCGGGTCGGTGTCGCGTTTTTTGATCGCGTTGGTTTGTTTTTTTCGGTAGAACAACAACAGTTGGAAAACCATTGTTGTTCTTCTTTATAGTTGGAAGTTTTTTTAGAGAAGAAGAAGCTTGATGCAAGCGAGTTTTCTTCTTCTACTTTGGTTATTGTCGCTTTGTTGGGCCCCGGTTGATGTTAAGTCGGTGAATGGGAAAGGAATGAAAACTATTTTTCCCTTCATTTACTTTAGGCAACGGTTACTTCTTTTTTTGCTAAGCCTTCAACCATGAGCGGGACTATTTTGCTGGCTTTAAGTATCTCCAAGAATAGAGGCTTACCTTTATCGTCAACGTAAAGTATCATGTCACCTACCTCTTCGGCGTGGGAAAGTTTGCCTTCCTCTTTTAAAACGACCGTGAGCACGTCTGCCTCGTCATCGTATTTGATTTTATACGTCATATCGTCCTCGCCTTACAGGGTAAAAGGTTATGATGACTAAAAAATTTTTTCTGCTCTCATTTGTTCAAATGATTAGGCTTCCATGACGCATGGATCTGGGAACATTCCCCACTCTGTGTTCGCATCGTAATGCCCGATTTTCGCGCCGCAGTTATAGCAAAATATCTCTGTAAAGCCTTGACCACTATCTTCGAATCTTCCTTCACCTTTATTGTCATCTTCGTCAATGGTCCATTCAAGTATCTTCGTCTTCTTCACTTGGACGATATTCAATTTCCTGTGGCATTTAGGGCATTTAACTGGTTTATTAAAATCTGCAATCAATTTTGTTCGCTTCCCGTTATTCTCAAAGTAACGTCTAGCTTGGTCAGGCCTTTCAAAACGGACTTATAAGTATTGTCTTTTGTGGTTCTGTTAAGTTGCCATGAGATTCTTCTCGGTGTTAAGTTTCATGGGATAGAAAATTCTCCGAGAACGGAGACTGTTAAGTTTCGTGGGATAGGAATTTCTCCGAGAACGTGACTGTTAACTTTCGTGGGATGCCGAAAATATCGGTTAAGAAATTGGTTTGAACGCGGGTTCAATTAAGTTTTGTTTGACTAACGCATTGAAGTTCCTTTCAGCTTCTTCTCTTATCGCAATCTGTTGGTCAAGTTCTTTAATGATTTCAATCTGCTTTTCCTTTGGTGGAAGTGGAAGCGTCAGGTCAAGAATGTGTTTTGGTCGAGGAGCAGCGTAATTAGTTGTTCCCTTCACGGAAGGCTGAATTAACTTTTCATAAGGTCCGTAGCGGATGACATAGTCAAAGTAACGTGGGAAAACTCGGTTTTTGTCTAAATCGAACAAGAAATAATGAGATGAAACAATCGAACCGCCTAAGCCTTCAGGAATAACACCGAAGGCACCATACTTCGCATCCATCTCAGCAACAATAAATTGACCAACCTTCACTATTTTTTGCGACTTCGTTTTTATTTTGCTGCCTTTTATTGAATCCCTCAGAGTTATCCCCTGACCATGTAACTTAACCGTTATTCGCTGATATTCTGCCTCATTGTCAAGCGTAACATAGCTTTTGTTCTCTCTCATAATCTCGGAGAATTTAACTTGAGGAAACTCTGAGCCAAACTTCAGGTGCGGTTGATACGTTTTTACTGTCCAATCAAAGTCATGCGCTGCTATGGTTGCAAAATCCACATTCCATGATTTGTCAGAATCAAGTTTGTCAGACCATTTACTCAAAAGGTCTGGAATATCATTTTCTTCAACAGGTGTACGAAAATCACTCTTTAAGTCAAAGCCGTCAGCTTCAAGGTCGTACAGCCAAATGGATTTTGTGCCTTCAGCGTTTTTCTCAAAAACGATTACGTTTGTTTTGTTGCTTGTGTATGGTCTGAAAATTCCTTTCGGTAAAGATATTACGGCAATAACTTTTGTCTTTTTCAAAAGTAGTTTTCTAATGGGTTTCAAGTCTGCTCTGAAAAGAAGCCCTTCAGGAACCACGACCGCTGCCCTTCCACCTTCTTTGAGGCTTAGGTAAATGTGTTGTATGAAAACTGCATCGCCATCGTCAGAAGGAACAGGGTACAAGCCACCGTAATCTGTTGGCTGTCCATAAGGTGGATTCGCGAGGGCAACCCAATAAGTATCCCTGATTGGATGTTCAAGGCTGTCAGTTTGTTCGATGTTAGTGTGACCGTCGCCAGTTAAAATCATGTTCATCTTGGCGATTTTTGCAGTATTTGTTAACTCTCTGCCGTAAACAGTTTCTTCTCTCAATTTCTTAAGGTTTTCAGGTGTGTTTGCGCATCTTTTCTTGACATACCTGAAAGCGGAAATCAAGAATCCACCTGTTCCGCAAGTCGGGTCATAAATGGTCTCTCCAAATTTAGGGGAAACAAGTTCAATCATGAGGTCAACGATGTGGCGAGGCGTGAAATACTCGCCCAAGTCATTGCCTACGGTGACAGAATCTTTTATGAAATATTCGAAAGCGTCACCTTTTACGTCAGAATCCGCATCTGTCAAATTAATCTTTGATAGTTTATCGACTATGAGTTTAAGCGTTTTTGGATTTTTAATCAGGAGTTTACTTTGAAAAACATCGCCAGTATGATTATATCGTTCTACTAAATGCGGAAGAACTGTGTCGTTAATGTAGTTCATCATTGCGATTTGGTCCATGCCTTCGAAGGTTTCCCATGAATATTGTTTACCTAAGATTCTGGGTTCTCCTGATAATTCTCGGTCATGCTCAAGTTCGCTGATTAGCTTAAGGAAAATCAGGTTTGCAAATTCGCTAAATCTCTCAATCCCTTTCCGCAACCCTTCTTTCCTTAGTAAATCATTTGCCCACTTGAAAATACTGATTAATTCTGCTCTTGAATGCTTGACTGTTGGTGATAGCTCCGAAATGCTGTAACCTTCTTGAAGAAAGCGAAGGATTTTCTTTTCGGTTGGAAGTTGAGTTACGGTTACACCGTCAGTCATCAGCTCTTTTTGTGTTTCAACATGCCATGATTTGAAGAATGCCCCATCATAGGCAAAAATTATCTTCACGCCAAGGGGAACGGCGTATTTTGTTTCAGCGTCCTTAATGGCTTGTTCAATATCTTGACCTTTCCGTTTAGCTTCAATAATTGCTATTGGCTCATCTGTTCCTGATTTATAGAGTACATAATCGGGATTGTTGCCAGCAAATTTGTCATTTTGTTCAGTTGTTTTGGCTCTTTCGGTGAAGACATTGCATTTTGGATTTGATTCATCAGTGACCCAGCCGAGGTTAACTAAAATGAGGTCTATTTCTTTTCGAGTTGCAGATTCGAGAGGTCGGGTTAACCTGCTCATGCTTTATCCTTCTTGTTTTTCTTAGGTCTGTTCCAGTATGGGCTTTTGCAACTTGGGCAGACCCGTGGTTCTTGTTCCGTGTTTCTCGGAAGCCAAATGTGACCACACCTCTCACATTTGTATGCTTCAACTTGTACTTTTCCCATACCATATAGTATTATAACAATGGTATATAACATTTGCTATGATAGTTTTGGTATATTACCACAACGCTTTTATACTATGTACCTATTAGTAATATACTATAAGGTGTAGTTTAAAATGATGACTCAACAAGAACTTGAAAATCTCCGTGAAGAAAGAGGCATGGAGATAGTCAACAAGAAGGGTAATCAAGTTAGCCGAATAGACGATTGCCTTTACACCGTTAAGTCTCAGTCGGGAAACGGTGAGTATGCGGTTTGTCAGGTTGATAACGAATTAGTCTGTGAGTGCCCAGACTACCAGTTCCGACATGTGAAATGCAAACACATCTTTGCCGTCGAGCTATCCAAGTCACTGAGAGAAGCAACCAAACGGATTACTCCAATAGAGACGGTTGGCGAATGCGTTTATTGCCATGCTTCTGATATAGTGAAAGATGGGGTTCGTCACAACAAACATGGTGACTTACAGGTTTATCTTTGCCGAAAATGCGGAAAACACTTCACATTGAACTTAGGGCTTGAGGGCATGAGGGCAACACCGCAAATAATCACATCAGCCATGCAACTATACTTCACGGGAGAATCGTTTAGGAACGTTCAGAAATTCCTTAAACTGCAAGGCGTGAAAGTGAGCCATGTAGCTGTTTACGCTTGGATTAAGAAATACACTGCATTAATGAGCCAATACTTAGTCCAAATAAAACCCAATGTAAGCGACACTTGGAGAGCCGATGAATTATACGTTAAAATCAACGGTGACATGAAGTATCTTTTTGCTATGATGGATGATGAGACTCGTTTTTGGATTGCTCAAGAGGTAGCTGAGAGCAAAGACCGACATGACGCGAGAAATCTGTTACGCATGGCAAAAGAAGCAACAGGAAAAAAGCCGATGACATTCATAACTGACGGGTTACCTGCTTACCATGACGCTTACAAGAAAGAGTTTTTTACGCTCAAGAATCCAAGAACCGAGCATGTGAGGCACATCACTTTGAGAGGCGACCGCAACAATAACAAAATGGAAAGAATGAATGGAGAAGTTAGAGACCGTGAAAAAGTCATGAGAGGCTTAAAGAAAGAAGATACCGCTACTCTCAAAGGTTATCAGCTTTATCACAACTTCATTAGACCGCATGAGGCTTTAGACGGTAAAACTCCGAGTGAAGCATGTGGAATAACGATTGAGGGAGAGAATAAGTGGAAAACGATTATTCAGAATGCGAGTTATCCCACGACAGTTAACATGGAGAAGAAAACCGAGCAAAATGTCCCACGAAACTTAACAGAAAAATCCATCCCTTAAGAACTTAACAGAACCTCTTTTGTGGTTCCGTTACCTCTTCGGTAAAAGCTCAGGACGAAAAGGAGTGTTACTTTTCGGTTGATGACTTGTGATTTTCTTGATTTTTCTGTTGGGTTCATGTTAAAGGTGAATGCCTATACCTTATCAGAGAAGATATATTCAAGCGAAAAAAGCTATAGCAAGAAATCGTTGCCGTTCCTCAAGATGAAACTTGCATTAGTGGCTAGCTTAGGTTCCTCTGTTTTTTTGAAGAACTTAAATAGCAAAAGGGAGGTGTAAAATATGGAGCAAGCTAGTGAAGAGGATAAAACGATGCCCAAAAAACGGAAGGGAACTAGACCCTATAGACCAAGAAGCAAAAGAGGCAGACATTAAATGCCTTTAGATTTTATTCAAAATTTAGTTTTATATTTGGACACAAACTTGTTTCTTGACTTAACTAGAAACAGAAAAAATGACTTCTCGCGTCAAATCTTCCAAGACATAAAGAACGGCAAATACGATGCTGTTACATCAACATTCACTCTTCTAGAAATTATTCAAGAAGAACAAGAGAGAAAATTTGCTGAAAACGAATTAATCCACAACAAAAGGTCTTTTGACGAAATCAGAATAAGAATCCACGATAGAAACTTGACGCGTTCCGCATTGGAAGAAGTTTATGATTCAGCTTGGAAGGAATTAAATCCATACATTGAAACAGAAAAAATCCGTGTCGCTTATTTGGACGAAGATGGTTGGGATGTTGCCGCTGATTTTCAAAAGCAAATGAACATTTCTGCTTCTGATGTTATTCATGTCGCGGTGGCGTACATTGAGAGGTGCGACGTATTTGTAACTAGCGATAGTCAATTGATTGCTGTCGGTTCTTCTTTTTTCAAACCAAAGACTCTGATATTTTCAACACCAGAGGCACTTGGAAAGAACGAAAAAAGAATAAGAACTACAAAAACTATAAAACTTCAAGGCAAACAGAAGAAAGTAAAGGAACCTAAAACGGAGTCTCTTGAAAAATTTTGAAGCTATGGCTTTCGGCTTGCATTTTCTATCAGAGTTTTCCATTTGTTTTCGCCCTGAATCGTGATACCACATGCCTCAGCGGGAGTTTTTCCTTCTAAGGCTTCATGTGGTCTTATGTAGTTGTGGAATAGTTGGTATCCTTGAAGAATAACCGTTGCGTCTTCTTTCTTTAATCCTCTCATGGTTTTCTCACGGTCTCGGATTTCGCCGTTCATCCTTTCCATCTTGTTGTTATGCATATCACCGCTGAGTTTGATGTGTCTGACATGCTCCGTTCGCGGATTCTTAAGTGTCCAAAACTCTTTCTTGTAAGCATCGTGATAAGCTGCTAATCCATCGGTTATGAAAGTCATGGGCTTTTTCCCTGTTAGTTCCTTTGACATTCTAAGCAAATTCCTTGCATCATGCTTCTCTTTCGTGTCTGCCACTTCCTGAGCAATCCAGAAGCGTGTCTCATCATCCATCATAGCGAAAAGATACTTCATGTTACCTGAGACCTTTATCCATAATTCGTCTGCTCGCCAAGTATCGCTAACATTGGGCTTTATCTTCTCGGTG
>DATHCJ010000023.1:0-39406 GCA_035319575.1 Candidatus Limnocylindrales bacterium
CTGACCTTTCTCAAGGTCAAAAGAAGAGAGCTGCCATCGCAAAGGTGTTCTTAAGCGAAAGAGACCTCTACCTGTTGGATGAACCAACTGCCAGTTTAGACCCGGCAGTGTCCAAGGAAATACGAGATATTATTGTGAGATTGAGCAAGGACAGGATGATTCTCTACTCTTCTCATAACCTTTATGAAGCCACCGACATTGGCGTCTACCTAATTCTAATCAAAACTGGCCAGGTTACTATGCTTGATAGAATCTCAAATATCAAACCAAAGAATTACCGAGTAGGCATCAAAGCCTCAAGCGACATAACTGGGATTGTCGACGCCAAACGTGAGGGCGATTACTACGTCTTAAGCGTATCCAGCCCTGAAGAAGCAGGGCGCGCTCTCAAAAAAATCGTTGAAGGGGGCATTTTGGTTACGGAAATGCGTCAGCTGGATAATCCGTTGCAGGAACTGTTTGAAACATCCGACGCTGAAAAACTTCAGGAGGGCTCTAAGAATTCAAAGTAACGTTTTGGTTTTTGCTAAGCGTAGCCTTACCCTAAGTAAAATACAGGCAGGACTGGGAGTGGGTCTTGCAGCCTTTGGGATTTTTGTGATATTTGCCCTGTCTCTTCTCGCAGGAAGTTCAAGTGCGGCGGTCTTTCTGCTTCCTGTCTCGTTCATGTCTCTTGCGCTTCTAATATTTACTATGCCCATCATATTGCTCTATGTATACGACAAGAACAATGGGGTCTTGGAGTACTTGCTTTCGCTCGGCTGGAACCAAAGCGACGTCTTCAAGCAATACTTAAAAGCCGCTCTCCTCCTTGCACTGATGCTCTTCACGGTCGAAGGCGTCGCAATTTTGATCGCGGGTGCTATTTCGGGGTCAACGGGCGTCTTCATCTTGGATTCGTTGATGCTGTTTCTCACCGCTTTTTTGGGTTTTTCCGTCGTTTCTTTGGTTACTATGGCTATGATGGCTTTTAGCTCGTTACAGAAGCAACGAGTAGGTGCAAATACTCCCCTTGGCTTTACGATTGGCGCCCTGTTTATTGTCCCGACTTTTTATCTTTCTTTTATCGGATTTATCCCGGAACTCATAGTTGTCTTGGCGCTTTGCCTCCTGGCAGGTGGCCTGTCAGCCGGGATGTTTTTACTGTCGAGCAGACTTATTAGAAGAGAAAAAATGCTACCCTGAAAAGGGTACCATGTGAATTTCTTGCCCTTGACATAATCATGCCGGTTGTTCTGCACGCATAGGTGCAAATATTCCGAGGGTTCAAAAGAGGTTCAACATTATTATCTCTGCCCGCTTAGTAATTCAGGCAAAAACTAGGCTAATTCTTGCTCGGCTGATATCTTACTGCAATCAAAAAATATTTAATCTTCATGTTTCAACATGAAACATAGGTATCGGCTATGAACCCCAATACCAAAGTAAAATTCATCGAACTCTGGAAACGACATTTCAACGGATCGGAATTGCCCATCACATTTTATTACACCAATGAGGAAGGACATGCTGAATTAGCTAAGGCTGGATCAATTCCAAGATGTGTGATCGAGGCGATTTCCACAGTGAGAGAAGGTAATTCATTGTGTTTCGCCGCGAAATCAATTGCCTGTTTTGGCGGACGAAGATTTCTAGGCTTCAGCACCGATTTGACCAATAATTTTGAGTACTTCCTGTCTTGCGGTATCCCAGGCAAGATTGAAGGAGAACGCTACAAGAAGACGCCTAAAATTGCAGCTGAATGGAGCAAGAACCTGCCGCAGTTCAAAGCTCCAGCCAAGTTTGTGGTTTTCAAGAGGTGGGATATGCTCGACGAACCTGACAATCCTGACGTCGTAATTTTCTTCGCAAAGTTCGATGCGCTGGCAGGGTTATTTACGCTGGCTAATTTTGACGAGACAGATCCTAATGCTGTCTTCTGCCCTTTTGGTTCAGGCTGCTCCTCTATCGTGACCTATCCGTTCCTTGAGAAAGATGCCGCTAGACCTAGGGCAATTATTGGGTTGTTTGATCCCTCAGCACGCCCATTCGTGCCTGAGAATGCGCTTTCTTTTGCAATTCCCATGCCCAAGTTTGAACGCATGATCGCAAACATGGAAGAGAGCTTCCTAATAACAAATTCTTGGAAGCAAGTTCTGGTGCGGATACAAAAATCAAAATAGCCTTCCCTCTTCTCTCTTCGACAGAAATAAGGGCTGGTTAACCCAAACGCTGAAAAATCGTATAATCCACCCGAGACTATGCTTGCTTTAGTCCAAAACCCCAGGTTTCAAACGAGGATTCAAACCCTTTCCCGCTTGCTCCTCGCATTTATTTGAAACTCTGTGGGCGTTCAAATATGCGATGGCAGAAATGAATGAAGCCGAGTCAATTCTGGCAGAGACTAAATGGACCTGAACAAACAAAAATGGGGTTTTTCCTAAAATATGGTCCTACAATATTTTTCTTTAGGCATGCCGTCACTCGAAGTTCTGCTTTACCCAGTTCTCGTCTTCCCTGTAGACTCTGCTATTCTCTGGCTGCGAATTCTCTGTTACGTTTGCTATTGCATTGAGCCTCTTGACCACTTCGCCAGCGCCATAAGTGTCAACAGCTTTGTGAAGCGCTTCATGTCTAGCGTCTTCGGACTCCTTAACATTATAGCCGTATTCTGTAAGTGCGCCTGGATCGCTTACGTGAAACCATTTTCTTTTTGACACGAGTAACTCACCTCCGTATCCTCTTCAACCAGTCCCAAGTCCCTATCCGCCTAAGCTCTACCTGTCTTCTAATTGATTATTCTTGACATGACTTAGGGAAATGGGTCAAGCAATGCTTGGGCTTCTAACGCTTTAGTTCTGAAAGGTTAAGTATAAGCTTTTTTCGTCTTTTGAAACGACTGACATTCACTCTTTGCCTCGAATACTTCGGCAATCCATTTTTCGGGCGGGATGATCGTTGTCAGGTTCCATCGCGCTTGTTGAAGTCTTCTCGGTTGAGTTTCCCCTTAAGCTCCTAACTTGTGACTCGCTATTTGCCGAAATCGCATTGGAAACTGGACATCAAGGGTTCAAAAACCTCGCAGCCCCCGAACCGCCCTTTTTTCGAAATTGCAAAAAGAACACGTTCCATCTTCACGTGTGCTTAGTTATAGGCGTTAGTAGAAGCGAACTCACTTCTTTAACGATGCATAGTATTTTCTGACGGCTTCGGACGCGCCAGGCTTGAGGGGTTCTCCGTGCCCACCGAGCATAATGTCGAAGCTTAGAGCGGATATTTTTCCGATAGACTCTTCCGCTTTCTTCATGTCAAGTGTGAATTGCTCTGACGGACCGCTCAGTTGTTTACCGTCGAACCTGAGGGTGTCGCCTGTGAACAGCGCTTTCTTTCCCTCGTCAAAAAGAGCGATGCTCCCGAGCGTGTGCCCTGGCGTGTGAATCACGGTGAGTTCCCCGATCTTATCGTTGTTCTTGAGGGTTATGTCGGGTTCAACGGGGGTGAGCTTGATAAAGGATGAGACTGCTCTGAACAGCACGTTTTTTGGTTTAGGCATTGGCTTTTTACCTGAAACGTAGTCTGCGTCTTCCTCGTGAACAGCCACTTTCGCGCCGGTAAGCTCCTTGAGCTCTTTGACGCTTCCGGCGTGATCCATGTGACAGTGGGTCAATACAATCGTTGAAACGCTCGAGGGTTTTCGTCCTATTTTCTGAACGTAATCCACTATTTTTTTAGCGTTTCCAGCGGTTCCCGTGTCAATAACTGTCAGCTCGTCTCCTTCAATCAGTAAGTAAACGTTGGCGTGAGCCATGTTAGCGCTTGCTTTATCTATCCTGTGAATCCCCTTAACTATCTCCGTCAAAATCGCACCTACCCGTTTTCACTAAAAACTATGTATAAATGCATGTATAAATAGTAAATGCAAACATCAAAGCGTGGCTTTATGATACAAGCTCAGTTAGGCGCACTCAGTTTCCTGCTTGTCCAACACATTAATCTGCAACCGCCGTAACAGCAGCGTTTACACCTAGTGAAATCAACTCTTTCCTTCAAAACTCAACCCCAACGATGCCTAATTCAAAGAATCACCGAGCCCACGAAAAACGGCTTTATCAAACGAGGTTTACATTCAAAAAAAAGTCATGCGCAGTAAACCCAACAACACGCGGTCCAACTATGGTCTCCTGCTCGTTAGGATGTAAGCTGAAACAAAGGCCATCAAAAGAACGACTATGATTATTAGAACAAAAATCATTTCCGGAATCCCGAAAACGTAGTGATTCACTTCGTAGTTGAGGGCAACAAATATGGTTTCAGATGAACTAGTATTGTTGAAACATAATTGGCATGTTCCTCCCGCGTCAGACGTAAAACTCGTCGAGTACTGGTCAACATTTCCAAGCTTTGTGACCGTTGAGTTTGGGAATACTATCGAGAACAGCAATGAGTTAGAGTTGTCCCCTACAGCTGAGAAAGTCAGCTGAACTTTATCACCGGCAGAGACAGGAACTTCGCAAACAGTCTGGTTTCCTGGACCTACGTTGAAACTTCCCGCATTTGCATGCACAAGACCAATAATACTGACTGAAAAGCAGAGAATGAGAAGTAGATAAACAAGTTTTTTCATCGGCATCGTTCACAGTTTCTTCTTCTTTATTGCTGATAATCTTTTCGGAAATCGTATGTAGCAAGACTTGTGTCCAACAAAGCTACAATCAGTTCTTAACAATCTGCCTCAAAAAAATATGAGGAAGCAGTGGGGCAGGCATTCTGCCTTTTGACGAAACTCATATTTCAAAGTCAAGTGGGCGACGGCTTATCTGTGCGATTGCTTGCTGGAATGTCGGTTTTTTTTGTGGGGCGTGGAGCTAACAGTCTTTTCGCTCCAAAAACTTGCACCACTATGTATCCCATTATGAGCGGACTCCAGAAAGTGACACTTCTCACAAGTGCCGCTGTGATTCCGCTTAGAGCAGGGCTTAATCCGTAGAGTATGAAAATGCTTGCTAAGACGATTTCGAGGGTACCGACTGAGAAGCTGGCTGCCGCATCGGTCAAAGACCCGGCGAGGAAGTATATTATGATGAAGAAGACGAAAGCCTCTTTATAGATGCCAAGGGCGAAGAAAACTAGGACGTACTGTGATAGGCCAAACAGCCATGAAATCGTCAGGTAGAGAACGGGTTTAGTTAGGAGTTTTGGTTTTTCACGGAAAGTTTTGAATCCGGTGTAAAACGCGGCAAGACTTCTTCTTACTTCAGGGGATAGATCGGTTGAACGATACTTTTTAGGTCTTAAAACTTTCATTACGCTTAATCCTATCTCGGCAATTCTGTCCGCTGCATGTTTGCTGAAAGCCAAGTACAGCAAGAATGCGAGGTAAACCGATGCGCCGATCAGGATGAAAATGAAAACGCCGAGAACTACGGGCGGAATAGCGGATTTGAGAAAAAGAAGTACTGTGCTCACGTAGAGTCCAGACACAACGATTATGTAGGCTATTATCCGGTTTGTAACTCCTCCAGCCGCGATGAAACCGTAATTATCATCGGTTTCTTTCTGAACGAGGACCAGTCGTGTCACTTCACCGCAAACAGTTTCACAAGGTACCAC
Organism: Candidatus Limnocylindrales bacterium; assembly: GCA_035319575.1. Lineage (GTDB taxonomy): Archaea > Thermoproteota > Bathyarchaeia > Bathyarchaeales > Bathycorpusculaceae > Bathycorpusculum. The sequence goes on from DATHCJ010000023.1 coordinate 5,590, forward strand.
CAGGTCAATGAAGTAGCCCGTCCAGTAGTACATAAAAGCGTTTTTCACCGAGATTTTCACAGAAAGAGAATTCAAAAGTTTCCTCCATGATAAAACCCAGAAAAAATTGGTAAGCAGCATTGCGGCAATCGCGAGCGCGTAGAAAAAAGCGTACTGTCCTGGATTGACTCCTCGCAGTATAGTAACTATCTTGCCAAACCCTGCGAAGAAGTACAGGTAAAGGACAAACGCTGCTAACCCAAAGAACATAAAATAAAAGGCTTTCCGAGTGGCGAGATACTTGTACGCGGACAAATTTGCTATTTCCGTCCTTAGGAATGGTTAACGCTGTAATGATTAACGTTGCTGTATAAAAGTGATTTCTTAGCGCGCCTGAATTTCGGGTTTGACGCTTGCTCGTCTGCCACCACAATGTAAATATCAAGCTTCCAGGTATTGATTTTTGAACGCGTTTTTCGCAGGGTTCTTTTGGGTTATGTTATGGACAGAAAAGACATTGTTAAGTTATTCAAAGAATCCTTCAAGGGTTGGCTTAAAGAAAACGCGCCGATTCGTGCTGCTGCCTTAACCTTCTTCATAATTCTCCCGTTACCGTCACTTTTGCTGATTGTAATAAGCGCTTTCGCAGCCTTTTCAAGTCAAAGCCACGCAAAACAAGTGTTAATTCAACAGATAAGTTCACTTGCGGGACCAGTAGTGGCGCAACTGTTTAATCAGCTGCTTGCAAGCGCAACGTCACCCTTCACGTCTGTTTGGGCTGCCATTACTGTGGTGGGATTTTCTTTGGCTGGCGCTATTGGCGCTTTCGCAATTTTAAGAGACACGATGAACGCTATTTGGGAAGTCAAAGTCCCGAAAACTCTAAAGATAGGGGACAGAATTAGGCGAGCCGTCGGACCATTTTTCCTTATCTCGTCGCTCGGGCTTATCGTTATTGCCGGAACGGTCATCTCTACAGGTTTGTTCAGTGTGATAAAACTTTTTTCCATAAACGAAACCATGCTGTTGATTTCTTTTACCTTCGTCCAAGTCTTGCTGTCGTTCGGCTTGTCAACGCTGCTATTTGCCATTATTTACAAGGTTCTTCCCGACAAAAAGATTCACTGGAGAGACGTCATACTACCTGCTGCGATGACCGGGGTCGCATCCACCGTTACTAACTTCATTTTGGGAATTTATCTTCAAACTTTCACCGTGACAACGGTAATTGGCGCAGCCGGTTCCTTGATCATCATTTTGCTCTGGATTTACGTTCTAAATCAAATCTTGCTTTTCGGAGCGGAGCTTTCGAAAGTTTATGCCACAACCATAGGTCCCCACCCGAATGAGCACCTATCTCCGGAAACACAAAGAATACTGAAATCACTTGGGAAAGCTGAAGAAAAAATCACGAAAATCGTGCTTCTGCCGTTGCCTGAAACGCCAGAAAAAGCTGGCGAAAAAGCCAAAGCTCAATCGGAACCCCAAGTTAAACCGGAACTGCCGGTCCAGAAAAGCTCAGAAATCGCTAACGCTGAGAAATCAGCTGTTGAAAGGAAAGAGAAAAGTTGAGAACTCGAAGGCGGTGACGGAGATATAGCGGAAGTCAACATCAAAATTAAGCGTCCGCGAAAGAAACCAAAAAGCCAAGAGTGAATGGTGCGCTCGATTTGAACAGGCAAGCGCAGTCAAATCAAAAAAATTTCTTTCACTCTCCTTGTCTAGACAAGCAGGAAAAGATTGCTTTTTATGTTTTCCAAAAGTTTAGGCCCCGGCAAAATCCGAAAAAAAGAAATGCCGCGCTTTTTTTCTTTCTTTCCTTGTGCTCGCTTGCGTAGCCAATCAGCCAGGTTCGATAGTTAATTCACACATGCGTACTAGATTCAATTGGCACGCCAGGCCTTAATATGACGCTAAAAGTGAGAAAAATCGGCTTTTTTTAGCCGTGCTCAGTCGAGTTTGATCAGAAATAAAAGCTACGGTTTGCTAGACGTATTTTTTGTCGTTGTAGCAGTACCATCTGCTGTACTGTGGGATCCATGTGAGGGGTTTGTTGCATGTTGGGCATAGAGGTTTGCTGGACTGTTTCTTGGACACTGGCTGTTGAGTTGTTTCCTCCGCGAAAACTTCTTCCCAATCTTCTTTTTTTGCAGACTCCTCTGGATTAACGTATTTTTTGTCGTTGTAGCAGTACCATCTGCTGTACTGTGGGATCCATGTGAGGGGTTTGTTGCATGTTGGGCATAGAGGCTGCTTAGACTGCTTTTTAGGCTCTGCTTTTTCCGTTTGCTTAGTCTGCTCAGCTTGCTCGACGAAAATCTCCGCAGCAGAATCTTCTTTTTTCATGCTCTGTGCTGGATTGCTTTGCCCTTGGGGCTTTAATAGAATGAAGTCTGCTGCGGCTGATATTTCCTGCCATGGGATGCACTGGGTTTCGCCACTTTCGTTTTCCACCGACAGTGAAATGCCCGTTTCTCCAACGACGAAGGCTACATCCTTCACTTTCCCTACCAGATGACCCTTCGAATCTATTACCTGCATAGAAACAAGCGCATCTTTAGTCAGAGGTTTCTCCGTTTTTGCCATCTTGATACCACCCTCATTGTGATTATGGTCATCTTGTTTAAAGGATTTTCGTTTTTTGCTCAAAAACTGCCTCAGCTCTGTTTCAACGGTATTTCCCAGTAGCTAATAATGTCGCCCCTCACCCACTTGCCGCCTAAACTTCTAACAACCTCATTTATATCATCCCATTCAGCCTTCAAAAACTGAACAGGCTTAACCACAACGAAGTCATCCCTAACTTGGAAACTGAGCAGTTTACGCTGATCCGGACTGAACTCGTTTTCCCATTTGGTTGTGGATTTCTTCGGTTGAGTAGCCTTCACGTTTTCAGGCTTGGACTCAACTTTAAAGTCCGCATTCGGCTTACACGCAGCCTTAGGCTCCGCCTTCTTTGCGAGAGTCAACTCAGGAATCGGGTAGGATTCGGTAACGTCCTCGAATGTGTTGCTTCTAACCATGACTAGCACCTGCCTGGAAAACAAGTCAAGCTTCAAGTCTAACAGTTCAGCGTCCTCAGGCAAATTGGAAGCAAAGCCCGATACTTTCCCATGCAGCAGTTCCATGAGCGTTTCTGGGGTCAGTTTGACGATTCTGGCTTTCATGTTTTAGGCACTCAGGATTGCCTTAGGTCATTAATAACTTAAAAGCATTTTCTATAGGTTAGAAACAAATCTTTTCTGACAACTACAAATGAAAGATTAAGAAGGGCTTTCATTTCCGTTTTAGTTGAGCTTTGGCTTTGAGGCTCCTCCATTCAGAGAAGTTGCCAGCATACATCCCCCACGTTCTAAGTTTTGGGGATATCGCCCTGATTAATGCTGGGCAAGCGATTAGAACAATCGGCAAGTTAAGCGCGAAGGTCGGAAACAAAATTGCTTGCGCTTCGGCAGCGGTAAACAGACGAGGCATAATTGTGTATTGCCAAAGAATGTAGCTTGTACCCACCAGGAGGCTTAAAGTGTAAACGGCTAAAAGAGTAAGAAACGTTTTTTTGTTTCCATCTTCAGCGGCTCTTTTAGGAATAAGAAGCCAGTTTACAACGTAAATTATGAGCGCTACAACCGACTCGAAAACCCCCAAAAACCCTAATCCCTCAACGAAAGCGCCGCCGATAAATGCGCCGATCATCGCCCCCGCGAGCCCGCTCCATCCAAACCACATTGGAAAAACGCCTAGAAGGATGATTGGGAGGTAGAGTAGGGTAAAATTCGGCAGTGCTATCGAGTATGAAACAAAGAAGAACACAGTGTACAGCGCTGCTGTCATTGCGATTATGGAGACGCGTTTGGCGCTGCTCTGTTTTTGTGCCTGCATGGTGTTCATCTTAGAGTCTGAGGTTAGATTGGTTGGAAGTGAAAGATTGGATAAAAGCATTTTCCCCTGTATTACAATTGTAGCACAAGCCGGCGCGAAAACCTGCCTACTTGATAAAGATTAACGAGTCGAAACAGAATTCAGCCAAAGTATAAAAGTTCCAACAGTAGTATTAAACAAAAATCGGAAATCGCAGGGTGAACGATGACCTCCAAACCACCATTAATCAAGAGCGTTTTCGTCGTAGCAGTCGCCGTCGTCGTCGCCTTGAACTTGTACGCTCTAATAGTGGCTTATCCGCAGACGTACACGCCTTCATCGGGAATAAACGCCTCAGGCACCATACTTGCAAAAGATTTCTCAGCCTACTACATGGGTGCTTGGCGCCTCTGGAATGATCCGTCACACATTTACACTTTCGGCGCTTTAAACGACGGAGAACCTGTTATTCTCCCCCATCCTGAAGCCTACAAGTACTTGCCTTCTTTTCTGCTTGTTGTTTCGCCTTTTCTTTCGTTGAATTATCAGCAAGCACTAACAGCCTTTGACATCGTCCAGTTCCTGCTGCTTCCCATCATGGCATATTTCCTCTACAAGATATTAGGCGGCAAATCGCTTGCAGTAACGTTTGCAGTCATCGTTATCGCGCTGCTTTTGCCTTACCCAACGGTGCAATGGGGCTTCTCGCCAAGCTACTATTGGCAGTGGGGGGAAGGACAAGCCAAAGTCTTCCTAACCTTCCTGCTCTTGCTCAGCTTCTATCTCGGCAGCCGAGGGAAACCAGCTCTTTCAGGAATCGCCTTTGCCTTCGGTTTTTTTGATCCAAGATTCGGGCTGCTGGGAATACCGCTTTTCATAATGTATAACCGCAAAAACATTAAATCTGCCGCGGTAAGTGCAGTCGGCGCGTTATTCCTGTCAAATGCCATGCTACTGTACCCAGGCGTCGGCTCAAACTTCCTAACTATGGTTTTCGCTTCAGGCGTATCAACCCCGCTCTACTATTACTCGCTGATACCATTTTTCACGCTGCTTGCTTTAATCATCATAAACATCAAAGGCTTAATCGCCGCATTCAGTTTCAAGAAGTCTTTCCAAGCTTCATAAGCGGGAAAACGGCGAAAGAACTAAAATAACTCACTTTTGAACATCATCCTTTACGCTGAAGATGCTCTAATTCGAAAAATCGAAAACAATAGCCAAAAGATCAAAGCGGATTTCAGCTTAATCCAGCGTGTGAATAATCAGCTGCGCAAGTTGCAGTGAAATAATTCGGTATTCTGCCTCAGCATAGAAACTAAGCCAAATATTATAGGTGAGAAACGTACATATCAGTTAATGTTTGGCTCAACGGCGTAATAAACAGATTTAGGGTGATTGAGAATGAGTTCACCTTCGCGAACTAAGCAGAAAAACCAGGAAACACTCTCTGGCAAGACGCAAATAATTGTTGTTGGCTTAGTTATCGCGATCATTGGGTCAGCAATTGCTGGTTCCTACCCGAAGGCAACGATGATAAACTATGCCGGCTTTGGCATGCTGCTCGGCGGAGTTTCTGTTCTCATTTTTGGGAGTTGCGCGACCGCGTGTACGAGCGTCGACAATAAATTGTGCCAATCATCCTCGAAGAAGACTGCTAGGCCACGAATATTGTTTTCGGGCATATGGGCAATCGGAGTCGGTCTAGTTCTATGTACTGTCGGACCCTTGCTGAGCAGCAGCTACGCCAAAAGCTCAATGGTAAACACCGTGGGGTTTGGAATGCTGCTGACTGGGATATGCTTTTTTGTTCTTGGCATATTCGGAACGCTGCTAGGAACTATGCAGACCAGCTTGGATAGAAACAGGAGACAATTTGGTCTTAGTGTTGATAGACCCAGTTTTCTATCTTATAGCATTCTGTCTATCGGCGTGGGGCTAATCCTGATAATTGTCGGCTCCATAGTTGCTGGCTCTTACGCAAAAGAAACGGTCATAAACTACGCTGGTTTTGGAATGTTGCTAATTGGAATAGCTGTCTTAACTCTCGGCATGTCCGGAACCTCGGTAACAATCGTAAAGAGCACTTGGGGATTAAATGAAAGCCTTGATGCTGAGGCTTTACCCATACTGGGAAGCTTCTGGGCAATCGGGATAGGCATAATGCTAATCATAAACGGCTCCTTGATTGCAAGTTCCTACGCAAAAACCTCCCTGATGAACTATTCCGGCTTCGGCATGCTATTGTCAGGCACAGCCGTTTTTGTTTACGGATTATTTGAAACTGCTCGGTTCTCAACTATGGGCTACTTGAGCGGCAAATGGGCTGGTAACCGGGAGCAACGCGAGAATTTGCCGCGCCTGAAAAACTTCTGGGTTAATATGTTAAAAACAACAGCCATTTTTAATCTCACAGGAGTAATGATCGCTATGGGTTTGCTTTTCTTTAGCCTCTGGCAACTCGACTTAATCGTAAGTGGACCTGTGTGGTGGCAGTCTAGTTCCAATGGTGCGGGATGGAGCTGGCCCGGACCTGGCGCTTACGCAAAAGAATACTTCCAATGCTTCATATGGAAAACCACTATTGGCCAGGCGTATGATACCTTGTTCATGCTAATCTTTATCGCGTTCATAATACTGTTTGCGAGCGCATTTTTCTGGCCACGTTCAACGGCAAGAAACAAGAATTCAATTCGTGCACCCAAACACCGAAGTACGTCGAGAAATTCAAAGAACAATGCACGCGCAAAAAACACTAAGGAAACTCCAGAAAACCCTATCACTTCTCAGGAAGATAATAACGACGCCGGTGGGACTTAGACCCACGAAGGCCCGCGCCCGAAAACCTGAGGAGCCAGTTCCTACATTTTCGTAGTAATTGCTTATTAGGAATGAATGGCAGTAATTCCTAATGAGCGAAACGTATGTCTTTAGCGACCGTTACAAGGCATTCTCAAGTGACTATACCCAAAGGAATACGCGAAGCGGTGGGAATAACAGAGGGCGATAAGGTGCGCATAACAGTGGTCGAAGGCAACAAGATAATAATTGAAAAAGCGCGTGAAGACGCCTGGAAAGACTGCACTAACTTTCTGCCCGAAGACTTCGAAAAAATCTTGAAATCTATGCACGCCGACTCAACAGCCAGGTTTAAACGGCTCAGGCTGGTCCCCTGAATTGCCCGCCAAGAAGCAGCGAGCATTCAAAATCAAAAAAGTTTTAGTTGATACCTCGATAATAGTGGATGTAGACCGAGGAAAAGAAGGCGTAATTGACCTTTGCAAACGTTTAACAGTCGCCGACTGCGCGTTCATCAGCACAGTGAGCGTTTCTGAAATATTGACTGGGTCTTACCTGAGGACAGACTACCGAGCCGCCGTCAGGAAGGCAGAAAGAGTGCTCAGTCAGTTCCGCTGGGCACCGCTGAACGGTCAAGTCGCCAAACTGATCGCTGAACTGAACGCATATTTGCTGTCAATAGGTGAACGCATTGAATACCAAGATGCGGCGATTGCCGCTTCCTTTCTTTTGGAATGCTGCGATGTGTTGCTGACCGAAAACAAAGACCACTTTGAAAGGATACCCAATCTCAAAGGCAAAGTGATGACCCCAAAAGAGTTCATTGAACAACCATAGACTCTGTTTGTGGGGATTGGACTTAAACCCATGAAACCCTCGCCCCAGAGAGCTCAAAGTCCTCGTCTATATCAAATAATTCTTGTCATCGATCATAAATCAATTTCCGAAGGAAACGTGCCGGCATTAGCGGTTTCGGGCATCTTTGCTTCCGGCGTTTCTCTTTTTGACGCAATTGAGGAAGGGAGGTGACAAATCAAGCATAACCTAAATACTTCAAGAATGATACGTTTGGATTATGGGGTATCAGCATCGCGCAAGGTCGCCTAAACGTGCAATTCGCCAATACAAAAAGTCTCTTCATGAAAAAAACCAAATAAGAAAACCCGCTCATAGCGGCATTGGCGGATCGATCAAAGAGGAAAAGCCTGCTTCAATGGAAAGAGAGGTTTCGGAATTAACCCTTAAGCGATTGCACGTTTTGGGTAGCCAGAAGTTCGGTTCTTATCCTTTCAGTGTGCATTTCGACCGGTGGCTTGCGAACGTGGATTCTGTTCTAGCAGAGTTCCAGTCGCATCCGGGCACAGGGGTTGATGACCAGTTTGTGGTGGAGTGTCAACGGTCGCTTGCCAAAATAAGACTGCAGCTTGAAGAGAGACGCCGCAGAGAAACTGAGTTGGAGCAAGAAATAAAGAAGCTGTTAGATTCCAGAAGCCGTCTTAAACAAATCAACATAGAATACTCAGCCGAGCTGAATAAAATTAGAAGCGGAAAAAACGCCGAAATAAAATGTCTTAATCGCTCTGTTGACGAACTGAAAAGCGAGCAGGCGAAGATTATCCAAATGAAAACTGGTTTTTTTCGAGGGGTTTCTAATAAGGAAAGGGAGCGTAAAGAAATGGCTGTAGCGGCGGAATTAGACGGTAAGCTAACTAAGCTTGAACTTGTCTTGCTAGAGTATAATGCAAAACGAAAGCAGCTTCGAAGTGAATATGACACGAAAATGGAACCAGAGCTCAAGCAAGTTAGAGACTGCCAAAAGAAAACCCGGGAAATGGAGATGGACGGCTCGCTGGAAGAGCGCTGGTTTGCCTGTGAAGCTCTAATCGACGCGGTGAACAGCTTCCTGCAGAGAAAAGTAACCTGGCCACATTAATGTATTAAAGCCGCAGGGGTCCCGGGGACTTGAACCCGCGAAGGCCAGTGCCATAACATCTTAAGTCCAGTTAGTCCGTTTTGATAGTGATCGGCTTCTCAGCTTCTTTAACTTGTTTTTCCATCATCTTCCTTGAAATAGTCATGTCAAGTATAATCAACTGTTTTACGATTTCGTTGGTTCGGTCAAGTTTGTACATCGTAGCTTTCCCAATTTTACGGGTCACTATTAAAGCTCCAGACTTTTCAAGTTCCTTCCAGTACTTGAAGAACGTCACTCTGCTCATGGCGAGGTCGGCTGCGACCTCGTTCTTGGAGTAGTCAGAGAGGGGGTTGTCTAGGAAGAAATCTATTATTCTCAGAGTTGGGCTACTTCCTAGGTACTTGAGGAGAAGAGTTTCATCCGCTTTGTAAGTCATTTCCATTCGATGGACCAACTGGAAAACAAAATAATCCCAAAGTATATAAGAGTAGCCTCTGAAAGTATCAAAAGTGAACTCATGCTCTCCGATGACCAGATAAAAGCCACAATCCTCCTTAAGCTTCACAAAAGAGGCAACTGGGGAGCAAGCCACACAGCCTTCGATAACCTGCAAAAAGGCTTCAAAGAGGCAGATCTCGGAAAGCATGGGAAAAGAAGAATAGAGGCAATCGCAAAAGACCTTATCCGTCAGGGGTGGATTACTCCTAAACCCACAAATTATGGATTGCAGGTAGCACTCAATCCTGTAGAAAATCAAGCTATCATTGCATTTATGAGAAGATTCTTCCCCGAGGTTTGAAGGAATCAAGGCAGTTTCTTTGGTGCCGGGGGTGGGACTTGAACCCACGAAGGCCTTCGCCAGAGGATCTTAAGTCCTCCTCCGTATCTTAGGCAATAATGAAATCTGGCCGCCTATTTAGACCTGGCTCGGATACCCCGGCACCAGCACCGATACATTCAACACTGTCTTGTTTAAGTTTTTTGCAATCACCAAAATCTCACAAGCAAACAGAGAAGAAGAAAACTGCTTCCATCAAGCTTCTTCTTCTTTTGGTAAAGTTAAATTCCGCGTCGCAAAGTACCTTGGAAGAACAACAACAACCATTTTTCGACTGTTGTTGTTCTTCTAAATCAGCAACTGACAAGAGCCGTTTTTATTTTTGGAGAGGAATTTATGTTATGCTTATATGTGCGGATTGTCGTATGTTTGTTTTTGAGGAGATGACTTTAGGATGCCCGCTATAGAAGTTGGCAGAATATGCGTGAAGCAGGCCGGTCGAGAGAACGGCAAAAAATGCGTCGTTATTGATGTGATGGATAAAAGCTTCGTTCTAGTTACTGGCCCGAAAAAAGTCACTGGTGTCAAACGGCGACGTGTAAACATTAACCACCTGATGCCTCTTGAGGAAAAGATTGAGCTTAAACGCGGGGCGTCAGACGAGGAGGTCGCCCAGGTTTTAGAGGCTGCGGGCAAAATGCAAGAAATGACGCAGACCGTTAAAGTTTAGTTTAAACTTTAATATCTCCTTGTTTCCCATTTAACAACGGTTTAGGACTGAATGCTCTATGCCTAAAACGACGCCGCCGTGGAAGATCAAACGAGAATTGTTGACGAAAGCTCAGGACAGCACCAACCCAAAGTACGGACACAAGCCTTCTGAAAGACCAGCTGAGGACTACATTAAGTACGGCACGATTAATCTGGATAAGCCTGCTGGTCCGACAAGCCACGAAGTTGCAGCATGGGTAAAAAAAATCATGAAACTGAAAAACATTGGGCACGGAGGCACATTAGACCCCAAAGTGACAGGCGTTTTACCCATCACGCTAGAAGACGCCACAAAGGTCGTTTCGGCTTTTCTCTACAGCGGCAAAGAATACGTTTGCGTGATGAAACTCCATGGTGACGCGCAGGAAGCACTGGTCAGACAGGTCCTAGCGGAGTTTGAGGACGAGATTTATCAGCGTCCGCCGCTGCGGTCTTCGGTTAAGCGACAGTTGAGGACTAGGCGCATTTACTACATTGACTATTTGGAGTGCGATGGACGTAACGTGCTCTTCATCGTTGGCTGCGAGGCAGGGACTTACATCCGCAAGCTGTGCTTTGACGTCGGAGAAATCCTCGGGGTCGGCGCGCACATGCAGGAGTTGCGCAGAACCCGTTCCGGGCCATTCACGGAAAATGACTCCTCAAGCGTGACTCTGCACGATGTGGCTTACTGGTTTGGTGAATGGGAGCAGAACAAGGATGAGGCGGTTCTGCACAGGTTTATCGTGCCCATGGAGGAAGCGTTGGCGTTGCTGCCTAAAGTTATTGTTCGAGACTCAGCCGTTGACGCATTATGTCACGGTGCGAATTTGACTGCTCCTGGCGTGCTGCAGGTTGAGAGTGGAATCAAGAGTGACGCGATTTTAGCAGTTTTCACGTTAAAAGGCGAGGCTGTGGCTTTGGGAAAGGCGCTTGTCTCCACGGAGGAAATGTTAGATTTGAGACATGGCTCTGTTGCCGAGTTGCAGCGCGTGCTGATGGAGCGAGGCACTTACCCGAAGGCTTGGAAGGCAGGATCGGAGCATGGAGCCGAACGATCGTAGCCCGGAGCATTATTTTACCGGCTTGCCCAAGTCTGAAGAACGGTTCGGGCTTGTTCGAACCACCCTTTGTGGTAGAAACTTCGAGTTTTTAACTGCTTCGAGCGTTTTTTCGAAGCGGCGGGTCGATTTGGGTACTAGACTGCTTATTGAATCGATGGTGCTGCCGCGTGAAGGTAATGTTTTGGATATCGGCTGTGGCTACGGTGTTGTTGGCATCGTTGCTGCATCGCTTAACCCTAAGCTACGGGTACTGATGACGGACGTGAACATTAGAGCCGTTCGTTTGGCAAAAAGAAATGTTGAGTTGAATAAAGTCGCAAGTGCCGAGGTGCGTTACGGGTACTTTTTTGAACCCGTCGAAGGCGTGATGTTCAATTGCATCTTGTCTAATCCGCCTGTGAGCGCAGGTATGGAGACGGTAAAAGCCATCGTGCACGGCGCCCGCCACGTGTTGGCGGACGGGGGGACTTTCCAGATGGTTATTCGTTCTAAGATTGGCTCTAAGGCTTTGCCCGCTGTTTTTGAGGAGACGTTTGGGAACGTCAGGGTGCTTGCAAGGGGCAGCGGATTCCGTGTCCTTCTAGGACTAGCATGCTACGATCTAGCTTGAATCCGCGTTGACAGTCTTGCGCATGCTATTTTGGCTGACAATTGAGTAACCTTTATCTGCCAAGAACTTATATGAGAAAAGGTGGCGCTTTAAAGTTTTCGTCGGAACGGCTTAAAAACTTTCTCCATGTAAAGTTCCATCGGATTGAATCTGGAATTGTCTGTTTTTTCAGTTGGGCTTCAAAGTCAGTAAGTGACAGGGGGGGATTTACAAAAACGAGGCATAGCCACAACCTTAAACATGGCAGGGCAAAATTGGCTTCACGCCGAGTCAGGTCAAGCCGATAAGCCTAAAACATCAAAAAGTAACTTTCCCTCTTTTTTAACCGCTTTTTTAGCCCTAAAAGAGGTGACTTGACATAGTGAAAGTTAAGTCATGTGTCCCTATTCTTTGCTTTTTGTTACTTGTTTCTATTGAGGGTTTTTTATTTTTCTTTGTCAGTATTATTTCCGCTCTGTTCTTTATGTTTGGTCTACTTGCTGCTCTCCTGCTTCTTTTTCTTTTTCCCCCTGAAAAACGAAAACGGTAACTTATTTCTCCTTATTACTACCAACATTGTTCCGACAATCCATATAACGCCGATAGCAATAATTTGAAAGACATTTAGGTCATAGGGGCGGTAGTACAACAAGTCGGGAAGGAAGAAAAGACTTAGAAAAGCCACAGGAGCGCTAAGCAATAATTTGTTAATTATAGGCTTGTTCGTTTTTCGATAATAAGCTAAACATACAGCAAGAATTAAATCTGCGATTCCGCCAAAACCAAGAAATGAAATATACAATAGGTTGTTGGGGTCGTTGACTACTTGGTTGAAAATGGTTTTCTCAGGTGGTGTTGGTGCTTGAATCGGATTGATTGTTATCAATGGAATCGTTAGAGATGTCGTGAAATTAGAATGTTGAGACCAATCAGGGGTAGGCGTGATATATTCTGGGGTTCCTAGGGGGCAATCTAAAGTTAAATTAATTTGTCCTGCATTTTGCAAAACAATGTAATTTTGACCAGTCCAATCATAAGGAATCACGTCTTTAACATAAGGTTCTGGAAAGTAAAGATTCTGTGACATCACTAGCATTTCAAAAGGTTCAGAAAACGCTTGAGAAGCATTTGCTTGTAAAGCATTTTGTATGCTTGCACCAAAAACTATAGCTTGAATATCAAAAGAGGGAACCATATAGCTAGGAATTGTGATGTCAATAACTATGAACGCTGGACTACCTTGAACAAAACTATTACTTAGTACGGTAACATTTACGGCTAACTGAAAAGTTGAGTTATTTTGGGGGTTTGGTAAATAAATGAATCCTACCCCTGTTTCATGTGGCCAATATGGGGCTTTTGGAATAGGAGGATTTGCTGCTTCGGCTTTTTGAACCAACTTTGGTTGAAACGGCGTGGGTTGTATTTGAGCATTAACTTCTATCAAGGACACAAAAACTATGGCGAGAAATACCAAAATTACCATCTTAGTTTTAATCTTCAATCCCTACAGCTCCCTTCAATCGTGTCGGATTGATAAAATATTCTGCGAAGCTGAGTTCTCGAAGCCTGCTTATGTTTCTATAGTTTGGCAATGACATAGATTGAAATGAAACCCCATATTCCAATTGGAACGCATAGGGGTATGCTAGTGTTGGATATCTGGGCTAATGCTGCTGTTGATGCCCATGCTGTTGGTATGGCTAGTATTTGAGAGGCTATCAATTTTCCTTTCATGGATTCTTCCCCTCGTATGGCTTATACCATACTCAAACAAAGTATTTGTGGTAAATAACCTTATATACTTTTTTGACCATAAAACTAGCAAAGGAGAAGCAAGAAATTATGCCACTAAGTGGATTCAAATCAGTTACAGTGCCCGAAGAAGCATACGGCAAAGCAAAACAGCTAACCAAATTAGGCCTAGAAGAAAGCATAGGAAAAGCATTTGAAAACGCAATAAAAGAGTACGTTGAAAAGCGTCAGGGGTTAATCAAAGATTTATGTTCAGTAAAACAAAAGTGGAATGTATCGGATGATACCTGTAAAATAGAATAGCTTGATTTAATTTTCTCTATTCTTTCTTTTTGTTTGCTTCGCTTGCGTTTTGTGTGAGAGTTTTCCACTTGTTTCTTCTTAATTCATGCACAGATAAACCGCGAGGTCTGAGCCGTTTAAGTTCTGCCTTTTTTTCTTTACTTGCGTTCTGAATCAAGGTTTTCCACTTGTTTTCTCCCTCAATCATGATTCCGCAAACTTCGCTCGGAGTTTTCCCATCGAGAGCCATATGCGGTCTAATGTAATTGTGGTACAGTTGGTAGCCTTGAAGAATTGCTGTATCGTCAATCTTTAAGCCCCTCATAGTTTTTTCTCTGTCTCTTACTTCACCGTTCATGCGTTCCATTTTGTTGTTGTGGATTGCACCTGACAATGTGATTTCTCTTACATGATTTGTTTCTGGAAATATTTCTTTTGATGCTACTGAGTAGCTTGGTAAACCGTCGGTTATGAGTTCTGTTGGTTGTTTTCCCATTAAGATTTTAGCATGATTGAAAAGTTGTCGTGCGTCATGTTTGTCTTTGGTTTGGCCGACTTCTTGGGCTATCCAGAACCGTGTTTCATCATCCATCATGGCGAAAAGATATTTCATGTTGCCGTTTATTTTGACGTATAATTCGTCTGCTCTCCATGTTTCGCTTACGTTTGGCTTCATGTTCTTAAGGTAGTTTTGCATTAGACCAATGTACTTCTTTATCCAGTTGTAAATTGTTTGGTGTGATACTTCTATCCCTAAGAGTTTCAGGGCTTCAACTGTGTTTCTTAATGATTCGCCTGAAAAGTACAGTTGCATAGCGGTTGTTATCGCTTGGGGATTGTGCTTCATATGCTCAAATCCTAAATTGAAAGTCATATATTTGTGGCAGTCTTTGCACTCAAAGATTTGTATTGTTCCAGTTTTGTTTTTTCTTACACCATCTTTTCTCAAATCAGTGGAACCGCAATAGATGCACTCTGTTATTGTATTGGTGATTGGCGAGATTACTTTTGCTTTGACCTCTGCCCTCAGCGATTGCGAGAAGTTGACAGCGTGGATATGCTTGCAAGCGACATGTCGGTAAGCGTTATCGGGGCAAGCGCAAATCCATTCGCCATCAACCTTGTTGACCGTATATTCTCCGTTGTTGGATTGAGACTTAACAACATAGAGAAAATCATCTATGCGTTTGACTTGCCCCTCATGTTGGGCTATTATTTTGCCCCTTTGTTCCCGAGTGCTTGTTAGTTTCATCATATTGCTTACCAACACATTTACCTATTGGCTTACCCACTTATAAACATGTTGGTAAGCGCATAGGTAAATTAATATATCCCCATTGACAATACCTATACCAATAAAGAGGTAAACAAGCAATGGTTGAAATAACATATCTAAACAAATCAGCAACAAAAAGCGAATCCCTAAGAACCACCGTTCCCTATAGCATCGTAAAGCAGTTTGGCTTAACCGAATATGATAAACTTGAATGGTCTTTAGTTGTCGAAAACAATGAATTAGTTATCAAAGTCAAACCGATAAAGACGGGAAAAACTGAGTAAAGGGTAGACTCATATGGAAAAATTCCTTGCAAAGGATTTCCTTGAAAGGGTACAGAAGGATAAGTTCGCCGAGGATTTGCTCGTTGCATGGGCTTTTATCGAACAAAGAGCCGACGAAAGCATTCTCAAAGCATACAGTCTATCCTCTCAAGATGTCAGAGCTGAACCCCTGTTGAGATTCAATATTGATAAGAAATTTCAACTTTTCAGAGATATGAAAGTCCTATCAAAAACCGACTATAAACTACTTCAAAAGATGGAGATTAAACGTAACAGACTCTTTCATAGCGGTGGTATCTTTATTCCAAATATGACCGATAATGAGAAAAAAGAAATCACGGTCATGACCGTTCAATCAATGGAGATTATTTATAAAATTTCTGAATTGCTCGGTCAACGACAAGGCGAAAGACGGATTTACCAACATTGATACAAATATCCGATGAATTTTTACAGAGAAAACCTCTTAAGGCAATTCCGACAAAGACTTTACAGAACCGAAAAGGTTATTGCATTTAACCTTGCAAAGAAATAAGTGTCTAAATGGTGACTGAACGGTGTCTGAAGAGAACAAGCGTGAGCGAATAACTATTCGCCTTACGAAAAGATATCTAAGTTTATTAAACATGTTAATCGAGAAAGGCGTTTACAATAGTCGCAATGAAGCTATCCGCGACGCGCTACGAATTATGTACGAGTATCATGGATTGAAGGTTTCACCTGAAAAGAAGCATGTGTTTAACCCCGAAGAAGACGATGCCTCCAAAGACTGAACTTTGACGCGGCTAGGCAAGATATTACGGGTTTAGATATATTCTTTTTTTTGAAACTCCGCTTATATCGCTACTCACGATTTTAATAAAAAAGATGGTCAAACGATGAAGCAGGTTGAAGTGGAAAACCGCTGCGAGCTTGGTGTTAAGGTCTCGTGCGCAACCTGCGATTACAGCATCTTTTGCAAAGGAAAATGGAGCCGCAGAACAGGGCAAGGAGCCATTGAAGAGGCTTAGTTGAAAACTCTCTGGGTATTTTACCGTAAGATTGAAAAAGCCAAGCGCGCCATAACAGGAGCAAGAGGCAAACCGTATGGTAAAACTGAACAAAACCGATGAGAAAGTTGTAGCCGCACTTAAGGCTGAAGGCAGCGAACTAACCTTGCAAGAATTAGCAGATAAGACTGGTGAATCGCCCAAAAAAATATTCCGTTCACTGCGAAAACTCTTCGAAAACGAAATAGTGGAAACTCAAGCCCGAAAATACAAGCTCACAGGCAAAATGCCTCACGGTAAAAGCGACGAAGAAGAGACCGAAGGACAGCCAGAATAGTGTTATCTTCCGATTTTTGATTTTTTGTTTTAGAATTTCATGTTCTAGTTTAAATGTCATATGCGTTTAGATAAGCTAAAAGATTGTTGCTCGTGGAAAAAGACAAACACGGGGGTTTAGAAGGAAGCCTCGAGCGGGCCTCGATCCCGCGGCCTGCTGCTTACAAGGCAGCCGCTCTACCAGGCTGAGCTATCGAGGCATTCTGGTGGGATTACCAGTTTTACACCATCAAATAAAAGATTAAACAAATAAAAGTTACTGTACGGTTGGGTCTTGTGCAACTTTTTTCCCGGGATTTTATCAGTAGTTTAAGCAATGATTGTGCTAATTTAACACCGCAACTAATTTTCTCTTCATTAAACAGGAATCCTGAAACAATAACGCGACCACGTAAGCATGAAAGGGCAAGCAAGGCAAAGCTCCCCATTGGCAAGGGCTTGTGACTACAAAGTGTTACAACAACATTTTATATCCTACAGCCTCGAACATTTACCGCGCATGCATGTTCCCAAATTGGCTAAAAGTGGTTGAAAGCTATGTTTTCTGCTTAGGTCTTACCTTGAAGAATTCAATTCCTAATAGAAGCGAAAGTTGGGTCATGTAACACAGATTTGACGCATGACAATTTTTTGACCAATTTCGGAACAGCTATGCATGCTCAATTAAATAATAATAATAGAGGAAAACAAAAATGAAAACGCTGAAAAGTAAAGCTATGGCTATTCTGATTGCAGCACTTTTAACATTTTCAATGACAGCTTCAATGGCGCTAACGCCACGTGTGAATGCACAGACCTTTAGTTTTCCAACGCAATCTTTCATTAATGTCGCCCCTAACCCAGCCGGTGTCGGTCAAACAGTGACCGTTGACTTTTGGCTTGCTGTACCATTGGAAGACGTTCAAGATGCAACAAATATGACGATTGTTGTTACAAACCCTGCTGGGACGTCTACAACGTTAGGGCCATTCACTACAGACTTGACCGGAGGCACAACTACTCGGTACACTCCGACTACAACTGGCAACTACACGTTCGAGATGTTCTACGGTGGACAAATCCTTTCAACGACAGATCCAGAATTTACATATCTTGATGGCGACCGCGAACTGCCCAGCCACAGCCCCGTAGTAAAGCTTGCAGTGCAGCAGTCACCGGTAAGCGGTATTCCATTCACTCCGCTCCCAACGACTTGGTGGCAGACTCCAGTTAACGGAGAAAACGTCCAAAACTGGTACACTATCACTGGACCGTGGCTTGGAACGAGTGCCGCCCCATTTGCCTCCACAGGAGATTACAATGCTACTGGAAACTTTAACCCATATACAACAGGGCCAACAACTGCTCACATTCTGTGGACAAAGCCTTGGTGCATCGGAGGCGTTGCCGGCGGACCGGCTGGTGGAACTGAAACAAGCGATTACTGGACAGCCTCGCAGTACGAGCCAAAATGGACCCCAGTAGTCATTGACGGAATAGTGTATGCCACTTGGTACACGACAGACACAGACTACAGTAGTGGCATTGTTGCAACAGACCTGTACAACGGACAAACCTTATTCACAATAAACACCACCAATGCATTAACCTGCGGCATGGAGATTAACTGGAAATCACCCAACCAGTACGGTGTCGTTGGGCCCTACCTCATTACCGAAGGACCTATTCCTGGAGCACCCAACAGCGACTACAACTTTTATGATGGATTAACTGGTGCATACGTCTGCAGCATTGTCAACGGTCCATTCTACTTCTTCCTGCCAGGCGGCTTTGGCGGTGGATCCCTTACGCCCGACGCAAATGGAAACTTGATAGGCTACTTTGTCAACGACACTACTGGCTACGTAACCGTCCACCCCGGAGAAACTTCATCAGGCTTGACTAGTGTCCAGCAATATGATTCTGGACCTACATTAGTCGCATGGAACATGACGGATGCCCTTGGAGAGGCCAATTTACCCGCTCCGGCGGTTTCTGAATGGAGCATAGGCTCAGGTGAACAGTTTCAATGGGACGAAGGAATAATGTGGGCAATGCCGATACCTACAACACTCAACGGTCAACTGATCGGCACCAATAACACCGCAATTCCTGACGATATGGGCTACAGCGGCCTCACCTTTGGTGGGTTGAGCATGGGTCAACTCGACAGCGGCGTAATAGTGATGTACTATGGAGACGCAGATACGGCGCTTGCGCCTTCCGTCGGAGAAACGGCGGGATGGTTGATTGAAGCTGGCTTCAGCCAAGCCACTGGTGCTTTGTTATGGGGTCCTGTTAATCGAACAGAAACACCATTTACAAGGTTGAGTGAAAACTTCTATCAACTTTCTGGAGACGGAATCTACGTCGATCTAAACGAAGCTACGGATGTAGCCAACGCTTACTATCTGCAAACTGGCGCGCTGGCATGGACAACAACTCTTACTGCTAACGGGGCTCCTCCAAATCCTTATGACGAATACGGCATTCAAACCCTTGTTGACACACAGACCGCTGTAATGTTTTTCTGGGGCCTAGGCGGTGACGTATGGGCAGTCAACATGACAAACGGTAATATCATTTGGTGGACAAGCACAACGAAGCTCACGGGTTCGCCTGGATCAGAAACGCCCTATGGCACCTGGCCACTATGGGTCCAGTTTGGAGGAATCGCTGCACCTGGAATACTGTACTTGTCAGAGGGTCACGAATACAGTCCACCGCTATTCCACGGCGCGAATTTGATAGCCATCAACATGACTGACGGGCAGCTATTATGGAAAATTCTGGCATTCGACGATACGGCCACGGAAGTTTCGTGCGGCATAGTGACAGGGTTCAACTCATACGATGGACAGGTTTATGCATACGGTCGCGGACCAAGCAAAACAACTGTTACAGCACCCGATATTGGCGTAACGACTGCCACACCCGTAACAATAACAGGCACAGTGATGGATGTCTCTGCAGGTGCACAGCAGCAGGCTGTGGCAGCGAACTTCCCCAATGGGTTGCCATGTGTTTCTGACGCGAGCATGACACAGTTTATGGAAGCTGTTTACGAGCAGCAGCCGATGCCAACAAACGTAACCGGGGTTCCAGTAACGATAGCAGTCACTGACTCAAACCACAACTGCTACGACGTAGGTACAGCCACCACTGACGCAAGCGGCACATACAGCCTCACTTGGACACCAATCATTCCAGGAAACTTCACAGTCACAGCAACCTTCGCAGGAACACAATCATACTATGGATCTTCAGCTGAAGCGCACTTCTATGCCAGCTCACCACCGCCAACATCTGCACCGACAGCTTCACCGCCGACAGGATTGGCATCGACATCGAGCTTAGAATTAGGAATAGCAGTAGTGGTAATCGTGATAATCATAATCGGCGCTATACTGGCAGTGATAATGCTCAGAAAACGACCATAAATCAAAAACAAACGAATGCAGCACCTACTTTCCCCTTTTTTATTTTTTTATAAGGCAGTAAACTGATTCTTAGCCTGTTTCCTTTCCGTTATGGTTCAATGCTGTAACCCATTCTTTAGCGTTCATTAGGCACAGCGAAGATGGGTGGTTTTTCCTGTAGGCGTGGCTGAGTCTGACTGCCAGGGGCGCTATTATGCCCGCCTTTTCGAGTAATTCCTCGTTTGCGAAGAACCCTCTTGTGGAGCCATCATACAGCACTGAACCGTTATGCATTACTATGACTCTTTTCGTATGCTCCGAAACCAAGGTCATGTCATGCGTTATAGCTAGAATTGTTGTGCCAGCCTTGTTTAGTTCTTCAAGCAGGTTCATTATGTCCTCTGACATTCTAAAGTCTTGACCTGTAGTTGGCTCATCAACAATCATAATCTTAGGGTTCATGGCGAGAATGGATGCCACTGTCAATCGCCTCTTTTCGCCTTTCCCCAAGAACATTGGGTCCTCGTCGATCTTTGACAATAAGCCAACGCTCTTCAGTGCCTCCTTGACCCTAAGGTCAACTTCTTGCTGTGGTATCTTTAGGTTCTTTAAACCGTACGCTACTTCATCGTAAACTTTGCGCATGAAAATCTGGTTGTCCGGGTTCTGGAACACGTATCCAACATAGCAGGGGATTCTTTGAACCATCTTCTTATCTCGCAAGCTTAACCCCATTATTTTTACTTCGCCTCGGAACTTCTTGTACAAGCCGCTGATTATCTTGGATACAGTCGATTTGCCCGCTCCGTTTTGACCTATAAGCCCCACGATTTCACCTTTTCGGATGGAGAAGGTTACTCCCTTAAGCGCCTGTGTTCCATCTTCGTAAGAGAAATCGAGGTCTTTAACGCTTATTATTTCCTCAGCTTTCTCATCAGGCGGGTCATCCTCAACGTTTGCTTTAGGTTCTTGTTTCTTGTCTTCAAATACTTGCATTATTTCCTCTACAGTGAACGGAATCCTTCCTTTGTAGTTTAGACTCGATTTCCACCCGATCCTAGCTATGTCTGAGGCGTACAGTCCATTCTCATCGAACAGTTTAGACTGACAGTACACTTCTTCCGTGGTTCCATACGCAATCATTTGTCCGTTGTTTATGGCAAGCACCCTGTCAGCGTACTTTTGAATTATCTCCGGGTTGTGCTCAACAACAATTGTTGTTACGTCATACTCATTTCTTATGCTGTCAATAGCCTGAATTATGCTAAGCTTACCCTCTGGGTCAAGGTCAGACATGGGTTCATCCAACACCAACAATTCAGGTCGCAGAGCGATGAAGGAAGCTATTGCGGCCCTCTGTTTCTGCCCACCTGACAATTCGCTCGGGTGAACAAGATCTGCAATCGGCCACAAGTTGCCCAGACCGACAATTTCCAGTGCTTCTTTACCTCTTTTCTCAATTTCGCTCTCGGGCAATCCTAAAAGTTCCATGCCGAAACTGATTTCGTGGAGAAGGTCCATTCTCAAAAACTGGTTTTCGGGGTCTTGAAGCAGCAGGCCCACGCGTTGTGCTGTCTGTTTCTTGCCAACAATCATAGTCGACATTCTGCCTGTCGTTTCATCGGTCACTGCTTCAACCTTTGTCAGCGTCTGTCCGAACAGTTTTATTTCGCCTTTAATATGCTCCTGCTCTTTCCCTCGCGGAACCGTGAAGACGTGCGGTATTATTCCAGTCAACGCATAACAAAGCGTCGTCTTGCCTGCGCCGCTTGGTCCGATGATGCCGAAGAATTCGCCCTTATTGACGGTGAAGGATAAACCTTTAAGCGTGAAAGGATTCTCCGCGCCTATGTAGGAACGGTATTTCCACCAGAAATCGTTTACTTCCAAAACCGACATTCTGTTTTACCTCGTGAACAGGGAGGTGATGGAGTGCCCAAGGAAGACCTCGTATATTAGGAATGCGGCTAAAATTGCAATTATCGTATAGTCAACGTAGCTCAGTTTCTTTGTCTCTTTGTAATCAGTCATGCCTTTTGAGCCTTCAAAGCCTCTTGCATAAAGCGCTACGCCCATTTCAGTTGACCGCCTGATCATAGTTGCAACCAAAGGAATAGAAACGTACGCCAAATCAATGATCTTAGAGAATACACTTTTTCTAACAACGTTTGAGCCGCGAGCGACCTGGGCCATCTTAATGTTCTGGTAATCAATCAGTATCGTGTTGAGGTTCCTAAACATTAAAGCTATGAAGAAGGATTTGCGGAATGAAAGCTTAAGCTGTCTAAGACAGCCAGCGATTTCCACATCTCTTGTGGTTAACAAAAACAAGAAAGAAGTGTAAATTAACACTGCATAACCAAGCGCTTTAGCAAACGCAATGTTGATTGACCATTGAGAGCGCGAGAAGGAATAGGCTATCCCGATCGGAACCCTAGCCCAGGTAGCCCAAGACGCAAAGCTTAGTACAGCTGGCATGACAGTGAACCACCAAAGCAGCAAGCAGCCAACAAGTGACCAGCCTATGCTTCGGGTTCTGTAATAGATTAAACCGAAAACGCCTACAAGAACCACCGTGGATATTCCTATCGGCAAAAACCCTGGCCACAGATAAAAGACCAATTTTGTGCCCGGTAGAGGGCCGTTGAGGAAGAGCCACCAGAAGAACTCTCCGATAATAACCGGCAAAGCGAGAATCAAGTAAGAGCTAACTAGGTGTTTAGCAGTTCTCGATATAATTAAGAGCGAAAACACAAGTACTAACAAGAGAATAAGGCCAACGATGTCTGGCCCGCCTTTGGCCACTGAAATATCAAACATGTACAGCGCCAAAACGGACATCACTGCAATCATTAGAAACTTGGTTATAACGTGCAGTTTTTCGATTGGTGTTCCTGTTCGCATAGAAAAAATAAAGGTGCACACGTACTTCTTCGAAGTACGACGTGCCTCCACGTCTGAACTCCCCAACAACTTTCCCCTTTCAACTTGTTATGCTAAGGAAGAGTCGCTGTTAAGTTACCCAGCCGTGGTTTACGAGCCCTTGCCTTTCGACAAGGCTTGTAAGTCCCTTGACCAGCACCGGAGTTATGATCACCATTGCAACCAAGTCGCCAAAGAACCATCCCAGCCACCAAGCCCAGAACCAGGAAATGCTTGAGCCTAGAACTGTTACTGAGCCTGTTGGAATCAATCCCAGTTGGTATTCTATTCCGACACCGAGCTCTGCGCTGATAGCGTTAAGTATGACTCCGTTGATGAGCACAAACAGGACCCATGCAGTCGCTCTTTTTGCTTTGACGCCTGCTACTTGTTTGTCAGTCAAATCTCTCCACAGCGGATCGAAGCCCCTATTTGCGAGCAGTCCACGCCAGATTATGAATGCAAACAACGGCGGGATAAAGTCGCTCACCGAGTAAGCCAACGATGGAACTACGCCTAAGCCGACCATCAACCCTGCTCCGAGCACACAACCAATGTAAGCAGCAGCGATACCCCAGATTCCCCACCACATGGTAAACACAAGGAAGAAGGGGTAAACGAAGTAGAACAATGAAATGCCAGAGTAGCTTAGCGGACCAAGCAAAGAGACGCTTAAGTATGAGAGTATGATGATTGCTGCGATCTGCACGGCGTACAGCACGTACTGCGTTGTAGAAACGGGTTCTCCTCTGCCTAATTTTAGTGTATAGTTACTCCAGGGATACTTACTTTCAGTGTTAGATACCGTGTTTTTTTCCCCACTCAAACGAAATCCCCGTTTCCTCTTAAATCGAACTATCAGTATTTAATTCTTTTCGACAAAATTCAGCTTAAAGGAACGTTAAAATTTTGAGCAAAAGTGCAAAACTTGGCGCTTGAAAGCGGCGGAAAACTGATTTTCAACTCCTTTTCAAACCATTTTCTTTTTGAACTTCAGTTGGTCGTTCCAAATCAACGTATCTCTCCGCCCTCCTGAATGTTTATTTAATTAGTCATTTCGGTTAACTTGAAAAAGCAGCCTCAAAAAGCATTTGTGCTTAATTTGTCGACCTTACGTTGGAAGGATTAATTAGCAACTTAATTTGCATGTGATTGAGATTTAAGCATGCTTTACAGCCTTTCCGTCGCTTCAGTCTTACACCTTTCACTAGCATTTGCAGTTGGTAGCCTATGGGTGACCGTAGTCACCGTTATTGCTGAAAAGAAGGGGAGCGTTTTGGGCGGTACTCTCGGTGGTCTTCCATCTACATCTGCTTTCTCGTTTTTCTTTATCGCTATCAACCAATCTTCAGTTGCCGCGGTTGAAGCGACCACCGTCTTTCCATTAGCTTTCGGCGTCACGAGCGCCTATTTGTTCTTCTACGCGTTTTTTGCTGCTAGAGGCTTTGGCCGTGGAATCGCCTTTTCGCTTGTCGTGTGGTTTGCGGTTTCAGGCTTGATTGTGGCGTCCGGTCTGAAGAATTTCGAGCTCAGCTTATTTGCTGGAGGAGTGATTTCCGTTTCAACATTCTACGGGTTCGTTAAGAAGCTGAAACTGCGAAATCTGAAAGGACAAGAAAAACACTACAATATCTGGGAAGTCATCTTTCGGGGAGTCGGCGCAGGAACGCTTGTAATGATTTCGGTGCTTCTAAGCCAAATTGGCGGTCCAATCCTTGGTGGCATTGCAGCTGCGTTTCCAGCGGTTTTCACTTCAACGTTAGTAATACTGAATAGGAGCGAGGGAACAGAATTCTCGCGTGCCGTGACGAAGCCATTGGTTTTGTCTGGTATGTTAACGATTATCCCCTTTTTGTGTTGCCGTGAGGTACCTGTATCCAGCCCTCGGGGTCTTGCTTGGAACCTTCGTCTCCTACCTTCTCGTGGCTCCATTGGCAATTCTATCCTATTATGCGACGAAAGGTTAACGTTAACCCCAGCATCCAGCAAAAACTTCCCTCGAAGGCTCGCTTATTATAGGCGCGCAATTCTAATTGTGATGCGAAGCAAAGTTGTTAGTTTAGGGGAAGATTTCGCAAACCAATTTCCTTTCCGCCGCTAAACTTCATTTTGCAAATAAACTAGCTGCCTGAAAGCGCCGGGCTGCTCGTAGGTACAAGTTTTATCTGATAGAGACTCGGCCAATCTTTGCCTGTCACAAAAAGCCTGTTGTTTTGCTGGTCATATGCGATGCCGTTTAAGACGGCGTTAGGGTTTGAATAAACGGTGACTTCGGCTGGCAATCCTGTGAGGTCTATCCAAGCTTTCACCTGTCCTGTTTGCGGATTGATTATTGCGATCTGGTTTGTTTGCCAGATGTTGGCGTACACGTCGCCGTTGATGTACTGCAGCGAATTGATGTTTGCTATGTTCGTGCTTCCGTCATGAACTTTAACTTGTCCTGTTCTTTGAAATGTCGTTGGGTTCAGGAAATAGAGCTTGTCTGAGCCATCACTCATAATGAGTTGTTTGCCGTCAAACGTCAAGCCCCAGCCTTCTGTCGGGTAGGAAAAATTGCCTATCAAAACAAAAGTCTTTTTGTTGTAGATGAAGCCTATGTGGCATTGCCAAGTCAACTGTATGATTGTGTCATTGACGATGGCTATGCCTTCCCCGAAGTACTGGCTTGGCAAAGTGTACTCTTGCACTACGTCGCCGGTTGTCAAATCAACGCGTCGCAAAGATGAAACAGCGCCATAAGTAGAGTTAAGTCCGCTGCTCTCGAACAGGAATCCATCCGAATACGTTAATCCTTCTGTGAAGGCTTTCGTGTCATGAGGGTAAGTTTTGACAATGGAGTATGTGTAGTATGTCATTGAGGATTTAGTTGAAAAATCGTTTTCGCTTAAGAAAACCAGTAGTGAAGCGCCAAAAATTATGGCAGCTATTACAACTACAGCTACTACTAACCGCATCTTCATTGCGGATTCACTTTAACACTTCTCACTAATATGCAAAACGGCAAAAAATCATTTATTTGACATTTCAAACACCTGAAGTTCTTAAATTTGGCCGCAATAGCCGACGTTTTCTAGAAAGTGTTTTTCATTGATTCAATGCTTAAGCAAAAAAAACTATATATTTTTCTAAATAACTGTCTCTTTGCGTCCAACAAAATCAGCTTTAGAGTGAACTCTAAACCCCAAGTAGTTTAAACAAATTAAAGCGCCAGAAAAAAGCTTCACAAGCCGTTTCAGGTTATTTTCATCGTCATCTAGTTACACTGCACATGGAGTAAAAGCCCTTTTAGAGCGGTCACGAGTATAACAAATCACAGGAAATAAAGGAGACTTTCTTATGACAAATAAAACTCTTTATGCCATACTAGCTGTTTCGTTAGCCGCTCTCTTAGTTGCACCAGTCTTCGCAGACATCTACGTACCGCCAGGACCTGCCTTGAGTGAAAGCGAATGGATAAGCCCAACTCTTGGTGTTTTCTGGGCGGGGCAACAAATCGGGTGGACTTACACTGACAGTTCACTCTGTAGCTATACCTACAACGCATTAACAGGATGCGTAGCGCCGGGAATCCCCGAGTGCCAGCCATGCGTCGTCGGACCCACTGACATACCTTACGGAGCCGCAGTGACGGTTCTAGGTTTCATTCCAGGTGTCACAGTTTCGTACGACCAGGCACCCGCCAACGTTACTCTCGACGTCAATTGGAACGGCATCCCTGACACCATCACCTTAAGCACCACTAGCTTAGTCGGCCCTGATGTTCCGCCAGCATTTCCAGCGTCTTCAACAGGAGTATACGCCTACTCGTACAATCCAGCCGCCCCTGCCTCAAATGTTGCTTCGTGGGGCCTGTATTACGGCCCAGCCAGCTCTGTAGCATCCAACACAGGGATCACAATCCCATGCACTTGGGTCGGTTCCTACGGAGGCAATGCGTACGGAGAATGGTTCTGGTACACGTTCTATCCGAACGTTGGTAACTGGGACGCCTTCAACAGCGTTGGACAGGTATCACCACAACCAACATATGACATCACAGCCCAGTTTGAGTACAGCACAAGCCAAATCTGGTTCAACCACGTAGATTTCAACGTCGACTACCTACAACTACACAAGGATGTTTCATACTGCACAAACCAGACATTCAACGACGAAATAACCATATTCAACGCCGGTTTAGTGACAGCAACTAACCTTGACCTAACACAAACATTCCCATACACCACCAAGTTGATAACATCCCCGGACACATCATTCACTGCAATCGTGGAGTTAACTACTTCAAATGGAATTGGCGACATTGGTCCGACACCAGTAAGCATAGCTTCCTTACCTTATCCGAGCACTTGGACTTTGCCTACGCAGTTTAGTAGTCTGCCCCCTGGAGCCACCCTTACAATCACCATACCATGCATTATATCCGACACAGGCAGCGGATTCTCAGGAACCCTCGTTTTCGAGACAGTGCTCTCAGCAAACCAGATTCCACTATGGAAGGACCCGACAGGCTATGCAGCACTCGTTTACCCATCGACATTGACAGGTTACCAACCAGTTTACGCCTCACTTTGCGACGCCCCTGCAGGTTACTGCCCGTTATTCTGCGAAAATATCCTCTATGAAGGCTTCTACGGTCCAATAATTTTCACAAATGCCGAAGTCTGGGTATGGAACCCACTCCAAATCTACGTACCGACTGCACCGGTTTCGATGGTTCTTGACCCGACCCCGGTTCCATTGATTGCAGGCGAAACTCATGTAACACAAGCAGATGTCGCACTCGTCAGAAACATGATGCTAGGATTAGCTCCATATAATTGGCAAGCAGACTGCAGCGGCCTTGGCTTCATCAACACCAAAGATCTAGCCGAATACGAAGCAGCAGCCAGATGAACATAAAAAAAGAAACAGCTACCCTCCTTTTTTTTGTTTTTGATTAGCTTGAAATTTTTTTGCGACGCCACTTGACGTTTATTCGCTTATTGCCTGTTGAGCTTTTTTCTTAAAAAGTAGGGAGAAAACTGGATGGCGTTTAAGGAGAATTCTAAGGATAAAGCAAATTGACTTTTTGGAACTTTCTTTGGCTAAAGGCTTGATTTAGTTTTAATCAATTGAGCGTTGTCTGTTTTACCTCGATTATAAAGCCCGCAAGAAATTAATCAACCCCTGCTTTCGTGGAGACCCTTATAACTTCGGCGTCCTCTTTCATGTTTTTCGCGACTCTGTCGGAAAGGCGTAAAGTTTCATGTTCACTTCCACGACTGCAATAATTAAGATCCGAGGAGTTTTTTAAGAGTGTTAAACATAGATACTGCTCATTAAATTTCGAGAATTCTTTAAGATCACATAAAATTTATGCTCCTTTAAAGAAAAGATCCGAAACTATCCTCGAGCATACCTCATTTTTCAATGGCTCAATAATCAAAGTAAACATGAATCACTGCAAATACTATCTCATTTTAATTAATTTATTTAAAGCAACATTAAATAAGTTCTTATGCAAGGCTCAGCCGGACAATAAAGGCCGTCAACCTCAGATAGCGGAAAAATAACTAGCCAAGTCTCTCGCAATTAATGTTGAAATCAGTCTTGTTCGGTGTACCTGTGTCTGCTTGTTATGCGTTTTGTTAGCTATTCTCTAAAGAAACATATAGAAAATTGTTCCAATAGCCTTATAAATTAAGAAAAACATGTTTTAGCGGAGACCTGAATGATTTTTCAGCGAAAACTATATTTCAGAACATCAATCTTGATGATTATTGCATTATCATCTCTGCTATCTTTTAGCCCAGTATTTGCTCAGCAGCTAGTCCAATATCCCACGCTCTCCGTTAATCCTTCAAACGTCGTAATGTATACTCCTTCAACAACGATAAACGTTGACGTTAGCCACGTAACCGGTCTGAACCTGATTCACTTAATCTTCAGCTTTAACAATCAAGGCTCCACAATTCTATCGGTCTCTCCAAGCGACGTGACTATTGGAAACCTTTTCACTGGCACAAGTGCGAGTCTGTACACAAACATTTATTCTCTGAACACCACCGGATTTTCCTACATTAACGCACTTGTTGAAATGCCACTAAATGTGGGTGTAAATAGTACGGTCACGATGACCGTGTTGTCGATCACGCTTCATCTACTTCCAACCGCCATTGCTGGACTGCAAAGTGGGCTAAACCTTCAAGAGGCAGACGCGTATTTTACGAGTGGTCAATACATAGATAATTCGACAGGCCTGATGGTTCAAAACTCGTTCTTGACAGTTGGATATTTGACCACAACCATGGCTGTGACTTCTACTCAAGCGACTGTTGGAACCGCAGTCACCCTAACCTCTACACTCCAAGACTCAGCTGGCAATCCCCTTTCGGGCATGAGTGTAAATTACTATGTGAATTCACAAAGCATTGGAACAGCAACAACAGACGCAAGCGGAGTGTCAACTATTAATTATACTCCAACCGCTGCTGGAACATACGCAATCAAGGCTTCGTATACCGGAAACCAGACGGGAGGAATATACGCTTCAAGCAATGCCACGGGCACTTTGACAGTAAACTCAGCAAGCGTGCAGTCTACCTTGAAACCAACTGCTTTAACTCTGAGCGTCCCTCAAACCGTAGCAACGGGCGTACCTATAACAGTTTCAGCGACGTTGACACAGGGCGGTAGCCCGCTGCCGAACGAAAATATTATTTTTTCCCAGACTCCGCCAGGCGGTTCGGCAGTTTCAATGGGGTACGCAACAACAGACTCTAGTGGAGTAGCGACTTTAAACTACACTTTCATCACGACAGGAAGCCACACTGTGGAAGCCCAATTTCTTGGAGACGCAAACGATCAACCTTCCAATGCAACCGTTAACGTGGTTGTGTCTCAGACCCCCATTACTTCCACAACACTGACCCTTAGCCTTCCATCCACGGCATCTGTCAATCAAGAAGTAATAATATACTCTACTCTCAAGAGCTCCAATCAGCAACCAATCTCAGATGCCACCGTAGAGTACACAGCAATAGGCAAAAACGGCGCAAAACAAACTATTGGTTCGGCCATCACGAATTCAGACGGCAACTCATCCATAATCTTCGTACCTACCCAAGTCGTAATCTACCAGATTAATGCAAACTTTGGAGGAAGTGCTCTGTACTCCTCCAGCGCTGATTCAGGATATTTAACAATAGCCGGCGCCCACAACGTGACAAGCTCACCCATTCCGTGGACGCTGATAGGTGTAGCCTCGGCGGTGGCAATCCTTGTGGTCGCGGCAGTAGCAGTGACTATGCTTAGGAGAAATGGGAGTAAACCGCGTCCGCGTTCAAAGCGCAAATAGAAGATAGGGTCAAGAATTTAGTGGTTATATTACGTGAGCAAAAAATTAACATAGAATGTATTCTATTGATTGACCGGTAGAACCTCACCATGATTTTCAAATTAACAGAAATCAACCTGGTTCTTTATAACCATATCGAGGAATCTTTAAAAGAATCTTCCAAGTTATAATTTGAGAGTAGAGAGCGACTTTTCGGAGGAGGCAACAATTCCATTTGTTTGCCTTTGTAGTTTTTTCTAAAAAAAAGACTAAGGCCGTGAACAAGCGATTTCCGCACAGTCATAAGTTTAATTCTCTGTTTATTCTTCTCGCAGTCGCGCTCATTTTGCTAATTGTGGCAGTTTTTGCCATAGCACCAATTTTCCTATTAGGCAGTTCCAGAACCGTTACTATAACTGTTGTTTCCAATCCAGGCGGCCCCAATTTTGTCAGTATCGACGGTGTGAACGTGACCACTCCGATCACTGAGGAATGGTCGCCAGGCTCAATTCATCAACTTGAGGCGCTTTCGCCAATTCCAGGGTCAAGTGGGGTAAGTTATACATGGATCCAATGGAGTGACAACGGCTCGCAAAATCAAAGTTACAAGGTTCCAGACACTTCTCAAACAGTAAGCGCAACCTACGCGAGCCAATATGAAGTGACATTTTCAGTTAACACCACAGGGGGAGTAATCACTCCATCAGGAAGCAAGTGGTACAATGCAGGCGCAGTTGCACCTATATCAACTACTGCTAACCCAGGGTATTCTTTCACGTCCTGGACTGAATCCGGCTCAATATCCATCTCTGACATTTCATCTGCCTCCACGAACGCAACAATAAACGGTCCAGGCACAATCTCAGCTAACTTTGAATCATCATCAACCAAGGGTTCCCAGCCCTCTTCGACTTCAACAACTGCTCCCAACGTCTCCATAATCATATCTTCAAATCCTGCCGGCTCAGGCTTCATCGAAGTCGACGGGGTGATGCAAGTCACTCCCTATTCAGTGTCCTGGTCCGTCGGATCCACTCACACGCTTGAAGCCCTTTCTAACGTCAAAAACGGAACGGGTGTACAATATGTTTGGACAGACTGGAGCAATGGCGCGACTCAAGCAAACACCTACACGGTTCCTTCCTCAAGCGCCACAATAACCGCTGACTTCAAAACGCAGTATCTACTTACTGTCAAGACGAACGGTCTACCTTCCCCCTATACAACAGCAGTCAGCGTTGGAGTACAACAGGTAGGAAAAGTCGACGATGCAACACCAATCACTGAATGGCTTGATGCATCCTCCCAAACAGGAACTATAGAAATAGATAACACAGTTATATCTGGAGCAACAGGAACGCAGTATGTCTTTACGAATTGGAGTCCCGGCAACTCGGCGGTTAATCCAAGGTCTTCAACGACGGTGATCTCACCGTTGACCCTCACGGCCAATTACGAAACGCAATACCAAGTTACCTTTGACGCAAATCCTTCGAACGGCGGACTGACAACTCCAGTTGCCGGAACAGGCTGGTACGATTCATCAAACCAGATAACAATCTCCGCTGCCCCTGCGAGTTATAAGAATCTATTTGCCTTGTGGACTACGGCGGGTAACATCACGGTAGCCTCTGCAACATCGTCTTACACAACCGCAACGATAAATGGGCCGGGAAACATAACCGCCAACTTCCAATCAACAATCATCTATATAACGATAAATGCAATCCCCTCTAACTTGCCAGAAATAATAATTGACGGACAATACTACCCGCCCTCAACTATTACCGGGCAACCATTTGAGATGGTAATGGGCACAAATAACACTATCGAGGCGCCATCGCCTTACCCCATGGGGACAGGAACCCAGTACGTCTACGGTAATTGGAGCAATGGCGGACCGCAAACTCAAAATTATATCGTTCCAAGTTCAAACGCAACACTGACAGTTACCTACACGGTGCAATACGAGCTAACCATGTCAGGCAATTACGGCACAGTATATCCAGCCAACAGCGCATGGTGCAATGCTGGCTCATCAGTAAACATCTACGCGGTTTCCCCAAGTGTAGGGACTGGCGAAAGATATGTTTGGGATGGCTGGACAGGTTCAGGATCAGGCAGTTATACTGGCAACGTCAACTATACAGCTTTAACAATTAACGCACCAATAAACGAAACCGCATCATGGACACATCAATATCTACACACTCTAAGCTATAGTGTTGTTGACGGCGGTTCGCCTTCAGCCCCGACTGCCACTGGGACTTCTATGGGGGCCGTCTACACTGTCACACTTACGACTAAACCCACTGATTACTGGTTTGACGCTTCAGGCTCCATTAACTTTAGCACTCCCACTGTTACTAATGAGCAGTGGGTTCCCGTTCCCGCGAGCGTTTCTGCAACGCAGTCGAACACTCAGGTTGTAAGCATGTACAACCAGTATAAGCAAATTTTGAGCTACACGGTTGTTGACGGGGGTTCGCCTTCAGCCCCGACTGCTACGGGAACCTCTCTCGGTGCTGCCTACACGCCAACGCTCACGACATCTGCGACGGGCTACTGGTTTGACGCTTCAGGCTCCATCACTTTTAGCACTCCTGCCAGCGGTAGCACTGAGCGTTGGGCGCCTAGTCCAGCAAGCATCTCCGCAACGCATTCGAATACTCAGGTTGTGAGTATGTACAACCAGTACCTGCAGACTCTGAGTTATCAGGTTGTTGACGGTGGCTCTCCGACTGCGCCTACGGCTAATGGCTTGTCTCTCGGAGCTGCTTATGCGCCTTCTTTGACGACATCTGCGACGGGCTACTGGTTTGACGCTTCAGGCTCGATCACGTTCAGCACGCCCACCAGCGGCTCTACAGAGCAGTGGTCTCCCAATCTAGCAAGCATCTCCGCCACTCAGCCTAACAATCAGGTTGTAAGCATGTACAACCAGTACCTGCAGACTCTGAGCTGCACGGTTGTTGACGGCGGTTCACCTTCGGCCCCTACTGCAACCGGAACTTCGCTTGGTTCAGCTTACGCGCCCACTTTGACTAACAGTGCGACGGGCTACTGGTTTGACGCTTCAGGCTCCATAACATTCAGCACACCTGCTAGCGGTAGCTCTGAGCGTTGGTCGCCTAATCCGGCGAGCATCTCGGCAACGTCAGCGCACACTCAAGTCATAAGCATGTACAACCAGTACCTGCAGACTCTAAGTTACCAGGTTGTTGACGGTGGTTCGCCTTCAGCTGCCACCGCGACTGGCACTTCACTTGGATCTTCTTACGTGCCCACTTTAACGACGACTGCGACGGGCTACTGGTTTGACGCTTCAGGCTTCATCACTTTTAGCACTCCTGCCAGCGGTAGCACTGAGCGTTGGGCGCCTAGTCCAGCAAGCATCTCCGCAACGCAGTCAAACACTCAGGTCATAAGCATGTACAACCAGTATATGGTTACGGCGAGCTATTCGACTTCTGACGGTTCAACTCCATCCTCAAGCATCACCTTGTCGGGGACCCAGTTCGGCTCAAG
>DATHCJ010000024.1:0-75769 GCA_035319575.1 Candidatus Limnocylindrales bacterium
GGATTCTAGCTTTTAGCTTTTTTCTTCGGCTTTTGTGTCGGCTTCCTCTCTGGCTCTTTCGGTTTAGCTTTGGGTTTTGCTTTTTCAGCGTGCGCTTTCAGAGTTTCAACGTTTTCGTCGTGCGCTGATTTCCGTTTGACGTCGAGTGGTACGCCAATTTTTTTGGCGTCTTGTTTGGTTAAGCCTGCCTTTTGCAGTTCGGTTAAGCTGAATCCTCTGCTTGTGCTTTTTCTACCGTTTCGTTTGGTTACAGTTGCCTTAATTCTTTGCATTTTTTTTTACCACCTTTGCTGCTTGTTTCTTGCCCCTCTTTGGTGGCTTGGTCGCATTTTTTCTGCTCCTTTTCCGCGATGCCTCAATCCTCGGACGCTTTTGCCCGCGCTGGTTAAGCTTCTGAAGACTCTGCCGTCATGCTGCTTCTGAGTTATCCAACTCACATCTTTGTCTGTCTTGACGGCCGGGCTGTTCGGGTCGACCAGGATGATTTCGAACCATTTGTGCCGTCCGTCTTCGCCTACCCAGTAGCTGTTCAGCACTTCTAGGTTAGGGAACTTCTTTGCCGTGCGTTCTTCGGATATGAGCCTCAGATTTTTGCCCGGTTTGAATTTGGCGACACCCATACGTTTAGGTCGTCTGCCAGAGCGTGGACGAAGTTTTCGCAGACCGCCTCTGCGCACTCTTGTGCGCGCCACAACGAAGCCTTGTTTGGCTTTGTAGCCTAACTTGCGTGCTTTGTCAAGTCTTGTCGGATGCTCGACACGCATGGTTACTGGCTGTTTACGCCATTGCACTAAGCGCTGCCTGTTGAGTTCTCCAACAAAGGATTTCTCGCGGTCTGACCATTCTTCCGCAATGTACTTGTATGCCAATTTTGATTTTTTCCTCCCTGCAGTTTATGCTTACGGTTCAGCCTTTCGGCCACATCCCAACGGACAATGACTATCCGTCAGCAAGTTCCCAACATAAAACCACGCAACAAAATAAACCTTTCCTGCACAAAGCAGTGGCACCGCCGGCGTTTTGTGAAGAAAGGGTCACCGTTCACGTGGAACTGAAGCGGATCAGCGTTTGCTCTTTGATGCCTTGATTATAAAGTTGTCGGCGCTGAAAACGTCGTATTTTTCACTGTAAAAGTGCCTGAGCAATCCTTCAGCCATTTGAGATCGAGCTGAATTATGAGTACACGAGAACAAGATTCTCGTTTTAGCCATCAGAACCAAGACTACATTCTTGTTTGGATTATAAAAATTTCATCATTATATTCTTTATAGCGGAAAACTGTTTCCTTGTTAAGTGACCCAGAATGAAAAAACATTTACTTTTTCTTTCTCAAATTGTTTTTTCAAGATTTCCTTTACTTCGTCCTCATGAAGTTGAGGATGCCGTTTTTGTTAGTGACGAATTGCCCGTTTACAGCGTCGCGGATTGATTTCGCCGTGTAACCCTTAAAGCTTAACAGATTAGCGGCTGAAGCATAAAGCAGGAGCAGATACTTCTTCGTGTCAGCGTGTACGCCTTTCTCGATTAGCTGCTCCGCCAGCACCCTCCGATGGTAACGTTTGTTTTCTGCATTCGTGAAGACGAAAGCCAAGTTGTTGCCCGCGTGAACTTCCACGCCTTCTTTAGCCAACTGTTCTGCCGCTATCAGCTGGCTTACATGCTGCCTGTATTGCTTAGGGTTCTTTGACAAGTGCTTGGTGATGATTAAGTCCCAGATGGGAACGTCGCCGCGGATCAATTTTTCGCGGTAATCCTTCACCACCCGTAAAGCGTCAGGGATTTTCTGCGTAAACTCTACTGCATTATTAGCTGAGGCAAGCACGTGTATCATTTCCGCCTGAAGATTGTAAATAAAACGCGGTGTGTCACTTCGGCGCACTTCTAAGCCTCTGACCTTCAGGTTGCCGTTGTCCATGACACCGTAGTAACGGTTTAAGACGCTGACGTGCGGATGAAGAGTAGAAGGCAGAAAAACGATCCATTTATAACGACCCTCAAAATTTATGGGGACACCAATCTCTTCAGTAATTGTCCTGCATAGATGACGGTACTCCTCCATGGTTGCGTCTTCCTTTTTAAGCCAGAGTGAATCCACGATGCCATGAATGACCTCGAACCCTTCATCTTCAGCGATGTGTGCTGCTTTAAGGAAGGCTTCTCTGGCGAAAGCGCAGACGCCGATGTGCCCGTCAACTGATCCGAATTTTGAGTTTTTAAATCCCAGGTAGCCGAAGCATGTGACCAGTATCCATTTTAATGCTGTCTGGCGTTTATCGTACACCTGTTTAAGCGCCTTGTCAGGCGTTTCGTTTCTTAAACGTTTATAATTAAGCCGTTTGGTTAACGCTAGCTTGACTGTTTTCGGAACCATGCCTACGCGTTTTGTGCAGATATGATAGTTCAAATCGGGAATCCTAACGGGTGAATCTGGGCAGCATTTACAGAGCACGGTTTCAGCTGAAATGTTGTATTTCGCCATTAAGCTCGGGTACATTGAAGAGAAATCTAGTTCGCCGATTGAACTGTGCAGTCCTACGCGTGGTTCATAAACGAAGCCGCCGCGGTCGCCGACAAGCAGGTCGAGGGCTGATTTGAAGGCTTCAGGAATTTTCTTGTTCCTCGGCAGCAGAATGTCATCTTGCATGGCTTGATAGTACTGAATGGAAGACATGCTTGAGCCGATTGAGAAACGCGCCGCCGTGTGCAGGGGGACTCTGCAGGTCCGCGCTATTTCAATGAACCCGTCGAAACCTGCTTCACTCAGGATGAAGGTGTTGTTCTCGTCGATGTGGATTCTTCCGTACAGCCGGACGGTGCTTGCCCGGTAAAACGTGTGTCCGTACGAAAAGTAAGTTTTACCCGCCGCAGTTTTCTGATTGAAAGGCTTGTTATCCCTGCTTAAAATGAACTGATCTATAACGCTGTTCACGGTTGCTCTGTGAATCAGGTAGGGGAAAAGGTACGAGTCGCCAGACTGGGTTAAAATTATGTCTGGGTCTATGTTGTTTATTGCGTAGACAAGTTGCAGCAGCTTAGTTGCTTCGTCGCCGTAGTCAATCACAATCTCGTCTTCACCGTCCTGCTTTAAGGTGACGCTGCGGATTTCATCGTCAAAATTTGCGACGATGCCAGTTTTAGCAACATCCACCTGAAGCCTTACCACTCGCAACTGAGGAATAGCATAGTCTATGCTTTCAACCGAGTCTAAAAGCGTATAATCTAAGCCTGACTTCCCGTATTTAACTTCCAAGAAGGCAAGTGGGAATAAGCCGCGGCTGAAAAGGTACGAACGATCATCTTGAATATCGCAGTTGTGAAGTTCATAGCGCAGGTAATCCCCCAGCCTTAAGATTTCAAGCGTTAACCCTCGAATCTGCCGGCAGTCCTTAACGGTTATCTCCAGCACTGTTGATTTTTCCGCATCCGTGGCTTGCGCGTATTTCTGTACGAAACGCACTGAAGCAATCTTCTGGTTGCTATACAATCGGCCGATTAACGTTTCAAGCTCGTCTTTCTTGCCTGAAACATAGATGCACGGCTGAAACTTGTCGGTTAAGCGGATTCTTTCGCCTTTTTCAGTTATTACCCAAACAGCAACTTTGCCAAGGTCGGAGGGGTAAACGTCAAACAGCCAGCCTCTAATTACCAGTGGATCGCTGAGCTGCATCTAAAGCCTTCTCTAAACGCATAATCTGCTTCTGCTGTGACACGAGAATGGAGAGGATCATCGGCTCAAAAAGTACTGGTTGGGTAGCGTTGCTTCCAGCTGAAGCGTAGTTTCGACAAGCATCCATCAAAGCTTCAAAGGCTTCCCTGTCCTCAGTTCTCAGCGCTTTCGCAAAACCGCTCCACCTGCGTATTTCATCTTCGATCGCCATGCGGTAGGATTCAACCGTTTTACCCATCAGGCAGACGCTCCTGTGGAAACAGGGTCTTTTCTATTCATTCTCTCACTTCTCCTAATTGCTGAGGAGCAGGAAAAACGCGGTTTTAACTTTTAAAGTATCACTTTAAACAACATTCCAGATCAGGGGAGGGTGAACTGAAAGTGATATGTTTCGCCAAGAAACGAACAGTGCAAAAATGCGACGTTTCACAATCAAAAACGATTAAGAGGCTGGTTTCACAGCTTCTTAGTCATCACGTAGGCATCTTCGCCGTCTGAGTAGTAACCGTTTATGGTTCGGGTTATTTCGAACCCAAGCTTCTTGTACAGCGATGTTGCGGCGTCATTGGTGACTCTGACCTCTAAAAAGCATTGTTTACCCTTGTAGAATTGCATGCCCTCCAAAGCTCTGGTCATGAGCGCTCGGGCGATTCCTTTACGCCTGTACTGAGGCAAAACAGCTATGGATACCACGTGCCCCTTCCTTATCAAGCCGCCGAAACCAAAATTTGACAAGCCGACCTCTATGCGGCACATGATGTAACCCGCCATTTCCCCGTCTTCTTCCGACACGATGAAGGTTTCTGGAAAACGCTGGTGCAAGTCTAAGAAAAAGAAATCTGAGTAATTTTCTGGTAAACAGACACGGTTTATCTGCATTACGTTCTGTAAGTCGTCGGGGTTGAACTTGCGAAGTTTAAAGGTTTGCTGCAATCGTTTCGCCTTCTTAAAGGAGATTTCACCGTTTAAACTTAAATGTTACGCTTAAAAGATATTGTTAACTTAAGGGACATAGCTTTGAAGAAGTCTTATATTTTCCAGTTAACGTGATTTCCGGTAGACAGTGGTTTCATGCCAGGTAAGTTTAAGGCGTACATGGAAAACATTTATGTGGAAACAGGGAAGAAACCTGAAGATTTCTGGAATTTAGCTAATGAAAGGGGCTTCATTAAAGAAAGAAAGATTGTTGCTAAGCACAGCGAACTTTTAAGGTGGCTAAAGACCGACATGGGCTTAGGGCATGTTCGAGCAAACTTCATTATACTCTACCTTCGTTTGCGAGCTAACGATCAAACTGTTACCGAGCAATCGAAGAAGTGGGCTTATCAAACAGGATACAAAGAATATGTGCCCTAAGAGTTAACAGAATCACCCGCAGAAAACCTCGTGATACTCACTACGTCCTTTAAGTTAACAGTATCCGCTTAAAACGTTCATCAAAGGCATTTTTAGCTGCTAAAGCGGATTGCTTAAGAGTTTGTTTCTTCAGGCGCCTCAAACACTGGCAAAGTGTGGCTACCATGAGGCATTGCCCAAACTCTCGAGGCTGATCCCGCAGTTCGGAGGGCTTCGTCCAAAGCATCGTTTACGGCACGCGCCGTCTTTAGCTTGAACACGCTTGTCGCGTAGTAATCCGGAAGGGAAGAAACCAGTATTATTTGGTGGTTCTGCAGGGCTTTTAAGAGGTAATAAGCTTTGTGTCCGCCTAAGACGAAGTTGCGTTTGATTTCGTGCTCAACGCTTTTCAAGTCGCCTAACTGGGTCATCCAATCGTAAAACACCTGGTTCCCATGACCCTCCGGACACTCAGCCACAAGAATTATCACGCCTCCACGTTTAACCGCGTCCAAAGAGTTATCCAGCGCCTTGTAAGCTTGGTACAGGTTCATGTCTGCAGGATGCCCGCCTGCGCTTACGACGACGATGTCCGCTCGGCGATCGATAGTTACACGGAACATGTCATCCACCAACTTGACCGCTTCTAAGAACGCCTGCTCCATGTCCCCGGCGAAGGCCTTCACGATTTCGCCCTTCTTGTTCTCAACCACGTTGACGATAAAATCAACCCTGGCTAGCCGCGCAGCCTCGGTCATGTCGCAATGCACGGGGTTGTCCTCCAAGTTTCCAGTCCTGGCGTTAGAGTGCAACAGCATCGCATGGTTTTCTTTGATGGTTTCTTTGCCGCAGACGGCCGGCAAAACGCTTTTTCTTCCACCGCCGTAACCCGCGTAATAGTGAAAGCCAACGTCGCCTAAAAGCACCCTGACATCCGCCTCAGCGAAAACGCGGTTAACGTACACTTTGTTGCCATGCGTCTTAGTCGTGCCAACACGCACCAAGTCTGAGGCTTGACAATCGTGGCTGACAATTTTTACCCGTTTCAAGGCTTCTGGACCGAGCAAAGCCGCGGCTTCTTCAGGCTTAACCGCACGGTGAGTTCCGCAGCCGAAGATAACCGTTACATTCTCATCCTTAACACCCGCCGCATTCAGTTCAGAAAGCACTGGCAGCAGCATTATCTCGCTCGGTGCTTTACGAGTTGCGTCATCAACAACGATGGCAACCTTGCTTTCAGGCTTAGCAATTTCGCATAAACGCTTCGTACCTATGGGTTCCTTCAAGGCTCGCTCAACCTCAGCCTTGCCGTCGGGTGCCCCGTGGCGATCAGCAGGCTCGATCGTTCCCAGCAGGTTTCGGGCGGGAACTCGGATGCACACGTCGGTTTTTCCGTAGGGAAGCCAAACGTCAACCATGACTACTCACGCTTAATTGAAATCTACACATCGCAAGAAACTATTAAGCCTTATCAAAACACGAGCAAAAATGAGCGCCACCTCGCCTTTAAGCCGCCGCAGCTAACCCTTTTTGCGAAATAATGAAACGTCGGCTACAGATAATAATCGAATCAACGCCACAGTTATTAGAAGTAGTAGTACAGTGGAAAATCATTTGTCCTACTACTTCTTCGAAGTTTAAGCGCATTTCGATTATCTATTTAAAGCCGGAAGATATCACGTGCAAGCAAGCACAAACAGTTCTAAGCCAAAGACTAAAGCCAACGAAATTAACTTGAAGGTGATTACGCTGCTTTGGGTTTGGCTTTTTCTACTGCGTCGCTCAGGCTTGTCATTTCCGCGTTTGCTTTTCGGATTAGGTCGCCGATTGTTTCTTTAGTGGGTACTGCTGCGCTGACGGCTAACGCAACCGCTTTCATGTAAGCTTGCTGCAACAGTGGTCCAATTGTATCCTTGGTTGGGTAACTAATGCCCATAGCCAAAGCGAAGGCTTCCTGGCTGCTTTGCTCAAGGCTTTTCCTTGTCGCGTCAACGTCAACTTTGAGTTGCGCGCCGAGTATGATCATACCGTTGTCAAAGACGGCACGCATGGAAATACCGAGTTCAACGGCTTTGACGTTCAGTTTTGAAAGGACACCAGCAAGCCGCTCGTTGATCTCCTCACCCTTACGAACAACCAGTGTGTCCTTGCTAACCCACACGCTGCCCGACTCAATCCTCGTGGGCAAACCGACAGCGTTCAGTTGGCTGATGATTGGACCCGGAGGCTGACCCGTGTTGCCCGCTGGAACAACCACGTCAATGGCTGCTGTGTCGCCTGCCTTCGCGGTAGTTTTAACCTTGCCACGTTCCAGCAGCAGCGCCAGTTTAAACGGGTTCAAGTCCGTGAATAAGTAAACGTTTGACCCTTCCAAGTACTCCTCAATCTTCTTCAAGTCCTCTTTATCCATTTCATCAATAGCCAGCTTCATCAGCGTGTTCTTTAAAACGCGGAGGTAAACTTTGCCAGCCATGGTTTTCTTTAGTTCCTGAAGCTGGGAAGCGCGAACTTTCTGCAGGCTAGCGATGCCGATGGATTTGTACTCTTTAAGGATGTCTTTTATCGCATCCACTTCGGTTGATTTTTCCTCTAACACTTCCTGAGACGGCATGGTTTTTCTATCCTGTTTTACGGTTTAATCTTCACCGGCTCACCCATGGATGTCTTGACGAAAGCGTACTTCACGTTTCTGAGACCACGCTTGAGTTTTCCATCCAAAACACGAAGAACCGTCATTGCGTTATCGACAAGTTCTTCATCCTTCATCTGTTGAGAGCCTACTGAAACCTGAATAATCGGCTGGTTGCGCATTCTCACAACCACCGTTTTACGATGCTTAGTAATCAAGGCTACGATGTCAGCGTTAGGCGGAACGGGAACAGGCATTTTTCCTCTCGGACCTAAAACTGGACCGAGAATCCTGCCTACGAGCGGCATTAAAGGTGCTTCCGCAATGAAAACGTCATAGTCGCTTGCAAGTTTGCGGAGCTCTTTCTTCTTGCCGTTTAACGCCTCTAAATCGGCACGGTCAAGCACGTAATCCGCATGAGCGTTTTTTGCTTTAATCGCAAATTCTCCAGAAGCAATAACGCAGATCCTGTTCGGTTTACCCGTGGCGTAAGGAAGCTCAACAACCTCTTGGATTTTGCCTTCTGGCGCCTTCATGTCGATCTCCGTAATGTCTAAGATTAAATCTACGGTCTGGTTGAATTTTTTCTCGCCAGACTTCGCCTTTGCCTGCTTAACCGCTTCTGAAATCGTCTTGTTGTCCAAGGGCATTTTTAAGCCTCGTGCCAATGAGGGATTGGAAACCCATTATAAAAGTATTCGCTTACAATTATTCGCTACTGAATAATTGTTCGTAAACGCCAGCGTCAATTTCTTTCTGCACTTCTCGGGGGTCCTTACCTTCAACTGTGACGCCTAAACTGACGCATGTTCCAAGCATCTCTTTCGTCGCTTTCTTGAGAGTAGGAGCTAAAAGTTCAGGACGCTTAATCTTGGCGATGCGCACCATCTGCTCCATAGACAAGTTGCCAACTTTAACGGTGTTAGGGGTTCCTGAACCCTTCTCCACCTTTAACTCAGCAACAATCAGAGCTGAAGCAGTCGGGGTTCCCACGGTAACGTCGAACGTTTTGTCCTCGGTATTAACGCTGATTTTCACCGGAACCTTCATTCCCGCATAATCCTTCGTCAACTCGTTAATCTTGTTGACGACAGCCAGAATGTTAACGCCTAAAGGCCCAAGAGCCGGACCTAAAGGTGGACCTGCATTGGCTTGTCCGCCGTTCACGAGCAATTCCACGACTTTTCTTTCACTCATTTTTCCACCAGTCTACCCCTTTGCTTTTTCCACCAGTTTTACATAGTCTGAATGCACCGTAATCGGCAAAGTAAATGTTGCTTCAAGCAGTTCAAGAGTAACTTCGCCTTTCGACTTATCAAGCCTCGTGATTTTCGCACGCATACCCTTGAAGGGGCCTCCGGTGATTTCAACGACGTCATCCTCGCTTAGGTCCTCCATGACTGGCTTGCGAACGATGTAGCGTTCTATCTCGGTAAAGCTCACGAGTCCAGGGATTCTCGAGCGCACATGCCTTAAGCCTGAAATGGCTTCCTCAACATAATGGGGACCGTCAGCCTCGACAAACACGTATCCTTTCAGCGTGTCTGGAACAAGAAGAGCTTTTATCGGAATGTGGTTCATTTCAACTTTGGAAGCGATTAACCTCGCCACGTTTCTTTCCTGGCCAGTAGTCGTTTTAACCACGAAAATTTTGGTTTGGGTTTGCTCTTCTTTCTTTTCCATAAAACATGTACCTTTTAAGTTGTCGATGCCGCGCCTGACGCCGCTCCACCTAAAGCGTAGGATAAGAGTTTAATCACAAAACCGATTACGCCGATTATGCCTATGCCTAGAAGGCTAATTTTTATCGATAGCCAAAGCTCGTCTCTTCCCGGTTTTACAGCAAGCTTTATTGTTCTTGCAGCTTGTGAAAGCCAAGATCTCATACCCATAGTTATCGCCACACCAAGATTTCATTATTAAATAATAAACGTTACTGTAAGTTGGAGTTTAAAAACAAGTTCACCGAGACCCAAGCTTCTTAAAGCCGACCGACTTTCTTAAACCTTTTTAAAAGGCAACTTAACATCCTGCAAAGCGGAAAGCAGCTTTGGCTTGTCTTGGCTGCTGATTCCTTTCCAATCAAGAACCGCCGAAGAAACCTTCTCCAAAGTTTTCTCCACACACTGCGATATCATCGCGGAGTCGAGAGTCGAAACAGCGTATTTAGGTACCATGTGACCGAACAAGAACCCATCATTCAAGGCTAAACGGGTAAACTTTTGGTTGTAATGAGGCCCGCCGATTCCAAGAACTGCCGAACCGCCTTTGGGCGAGAAATTGGCGATTGCGGACATCGTCGCGTCACCAACGGCTTGGGCAGCCTTAGAATCCCTCCATTGGGGTTCTGAGCTTCCTAACTCGACAAACATGACAGGAACGTTTAAACTTGGACCATGATGAGTGCACTCGTACGAGACTTCATAGTCTAGGGTCAGCTCCTGTTTTAGCCGGTGCAGTGCTTTAAGCGCGGTCTGCATAGCCATGGCCGGTGCAACTGATAGTGTGCGAGGTAAACCGCCAAGACCCGCCACAGCAAAGTTTCCCGTCGTGTGAACAGAAAGGGTGGGTCTGCCGCTTAAGCTGCTGTGTCGCGAAGTGAAGACGACCAGTTCTGCGCTGGGGAAGTCTTCTGGCAGGTATTGCGCGTTGACTGCTTCTTCTTTAAGCGTTAAGAAACTGACTTGTTTGCCGTTTATTTCAGCCGTGTAAACAGGGTTTTCCTG
Organism: Candidatus Limnocylindrales bacterium; assembly: GCA_035319575.1. Lineage (GTDB taxonomy): Archaea > Thermoproteota > Bathyarchaeia > Bathyarchaeales > Bathycorpusculaceae > Bathycorpusculum. Next base: position 10,358 of record DATHCJ010000024.1, read on the forward strand.
ATACGTCCGGGTTGTCTTCGTGAACGGGTAATTCTGAAGTATACTTTCAGCTATGTTTACTCCGGCGATGTCACGAGCTGAGTGAACGAGCAATATCATCTGTCGTGCTTCCGCATAATTGTTGCTTGTTAACACTAAAAATGTTGCTGGAGCACGGAAGGCTCTGCATAAAGCTTATTATTGCTGGCTCGGTTTCAGCCTACCTGAAGGCAAGTGAGATGAACCTGATCAACTTCAAAAACTTATCAAGCCAAGACCTCAACGAGATCGTTGACTTGGGTATTGACACGAAGCGCGACCCGAAAAAATACCGCAAAGCGTTCGACGGCAAGTCTGCCGCGTTGGTTTTTCAAAAAACCTCCACCCGCACAAGGGTCGCTTTTGAAGTTGCAGCAACTCAGCTTGGAGGTCACGGCTTGTTTATCGATTGGCGAACCACCAATTTCACGCTGGCTGACGTATCGGACGAAGTCAGGTATTTGTCGCGCAACGTTGACTGCATCATGGCAAGGCTACTGTACAACGCGGATTTGATGAAGATGGCTAACGCTTCCAGTGTCCCAGTGATCAACGGATGCGACGAGAAGTACCACCCAAGCCAAGCTTTGGCGGATTTGATAACGATGAAACAGAAAAAGGGCACGTTGAAAGCCGCCAAACTGGTTTACATCGGCGTGCACAACAACGTCTGCAACTCGCTGATCGAAGGCTGCACCAAAACCGGCGTCAAGCTAACCACCGTCACGCCTTTTTTCAACGAAGCCGCCCGAGATGACGAGTTGTTGGCTGAAGCGAAGAAAACTGGGCTTTGGCACCAAACTTTGGACGCTAAAAAAGCAGTCAAGGATGCCGATTTTGTTTACACTGACACGTGGATTGACATGGAGTTTTTCACGGACCCCAAGTTCACAGCTGAAAAAGAGAAGCGCATAAAACTCATGATGCCCTATCAAATCAACGCTGAACTGCTCAGAGGAAGCGACGCGTACATCATGCATGACATGCCCATTCACCGCGGCTACGAAATCAGCGCGGAAGCCATCGAGAACCCGAAATCCATAATTTTTGAGCAGGCAGAAAACCGCCTGTACTCAGCGAAGGCGATAATGCTTGCTATGCTTAAGGGTTAGAAGAATAATGAGGCTTTTGAGGCATAAATCTCGATCATAGCGACACAAACGTTTCGTACGCGGCTAAAAACATATATTGTGATTGAAGTGATTAAATAATTGGTGATTTGTTGATTAGCTTTGAAAAACTCATCGGGCTGCAGGTAATAACCTCAGCAGCAGAGATTCTTGGAGAAGTCAAAGGAGCAAACATTGACACCAAGGATTGGCAAGTAACCGAATTGCTCGTTAAGCTTTCAAGCATGGCAGCTGAAGAGCTGAACATGAAAAAAAGGTTAGGAAGCTCCGTAGTAACCATTCCAGTAAGCGTGGTTCAAGCTGTCAGTCATGTCGTGTCGCTAAGCAAGTCAGTGAAAGACCTGGAAAATTCTAGGGAAATCATCGAGTACAAGGAATAGAAAGTTTTTGCTCATGCGCGTGCTCGCATCATTTCTTCGGATATCTGTCGTTGATTACTTCTGTTTTGCAAAATAGAGTACGAGGAAGTTGAAGGCGTAAGCGGCGATAAAGCTTCCGCCCATTTGTGCGGACTACCCGTTATCTGTGAACCCTGAAAAAACAAAAGGAATCCCGCCTGTTGCTGCAGAAACCACAGCTGTTAAGGCTAAAATCGATGACACTTGGACGCTCTTAATCCTGATCTTAATTGAAAGTGCCAGGATGATTAAAGAAAACGCGATGAGAAGAAGCCCTTCAAGTGCATGATAGAGCGGAATGTCACCTGCTTTTTGTAGTGCTTGAAAAAATCCGCTGAAAGAGGTGCTTACCGGTCTAGTCGGGAAGACTGAAAACAAGTTCACGTAGTCGCCAGTCCAAGCTTGGAAACTTAAAACTGCAAGAGTTAAGATTGTTAAAAAACGTTAGTTTATTCAACTTAACCTCTCCCTGAAAACCTTCGACATTTCCAATAGGCAGGTTTAACACTTAGGCTATGAATTCAGGACCTTAAATAATTTTGCACCTTAGGATCTGCCAGTTATTTGTTTAGAGTTTGAATCGTTGCTTACAAATCCGCTAAAGGTGAAGATGAGAGTAGAAGGTGCAAAGAATACAAGAAAGATTGTAAACGATGGAACCCTGGTGTTTTCGGGGATAATTCGTAACTATCTTACAAAAAACCAAGATAATCACGGCCTTATTGGCAAGCTAAGCTTGTCCCGTTAGCTAGCCTCATATTGCTGTTCAACTAAAGTATCCGCCGGGGACGCTGCTTTAGGCTTGAGCGAGTAAACGTGCAACAAGATGTACGTGGATATTGTTGCCAGCCACAGTATGACTGAGCCAATAAGCAACCGCTCGAAGAATCCACCATAGCTACTTTTTAGATGATGAAGGAACGGTAGCACCCCCCAGAAGAACGCCATGAACAAAACTCCCAGTACTGCAATAACCAGTGCAATTTTCTTTACACCTGCAAGCGCTTCCACTTGACCAAGTTTCAGGGAAATCGATAATTCTCCTAATGGAGCGGCGATAAACACGATGGCTCCTATAATTGTATGAATGACAAGTGTACGTCCAGTGGCGGGAAACCCAGCCAGCAACAGAGCCCCTACGCCCCAGATTCCGACTGCATACAAACCCCATTTGTAAATTCGCCAATTCTGTCCAAGCATCGTAAGAATTTGGACGAAGGCATATACAAATAGAAGAGAAAACACGCCGCGAATTAGAAAATTGACGGTCATGACGTAGCCGTAGGGTCCTACTGCGAGCAGACTCTCCGCTTGCGAAAGTGGGCTATAGTGGGGTGGAAGAACTTGTGCAATGGCATCAAGCGCCACGTAGAGAATGATGAGAGCGTCAACAATCACGAATAGGTGACGAACTCTTGAAAGCTTTGAATTATCGTTATGAATGCTCATAAAATCGCGTTATCCCGCCTGGCCCTTAATAGATTCAGTTTCTTTCCCTTCAAGAGTCTGTTATCTCCTGCTTAAAAGCTGTTGACATATTCTTCAATTTTTGTGCTGGTCACAACGCCAGCTGTGCGGACACCATAATTATCGCTCGTTTCACCAACATAATTCTTAATTACTGCGCCTTCTAAAATGTGTGGCTTGAGGGAAAAATAATGGTTAAGATGGATTTCGGCGGCGTCATAGAAGACGTCATCACCCGTGAAGAGTTCACAATGGCGAAAGCCCAGAAAATCCTGAAAGACGAAGTTGTAGTCTCGCTTGGCTACGGCATTCAAGGTCAGGCGCAATCGCTTAACATGCGAGACAACGGAATAAAGGTAATCATAGGACAAGAAAAAGAAGGCGTATTCAAGAAAGAATGGGATAAGGCTGTAGCGGACGGCTGGAAACCAGGCGAGAACCTTTTTCCAATGGAGGAAGCAGCTAAAAAAGGAACAATCAAGCTGTTCCTGCTGACCGACGCAGGGCAAAAAGCGACGTGGCCAATCATCAAGAAAACGCTCAAAGCCGGAGACGCGCTCTATTTCAGCCATGGATTCTCAATTGTTTACAAGGAGCAAACAGGCGTCATCCCGCCGAAAGACATCGATGTGATTCTCGTTGCCCCAAAGGGTTCTGGCACGAGTGTCCGCAGAAACTTCCTTGACGGAAGCGGCATAAACTGCAGCTTCGCTGTCCACCAGGATGCCACAGGCAGAGCACAAGACCGCGTGAAGGCAATAGGCATCGCCATCGGTTCAGGCTACTTGTTCCCAACAACATTCGAGAAAGAAGTGTATAGTGACTTGACGGGTGAAAGAGGCGTCTTGATGGGTGCGTTGGCAGGTATCATGGAGGCGCAGTACAACACGCTTCGTGAGCGCGGGCACAGCCCAAGTGAAGCCTTCAACGAAACCGTCGAGGAACTCACGCAGAGCCTAATCCGCTTAGTTGACGAGAACGGCATGGATTGGATGTACTGCAACTGCAGCGAAACGGCACGTATCGGCGCGCTAAGGTGGAAAGAACGCTTCCGAGACGGGACCAAACCGCTGTTCGATTCGCTCTACGATTTGGTCGCCGCAGGGGAAGAAACACGAATTGTGCTGGATAGGAGCAAGGCATCGGATTATAGGCAGAAGCTTGCGGGTGAACTCAAAGCTATGGGCGACAGTGAAATGTGGCGTGCTGGTGCAACCGTACGCTCACTGCGGCCTAGAAAACAGAAGAAGCCATAGTAGCCTGCTTCCTTTTTTCATGTGGTTTTTTGTTTTTTTACTTTGATTTTAGACGCCCATTTTTGGGGCTGGTTCACTAAGTCATGTTAAGAAGCATTTAACTTATCGATTATTTCTCTGTACACGTTTAGAGCTTCCTCTTCATTTTCAACGTTCTTTATGAGCATGCGTCCACCGTTAAACAGGCTTACCTCATACGTTTTATAATTGAACACGAGCGCAAGGCGGGATTTCAAGCGAACATTAAAGTGCTCCTTGATTATAGGATAAGCTTCTTCAAGGTTTAGCTGCAATGGCTTCTCAGGGTTAACGTTAGCTGTGTCAGTTCCGCAAAGCCAAACGATCCTCTCGCCACCAGCGGCCGAAGACAAATCGCCGTGACAGACGGGACAATGGAGGTTTTTTGAAATTTCTATGCTGGTGAAATCCATGTCTCTGAAGTCGCAGACTAGCAGTTTTCCCTTCAGAACCGAGCCGATTCGAGCCAGCAGTTTTATGGTTTCCATTGCTTGCAGCGAACCGACTATTCCGGTTGTTGCTCCAATTACGCCACGCGTCGTGCATGTCAGCAAGTCGTTGTCGGAAAGGTTCGGCATTAAACATTCTAGGCAGCCCGTTTCAGGAGGGTCAAAAACTGAAAGGTTTCCTTCAATGCCGATTGCTGCGCCAAAAACGTACGGGATGTGCAATTTCACGCACACGCGGTTGACAATGTAACGGGTTGCCATGTTATCCAAGCCGTCAACCACGCAGTCCACGCCTTGCAAGAGTCGCTCGGCATTGTCGGCGTTAACGTTTTCTGAGAAAGCCTCGGTCGTCACCAGCTGGTTAAGCTCTTGTAGGCGTTTTGCTGCAACCTCAGCTTTCGGGTAATGCAAATCAGCGGTCGTATAGAGGATTTGGCGGTGAAGGTTCTGCACCTCAATCGTGTCCTGGTCGATCAAGCGAATGTAGCCGACGCCGGCCAGTGCAAGGTACAACGCAGAAACCGTGCCTAACCCGCCCACGCCTACGATAGCAACTTTCGATTCGCCCAGGCGATTCTGGCCTTGCTCGCTTAGTTCCTTCATTGTAACCTGGCGAACGTAAAATTCTTTAGCGAAGGATTCTTTTTCTGCCGCATCCACTTCAGCCATTCCCCAAGTGAAGGTTGTATCCAGAGCTATATTTGCCTTTTATTCCCTGTCAAGTCAAGTTGCTAATTTACAGCTTACCTTTTACGTAGTCAGGTGGCATTCTCTGGGTGGGCGGCGTGAAGCCCTGTCAATCAGCATAGTTCGCGCAAAGATCTGCCTAACTAACATATCCTTGGTTTAACGACTGGCTACACCAAAAATTATTCTCATCAAAAGAAGAAGAAACCGATGCGAGCAGTCTTCTTCTTTCACTTATTGTGGTAAGCCGCTTGTTGATCGGCCCACGATGGAACGGCTCGCCGGTTCCTGTCAAAAGAAGAGCAACGATTGCAAGACTGTTTGTTGTTGTTCTACTAAGTTAGTATTCGCCTGTGGCAAGGTTCATCGGTCGGTTGTCTTGTGAGGAGTCGCTTTGGTATCTTGGTACTTTTCGCTCTTAAATTGAGGTTAAAGCGGGTGTTATTTGGAGAAACGTTTATGTATTGATGCTACTATCATGCAATATTGTTACTACCTAAAGTAGTAGCTAAGAGCAAAGGAAGAACGAAAAAAGGAAAAAACCCGCTGACAAACAAGAACCACCAAACCAGCCTTATGGCACCGACAAAGCATATCCAGAAAACACTTACCCGCACAGCCGCCGCCGGTAAAAGAGCCCTCGTAACAGCCCCAAACCAATTCTTTCTCCTTTCACAGGTGGAAACTTGCTCTTGATGTGGGAGTTCCATCTGGCTGGCGGCGGCTTTTTCAGGCTTCACAAGTTCAGGGAACTGTCCGTTCCAGTTTATGTGTGGCTCAATCAGGCTGTTTCTAGAGCGCGCTCTAAACTCTCTTTTTTAATTTTCAAAGCTGAATTGCCCGGTAGCCTTATAGGTACCTGCCTTTTGATTCCAACTGTTTTTCGTATATTTTCCTGACTTTACCAATAGCGTCAGCTTCTTCTGGTGTTTTGTCGTCTCTGATGCGGGTTATGCGCGCAAATCGCAGGGCCATTCGGCTTCTGTATTTGGGGCTTCTCTGAATCTCGTTGTAGGCTACCTCGACCACGATTTTCGGAACAACTATTACTCGATGCCCTTCCTCCGCTATGATTGACTCTTTTAGTTGCTTGGTCATCTCGATTATTTCGTCGTCCGTTAAGCCTTTGAAAGTCTTACCCAAGTCTAAGAACCCGCCAGTTTCAGGGTCTCTTGCTGCAAGGTAGTAATCGGAAAGCCAGCCTTTCCTCCGCCCGTAACCATACTCAGCGGCTGTTATCACAAGGTCTAAGGGTTCAAGGGTTGTTTTGATTTTCAGCCATTTTTTTCCTCGGCGCCCCGGCGTGTAGCGACTGTCAAGCTTCTTCGCCATTAGTCCTTCGTGCCCGGCAGCGATAGCTTCTTTGAGAAAGCCTTCAGCTTCCGCAACTTTTTCGGTGACGAGCTGTTGGCTCAGCGGTATTCCGCCGGCGTTTTGAGCAAGTATTTGCCTTCGCTCCGTATAGGGCAGCGTGATTAGGCTGTCGCCGTTAACGTAGAGAACGTCAAACAGGTAAAGCGTTAAGGGGATTCTTTGCGCCATGCCAGAGATGTCGCGGACTCGTTTGAACCGGCGCATCAAATGTTGGAAAGCAATCGGGTAGCCGGCGCTGTCGAGCGCGACAACCTCACCTTCGACGATGGCCGACCGTGCTTTGATGTTGCTTTTTACTGTTTCAACTATTTCCGGCAAGCTTTCTGTGACGTTGGTTAGTCTTCGACTGAAAACCTGTACGGTGCTGTTTTGCTTGTGAATTTGAACTCGTGCTCCGTCGTACTTGTATTCAAAAGCCGTTTTGCCAGCTTGCTCAGTCAGCGCTTCGTTCACTGTTTGCGCTGTTTGCGCGAGCATGAGTTTAACCGGTCTAAAAACGTTGAAGCCCGCGTTTTCTAGCCCTTCAGCCCCTTCAGTTTTAAGCTTGGCCGCTACTTCCCCGATGTCGCCTAAAACCATGCTTGCATGCTGCACCTGCGGCACTGGAACTTGGAAGGCTTTGGCGACAGCCTGCTCCATCAAGCCTTCTTGGAGCCCAGTGCGCATTTCGCCCGTGAAGATTTTGACCAGATACTTCGCTTCAACGGGCGTGGCTTGGCTTAAGAGCGCGGTTATTAGGCGTTCTTTCTTGGTTCTGGAACCCGTGCCTGAAGTTTGAGCGATGGCTTCCAGCGCTTTTCTAACCTCGGCTATGGTTAGCGACTTTTGGGTTAGCTGAGTTTGCTTCTTTGTTTTGGCTTGTTCAAGCACTGCTTTAGTGGCGGAGCCAATGTCGCCCGTGCTTGCCATGGCTTGGCGGAAGAGGCTCCAGTCGAATTTGCTGATGCGTTCTAAGACCTGGGTCAGAGTCGACCAGCTGACGTCAAGGGACCTTTGGCTATAATTTGGGAATGCTCTGCCGACCATCATGTTGACTGCTGCTTCAATTTCTTCAGGGTTAAGAGTTCTCAGGTAGTTGGCTGTTAAGTCTATGATTTCCAATCGCTTTTTCGTCGCTTCAACCTTTTCAAGCAGCTCACTGAGAGATTCGAAGGATGCGGACATTTTCCAACCTGGAAAATCATTCGTAGAAGTACCATGAAAGGATTATTTAGTTAAGCGGTATCGTACGGTTGAGCAACCCGGGAAAATAGTGAGAAAGCGAGCGGGTTGGAGGAGTTTAAGAAAACACGGAAAACGAAGATTCGCCTTCAGGCTCTTCATTCTTCTTTTTGATTTCAGTGATTTTCCTGTCGAGTTCATCAGCGTCCTTAGTGTTGCCCAGTGCTTTCTGGCTGTCCCTTGCACATTCAAGTGCGCTCAGCCCGTAGCGGTCGAAACCCTTGTCAAACGAGATATCGGCAGACTTGGCGAAAAACTCTGCGGCTTTTTGATATTCTTTCAATGAGAAACTGCATTCTCCGGCTTTATAGTTCATTTCTGCTGAGCCAAAATAGTTCTGTCCCTTATAGTACAGTTCAGCCACTTTTGCATAGAGGTCTCTCGCCTCTGCGTATTTGCCGTTTTCCATCAGCGCGTTAGCCTCTTTATGCAGTTTTATCGCGTCTTCTCTCGCGGTCATGGCTTATCACTTGCAATATTCTGCGGGAACTCCCATTTAGATTTTCCTCTTTTATGCTTTTGTGTTATGCTGAGCTTTTTTTCCTGAAAGAATGGCTGGTTTAGCGGCTTTTTGTCCTAGGTGTTTGTGTGTGCGCGCAGAAGTAGGGTATAGGAGGATGAAGCATATACGGAAAGTCAATACAATTCGTCAATACAGGAGAGAACGCGCGAAATAACGATTTCGTGAAATCTGGCGAAAGGTTTTTCCTCAACGGTTAATACTTAAATTTTCTATGCCTGACCCTGATTCAAACGACAAAGCTTCGTTTCTTCTTGAGCTTTACAGAAAAGGGTTAAATTTGCCCGAGAAAGAATTGTACGAATACTTCTTGAACCACGCTGTTGAAACTACAAAGAGTGCTATCGGTTTCTTTCATTTAGTGAGCGATAACCAAGAATCAATAATACTGACCAGTTGGAACAGAGAAGCTCTCAAAAACTGCACTGCAAATTACAACACTCATTATCCAGTCGGACAGGCAGGCAACTGGGCGGATTGCCTCCGTCTTAAACGCCCAGTCATTTACAACAATTTTGCCAAAAGTCCCAATCAGAAAGGTCTTCCAGAAGGGCACGTTGCGATTAAGCGGATGCTGAGTTTCCCAATAATGGAAGATGGCAAGGTTAAGGCGATTTTCGGCGTAGGGAATAAGACGGATCCATACGTTAAGAATGATGTTGTCCAGCTTGAGTTAGTCGCCAATGAACTCAATAAGATTCTCAAACAGCGGAAGATTGAATCTGAGCTGCAGAAGGCAAAAAATTATTGGGAGCGAACCTTCGATGCGGTGCCAGATTTAATCGCTATATTGAGCGACCATAAAATTGTGCAGGTTAACCGAGCCATGGCACAGCAGCTGGGAGTGACTCCTGAGCAAGCTGTCGGGTTGTCCTGCTACAAATATGTCCATGGCTTGAATTTTCCTCCAGAGTTTTGCCCTCAAGTAAAAACGTTAGAAGACGGTAGAGAACATACTGCAGAAGTTCATGAACCACGCCTCGGCGGCGACTTTCTCGTGACTACAACGCCGATAAAAGATGAAAACGGGAAAATAGTTGGTTCAGTCCACGTTGCGAGAAATATAACGGAGCGGAAGAAAGCAGAAGAAGTTTGCCGAAAAAGCGAAGAGCGGATAGCAGACATACTTGGCAGCATCGATGATTATGTCTACTCACTGGACCAGAACTGGAATATTATTTACATCAGCAGCAAAGCAGCCAAAGACCTTCGCTTTAATGCAGAGGAGCTCGTTGGAAAAAACTTTTGGCAAACCTTCCCAGCGTTCCTTGGGACAGCGGTTGAAACAAACTTTCGTGAAGCAATGGCCAAAAAAGCAATCAGACGCTTTGAATGGAAAACCGTGTTTGTTGAAGGCTGCGCAGAATTCGCTGTGTTTCCGTCGGTTGAGGGAATAACGGTTTATGGGAAAGACATAACTGAACGCAAAAAAACTGAAGAAGAACTCAGAAAAAGCGAAACCAAGTTCAGAACCGCTGCGAACTTCACTTACGATTGGGAGTACTGGATTGAGCCCAGCGGCAAATTGGTTTATGTTTCACCTTCATGCGAGAGGATAACAGGCTATCGAGCAGACGAATTTATGGAAGACCCTAAACTTCTTACAAAAATTATTCACCCAAAGGATAAAGCAATTGTTATTCCTCATTTTGACTTGATAAACTCTGAGGTGTCACACGATTTTGATTTTCGAATAATTACCCGTAACGGGGAGACACGCTGGATTTCCCATGCTTGCCAAGCAGTTTTTGACAGTGAGGGTAATTGGTCAGGTCGCCGCGCTAGTAACCGAGACATAACTGAGCGTAAACAGAATGAAGAGAAAATGCGCAAGCTTAACCGCACTCTAAGAGCCATCAGCAACAGCAACCAAGCTCTCATGCGGGCCACGGACGAAGTATTATTTTTGCAGGAAGCCTGTAGGATAATTGCAGAAGACTGCGGCTACAAAATGGTATGGGTTGGGTTGGCTGAAGATGACGAAGCTAAATCAGTCAAACCCGTAGCTCATTATGGCTTCGAAAAAAGATACCTTGACGTACTGAAGATCACTTGGGCAGACACGGAACGCGGACGCGGCCCGACAGGAAGAGCAATCCGCACAGGCCAACCTCAACTCTGCGAGAACATGCAGGCTGACCCGGCTTTTATGCCGTGGCGGGAAGAAGCTCTAAAACATGGCTACGCTTCATCAATTGCTTTGCCATTGAAATCGGACAGCACAGTCTTTGGTGCCTTAACCATGTACTCGGCTGAAGCTAACAGCTGCTCAGAGGATGAAGTTAAACTGTTGACTGAATTGGCGAACGACTTTGCACATGGTGTAATGATGCTTCGTCTACGGGCTGAACAAGAAAAGGCACAGGTTGAAATAAGAAGGCAACAAGATGAACTTTTTGACACTTTAAAGGCGTCTCAGTCCCGGCAATTTGAAATTTCTGCGCTCCTAGAAGCATCAAAAGCGGTGTTAATTCACCGTGACTTCAATAAATCGGCAAGAGCGATATTTGATTCATGCAAGAATCTTCTCGGAGCAACTGCGGGTTATGTTGCTTTATTGAGTAAGAATGGCAAAGAAAACGAGGTCTTGTTTTTAGATTCGGGAGGTCTTCCATGCACAGTTGACCCATCGCTTCCGATGCCTATAAGGGGATTGCGGGCTGAAGCCTACCGCACTGGGAAGGTCGTATGCTCTAACGATTTTTCCGATAGCGAATGGGTAAAGCTGATGCCAAAAGGCCATGTTGAACTGAAGAACGTGCTGTTTGCTCCGTTGATAATTGATAAGAAAACTGTGGGCGTAATGGGTTTGGCAAACAAGCCCGAACCATTCACCGAAAGGGATATGCAGATGGCAGCTGCTTTCGGAGAGGTGGCGTCTGTTGCACTTATGAATAGTCAAATGTTGGAGAAGCTGGAGAAAAATGAGGCGCTGCTGAAGGTGCATGCTGAACATTTAGAGGAATTGGTTGAAGAACGCACGAGGCAGTTGAAAGATGCAGAGCGATTGGCCGCCATCGGTGCCACAGCAGGTATGGTTGGGCATGATATTCGTAATCCGTTGCAGGCTCTAATGAGTGATGTTTTCTTGTTAAAGTCTGATTTGTCTGTGGTTCCCGAAGGAGAAGAGAAGGAGGACATGAGAGAAAGCATAGACGGACTTGAGAAAAATGTTGAGTACATTAACAAAATTGTTCAAGACCTTCAAGATTACGCTAAGCCTCTTATGCCCGCCATTCAGGAGACGCGTCTTGACGAACTCTGCGAAGAGTGCACGCTTAAGGGGAGAATCCCAGAAAACATCGAAGCATCCTGCGAAGTAGCTGAAGATGCAAAAAAATTAGCAACGGATTCTGCAATGCTTATGCGTATTCTGAGTAATTTGGTAAGCAATGCGGTTCAAGCTATGCCCCAGGGAGGAAGAATTTTTGTGCGTGCTTACAGAGATTCAGGTTACGTAGTTATAACTGTTCACGACACTGGAATAGGCATTCCCGAAGAATTTAGACCGAGACTGTTTACTCCTTTGTTCACAACCAAATCTAAAGGTCAAGGCTTCGGCTTGGCAGTGGTTAAGCGCATGACTGAAGCTTTAGGCGGTACGGTTACTTTTGAGAGCCAAAGTAATGAGGGAACGACTTTCATCGTACGCTTGCCCACATCAAAGAAGTAAGCCCGCGCGCGATTAATCCGACTAAGATAAGTTTCCACTTTGAAGAACGCTTGATGTACGTACCTTCTATTTTGTCTGAGCTCACGTTGTTTTTACAGAAAAAAAGTTAGGAGGTTGATGATGTAGAAGTTGAGTTGAAAAGCTGCGGATACAAGCAGACAGCAAGAGCGTGTATTAGTTCAGCGACTCTTGGACTTGGTTCTTCGCGCGCGCTAAAAACCCAAAATAAGGGTATTTTTACTTTTTCAGTTTACTTTTAATTACCATGACGCTTGTAGCGTCAAAGCTCTGATTTATGACTCCTTCCAGTGTTGTTTCAATTATTTTTTCTTTCGGTGAAGTTAAATTCTCGCAGATTACGACGCTGGTCTTTTTGTCTGCGCCAGTTTTGAGGAGGTATTTTGAGATTTCACTCGGAGTGAAGGCAATTGGGTCAGGAAGTAGCAGTATTGTTTTCCCGGCTTTGACGGCTTTAGCAAACTCGCGTTTTCTTTGAATGCTTGCTCCCTTATGGAAAGTTATCAGTACAGCGTCATCCCAGGTCATCTTAAGTTTGGCTGCACAGGCGAGCAAAGAACTTATTCCTGGAATAACGACTACTTCAATATTTTCAGCTAAGGACCTCCGCAAAACCGAACCAAGCATCCCAGAGAACCCTGGGTCGCCAGTAGAGATAACCGCTACGGTTTTTCCACATTTTACGGTGTCTGAAGCACATTTTAGAGTTTCATCTATGTTTTTGCAGGTTAACGTCACGCTTTGGCTTTTGATGTCATCTTGAAACAGGCTTAGAACACAGTTATCTCCTACGACCATATCCGCTTCTCGCACAGCTTTTCTCGCGGCGGGAGTAACATAATCTGATGAACCGGGGCCCGCGCCGACTATGTATAGTTTAGCCAAGTTTCATACCTCTTTTGTTTTAGTCAGTTGAGAAGATGCTTCAACTTAAGTAGCCTTTTGTCCTTTGGGTTGGTAAACGCAAGCAGGATCAGCGTTCAGAGAATCTTTCGAATAGATATAGGCTCTTGCTCTGCAGCCGCCGCAAATGTTTTTGAACTCGCAAACTCCGCATTTCCCCTTTAAATTTCTGCGGTCGACAAATTTCTTGATTGCATCAGAAGAACGCATTTTATCCATGATTTCTTGTATGCTATCCGTCCGAATGTCGCCAAACTCAAGGTTTAGCGGAGCACACGCATACGCTTTACCATCATCAAGAATTTCGAGCCACTCATATTGAGTGAGGTCGTCGCACATGCTGCACCTCGTGCGAAGGTCTTTTTCGGGCTCCTTGATCTTTAACACACGATTGTAGAACATCTCGTATGCTAACACCAGAATTTTGTCGCCCAAGGTCTTTTCCAGCTCATACATCTGATTGAGTTCTACTTCAAGCTCTTGCGGCTTCGGTTCGAGCGGACCAAGCAAGCGAAATTGATCTTCTGCGCAGATTGGCTGGGGAATAAGAGAGGCCAAGGTGAAACTTCTTGCACCTAAGCCGAGAGCAAACTCGGCTAATGCCGGAACCTGATTGACCACATACTTGGTGTTAAGTACACTTACTCCGAATGGCACATTATTTTCCTTGCAGAGTTTGGTAGCGTTTAGGCTGTCCTCAAAAGCCTGCTTGCCGCGCAACAAAACATCGGTTTCCTTCAGACCTGCAAAACAAATAATTGCTTTGCAGTCTCCAGCAGCGAGGGCTTTCGCAACAGTTTTATCGAAGTGCCAGCCCGAAACTTTAACGTAAGGTTTAATTTTCAATTCTGCGGCATAGGCGAGAAGAGGAAGAAAATCCTTGCGCTTCAAAGGCTCACCTGTCCAGCCTGCTCCGGAAAAGAAAACGTTATCCGCTCCGAAATCTACGAGTTTTTGAAGCATCATCTTAACTTCGTTTGTTGTGAGCTCGTTCGACGACGGCTTTCCATCGCCCAGTGAGAAAGGATACTTTACTGGGAAGGCTCGCGTGCAAGACCAGATAAAATGATCTAGCTTATGACCAGTTTTTTCCGCTCCAAAAACGTAATGCTGGTCAAATGATGATTGTTCCTTACTTTTGTTTTTCTCCATATGCGCTCAACTTGTTTTGGTTGGATTATCCGACCAATTATATAGTCTTTTGGCTAATCGCTCGCGCATAGGTTAAATTGGAAATAAACGAGAAAGCAACCGCTTTGAGGCAAAAAAGCGTACGCGATTTAATACGAAAGCCTACTTTAAAAACAGAAATTAAATAATTTTGGAACAAGCAAGCGCGTCATGCTGGCTTGGCTCATAGTGGGCAAGCACTGGGTTAATTATGTTGTTTTAGGCTGTCATGCCAAATAACTAATAGCAGCTTAAGAATGGCATAACATAAAAGGCTCCATGCAGATAAGCAGTTAATAGTGGAAGTCTTGACGCTTCGTTGCATCAACTGCAGCACTGAGTTTCCAGTATACCCTCTGAGGAGCAGCTGTGAAAAATGCGGTGGCACACTGGAATTCATAGCAGACTTGCCAGAGCTTGAAAAATTGAAGTTTTCTCGACAGATTGGGTTCTGGCGGTACAAACAGATTCTTCCGCCCGTTAAACACGTTGTAAGCTTGGGAGAGGGCGGGACGCCACTGCACAAGGCTGAAAGACTCGCTAAGGCCGTCGGGCTCAAAGAACTTTTTCTGAAAGATGAAACACGTAATCCCACAAACAGCTACAGAGACCGAGCAGCGGCTTTTTTGACCTCCAATGCAGTGGACCGAGGCTTTGAAACGTTGGTTTGCGCAACTAATGGAAACATGGGAGCCTCATTAGCCGCGTATGCTGCGAGAACAGGCTTGATCTGCCATGCTTTGGTGCCTAAGGTTGTTGACGTTGGAAAATTAGCTCAAATGATTGCTTACGACGCTATCATTGAGGAGTCAGGCGACATCGTTGACGACGCCATCATCAAAGCAGCTGACCTAGCGAAGGAAACAGGCTGGTACCAAGCCACCGCCGAACTCAACCCTCTAGTGGTTGAAGCCCAAAAAACCATTTCATACGAGATTTTTGAGCAGTTTGCGGTTCCAGACTGGGTTATCGTCTCGATGGGAAGCGGCGGAACGATTTACTCGCTCTGGAAAGGCTTCAAAGAGCTAAAACAGCTAGGGCTCGCCAGCAAGTTTCCGCGGATGGTCGGAGTTCAAACTGAAGGCTGTTCTCCAATAGTAAGCAAGCTCAGAGAGGATTCGGCCTTAAAATCCTGCAACCCCGCGACACGCGCCTTAGCCATACTCGTTGCCGACCCGACGCAGAGTGACCTGGCGATCAAAGCAATTAAGGAGTCAAACGGGTTGGCGCTGACGGTTTCGGACGCTGAAATTCTGGGCGCCGAGCTTCTTCTCGCCAAGCTTGAAGGAGTCTTCGCTGAACCAGCCAGCTCCGCTGCCGTTGCCGCACTTCAGAAATGGAAGCGTAGCGAAATTTCCGCTGACTCCAGCGTCGTCTGTTTAATCACTGGTAGCGGGTTGAAAGCGACTGATGTTTTGCAAGCTTTGAACAAGAAGCAGAAGACAGCTGGCCTTGGGCTTGCGGTGAGCACGAAGCAGAAGATTCTCAAAATTCTCAGCGAAAAAGACACGTACGGGTATGATTTGTGGAAGCAGTTAGGTCGGATTATGACTCGTGGAGCAGTGTATCAGCATCTTAACGAGTTAGCTGATAGGGGGCTCGTGGTTGGCTATGAGGAGAATGGCAAGAAATTCTTCCGACTTACTGAGCGCGGGAAGAGGGTTTTGGCGGCGTTTGATGATATAAAGATGCTTTTGTAGTTGTGGTTCCGCAACGCTTATTTGATAGTATAGCTGCAACTATACTATGGACGTGTTACTGCGTGAGCGAAACCAAAAAAATAGTTGAGGAGAAAGGAACTGTCAGGTTGAAAAGAGGATTCGCCAAAATGGTCAAAGGCGGCGTAGTAATGGATGTTACTAACGCAGACCAGGCAAAAATTGCAGAGGCCGCTGGCGCCGTTTCTGTTATGGCACTAGAAGCCGTTCCTGCCGACATACGCGCAAAGGGCGGCGTAGCGAGAATGGCTGATCCGAAAAGAGTTAGGGAAATCATTGCGGCTGTAACTATTCCAGTTATGGCTAAATGCAGAATAGGTCACATTGCGGAAGCTCAAGTGCTTGAAGCTTTGGGAGCTGATATGGTCGATGAAAGCGAGGTTTTAACTCCAGCGGATGAAGACGACCACATCAGCAAAAGAAAGTTTACTGTCCCGTTCGTGTGTGGCGCAAGAAACCTGGGAGAAGCCTTAAGAAGAATAAATGAAGGAGCTGCCATGATTAGAACTAAAGGTGAACCTGGAACAGGAAACGTCGTTGAAGCAGTAAGACACCTGAAACTTATGAATAGAGAAATCGCTGCGTTAAAGCTGATGTCAGACGCCCAGTTGATGGAAAAAGCTAAAGAATACCTTGTGCCTGCAGAATTAGTTATAGAGACAAGAGACTTGGGAAGACTACCAGTTGTGAACTTTGCGGCGGGAGGAATTTCTACGCCTTCCGATGCAGCATTAATGATGCAGTTGGGCGCCGATGGCTTATTTGTCGGTTCAGGGGTATTTAAATCCAAAAACCCGCAAGCGTACGCAAAAGCGATTGTGGAAGCAGCATTGCATTATGATGACCCAAAAATTATTGCCCAGATCTCTGAAGGACTTGGCGAACCGATGGATGGGATAGATACTTCAAAAATGGAAGAAAAACAAAAAATGCAAATAAGGGGAACCAATTGAAGGTAGGCGTCATAGCCGTTCAAGGTGCTGTCACCGAACACATTGATACTTTAAGGAAAGCAATGAAAGAATTAAAAATCGACGGCTGCGCCGTGGCTGTAAGGACAGCTAAAGACTTGGATGATGTTTCAGGGCTTGTTATTCCAGGAGGCGAGTCGACAACAATAAGTCGATTAATTCTCGATGCGGGAATGCAACAAAAAATAATTGAGCTCGTACAAAAAGGGTCACCGATTCTCGGAACCTGCGCAGGCGCAATCCTTCTTGCAAAAGAGGGGGACGAACAAGTAAAGCAGACGAAAACAAACTTACTAGGCATAATGGAAATGCAGGTTAACAGAAACGCCTACGGTCGGCAGGTCGATTCTTTTGAAGCGGATTTGCAAATAGACGAAATTGGGAAAAAACCTTTCAAAGGAATATTTATCCGGGCACCCACCATTGAAAAAGTTTGGAGGCCCACCCGCGTTTGGGCTAAACACAAGGACGCAATTATAGGCGCACAAAAAGGAAACGTAATAGCCATAACTTTCCATCCTGAGTTGGGCGATGACCTGAGAATTCACGAGTACTTCCTAAAAATGATTTTAAACCAGAAACTTCCGATGCAAATAATCGATGACCCAGACAACGCACAAAAAGTTATCAAGCTTAAAAGCTAGATTCCATTGAGAATAGACTATGAAGCTTCCGCCTGGAAAAATCCCCGTCGACATCCTTGAGGAAATAGTTTTCAAGAACCTCGGCGTTGAAAGAAGCGAAGTCATTCTGGGTCCGGCGGCGGGATTAGACGGAGCAGTTTTAGATGTTGGAAGCAAAAACGCCATAGTTTCAATGGACCCGATAACTGGCGCGGTTGAACGGGTAGGTTGGGAAGCTATTAACATTAACGCCAACGACGTTGCGACCTTCGGGGTGGAACCTGCATTTTTCTTTTCATGCCTGCTTTTGCCGGAGAATGCTGACAGCGAAATCGTCCGAACCATAGCCACTCAAATGAACGCAGCCGCAAAGGAACTCAACATTGCCATCGTCGGTGGGCACTGTGAGTCTACGCCGGGACTATCAAACCCCATAGTGGTCGGCTGCGTAATGGGCTTGACGGAAAAAGGCGAGTACGTGACTGCTGCAAGTGCAAAATCAAGCGACAGGCTGATTTTAACGAAAAGCGCAGGAATCGAAGGAACAGCCATACTAGCTTCGGACCGTGAAGAGCAACTGAAAAAAGTGTTTAACCCAGCATTGCTTGAAAGCGCCAAAGGCTTCTACAATCAAATCAGCGTGGTAAAAGACGCGTTAACAGCTTACAGAACTGGCGGAGTGCGCGCGATGCATGACCCGACGGAGGGCGGAATACTAAACGGCATCCACGAAATGGCGGATGCAGCTGGAGTAGGCGTGCGCGTTTTTGAAGAAAAGATCATGGTTGAGCCTGAAACAACTGAAATCTGTAGATTCTACGAGATCGACCCGTTGCAGCTGATAAGTTCAGGCGCTTTGCTCATAGCTGCTGAGGCTGAGGCAGCAAAAAAAATAGTTGACACGCTAAGCCAAGCGCACGTTTACGCCGAAGTCATCGGCGAATTCAACCCAAACCCGAACAAGCGCATACTGATGCATAAGGATAACTCGGCGGAGATGCTTCCAAGGCCAACATCAGATCACCTGTGGACGGCACTATCGCGTTGACTTCGGAATCAAAGTTTACCCCGGCTTTTCCAAGAACTTTTTGAACTGTTCCTTTGATTAAAAGCTTAAAAAGTCAGTTAATGACGGCTTTCCTGCCTAGCCACTTGGTAAACTGCGTAGCCTGCGTAGAAGCCGTAAGCAGCAATCAACTTGCCAATTAGCCTTGCATCCCCCAGCGTGAACGCGTCAGACATCAGGCCTACACTGCCTTTGAACGTCCAAACGTTCGGTGGCCGATGATGAATGCAAAACGGTACGTAACAGGGAATCACTTGGTAGCCCTTTTGTTCGATCCAGTCCTTTATGTAGGCGTCCTCGTAAACGTGTAGTTGCTTAGGAATTTGAATATCCTTGACTAGTTCTGTCCTGACAAGAGTGTCATGAGTTCCGCCGCGAACCTCAAAAATTTTCCTTGTAATCAACAAGAACAGTTTCATGGTTGCCGGGTTTTCGATCGTAGACCACACCTCTGTTCCCCAAACTGCGCCTACTTTTGCGTCGATGCATTGTTGAGCCTTCGTGAACCAGTCATCGCAGAGAACAACGTCGCTGTCAACGAACAGAAACCAGTCGGTTGTCACGTTTTCTATGCCTTTTTGGCGTGCGGTGGCGCGGTTGCCCTTGTCCATGATTATTTTTACGTTATGATATTTTTCATTGAACCGGTTAACTATGTCTAACGTTTTATCCTTTGAATAGCCGTCAACCACTATCAGTCTTGCGACTGGGACGTTCTGGTAAACAGACTTTAAGCATTCCTTCAGTTTTCTATCGCTGTTTTTAGTTAACAAGACAACGTCAACTGAGCCCACCATGCAAACACCTGCCCACTCCTTTCTCACCCGACAGCTTAACCGTCAACTCATCCTTCGTATACTTAACAACTTAAAAAGTAACTCGGCTAAGCAACAATTAAGGCTTGCGCTTAAAACATGAAAAAGTACTAAAGATTTGTTTTCATTAACCTGCTATGTGTTAACTGATGAATACTGGAGCAGTCGTGCTTGCAGCCGGCAAATCTGAAAGAATGGGTAGGAACAAGCTTCTTCTGAGCCTGAACGACAAAAAACTCATCGATAACGTTTTGGACGGGTTAGCGGCAGCGGGCATAGATGAACAGGTGGTTGTGCTTGGGCATAAGGCAGATGACGTAACTGAAGCCTTGAAACCGAGGCTAAACAGGGTTAAGCTGACGGTAAACGAGAATTATGAGCAAGGGATGACTTCGTCTTTTCAGAGGGGACTACAGCTGCTTTTGCACGTGGATGCGGTGTTTCTGGTTCTCGGCGACGAACCCATCTTTGACCCGGATTTTCTGCGCTTGATGATTGACCAGATGGAGAAGAACAGCCGGGAAGCTTTGATTGTTAGCCCGATTCATGAGGGGAAGAAGGGGCACCCGCTGCTTTTTCACAATCGACTGTTCGAGGAAATACTAAGTTTGAACAGTTCTCAAACCATTCGAGATGTTGTCCATCGGCACACAGATAAACTGTCTACAGTAGAGGCGCCACAGTGGACTATCATGGATGTAGACACGCCGGAAGACTACAACCGCATCATTAATCTCATGAAAACAAGGCATATTCCCTGAGTGCCTAACTAAGCGCATTCCTCGTCTATTCTTTGTTGCCGCCTGAACTGAATGATCTGCCCCAGTATGCTTATTCCGATTTCTTCCGGGGTCTCAGCGCCAATTTCTAAACCAACCGGGATACGCAGCGTCTTTAGTTGCGCGTCGCTGACTCCTTCCGCCTTCAGCCTCTTGGTTATTATTGCAGCTTTCTTGGGGCTGCCGAGTAACCCGATGTAAGCAGGGTTCTTTTCAATCAGCTTTTTCACTGCTGTGTAATCATGTTCTGGTTCTCCATGAGTCACAACTGCAAAGTCGTGGGGGCCAATATCAAATCCGCTGAGGATGTCGGCGAAGTCGCCTGCAATCACGTCTTCAGCCATCGGGAAATTTTCTTTGGTCACCAGTTTGCGCTCGTCGTCTACAACGATTATTTTGAAACCTGCGGTGCTGGCTAGCTTAGCTAAGGGCAAAGCAACATGACCCGAGCCGACTATTATTAGTCTTGGCGCAGGCTCCATTATGTCCACAAGGACAGTTAATTCGCCACCGCAAATCAAGCCCGTCCCAACCGCGCCGTCTTTTGGGTCTTTTGACAGGTTGAACGTGACTTTCCTTGACCTGTGCTCTTTTATGGCTTTAAGACACTCGTCAATTAGGGTGCGCTCAAAGTCACCGCCGCCAATTGTGCCGAAAGTTTTTCCGTCTTCAGCGACAATCATCTTTGCTCCAACATCTCTGGGCCCATGACCCCTTTTCTCAATTACTATGCAGAACGCAAGCGTCTGCCTTTTTTCCAGCAACCGTGTAGCTTCGAGCAAGAGTTCAAGGTCGGAAGGCATAGAAACCCACTACCAGTTAAAACCACACTTAGCAATTTTAGCGTTATGTTCTTGTTTTTATTCGATGAGTTCTTCAGGCTTAACAGGCGTATGCCTTATACGCTTGCCCGTCACCTTCTCGATGGCTCTTGCCAAGGCTGCGGGTACGCCTATAGTTGGGGCTTCACCCAACCCTCTAACATGATGCGGCATCCAAGATGGATTCTCAACCACTTTGACGGTAAATTTGGGAATGTTCTCCGCCGCAGGTAAGCCAGCGTCAAAAAGGTTTTTTGTAAGCAAGTTACCATCAGCGTCATAGTCGACCCCCTCGTAGAGCACTTGACCGATACCCTGCATGCTTCCGCCGATGATTTGGCTTTCAATCATCTTTGCATTAAGCGCTCTGCCGACGTCGTAGCAGCCAGCGCATTCTTTCACTTTAACCATTCCATACTTATCGACGGCCACCGTCGCTAGAACGGCGCCAAACGCGTTCAACTGCCTATTCTGATCTTCCATGACCTCGGCGGAGTAGTTGCCCTTCAGCAGTTTCTCTGACGTGTAGCTGCCTTGGTCACTTTCGAGTTGCTTCTTGAGTTTTCTGGCTGCCGCGATTAAAGCGGCTCCAGCTACGATGGCGCTTCTGCTTCCCCATGCGCCCATGCCGTCCTCAAGCATGTCGCTGTCACCCCTGTTCAACGTTACCCTGTCCTCTTGTATTCCCAGTTCTTCGTTTAGCAGTTTCTTGACGAAAACGTAGTGTTCTTGACCATGCTGGTTTCCACCGAGCCAAACGTCCACTTTGCCGGCCTTCACGGTTATCTTGGCTGATTCGCCTCCCCAGAGAGCTGACAACAAAACGAAAAAGCCGATTCCTGCTTTTTCCCTGCGGGATTTTTCTGGGTACTTGAGTTCAACTACGGCTTTCTCAAAAAAGGGACGCGAAGCTTCAATCTCCAAACCCAAGGGCGACTTGAAACTCTCGGTTGTCGCATTAATCAGTCGAACTTCGGCAGCCTCTTTCCCCAGCTCATCCGCGAGCAAATCCATCATCCGCTCCCTAAAGAAGGCGGCTTCCGGTCTTCCAGCGCCACGGTAAGGTCCCTGCGGCGGTTTATTAGTCATGACTGAAGTTGCCAGCACATGAGCTTTCTTGACTCCGTAAGGACCCGTTAACTGCATAGCTATGAAAACCGGGGAGGATGTCCCCGCGGTTCCACCGAAAGCACCTGCATCCACCGTTATCTCACCTCGCCAGGCGGTCACCACCCCGTCCCTCTCGGCAAAAATTTTCATCTTTCCTCTTACTCCTCTACCCGGTTGGCTCGCCGCGAAATTTTCTGTGCGACTTTCAATCCATTTTACTGGTCGCTTGTACTTCATGGCAGCGTAGGCTGCTATGATGTATTCAGGGTAAAGAGCGCTCTTAAGCCCGAATGCTCCACCCGTGTCCGCTTGGATAACCCTAACTTTAGAAGCGTCGAGCTTTAGGGTCCCCACCAAGCCGTCTTTAATGCTGAAAACCGCCTGAGTGGACACATAAACCGTTAACTTGTCACCATCGTAATCCGCCAAGATGCCTCGAGGTTCAAGCGGGTTGTTTATGATGCGTCCAATGTTGAATTCGTCCTCTAACACGACGGGTGATGAGGGATCTTTAAAGTCCTCTCCCAGCCACGACTGGCGCACGACGTTTGACTTTGTTCCCGCATGTATAGGCTCGGAGGAGAGAGCGTCATCTATCGTCATCACGGGTTTAAGCTTTTCATACTCAACATGCACCTCGTCCAGCTTGTCCTCAGCCACGTAGCGATCATCTGCAAAAACCGCAGCAACGGGTTGACCCACGTAGTTGACTGTGTCTTGAGCGAAAACAGGCTGAATTACGGCAGGGTTTACTTGGCCAGCCCAACCTCCCTCCCCGACGCTGCCGACTTTCATCGGAAGGTCAGCCCGGTTCAAACCGCCTTGAACCGAGAGGACGCGAGCGTGCGCGTACGGGCTTCTGGCCACCGCCATGTACAGCATGTTGGGAAGTTTAATGTCATCGACGTATTTTCCTGCACCTGCGACCAACAATTTGGATTCGCTCATGGCGTCACCCTTTTTTCTTTCTGCATGAGTTCTCTGGCATACTTGACAGCTTCCACGATGCCATGGTAGCCAGTGCACCTGCATAGGTTGCCACGCAGCATTCTCTTTATTTCATCATCGCTCAGGTTTTTGTTTTGACTCAGCATCCAGCACGTAGTCATTATCATGCCGGGAGTTGAGAAGCCACACTGCAGCCCCTGCTTTTCGATGAATGCCTGCTGAATCGGATGCAGTCGCCCCTGCTTAGCTAAGCCTTCAATGGTGAGTATCTCCTTGCCGTTTGCTTGGACGCCGAGCATCGTGCAGGATTTGACTGCTTTTCCATCCACGAGAACCGTGCATGCTCCACAGTTCGTGGTGTCACAACCGCGATGTGTCCCCGTTAATCCAAGGTCGTCCCTTAACACGCTAACCAGAAGTCGCCTGGGTTCCAGTTCAAGCTCAACTGGGTTTCCGTTCACTTTAAAACTTGTTTTAACTTTTTTCGTAGCTACCCATCACCGCTCTTTTATAAGACGCCTCCAACGCGTCTTTCACAAGCAAGCTTAAGACTTTCCGTCTATACCCTTCTGAAGCATAAAGGTCGCTGACAGGCTGAGAAGCTTCAACAGCTATCCCTGCGACATTATCTAAAACCGGCGGCTTAATCTTTTTTCCAACGAGCGCTTGCTCAGCGGTTTGAACCCTCAACGCTTTTGGACCGACCGCGGTCAAGGCCATCCTGCATGCAGAAATCGAGTTGTCATCCTTGATTGAAAGATTAGCTGCCACTCCGGCTATCGTGAAGCCTCCAGAGCCCTTCTTAATCTTGCGGTAAGCGTTTCCGCATCTAGCCGTTTCAAGCGGTATTTCAACTTCAGTGAGAATCTCGCTGGGTTTGACTATTGTTTTGAAAGCCCCTGCGTAGAGGGCTTCCACGTCAACTTTTCTGTTACCGCCAACAGAAGCCAATAGCACTGAAGCGTCTAGCGCAATCATCGTAGCTGGCAAATCGTTTACAGGGTCAGGATAGCACAAGTTGCCGCCAACAGTCCCGAGATTTCTCACCAGCGGGTCAGCTATTTCCAATGCCGCATCCTTCACGATTGGCAGTAAAGATGCGATTTCCTGATTGTTCCCTAAGGCGGCGACTGTTGTTAACGCGCCAATCTTGACCAGCTGCCCCTCTTTACGTATGAAGTTTAGCTCTTTTATTCGAGTGATATCCACCACGCTTTTCACTTCAGAAAACAAAGGCGAATTGCGCATTTTTAAAGCGGGAATGAGAGTCTGCCCGCCAGCAAGGATTTTCATTTGGGCATCAGCGTTTTGAAGAAGGCCCAAAGCCTCTGGAAGATTTTCTGGAGCAAAATAGTCAAAAGGTCGAGGAAACATGATAAAAACATCACTTTCGCAAATAAGGTTCAACAGTCTGCAAAATATAAACTCTTTGGCACGTGCACAAACCGGTTTTTGAGAAAAACAACGCGTGAAGAAAATTAGCAATGTTTCCAGGATAGATAAAACAAGACAGCAGAAAAGTTTCAACCCCTGCTTTCCTGCGATAAAAAACTCGTCGCAAGATTGAATCTTTGATAATTGTTTTTATAGCCCTAATTTTATTACTCTAAACATCCACTGAGCAGCTAGTGAAAACTATTTGACCTTAGACCTCAAAAAAGCAGCATCTGTTGCAGCACGTTCGCTTTCACCGGACAAGCCTCATCATGCCCAATGGCTAGTCACAAAAAAGTGCAATTACCGCTGCGCAGGCTGCAACGTCTGGAAGGAACAAAGCGAAAAGGAGCTCGCTGCTGAAGAAATAAAAAAAGGATTAGACATTTTAAAAAAACTCGGAATAGCTGAACTCGTTATCTCGGGCGGTGACCCGCTTCTAAGAGATGACATCGGCGAGATAATCGATTACGCGACAAAATTTTTCATCACAACCGTTTATGACAACGGCAGCATGGCCGCTAAAAAAATTGATTACCTTCGAAATGTGGATTTTGTTGCGATTTCAATAGACAGTTTGGATGAGGCAAAAAATGACTCCATTAAAGCCGTGCCTGGCGCATGGAAGAGAGCAATGGAAACGGTTGATAAGCTTCACAGCGAGGGAATACACGTTAGTGTTACACCTACGATTTCGCAGAAAAACTTGAGTGAAGTAACGGACATAACGACTTATTTTACTCAGAAAGGAATTCCCGTCTGGTACTCGCTCTACTCGTTTGATGGTTCAGCAGCGCAAAATCAACTGTTCAAGATTGGGAAAGAAAACGACGAGTTTGTGATAAAAGATAACCAAGCAATGGCTGAACTCTGGAATGCCTTAATCAAGATGAAGAAGAAGAATAAGAGAATCCTCATGACGAAGAAGCTTCTCGGAACTTTAAGAGGCTTCTACGCGGAAGATAAAAGACCGTGGAAATGCCAAGCACTAAACAACTTCTTCGTCATTGACCCTTTAGGAAGAATTGCAGGGTGCCACAACCACGATTTTGTAGGTTCAGTTTTCGATTTACCGAAGACATGGAAAAGCCAAGAATTTAAAGACTTACGTGGGGCTTACCGCGAATGTAAAGAATGTAACTATCTGTGTTACATTTTCTATTCTCTTCAAGGAGGCCCGCTTGGGAATATCTCTGTGGCTTTGGACCAGTGGAGGAATGCTGGGTTAGTAGTCAAGAAAAGTAACTAAAACTCCATGTTCGGAATAAAATAGAGAAAAGCTGCATTTTTCATTGCGGACTGGTAATTCTCCTCTTGGCCTTCTTCGATGTCAATTAACGGGATTTTTAGCATGCTAAGCGTTACTTTCGCGGGGCTGTCACCTATTATTCTCGGTCCTGCATCTTTAGGTTTTTTTAATTCTATGATGGCCGGCAAAAAAAAGAGTAAAATCACGGTTGTAACTCCAGCAATCGACGGAAGGATTGCATTCGAAATCTGATTTGGAATCATGAAAATCTTAAGAAGCATTTATGCTTGGATTCTGAATATAACAGTTTCCGTTGCCGGAATGCGCTGTCTTAACCCATATGCTGGTATTTTTTCCAAGTATTTTTGAAGTCGCCACGTCAAATAACGCCTTAAAACAAATCGGTATATTGTAAAACAAGGTGAATATCAGAAGAGGAATCAGCCACTGTGTTCTTTCTCGACCGTCCAAGTATAAACCGACTCCAACTTCAAAAAAAGGAGCAAAGTTACCCACAAAACTATACAAACATATAGGAACAAACAACCATAAAAGGTCAACAAGCGGCGAACCGTAAAAAATCAGCAATAAACCAGCAAACAACGACAAGAAAGCCATGATTGGCATAAAATAAACGTTCAATAATAACAAGGCGTCAATTTTTTCTTTCATATTCAATTTTTTACTTCTTAAAACGCTCCAGAAATGCTTGAAGAAACATTGCATGTGACCTTTTGCCCACCGGTACCTTTGCCGCCGGTAGGCTTTCCAAGTGTCAACAGCTTCCTCATAACATTCAGCATCAACATTGTAGCGAATCTTATAGCCTGCAAGGTAAACACTTAAAGTTAGGTCCGTGTCTTCCGCCAGTACGGTTTCATCCCAACCATGCAGGCTTCTCAGCAAGCTACTTCTCACTCCACCCACAGTTCCGCCGTACTGCGCTATTAACTTCAACTCTTCTCTGGCTTCTTGGTCAACACGGTACCCTCCTATTCGTTCCAAAGCTACCAGCCGCGTAACTATGTTTTGCGGTTCATTTAAAACAACAACCCTTCCCTGCACAGCACCGACTTCGGGATCAACGAATTGACCGGCAAGTTTCTCAACGATATCCCTTGTTGGATAATAATCAGCGTCAAAACAAAGCACTATTTCGCCCTTAGACTTGTTGAAAGCAGCGTTGCAAGCCGCGGCTTTTCCTTTGCCGCCTTCGCCCTTTTCTCGATGTAGCACTTCTATGAAGGCGTATTTGTTCCTATAATAATCAGCTATTTCCCCGGTTTTGTCGGATGAAGCGTCGTTGATGACTATAACTTGCAATTTGTCCTTCGGATACGTTAACTCAGTGATTCGCTCGAGAAGTCGCCCAATTACTTTCTCTTCGTTATGCGCTGGAATAAGAATGGAAACTGTAGGTTCAAACGCGGAAACTTCAGTGCTTTTCGGTTTGTGGTCCTTGTTGGTTCCTCTCAAAACGGTAATGGTAAAGATGTAATGCCTAACAAGGTAAGTCAGCATCAGTCCTGTCAAAAATATGAAAAAAACTTCCAAAATCCAAAGAATCAAGAGCGTATCCCTTGGAATGGTCTGTTACGGTGGAGAACCGTTAAGCTTAGAGCCCAAAACGAGACTATCCAAATGGAACTTAGAAACGGAAAGAAGATAGTGTAGATGTAGAGAAATGTTTTGCCGAAAACATCGGTCGCTGCGATAGCGAAGAAGTTAAACATGTAATTCCAGCATAAGCCTGTCATGTTGCCTAATGCTAAAAGGAATAATTTCGTGTTGAGACTGCCCTTTAGCTGGAATGGCAGAGTGATAAAAAGCACGTTAAAAATCACTAATGACACAATAGATTGAAGGTTAATTAAGCGGAACGATACGACCAAGCAAAAGATTACTGCTCCAACAAACAGAAACGAAGATAGACAATCTAGTGCTTTCAATCCCCTCATTTCCCATCTTTTCCAGATGGCGCCTCCATGAGAAGCCCCCGTAGAAGCCTTATTATTGGGCTGTAGTTTTAAGTCGTCTGTAACTCTGTTATATAAGAATCTGGGCTCTGTTATAGAAGAAAGTTCTATTTAGACGCAGCAACGGGAATAACAACGTTACCGATTACTCTGCACAGAACCTCAAAAACTTCATTTGCAGTCAAATTATCCGTGTCTAAAACCAAGTCAAACGGCGCGAAATCTTCGCCTAAAACGAAGCCGTAAAGCTTCAGGTAAATTGCTTTTGTTCTAGCTTCCTTTTCCTCAAGAACTCTGAACGCTTCATCAACTGTTATCTTGTCACGGTCAGCAACTCTTGCCGCCCTCTTCTCAATAGAAGCCGACAGCCAAATCTTAAAACCCTCCTTAAGAAGCCACGGCATAGTCCAACTATCCAAGAGGACGTTCCCTTCGCAGGCGTATTCTAAGAGCGTAGCATCTACTTCCCTGTCGAATTTAGGGTTGTTTTCCCTTTTCTTTAGAAAATTCAAGCCTTCACTGCTTTCCCACCAGCCCTCACGTGACGCGTCGTAACCTTCTGCTTTCGCCAGTTCCTTAAGTACGTCGCCCCCGGAATAACATTTAAGGTTGTATCTCTGCGCTAGTCTTTTAGACAACGTGCTTTTTCCCGTGCCCGCCATTCCTGAAATGCAGATCACGATTTTCTTGTCAGCAAACCGTAATTTTTCGTTTTCAGCCATCAGCACCACCATGTTTTCAGCATCAAGGTTCAATCGGCATAATTCCGAGTATGCGTGACGCTAACAAACCTAGGAAGAACGAAACGATTGGGTACCAGTAGACTACCGGGAGGGCGCCGAATCCTGGTAAATAAACCATCGAGGTGATGCCATAAGTGGGGGTCAAAACAAAAATCCATATGAAAATGTAGAGAAACGATATGCCAAGCTGGACCATTTGAGGCTTTAACATTTTTGCCTGCATAGCGTTGATTTGAGATTGTCTCTTTTTGAGTTTTTCCATCTGCTTCTTGTCATTGGCTCTCGCCGCCGCCATAGTTTCCTGCCTGTATTCGTTCATTTCTTTCTGCATGACCCGGTACTGCTCCCAGCCGACGAAATAGTTGATTAAAACCCTGTTCAACGCCGTGTTTATGAAAGCGATGACAAGTGCAATAACTACGATTAACAATGCATCGGAAAGTGAGGTTATCACAATGGAGGAAACATGAGTACTCGTGAACGATTGGGGAATGGAAGTTCCAGTTGAGGTGGTATTTTCGCTAACACCGACAACCCATTTGTAATTATTTGCTGGCAGGGGATTCCTTGCGTTAAAAGTAAACGTAATGCTCTGATTAGAACTTAACCCTTGTGAAGACCCGTAAACAAGAATGAAATAGTTGCTTTTCTCCGTTTCGAGAGTTACCTTCCAATTTTGTGACGCCGGTGAAGTTACAACTAGATCTGCGAGGTTACTGTAGCCTGAAGGCACAGTCACGTTCACACTTCCGATGTTAATGGTGCCTGTGTTGCTTATGCTTATCACGTAAGACGTTTCTTGTCGAACGGAATAAGACTTTCCGATAACAGAAGCCTGAAAACTGGGACCGCTTGAAGCTGAAGCCAATCCGCTGGACAGGCACGCTACTGAAACCGCAACTATTACCAAGAGCAGGACAATAACCCTTTGGTTCGACACTTTCATCAATTTTTCTCCTTATCTCGTAACAATCATCCGCGATGTTTCCTGTCTACGCGTAATGCGTATCTTGTTTCCTTATTAATAACCGTTTTTGCTTCCCCAACTCGTGAAATGCCAACGAAAAGAATTAGAAACGTTGAGACAACGTTGAACCAAGAATTCAAGCCATGTTAAGAATGAACCACGTAAAACAGTCAACAAGTTAAAGCCTGTGGTTGAAGGGATAACATTTGTTTTTTTCTAAATAGTCCAATGATCGCGCGGTTTTCTTTATTGTTTCAGTTTCAAGGACGATTTCTGGTTTAAGTTTGTGTTTCTCAAGAACGGCTGTTAACGCCTGCCAGTCGATGTTGCCGCAGCCTATTCCTAGATGCTGGTCTGAATCGCCGATGTTATCGCTAAAATGCATGTACGGAATTCGTTCGTCTAGCTTCGTCACCCATTCTTCAAAGGGTACTTTGGAGAAAGCGTTTATGTGTCCCGTATCCAAGCAGACCTTAAGACGGGGCGTGTTTACCTGATCTAGGAGCGCCTTAAAGATCTCAGGTGTGGGCTCCCAAAAATTCTCTAAAAGTACCGTAGCTTCATAGCTGTCGAGAATTTTGGCCCAAAAACTGGCATTTCTAGCCATCCAATTGTTCCTGTAGAGTTCACTAAAGATGAAGGGGTTAAAATTTGCGTGAAAAACCACGTACTTGGCGTCGAGAGATTGGGCAATGTCCATGTTTCTGAGTATTCGTTGTTTTGAGATTTTGGCGATTTTGCTATCGTTGCTGTGGATGCAAATGTCTTGGAATACCCCGTGAAGCGAAACTTTTCCCTTGAAAGTTGAGAGAGCACGCTGATGCCCCCTTACGACTCTGCGCCAATTATTGTCTAATACTTCAGAGTAGGCAAAGGTTCCCAGTTCAACGTTGTAACAATAGGCATTTGCGAAATTTAGGAAATCGTCAAAACAATACTCTGCATGCTCTGCTATGCCTTTGGATTTCCAAATTCTAGGCTGCACATATATCAATGACACGTAAGATCTCCCTTCATTCAAATTTTTAAATCATCCTTTATCTGTTTATCGCTTTCAACTCATCGAAACATGACATAAGGATTTGAGCTTATGGAAAAAAACTCGCATCAGCTTTTCATCTGCTTACGAGAAATGGATGTATGATGAGTTCTTTAGTGATTCAAAACAGGACTGCTCGTGTTTTTTTAGAGCCAAACTGCATTTTTCATTTAATTCTTATATTTATGTTTTTTATGTAAAAAATCCAAAAGATTTCTTTTTTATTATTGTTTATCCAAAAATTTACCAAAGTTATTTAAGGTAGGAGCGACAAACCGCTTCGGCAGTTGGGAAGAGGTATCTACGCTTCTTCTCAACACAAAATGAAATTTAAGGAGAAAGAAAAAAATGAGAAACAAGAAATCTTTATTTGCATTGATTCTTGTGATTGTTCTAGCAGCTCCAATGGCTATGCAAATATCTGAGACAGCCAAAGCTCAAGCAACTCTGACATTTCCCACTTACTTGTACACGAGCGTCGCACCTAACCCTGTAGGCTTGGGTCAAACCTTGTTCATCAGTCTCTTCTTCACTAAACCTGTAGCTTCACCAGTAGCGGGTGGCGCTTTTCTAGGCACAAGCTTAGTCTACTACACAGGCATGACAATCAACATCGTCAAACCAGACGGCACAAACGTGACTTTAGGACCTTTCACGGCAGATGCAACAGGAGGAGTTGGGAATATTCAATACGTCCCAGAAGCACTCGGAAACTATACCGTGCAGGGCTTCTATCCTGGGCAAAGCTTAACCGGTACCACCATTTCCATGCTTCCTTCAATGAGCCCGGCAGTTCAGTTTACGGTACAACAAGCGGCTATAGGCGGCTACGTTAGTCCCTCGCTTCCCACGAACTACTGGACACGCCCGATATACGCGACCAATTATAACTGGGGAAGTATTGCAGGAAACTGGCTGGGTATGGGAAGAGGCGGATTCCAGAACACTGGCGGATACGATGCCACGGGTAATAACTTCAATGCATGGTCTTCAGCACCTACCACTGCGCATATAATGTGGACTAAGCCAACTCAATTCGGAGGTCAGGTCGGCGGACCGATCCCCTCCAATCAAATGACTCAGTTCACGTCAACCTCAATACTTTACCATCAATTTGAGCCAATAATCCTCAACGGAATCGTCTACTACAACTGGTACCCCAACGTTCCTGGTGCTGTGCAACAAATACTCGCCGTGGACCTTCGCACTGGAACCACGCTTTGGACCAAGGACACTACCGACATACTTGCTTTTGGACAAGTGCTAACTTTCCACACAGTGCAAGAATACGGATCTCAATCGTGGCTTTGGGCATTGGCCGCAAACAACTCGCAGCTTGACCTATACGATCCATTAAGCGGGGACTTCGTTGGAAGCGTCGTTAACCTGCCACCTGGATTCATCGGCTTGTTCGGAGGTACACCATCAGCAATGTACGATTGGAACGAACCCAACGAGATGGGAAACATACTGATCTACTATCTGAACTCAACTTACAACGACATGTTCGAGCCAATCGCAACTTCACTGACTATGTGGAACTCATCCAAGATGATGACTCCCTTCCCGACATCGTTCTTCGCATCCACCATTCGTCCTTCAGCTGACATGAACTTTATGCTAGGAATACAGTGGTCAGTGCCTGTTCCTGCGGCTGACACAAACTACACTATCGCTGAAATAAGCGACCAAGCAATACTGTTGACGTCTTACCAAGGTCTTCTTCCAAACTTCATAACAGCGTACGGTGCTGGCACTGCATCAGATGTAGCTTTCAACGCAGTTACCGGACAGCTGTTATGGGGTCCGACGACTCAAACCCTAATAAAATACCATGAATTCGACCTTGTCGCTGGAGGAGACGGCTATTACGTCAGACATGATAAAGACACAAACCAAGCGTACGGCTATTCGCTTTCAACCGGTCAACAAGTTTGGGGGCCTGTTCAGCTTACAGGTAACGCTTTAAGCACTCTACAATCAGAAGCAGCCATTGCTTACGGCAAGGTTTACATCTGGGACTTCGGAGGCTATGTCACTGCTATCGACCTTAACAACGGAACAATAGCCTGGACTTTCAACACTGGATCCGCAGGATACAACACCCCATACGGTGTCTATCCAATTTGGGGTTTTGGATCACAAAGCATTGCTGACGGAATGTTGTTCCTCTCTGAAGGTCGCATGTACGATCCGCCACTGTTTCCAGGTGCTCAAAAGCTTGCTATAAACTGTACTACAGGACAACTCGTCTGGAGTGAACTTGGATTTTACGGTCGAGACGCAAGCGCCATTTCAATGGGTGAGATGTTAGCATGGAACAGCTACGACGGCCAAATATACGCCTACGGCATGGGACCCAGCAAGACGACCGTTACCGCCCCTGGTTCCGGCGTCACAACAGCCACACCATTGATGATAACAGGTACAGTCACGGACATCTCTTCAGGCTCACTGCAAAACGCGGTTGCAATGAACTTCCCCAATGGCTTACCATGCGTATCCGATGCAAGCATGAGCCAGTTTATGCAAACGGTTTACATGCAGCAGCCGATGGCAACCAACCTGACCGGAGTTCCAGTTACCATAAGCGTAACGGACTCTAACGGCAACCACTACAGCATAGGCACCGCAATAAGTGACCCGTACACCGGCACGTTCGGCCTACAATGGACACCCATCGTACCGGGCAACTACACCGTCACAGCATCCTTCGCAGGAACACAATCCTACTACGGATCTATGGCTACAACATACTTCGTTGCTGGCTCACCATCGGCAACACCTGCACCGACCGCTTCGCCTGTTTCAGGTCTGGCATCTACATCGAGCTTAGAGCTAGGAATAGCAGCGGTGATAATCGTAATAATTATTATCGGCGCTATTCTCGCAGTGCTAACCCTTAGAAAACACCCATAAAAAGAGCAAGCAAACCCACTACACTACCTTCCCTTTTTTTAGTGCCTAAAACCAAGAGCGATGGAAAAAATAAACGGTTGAGAAAACTCTGGTTTTATTCACTTCCGGTTGAAAGAGTCAGGGCAAAGTCCCTTAACTGTCGGTCTTTCTCATTTAACTCTTCAGACCCTAAGCCAACTCGAGATCGCAAACGCGAGAACGCGGATTCGACCAGCACTCTCGTCGACGAACATCGTTGACTCGAAAAAAGGGGTTCCTTCAGTGGATATAACTTAAGCGCTACAGCATCCTTTGTTGATGTGTTGCAAACAGATACTACATGTTCCACGGCTGCTTTTCTTTTGTAAACGGGCAAACTTTTTGTTCGGTAGCACGAAGGCGATTTAGCCTGCTACTTTTCGTTATATGCGCCAGCACCCGGTTAAACTTGTTTCAGCTTATTCGCCTAGGATTCTCCTGAAGGCAGGGTACATTTCAGCGGCGCGTTCCTGCATTAAGAGTTCATAGTACTGGTAGATAATGCCCACCGACAGCAATATGCCTACTCCCGTTCCGAAGGTGCCAAAGAAATCTGCGAGTGCCGCTATGAGCCCGACAATGATCCCTCCGAGAACCGTGACCACAGGGATGTAACGTTTAAGGACAGACTCAATGGGTTTTCCCGACCTGCGGTAACCAGGAATCTGCATGCCTGAATCCATAAGCTGTTGTGCAACCTTGTCTGGGCCTAAGCCGCCAACTTCAAGCCATATAAGAGAGAAAACAGAGCAGAAAGCCACAAGAATGCCAAGGTAGGCAGCAGCCCTAACCGGGTCGAGAGCAACCTGTTGAATGTTAGCTGGGGCCGTAACAAGGTACGCTAGACCTCCTACGGGCGAAACGCTGGTAGCACCGCTGCTAGAAGTTGTTACGTTAAACTGTCCTATTATCGTAAACAGGAGATTCTTTCCAGGAGCAGGGCTGCCGCTCTGGCTCCACAGCAACTGTGCGAAGAAGTAAACGTTCGCAAACAAGGCTGACGCGAATATGACTGGAAGGTTAGAGACGTACAGCAACTTAATCGGGTACCTACTTCGAAAACCTTTGTACCCAGCGTAACTCATAGGAAGCTCAATTCTTACACCGTTCAAATAAATTACAATCAAAAACGCCGCTATAGTAGCAATGAAGCCGAGGAAACACGGGTAAACCCCCGATCTTTCTCCAAAAACCCAGGTGATAAACGATATGCCGTGACCTAAGTAAGCCGACAACGCGCCGACGAAAAGGCCGGTGGCGGGCGAAAACATATCCCAAACAACTGACTGAGCTACACCTGCCATGATGAAGAGGCTGATTCCGCTGCCTAGCCCCCAGCCCTTTTGGACAAGTTCATCCATAAGCATGACCATTAATCCTGCAGCAAGAAGCTGGAAGAAGATAATCAGTTCTACAGATCCAGTGATGGATCCAAACATGCCGCTTATGATGTAGGCTGCAGCTTGGATGCCGGTAAGAACTATAGTGAACACTTTGCTGGCTGAAGTGAATAAGCCCCTATCCTCAGGGTTTGACATGTCACATTCTATAATGTTTGAACCTGCAAGCAACTGTAAAATCAAGCCGGCCGTGACAATGGGTCCGATGCCTAACTGCATCAACGTTCCGTTGTTAGAAGCAAAAATAACCCTCAACTGGGTAAACGAGCTTGAAACCGCTGATGAAATTCCATAAAGTGGAATCTGAGACATTACGAGGAAAACAACTAATACGAGCCCAGTCCAGAAAATCTTTTCGTTAAAACTTACTTTTCGCTCAGGCTTCTTAATTTCAGGCAAAACCCTTCCAATTGGCTTAAAGAGACCGAGGAATCTGCCAGGCATCTAGCAACTTTACTCTCCGTTAACTGGGGAGCCTAGGATTTCTCCGCCCGCTTTTTTGATTTTCTCAGCCGCCAATTTCGAGTAAGATGGCACCTGAACGATTAAAGGCTTAGTGACTTTTCCCGAGCCCAAAAGCTTCGTGTAGCCTAAAGCTGTGAGGTCAACTTGCCGCGTTTCCTTCTGGCCTGACAACGCCAGTTCTTCAAGCTTTTTAAGGTTGATCGGGTTCTCGTGACGATGGAGACTTTGAGGCGAGGTAAACCCGCTTTTGCCGAAGTAATCAGGTTCATGAGTTACGACATAACTCCACAGATGTTTGTGCCGCCCCACTTTTCTTTGCCCCTTAGACCCTGAGTCTCGGTGCTGACCTACCCTTCCGTACCCTACCGTTCTTGAGCCTCTGTATTTCCGGGTTTTTCTAAGTTTATGCGGCATTTTGGTCAGCTTGCTTATTTATCGCTGGTTCAGCTTTTTTCAACTTTATCTCTAGCACACCATTCTTGTATTTGGTGTACATGACGTCTGGAATCACTAACTTCGGCAGATTTAAACTTTTATAGTATCTCCGATCTTTAGATTTCGCCGACAGCGTGATTTTCTGGTCTTTCACATGAATCTTAAGGGTTTCCCTATTAAACCCAGTGATTTCAGCAACAACAGTTATGAAATTGTTTTCTTGGAATATATCGATTAAAGGCTTCGGGTTTTGGACTTTGCGTTCAGTAAAGCCTTTAAACGGCCGAAAGCTTGAGGGAACAGATATTGTTTTTACGCGGTAAGCGTGTTCAGGTTGAATCATCGATTTCTTGATCTTTGATGTTCGGTCATTAACGTCTAGCCATTTTCGGTTTTTCGCGGTTCTGTGCCATTTTGCACTCAGGTCTTTCCCCTCCAATTAACTAACGGAATTCTAAATCGTAACTATAAAACGTATCGCACATAAACTAAGAGAAAACAAGAATTATCCCCGAAGCAGTTTGCCAACGAGAATGTCAATTGCAATGTTAACTTAGCTCAGAAATCGAGCTGCCGAAGCCGCTTCATTATATAAAGAGAAACGGGAAACTTCCCCTGCCACTTTCTCGTTTGAAAACGTGGACAGCGACCAAAGGCACTGTCATTCAAGCGTTCAAACGGTAGATTACCCCGAGATTTAGTGCATTCTGTTCCGCAGCAAATCCTTAAAAACGAATAATAACGAATGCTTTTCCACCGCGCATTAAATCATGCGTTTCACTAAGTCGTTTATTGCTTCTTCGCAGTAGCCTGCTTCGCCGCTTGCCAGGGAACCCCTTTTAGTTTTGTCCTTGTAGCCTTTGCTTGGCGGATTCGACTCGCTATTTTTGGCGTTCAACATAGGCATCAGCAAACTTTTCTAGCACAGCCCGCATTTTTTTCATTTCTTCAGAAATTGACCCATATTTCTCTTCCATTTTTTCGAAGTTACCGTTTGTTTCCCGTCTAAACATAGAAAACTGATCAGTTAACGCGCTGATCTTATCGTTCGATGAAACGACAAAAATCTTGCTGCTTTCCAAGTTCTCTAACATTGCACGGTCGACGGGCGATTGAATTTCAAATCCATAGTCAATTTCGAAATCTGAGTATTTCCTCCAAGGCCCATGATATCCTTTTTCGCCTTCTGCATAGACAGTAACGTTTTCGACGTATACGCTTAATGGATCATTTTTCTTTCCCTTGTAACTGATTTTCTGCTTAAATTCTTCAATATTCGACTGGTCAGCTTCGCAGAAGACCTCAACTTTTCCATTGGATAAATTCCTAACGAGACCCTTTATTCCGAGGTTTACTGCAACTTGTTTTATGAAAGTCCTGTAGCCGACGTTTTGTATCCAGCCCTCAACGATAATCGTGACCTTTTTCATTTATGAACCTCAATCACCCATTTTTCTCTCAGCTAATGTGTATAATAACAGTTGGAATTTAAGATTTGCCAGAGAAAACAACAACAAACACTAAAAAGAAGAAGATTAACGCTAAATCATGCGTTTTAAGAGTTCGTTTATTGCTTCTCCGCGGTAGCCTGCTTCGCCGCCTGCCCTATATCCTTTCTTGGTTTTGCCCTTGTAGCCCTTGCTAGGAGGATGTAGCTTAAACAGCGGTTGCACGTCGGGAAGTTTCTGGAATGCCACTTTGCACGCGACGATGGCGTCTGCGAGGTCGTCGATGGATTTGTAGCCTGCCTTCTGGAGGATTTCGTCGGTTAGTTTTTTTCCGCCTGCTAATCGTCCGCGTTTCTGCAGCATCATGGAGACGGTTTCTTTTGTGGGTTCGCCCCAGGTTACATAGTTATTCACGCTGCGCAGCATTCCATGGTAGGCTGGTCGATTATCGATTAGTACGGCATGGTTAGTATGCGTTAAATGGAGCAAATTAAGGGTTTCACGTGTTTCTCGCAACGCACTTACGGTTCCCCGAACCTTAACCGCTACAAGGCATCTGCACTGTTCCGTTTTCTGCGCCATTCTACTTCACCCAGTCGACTTGAGTAATCAGGTTATACGTTTTTTTCAACCCGTCAAAGATTGCGTACGCGTAGGACGGCACTGTTCTGGTCGAACCGTAACTTCTCATCCAGAGGTCCTTGACGCCTGCTAAACCCAAAATGACCTTGGCAACTTCACTCGAGACCAAGCCTAAGCCTCTGGGTCCTGGAACAATGACTACACGGACTCCGCCGCATTTTCCTTCGACTTGGAATGGAACTGAATGTGGTTTACCGCATCCGCATTCCCAACTTCCGCACCCACGTTTCACTGGAATAATGTTTAAGCGAGCGTTCACGGCGGCTTTTTCAATTGCGTTTCGCACTTGACTAGCTTTTCCTGAGCCTAAACCAATGTAGCCGTCTCTGTTTCCAACGGCGACAATAGCTTTGAACCTAGATTTTTCGCCAGCGTCAGTTTGTTTTTGCACTAAGTTAACGTTTATGACTTCTTCTTGCAGGTCAGGGATCAACGAGTCAACGATTTGGGGCTCTGAAATTTTTATGCCGCTTAGGAAGACATCTTCTATTGTTGTTATCTTGCCTTCCTGGATCATTTTGCCCAAACGAGTTTTCGGTACCCATGTTTCTAAATTAGTTTGTCTTTCTCGAGGTGGCATCCGACTCATGCTTTCTTTTCACCTTTCTTTTTTACTTTTTCTTTTGATGCAGCTTCAGTTGCTGCCTTGGAAGACTTAAACGAAGCTGTAACTTCAGACTTAACTTTGTTGAAGTGCTCAGGCAGTTTCTCAGGCGCAACGCCTTGCGCTATGTACTTTGAGAATTTAGCGTTGTAATCTTCTGAGCCAGAACCTAAGCTTTTAGCGTACTTGGCTATGTGTTCGCCTTTTATGCGTTCCTTTACTATTTTCTCTTCACTGTGGGGAACATTTAAGCCGGCGTCCAAAACTCCGCTTAAAGCGGCGAAAATCTTGGCGCCTTTAGTGGGGGCAAGCAAGCCGATGTCTAAGATGGCTTCTTTTGCACCTTTAGCTTTCGCCTTTAGACCACAGAGCAGACCCGTAAGGTAGGCGGATGAAATGTTGCCAGTTGGAGCTTTCCAGCCGTAGGTTCTGGATAGTTCGCGGCTGTTAGCCGACGCTAAAACCTCGTCGCCGTCAGGTTTAGCAATTATGATTTGCACTGTAATGTTTCTTAGCGAAGTGCGGGTAACAAGCCGGGGCTTTCCAGAAATAACCAAAGCCTTACGTGCTTGATAGTCAGTTTTTCCTTCGCGCCTGCGTCTAAATTGCACTCGGTAATTGCCACTTTTTGCCAACTTAACGTTTCCTCCATAAGTCGTTAGCTTTTAGGTTACGTTCCAATTCAGCTATCGATTGGAATCTGCCGCTCCCAGCCATCCTGTAATATTGGCTGTACGTGTCTTCTGTTATGGTTCTGCTTGCCTTCAGTTCGCGGAGCTTACGTCTCAGCGACCTGATTTTTATCATCCAAGCCTGCTTCTGAGTTACTTTTGCGTAACCAGCGCCCGTTACGCTGCCAGGTCCGCTGCGCCTGCCTTTGGCTTTTTTTGTCCGTATAGATTTAGCCCTAGATCTGCTTACCCCTTTCTCAGGTAAAGAAACGATAACTCTCTCATGAATTAGCTTCCTAACTTCATTACGTGTTATTGCGCCTTCGACATCATCCGTGAATTCAGGGTTAATCCACACGCGGTTTAGCCCAACCTTCAAGATTTGAGCTGCTAAACGTCTCTGGCTAGTTAAGTTAGTCATTTTTCTTCTTCTCCTTCTTCGGGTCTTTCTTCTTCTTCAGTCTCTTTTTCAGGCTTAGATTTCCTCGGTTTCTTTTCTTTCTTCGGCGCTTCTTCTTCAACTTGCTCTTCGCTCGCAGCTGCTTCTTCCTCTTCGCCTTCTTTCTTTTCGGCCTCAGCTGAAACTTTGACGTTTAAGATTTTAATCTGAAGTTTCTTGGCTTCCGCAATAATGGTAGCGCGGTTTCTTTTGCCCACTCTGTGCGCAATTCGCACTGCCTGAGTGTTAGGGTCAACGGTCGACAGTTCCTGCGCGTTGTAAACCACCACTTCCCTAAAACCTGAAGGATGCAAGCCCCTGGCGATTTTTGGTCCCTTGTAGCCGACGCTTGGACTTGGGGGCCAACCCTTGATTTTCCGTCGCATTTTGTTGTCTAATCCGCGTTGTCTTCGCCAGCTTAAACTGAATCGACTGTATCTCCAGCTTTCTGCTCTCACAAAGTTCGGTTTCTTGTTTCTGGCGCGTGCTCTAAGTCTAAGTGCATTTCGTGATGGTGACGGTTTCTTTTCGTTTTCTTTAGGGGTCATTAAGCGATTCCTTCGTTTCTTTCATAAACGTATATGCCGTCGAGGAAAACTCGCGGGTCTTTTCGCCGCACCCTTGTAGCTTGCTCGATGTTAGCGGCCGTTTGGCTTACATCTTCCAGATTGACGCCTTCAACGATTATGTCTTCAGGTTCAACTTTGATTTTCACGTCACCTAGTGTCTTTACTCTGCGCGGTCTTCGTTCGCCGGTGAAATTTTCAATCAAGACGGTTTTGTCCTGGACTTTCACTGAGATTGGAAAGTGAGAGAAGACGATCTTTAGCTTGTACGAGTAGCCCTTTGATACTCCAGTGATCATGTTCTGAATGTGCGAGTATATTGTTCCTACAAGAGCAGCTTCCTTTTTGCGTGGCCACTTTGCCCAAACGCGGATGTTTTTGCCCTCGCCTTCTATTGAGACGGCGGCGAAGGAGAAGTCACGCGTTAAAGATCCCTTGGAGCCCTTGAAGCTTATCTTTTTGCCATCCATGCTCACGTCCACATCATCGGGAACTTGAATGGTTTTAGATATTTCTGGAAGCCGCATGAATACACCTCTTAATACACGAAGGCTAAGAGCCTTCCTCCAATGTTCTTTTCTTCGGCATCCCTGTGCGCTATCACGCCTTTGGAAGTGGAAACAACCATTATTCCTACGTCTCTGGATGGCAAGAACTTCTTCTCCCAATCCTCGAATTCGCCTACTTTAGCTGGGTATCGCGGTTTGATGGGTCCACACTTGTTTATTCTGCCGAGCAGTTGAACCTTGAATTTTCCTGAGCGTCCATCGTCGATGAATTCGAATTCGCCTATGTAGCCGTTCAACTGCATTATGCGCAGGACTCGCCCCAGAAGCTTCGATGCTGGGCTAATTATGCACTCACGCTTGTTTCGCATCTCGTTGTTTATGATTGTTATCAAACCGTTTGTTAGGGTATCCATTTTTTTAGCTCCTACTCATACTTTTTGAAACCAAGTTTTGGGGCTGCTTCTCTGAAGCAGTGCCTGCATAAATACAAATTATAACGTCGGATAACAGGTCCATACGAGCCGCATCTGGCGCAGGGTCTTGATCCCTTCCCGAATTTTCGCACTTTCTTAACTTGCTGCTTCCCCATGCATTCATCCTCTTCTCTAAACGATTTCTACTCCTAACGCTTGTCTGACGAAAATCATCGACTCTTCAGGCGTTAACATATGACTGTGACCGATGGATTTGCTCTCTTTTTTCCGAATCTTGACCCTTTGCCCTGGGCGCTTGACCGAAACGCAAACATCCATACCGAATATGCCTATTTCAGGGTCGTATTTTACGCCGGAGATTTCAATGTGCTCTTTGATTCCGAAGGCAAAGTTACCATGCATATCAAAGGAACTCTTTGAGATCTTATTATCAACGACAGGCAAGACTTTCTTTAGGAAATTAATTGCCTTTTGCCTACGCAAAGTTACGACAACAGCGATGTGTTCCCCTTCACGTATGCCAAAGTCTCGGATAGTCTTCTTAGCTTTTTTCCTAACAGGATTCTGACCGGTTATTTCTTTCAGCACCGTGTTAGCCTTCTCAAGTGGCTCACCCGACTTGCCGACGTTAAGGTTTACAACCACTTTTTCAATTCTCGGCTTGAGCATTGGATGCTCTTCCCAATTCTTAACTAGCGTTTCCTCAGACAACCGCGTTTGCCTCCAGTAAACCTATGAGCGGTTCAGCTTCACCTATGGAAAACACGTAGTCTAAGATCGTTTGGTAACGCGAACCTTTTGCATCTTCAACGACCACTAGGGCTTGCCGCCTTTTTTTGGCTTCAGTCTTTTCTATCTCAACAATTTTGCCTTGTTTGCCGATGTTTTTCCCGCCAGTAATCAAGGCCAAGTTACCTACCTTCGTTTTCAGGGTTGACTCCACTTGTTTCTCTGGATAAGTAACCTTTAGAATGTCAAACGTCTCGTAGGTGACTTCTGCAGGCTTCTTCGGGTCTGCAACTTTCACAAACATGTTTGAGCCGTCGTGAAGAGCAATCTGCACGCCGTTCTTGACGGTTGTCTTGTCTTCAACACGAACAAGCTTGAAGTTTGCCTCTGCCTTACCAATTGGGTTTAAAACAAGCCCCTTGTGAGACGGCATTATTCGATAATACTTATCAGCGTCGGGCATTGAGATGACATCCATCAAACCGACTGGGAAATCATCTTTTCGCCTGACTTCTCCGTCGACCAGTACTTTCCCTTCTGAAAGTATCATTTTGGATTCTTTACGTGTCTGTGCGACGCCAAGCATGTCTCGGAGGACAAGCGTTAACGGCAAACAATTTTGAAGCGAATGTGAACCAGCTGAGGGCTTCAGTATCCAGGGCAGTTCTTTCCTGTGAATTGGCCAGAATTTTGGAGCTGGCTTACGTTTCAACCTTGCTGTTTTTCCTTTCTTACCCAAGACTATTGTCCTCCCTTAGTTTCCTTAGAACCTTTATGTTCAACACGTGGCTTAGCCGCCGTTTTCTTGGCAGTCGCCTTTTTTTCAGGCGCTTTCTTTGGCGTGGCCTTCTTCGCTGCTGGTTTCTTTGGCTTTGCCGCTTTTTTAGCTGGCGCCTTTTCTTCAACTACAGGAGCAGCTTCTTCCTTCGCAGGTGCCTTTTCCTCTGGAACGGCTTCTTTTTCAGCCGCAGGTTTCTTGACTGCGGCAGGCTTCTTCGCTCTGGCTTTCTTTGCTGTCGGAGCTTTTTTCGCTGCCTTCGTCACTTTCTCCGAAACTTTTTCCGGGGGCGCTTCTTCCTTTGCAGTTTCAGGCACTGCTTTTTCCTCAACTGGCAACGCTTCTACAGGTTTTTCCTCCTTAATTTCTTCAGCCTCTGCTTCCGGTTTTTCTGTAACCTCTGCAGGTGCGGCTTTCGGCTTTTCTTCTTTCTCAGGCCTTTCTATTTCCTTCTTTCTGGCAAGAATATCTTTCCGCCAACGGTCTTCCAGGTTGAGGTTTCTTATCTGAACTTTAGATGGATGAACTGGAAGGAAAATGTTCGTTCCATCGACTTTTTCTCTTGTTAATCCTTCAATGTAAATGCGAAACTCGTTCAAAGCGACGCGTTGAACCTTCCCTTCGAAACCCTTATTATCGCCACGTAGAATGCGAACAGTGTCGCCTTTTCTTACCGGAAGAGTCCTGGTGCCCCTTGAAGCGGCAAGATCCTTTGATAGGGGAGCTGACATAAGCTTGTGGCGAATGTGAGCAGGAGAGTTAAAAAGCTTCTTTCGCTGTTTGCGCGGGTTCTTTACTCGTCTTGTCTGCTGCATAATTTTTCACCTACACTATTATGCTTGAGGCGCTTGCGATTCTTGGCCATCTTTCAGCTGCCTCACGCGCTACTGGACCTCTTATTTCTGAACCTTTCATTTCGCCCTCGGGAGTTATGATTACCGCCGCGTTATCTTCAAACTGGACCCAAACGCCATCGACCCGTCTGAAACACTTCTTTTGGCGAACAATTACTGCCTGAAAAATCTTTTTCCTCATATCTGGCGATCCTTGCCTAACAGACACAGTTACCTTGTCGCCTACTGTTGCTGAGGGATAACGTCTAAGCCTGCCTTTGTAGCCCATAGCTTGGATCAAACGTAGGACCCGTGCGCCAGTGTTATCAGCACACCGCATTTCCGAACCCGCTAAAAGACCCCGGCTAATCTTGTTCCCGTGTGAAAGCATTCCCTTCGCGACGAGAGCTCTCTGTTTTGCTTTCGCCGCCATCCTACTTTTCCTCTCCTAACTTTTCAACAACAACAAAAGACACCGTTTTACTGATTGGTCTACATTCGGCGATTCTCACTCGGTCGCCTTCCTTGACGTCGATGCATGGTGGGTTGTGGGATGGTATGTGACCGTGTCTACGCTCGTACCTCTGGAATTTTGACGCGAATTCCAAGAATTCCCTGTCAACTATGACAGTTTTATCCATTTTCGCCGTGTGAACTGTACCGTCAAGCACCCGTCCTCTTATTGCCAGAGTTCCATGGAATGGGCAATTTCGGTCGTCGCACGTTTTCTTAGGTTGCTTGAAAGTCATTGACATTACCATAGCCTCTTGATGGTTTTTTTAAGTCGATCTTCTGGTCTGCCGACTAAAAGTTTACCGTCAATCTGTACGACTGTGCCGTCGTCAAACTTGAAGTTGAAAATGGCTGATTCTTTGATCACGCTTCGTCTTTGGTTTTCACGCAGGAAGATGAAAGTGTTTTTCGTTTCCCCTATGACTCTGCCGCCCACGCCAACATAATCTTCATGTGGGCTTTTCGCGACTTTGCCTTCAGCGCCGATAAACTCGTAGCAGATAATGTCTGGGGTTACTTTCATTGAGCCTCGGTCTCCTCAGTTTCTTTCTTCGCTTTAGGCTTCTTCGCTGGTTTCTCAGCTTTCTTCTTTGGCTTTTCCTCTTCTTCCTCAGCGCCTTTCCTGATGCCGAGTTTGCCTTCGTGTTCCACAGTAAGT
The DNA here is from genome assembly GCA_035319575.1 of Candidatus Limnocylindrales bacterium. Lineage (GTDB taxonomy): Archaea > Thermoproteota > Bathyarchaeia > Bathyarchaeales > Bathycorpusculaceae > Bathycorpusculum. The sequence continues at coordinate 54,980 of DATHCJ010000024.1, forward strand.
ATTTGAGCGATTGTTTTTCGTATTTCTCTCACTTTTGTCGGGTTTTCAACTGCGCCGCCTGCCTTAACCATTGTCTTGATGCGGGCAAGTTCAGCGCGTAAGTCGATGAGTTTTTTCGCTCTGTCTTCAGAGGACATGCCTTGGATTTCTTTGAGCCGAATTATTGCCATTACTGTTTTACCTCCTGAGGTTTCGGTTCGCTCGCCACTTTTGCTTGCGCAACTGGTTCTTCTTCTACCTCTGCTGCTTGCTCGGCTTGTACCGGTGCTTGCGCTTCTGGTTTTTCTGTTGGTGCTGTCTCAGCAGTCGCTACGGTTTCTTCTGGTGGTGCTGCCTCGGAGACTTTGATTCTATCTGGGAAGTAAGCGTCTGGCGGCATGATTTTTACTCTTACACCTATGATGCCGGGCTTGAGTTGAACGTGAGCTTCCGCTTTTTTCATAGCTACAAGTGCTGGTTCTCCGCATCGTGGAAAGTAGCCAGCGCGGAACTTTTCAAACCGTGCCCTTTCAGTGGTAAGTTTTCCGCTTATGACTATTTCAGCGCCGAGTGCACCTGCGTCCATAACCTGGTTGAGTGCCCAAAAACCAGCGCGCCTAAAGTGAACTCCACGTTGAAGCGCCGAAGCTACGCGTGACGCGATAACGTAGGCGTTAAATTCGGGAACCTCGATTTCTGAAACTGAAATTTGAGGATTAGTAACCTTGAAGTTCTGTTCCAAGGCTGAGGCAAGGTCTTTTATTGTTTCTCCGCCTCTGCCGATCACTAAGCCTGGACGCATCGCGTAGATAACTACGTGGGTTCCAAGCGGGGTTTTGGAAATGTTGACTCCGCCGTAACCGGCGCGGTCAAGCTTTTTTTGCAAAAATTCATCAATTTCTGTTTTTTTAATTGATTCTGTTATAAAACGTTTAACTATACTCATTTACTGTTCTCCTGTGGCGGGTTTCTCATCAAGCACTATTTCGATATGTGTAGTCGTGTCGAATTTCGGCGAGGATCTTCCCTGCGCCCTCGGCATGTAACGCTTCATCTTCATGCCTTGATGGGCTGCTGCATGGATTATGCGCAAACGATCCACGTCTAAACCCTTGTTTTCAGCGTTTGCCTGTGCCGATTGCAGAACGCTCAGGATTTGGCCGCATGCTTTAAAAGGATATCTCCCAGAAAAACTCTTTACGAGCCCGTGCCTGTGAGGTAACTTTTTGTTGTACCTCCTGTAAGGAATAGCCTTCTTTTTGTCCTGCACGTCGCGCAGATACTGCTTCGCATCGTTCAGCATCATACCTTTAATGGCCCGGCAAACTTCCCGGGCGGCTTTATGGGATATTTTAAGTTCTCTGCCGCTGGCTTTCGCTGTTTTTTCTGGATCAAGCGTTTCAGCGAATACTGAGTATCCCCATTTTGGCATTTTAGCACTTCCCGATGCGCAATCAAGCACGTAAAAGCAGTTTATATGGCTTTCCGTATCAAAACTAAAAGTTTCGATTAAATCTACTACTTGGTTGCCCTGAATTTGGGCGCGTTCGGTCTGTGAGGTGTACAAGCTTTGGATTACGCTCTTGCCTTTTATAGTTTATCCAAAAAAAGGTTCTTGTTTCTGTAAAAACCAAATAAGCCAGAACGACAAAAAAACAACATCTAATTTTCTTGTGAGTTTATCAAGAATTGTCATCGCCAAATAAAATTTTTGGAATCAAAATTTCCTTCAAGCTGCGATTTGTTTATTTTTATCCGTATGTATTTGCTATTTCATCGGAAAAAAGAAGAGAACATTATGGCAGCGAAAAGCGAGAAAATAACCATGTTGCACGGCGCAGGCGGCACAGTCATGCATAACTTGGTCAAAAACTACATCGTAAAATACTTCGGCGGCTTGGGAAACGCCGCTGAGGTCCCTCTGGAAGCAATGGATGACGCCGCCGTCATCGGCGACGTCGTGCTTAAGAGTGATTCCCATGCGGTTAAACCCATTTTTTTCCCAGGTGGAGACATTGGCCGCTTGGCGATTTCAGGCACCGTAAACGATATTTCAGCTGTGGGGGCTGAACCTTACGCACTGGCTTGCGGGTTTATTTTGGAAGAAGGCTTGCCTATTGCCGATTTGGAGCGCATTTTGGTAAGCATGCACGACACATGCGTTGAAGCAGGCGTAGGCATAGTGACAGGCGACACGAAGGTTGTTGAGAAGGGCAGTTTAGGCGGCTTGGTCATGAATGTTTCAGGAATCGGCAGAAGAACCCAAGCCTTAGACAGCGACTTAAACGTGGCAAGGAAGTACCGTAACGTTGCTGCTCGCTGGACTCTTGACTCGAACTTGGCTGCAGGCGACAAAATCATCCTAACTGGAACTATCGGTGACCATGGGTTAGCCGTACTCTCAGCTCAACAAGGCTTGACTTTCGGAAGCGAAATAAAATCTGATGTGCGACCGCTCAACCGTATGACGCAGCGCTTACTCGGCGAAGTGGGCGGAATCGTCGCCATAAAAGACCCAACCAGAGGCGGCTTAGCTGACGCGCTTAATGAGTGGGCCGAAAAATCAAAAGTTGGCATACTAATCCACGAGAACAAAGTGCCTATCCGGCAAGACGTGCAAGCGGCATGCGACATGCTCGGTTTAGACCCTTTGGAAGTTGGAAACGAAGGCAAATACATAATCGGCGTCGTCACTGAGAAGACTCAGGAAACCCTCTCATTTTTGAAGAAGACGGAAGAGGGGAAAAACGCGCAAATAATCGGCGAAGCCACAACCCAATTCAAAGGCGTCGCCATGCAAACCCAGGTCGGCGGCAAAAGAATAATCGCAAGACCCATCGGAGACCCAGTGCCAAGAATCTGCTAAACCTGGATTGGTTGGTTTAGTTTTGTTTCTGTTTGCATAAACTATTTTTACAAATTGGGTAGAATAGTTTATGTGGCTGTCATGACTGAAAGTGTTACTTTTTCTGCAATACTTTGGCAAGAAGGAAAGCTGCAGGTCGCTTGGTCACCTGAGTTAGATATAGCTAGCCAAGGGAAAAATGTGGAGGAAGCCTTGAGTAATTTGCAAGAGGCTATTGAGCTTCACCTTGAAGACGAGGATGCCAAGATTCCAACAAGCAAATCGCCTATTCTTACCACTTTGAGCGTTGAAACTCATGCCAAAGCTGAAACCTGTATCGGGTCTTAAGATAACGAAGGCTTTGGGTAAAGCAGGTTTTCAAGTAGCTGGTAGAAAAGGAAGCCATGTCAGGCCAAAAAAGAAAACTGCCGATAGGACGTACATTGTTATTGTTCCTCTTCATCCAGAAGTAAAGACTGGGACTCTCAAATCGATATTGCGACAGGCTGTGACAACAGTCGAAGAGCTTGCTGATCTTCGGGGAAAATAGTTTTTGCGATCAATCAACATTACACTTAGATACGTTTTGAAATAAATGCGCTACTTGGGGCTTCTAAGCTTGGACTGCCACGTTTTTTGCCCAAACCCTACATGTGCCTTCATTGCTGACCATGCATGCGCCGACAGGTTTCTCTGGTGTGCAAGCCTTCAGGAACATGGGGCACTCGTCGGGCTTGATTTTTCCAATGATTACAAGGTGGCATTCGCAGCCGAGAAGGATGTCTCGGCCCTGCTCAACATGAACACCGTACTTGAGCCTTGCATCGTAATCTGTAAACGCCTCGCGCAACTGCAAAGCTGAATCAGGAAGCCTGCCGATTCCACGCCAGTTGCCGCCTGTAACCGTGAACGCTTCCTTCATCATCTGTAGCGCTTTCGGGTTGCCTTCAGGCTTAACCACCCTGGGATACTCATTCTCCAGTTTAGCTGTTCCTTCGCTTTGCTGCTTCACGATCATGTAGATCGACATTAAAACGTCGAGGGGTTCAAAACCAGCCACAACCGTCGGCATACGATAAACACGGGGAAACAACTCGTAAGGCTTGAGCCCTATGATGGCGCTCACGTGGCCCGGTGCGATAAAACCGTCGATTTGCAAGTCGCCCACACCCAGCAAAAGTTCCATGGCTGGCGGAATCAAACGGTGAGAAACAAGAAAACTAAGGTTTTTCGGCGGGTTCCCAAGCACTTCAACCGCCGTTGACGGAGCAGTGGTTTCAAAGCCGACTGCGAAGAACACAAACTGCTTGTTCGCTTCACGCTTAGCCATTTCAACCGCGTCCGAAACCGCATACACGATTCTGACGTCAGCACCAGCGGCTTTTGCTTCCAAAAGCGACATTTGACTCCCTGGCACCCGTAAAACGTCACCAAAACATGTTACAACCATATTTTTCTTCGCCAGTTGCACCGCTTCGTCAATTTCAGCTGCAGGGACAATGCAGACGGGGCAGCCTGGACCTGCGATGACCTCAACGTTCTCGGGTAAAAGGCTGCGCAAGCCGAAATGCGTAATAGTCCACTCGTGCGTTCCGCAGATGTGGCAGATTTTTATTTTTCCAGCCTTGGGCGCTAAGCTTTTGATTTTTGCGGCTATGTTTTGGGCTAGTTCGGGGTTTCGGAATTTTAGGTTTTCAGCCAAGCCTACGCCTCAACTCGCCATTTTATTCTTGACCAGCTTCAAGGATACTATTCCACAGGCTCAAGGTTTCTTTAGCATCTTGTTCCTCGATAACTTGAATGGCATAGCCTGCGTGAACCAGAACGTAATCGCCGACTTTAACGTCCACAAGAGACACATTGACTTCCCTCAACACGCCTTGGCCAAAATCCACGTTGGCTCTGTCGCCGTTAAGGTTCAAAACTTTAGCGGGAATTGCTAAACACATACTTATCAGTTAATAAACACGCTTTAAACGGCGATAAAAAGAGATTGGTCTAAAACCGCGAAAAACCACCTACAACGGCCTGCCCGAATGAAACGCCACCGTCGCCCGCTGGGACAGCTTCGTGAACCCAAAACCGCAATCCCGCGTCCTCAACCGTTTTACGCATGACTTTTGCTAGTATCTGATTGCATGCGGCACCGCCTGAGAAGCCGATGTTTTTTACATGGAGAACCGTGGCTTTTTCGACGGCCAAAGATCCTAATCCGTTTGCTAGGTAAGCATGTGCAGAATAAGCCAAGTCGCCAGTGGAGAATTTAGCTTTATTTTCAAATATTAACCTTAGCAAGATTGCGGTTTCAAGGGTCTCGCCGCGCATAACTGGCTTGAGCTTCAAAATGTCCTTGTTCCCTATTGCGGCGGATTCCAGTTTCATAGCTGGCTCCCCTTCGTAGGTCCGCTCGTTGCAGACGCCTAAGACGGCTGCGACGGCGTCCAAAACCCTACCTAAACTTGTCGTTTCAACCGCCTGTAAGCCTTTTCCGAGCTGGTTAAGAATCAGGTTGGCTTCGGTTTCGCCGAAAGGCAGGTACTCGCTGTTCTGAATTAGCCAAGGCTCGACATCAACCCCAGCTTTGGCAAGCATTCCGGCAGCCACACGAATAGGGTAACGGCTAGCAACATCTCCGCCCAGTAGCGGCTGAGATTCCAGATGCCCTAGACGCTTAAACTTCGCGGAGTCGCGAGTGCAGAACAGGATTTCTCCACCCCAAGCACCGCCATCGGTGCCATAACCGTACCCGTCGCAGACGACGCTGACAGCTTCTTCCAAGTTGTGTTCAGCCATTAAAGCGGCTGCGTGCGCGTGATGGTGCTGAACTTGAATGAGCGGTGACCCGTCTACTTCAGCCATTTCTTTCGCGAGCGCGGTCGTGGTGAACTTGGGGTGCAAATCGCAAACCACGGTTTCAGCATGACAGTTGGTCAAACTGTAAATGTGATTTGCCGCTTCTTGAAGAAAAGCGCGAGTTTCCACGTTTTCAACATCGCCGATGTGTTGGCTGATGAACGCTTTGTTATCAAGCAGGACGCAGGCTGTGTCGTTCAGTTCGCCGCCTAATCCTACGACGCACCGCTTAGCCTTTGCCTTGAGCCTTACGGGTGCTGGGGCGTAACCTCGGCTTCGCCTAAGGAACACGGGACGGTTGCCATGGACGCGCATGACGGAGTCGTCGCATCGGTGGGCGATTTTGCGGTTGTGAAACAAGAAATAGGCCACTGTGCCGTTGAGGGTTCTGAGGGCTTCATCGTTGTTCTTCACGATTGGCTCGTTTGGCGGGTTAGCGCTGGTCATTACGAATGCGGGGTCGTCAACCTGGTCAAAGAGCATGTAGTGCAAGCCAGTGTATGGGAGCATGACGCCTATGTTATGCAGTTTCGGAGCAACTAAAGGTGAAAGATTGTAGCCGCTGTTCTTGTTCAGCAATACTATTGGCCGTGCAGGGGAAGAAAGCAGTTCCTGCTCCTTCGAACCTACTTCGCCGAAGCTTTTCGCCGCCTCCAGGCTTCTTGCCATGATGGCGAAGGGTTTTTCGCGTCTATGCTTCGTTGCTCGAAGCGCTGTCAAAGGCTTCTCCAGCATAACTGAGCAAGCGATGTGGAAGCCGCCGTAACCCTTTATCGCGAGCACGTTGCCTTCAGACAACAGTTTGCCCGCTTCACGCACCGGATCTTTAGCTTCTATCAGGTCGCCGTTCCGTCCTGTTAGGTAAGCTTTCGGACCGCAGGTGGGGCAAGCTACGGTTTGCGCGTGAAAACGCCTGTTCGCCGGGTCTTCGTACTCCTTTTTGCAGAAACCGCAAAGAGGGAACTCTCGCATCGTTGTGTTTTCCCGGTCGTACGGCAGCCGCTCGATTATCGTGAATCGCGGTCCGCAGTTGGTGCATGTGATAAAGAAGTACTCGTACCGCGGGTTACTGGGGTCTCGCAGTTCAGCGAGGCACTCGTTGCAGATGGCGATGTCCGGCGGAATGATTGAGCCTGACAACTCTGTCTCTTGAGAACTCTTCCAAATCGTGAACTCGGCGAACTCGTTTTCTCCTGAGAGTTCGGTCGATTTAACCGCGTCGATGTGGGCAAGAGGCGGCTTCTTCGATGTTAGGTCACGCATGAAATTCTTGATGTGCTGCCCGTCGCCTTCTAAGAGAATTTCAACGCCCGCGTCGCCCCTGTTCCGAACGTACCCTGCTAAGCCGTTTTTTGTGGCTGTGCGGTAGATGAATGGGCGGAAACCGACGCCTTGAACAATACCGGTGACATTAAGTTTTATGCGCAAAGAGGAGCCTTCTCTATTTCAAAATAAAGGTTTTCTCTTATACATTTCGTCAAGGGTTAACGAATTCAAACGTTTTCGCGCAATCAGAAATTTGCCACTCTAAGAATCAGATTAAGCCCCGAAAACAACTGAAAGCTCAAAGAATTCAACGCTTAGAATAATCCGTAATGCCTAATCGATTGCCGAAAGGGTCTTCGAATTCAACCGCCATGCCAGTGTGAATCTCAAATGGTTCAGACAAGAACCGTAAGCCTTTAGCGCTCAGCCGCTCGTACTCTTCCCGCACGCTGTCCACTACAAACCATATTGTCGGCTTCGAATCGGGAAACTTGCTGGTGTCCTTGAGGATGATGGCTGGCTCGTTTTCGCCGACTTTGAAGGCGACCATGCCCATGTTTGAAAAGTCGAACTTAACAGGCAGCTTCAAAAGGTCTTGATAGAACTCTTTTCCTTTTCGCAGGTCGCTGGCTGGGAGAAAGAAGTTGTCGTAGTCTTTCACGGTTTCACTTCAAGAGGGATTTTTGCGAAGGCGCTTATTAACATTTCATGAACCCTCGTAAGTGAAGAGGCAAAAGGCAAGCTAGCGGCCGTGGATGACAAGGTAGCCTTTTTTCTTATCCAATTCCGCTATGAGATTTTTTTGAGCGACAAATCGTTTTAGTGCTCGGTTGTTACATTCATCATTCATCACCAGATTAAACCTGCCGCTTTGATTTTTTTCGAGAGATACTATCTTTGGCTGAGCCAAATTGTTGCCGATCACTTCTCTTAACAATGCCACTGCTTCTTTGCGCTCCAAAAAATGCACGCTCCCCAAGCAATTTAGCAACCGCTAAACTATATAACGATGCATGGAATATTGTTCGCCAAAATGAATAAGCATTACGGAAGCGTCGGTTTGAAAGGCAAGACTCAAACGTAAAGTGGAAAAATACGACAGTTGATTGCGGGGGTCGCCTGGTTTTAGCTTCTAGCCGAGCGAGCAAAGTTAAGCCTATTCTGACAAAGTAGACCGATTAATCAATTCATTAAAGCATATGCTTTTTTACCATATAGTAATATTTTCCGTTTATAAAATTCGTCCTGATTCTTCCTTCGTTGACTAAGCGGTAAAGGACATATGGGAATCCAAGCAAATTGATTCCAGAAGAAACTGCTTTCCAGAAATCGGTGAAATCCGTTTGCATATTTATTCCATCAATTATTTCATTGCTCGTAAAAGCTTTGTCCGGGTTGCTCTCCAAGAAAGAAATCACTTTTTTTTCAATGTCAGTTAAAACATGCCCAGATTCGAATTCTTCTTTATCAATTGGCATTTTCTTCACCTACGTATACTTTCTCATTTAAAGTTTAAAACATTCTTCCCAGAGAATTACCAAAAGCAAAAATCATTTAGATTAGTGCTTCGGCTTTTGCCTTAAACACGCTGATTCTTGGCTCAGCCGAGAAATACGATTATAGTTAAAAATTACTGAGACATAGCACACCGCTTTCATAAATGGCTCAATAGCGAGGAAAGGTCAACTAATTAATGCATTGTTCACTGCGAAATCGCAGCAATTTGCGTGAAACTAAACGAGACCCAACGATGCAAACTATTGTAAAACATCAATTTTTGGGGGTAGCGGAGGCTCGAATGGTGCCGTTCGTCCAAACAGACGTGAACTCTTGTTTGTGGGGCGGGATTCGAGCCCGCGACTTCTGGTTTTGGGCGCATAGCCCCTTCAAACTCCAGATTATGAGTCTGGCGCCCTGGCCAGGCTAGGCTACCCCGGCAAATACACCACTTTTTCCGGTGGCTGAATCCATTTAGTCTGTTTTCCATCATTTAAACCTTTAAGACAACTGATGCAAGCGGTATCTTTGAGGAACTACTTCCGACTTTTTTACGACTGCATGTACCGACGAATTGTATATGCAAACTGTATATGCTTTCACCTCTATAGGCCCCGCTTGCGCGTGCACGAATCAAAACAAGAAAACGCAGGCAGGCATCCACTGATATACGTTTTTGGCAACATAAAATTTATTGGAGCGGAAAACGCAAGTTTAATGTGGTGAGTGATAATGTCCGCAGATTCAGATGATGATTACCCTGAATGGCAGAAAAAAAGACGAGCTAGAGAACCGTTTTTCAGCGACATAGATGACATGTTCCGGGAAATGGAGAAGATGATGGATGAAGAGCTCAAGAACTTCACTGAGAAAGTGCCTAAAGAATACGTTAAGGAGCGTAAACTTCCCGATGGAAGCACGGTTAGGGAGCTTGGCCCCTTCGTTTACGGCTACAGCATGAAGATCGGTCCTGACGGCAAGCCTGAAATTCAAGAGTTCGGAAACATAAAGAAAGGACTCAAAGGGCCCCCTCAGGTTAAGCAAGAACGCGAGCCACTTGTCGACATTGTTGACGCTGACAGCGACCTCCACGTGGTTGCTGAGCTTCCAGGCGTGGAGAAAAGCGACATAAAACTGCACGGCACAGAGGACTCGTTAACGATTTCGGTTGACACTTCGCAGTACAAGTACTATAAAGAAGTTGAGTTGCCAGAGAAGGTTCGCGTTAGAGAGGCAAGATCAACCTACAAAAACGGCGTCTTGGAAGTTGTGCTTCCTAAGGCTGAAGCGGAAAACAAGCCAAAGGGAGAACCCATCGATATAGGCTAAGAAACTAAATTCAATTTTCCCCTTAATCAATCCACGTTGCGTATGTGCAAATGAGCGGCAATTCAGAGTTAGACTCGTTAAACACTATTTGTCGAGAAGCAAAAACAGCGGGCAAGCTGTCAGGCTCCAACCTGAACGAACTCTACGAGCTTTTCGGAGCAAGGTTCACGAAAGCCCTTGATGCACTGAAGGAGAATCGGGTGAAAAAGTACAGTTTCAAACCAAGCGGAAGAACGGTTTGGATTGTTGTCGGCAGAGAAAGGGACTACCTCATCATGCCAGAAGCGGAATTCTGCACATGCGACGACTTTTATTTCCGAGTAATCGACAAGAAAGTTCACATGTGCTACCATCTTTTAACGCAGAAGATCGCGCAGAACCTAAGCTGGTTTGAAACTATAGAGGAAAACGATGACAGCTACGAAATGCTGATGAACGAGTGGAAAAAAGCGACACCTTAAATATTAAGAAGCTACAAGAATAACCGATGCAAGGAGAACCCTCATGAATTTAGGCGCATACTTCGTGACCCTAGAATACTCCGCAATGACCGCGGTATTCGTCGCTTTAATCCTAATCTTCCTCTACGCGTACTACGGCAGAGACGAAGAAGAAGAAATAGAAGACTGAAAACTCTTCTTCTTCCAAAGTTTAAAATTAATTGTGCCTTCTGCTCATAACCAAAAACAAGACTATACTTAAGACTGCAAGAATTATTCCAATAATTATCAGCAGTAAGGCGTTCGGCCCCGCCCCGAAAACGATCGGGAAGGGACCGATGAAAATGACAACACCAACGCTTGACGAACTACTTAAAGCAACAGAGGCAACTACCAGCACGGCTACGCCGATTAAAACCAAAGCAACTCCTAAAAGCAGAAACGTGAACAGCCTGCTCGAAACGGTGATGCCTTCATCCTTGTTTTCTTCTTCGCCTGACATATCCATCCTACCTCAACAGCCAGTAGTAGACCAACATGGCGACGATGAGGGCAATGACGAGCGCTAAAGCCATCACTAAAACTGTTTTAACTGATTTTTTGTCTGTTCCAAAGATTATTGGGATAGGGCCAATGATGATTACGCCTGCACCCTTAACCTTCCCCTTTCCAGCGGCGCGTGCAGAGGCAACGATAATTGCTGCAATAATAATGATGATTCCGGCAAAGACTAGGCCGATGCCAAGCGCGTAAAACACTGCAAGATCCACCAGTTTTTTCCTCCGGAGCGCTCCAAGGTGAAATGGAACATCGTTTTTAATAAACGTAGTCAAACGGCCGGGAGAATTGCAAAAAAATTAAAAGCGTCAGAATAGTTATCGTGTCGGCGCGAGATGACAGATCAAGATATTATTCAAAAAATTCTTGCAAAGAACCCGGAGCTTAGCGAAGAAAAAATTCTTGAGGAGCTGCTGCAGGAAAGGATGAGGACTGGTGGTTTGCTCGGTGACGAAACGCTTCTGAGGTTAATCGCTGCGAGATACGGCGTTGAAGTGCAGCAGAACATTGTTTACAGCAGCGGGACCCTGCCTACTAGCCGCTTGTTCGCCGGCTTAAACGATGTTACTGTGGCGGGTCGGTTAATCGCTGTTTACCCAGTAAAAACGTTCGAGGGAGAAAAACCCGGCAAAATCGCTGCTCTCGTGCTTGTTGACAATTGTGGTACTTTACGTGTTGTGTTATGGAATGACAAGGCTGTCTTGATCGAGAGTGGCGAGTTGAAGGTGGGGCAGGCTGTCAGGCTTCTTCACGGGTACACGCGGGAAGACCGATACGGCAGAGTAGAGTTGCATCTCGGAGGAAAAAGCAAAATTGAAGTCGAGCCACAGGAAAAAGCCAGCGAATACCCAGCCACTGAGAAGTTTACGACAAAAATTGGCTCTTTAACTGGTGCATCAGGCGCCGTGCATCTCAGCGGCGTGGTAAAGGATGTTTCAGGTTTAAGCAGCTTCATTCGAAGCGACGATACAGATGGAAAAGTCATGCGGTTCACTCTCGCCGACGACTCCGGACAAGTTGCAGCCGTGATCTGGAACGAAAAAGTAACAGAACTCGAGAAAAAGGTCAAAGTGAACTCGCATTTGCTTTTGGTTAATGTTCGAGTTAAAGAAGCGCAAAACGGCGACATTGAAGTTCACGTCGACTCAAACACGTACGTTAACGTTCAAACTGCCGAGTTACAGTTAACGAAAATAGCCAACTTGAGCGAAAACCAAACCGCCAACGTTCAAGGCATAGTCGCATCGGTTCCTCAAAGCAAGGAAGTAACCACAGGCAAAGGCGAAAAAGTGAAGCTAACGATTTTCGACCTGAAAGACGACTCGGGCATCGTTCAGATTTCAGCTTGGCGTCAACATGCAGACGCGTTTGATAGCTTAAAAATCGGAGACACATTACTGTTGGAGAACGCCTTAGCGAGAAAAGGTTTCAGGGATAAAAAAGAGCTGTCGACGCGTAGCGGAACCGTGGCTTCAATCAATCCGCCTTAAGTTTTGCCACGATAGCATTCGCCATTTCGTCCGTGGATGCCGAGCCACCTATATCGACAGTTCTAACCTTGCCCTCCTTGAGCACGCTTATCACGGCATTTTCAATTTCGGCTGAGGCTGCCTTTTCGCCAAGGTAATCCAGCATCATTGAACCAGCCATAATAGTAGCAATCGGGTTAACCCTGTTCTTTCCAGCGTACTTAGGCGCTGAACCATGAACAGGCTCGAACATACCGTAGGTTTCCCCGATGTTTGCGCCTGCTGCTAAGCCTAAACTTCCCGTTACCTGAGCCCCTTCGTCAGAGAGTATGTCGCCGAAGAGGTTTGTTGTAACGATCACATCGAATGCTTCTGGCTTCTTGATAAGCTGCATCGTAGCCGCGTCAATGTACAAGTCATCAACGGTTACGTCAGGATACTCCTGCTGCACCTCCTTAACGGCGTCCTTGAAGATGCCGTCGGTGATCCTTAGAATGTTGCTTTTATGAACGTAAGTCAAGTGTTTCTTGCGCTGAGACGTAAGCTTGAAGGCGAAGTTTACTATTTTCAACGATGCTTCTCTTGTGATTATTCTCAGAGCGACTCCGACGCCTGGAGCAAGCAGAGCTTCTGCGCCTGAATATAGCCCTTCGGTGTTTTCCCGCACAACAACAAAGTCAAGGTTGGGTTTTAAGGCTTCAACGTTTGGAAAGCTCCGGCACGGGCGCATGTTTGCGTAGAGGTTGAAGATTTTGCGGAGGGTTACAGCCACGCTTACAGGCGCGCCTGGCTCTTCCGGCGTGGTCATTGGACCCTTAAGACAGGCGCTGGTTTTTTTTATGAGTTCCAGCGTTTCTTTGGGCAAGTTGGTGCCGTACTGGGCTATGCAGTGGTATCCAGCTTCGCCATAGAGAAAGTTAAGCTTAAAGTCTGATTTTTCCACTGTGGCTTGGAGAACCTTTGTCGTTGCCTCCGTGACTTCAGGTCCGATGCCATCACCCTTGAGCACGGCTACGCTGTAAGTTTTAACCATAGGCATGCCTTCTTGTGTGGGTTTTGTAAAATAATGTTTCTGCTTATCAGTATTCCTGTCGACTTTTCCGAAAGTTTCAAAACTACCCTTTCGGCTTAGCGTGGTATCTATCGCAGTAGTCTTCAACGGTCGGGAAAATCGCCCTCGCTCGTCCTAAACGCTTCTTGGCGTTAATTTCATCTGCCAGCTTAATGAAATCTTTCGGCTTGCTGAACCGCTCTACCTCGCCACCTTCCCGTTTCCGCTTAATTTTTATACAGTCATCAACCATGCAGCTTAAGACGCAGGCGCCGCAATAGACGCACAAGTCCTCTATTATGCCCACTTCGCCAAGTGACCAGTAAAGAGCGTTGGTTGGACAAGCTTTAACGCATAGCTTGCATTGTACTCCAACACACGTGAACTTGTTTATGCTTATGCTGCCTTCCTTGAAAAATTCCTTAACACGCGCAAGCTCCAAAAGCTCTTGCCTATGCTTCTTTTTCGCCCGTTCGGAGCTTTCATCTGACAACAAGTCGAACGCGTCGATGGAAGAATCGGGTTTCTCGGGCATTCAAAGGGTCACAGCTGAAGGTTGTTTTGTTGAAACAAGCTTTTTTGGATTATAATTACTTATCCGTTAACCTGGGAGTTAACATTCATATTTAGTTAACTATGATAGCGCTCAGTTTATATTCTATTCGCCCACGCACACTTAGGCACTAGCTATCTCGCTTAACTCTTTTTGAGGGAAAGCTCCATACTCTCTCTCGTACAACCCGCCATTTTGCATGTTCCTAACAAAAGCTATTGCCTCTCGAAATTCACGAGGCAAATAGATCGCTTCTATACCAAAACCGCGCAAAGTGTAACCGGTTCTGGCTTGAACGGCAAAGACGGCGACCGAGATTAAAAAAGGTAGAAGTTGCAGAAAGCTGATGAAAGCTCCAAGAAAGCGTGACTGCAGGAATGACTGAGGAAAAATGGACCTAACGATACTTTCCAGACCCGCAACGAAGGCGCTCGAAAAAATCTGACTGAAAAAAGGCAGTGCGAAAAACAAAGCAGAGATTGCCACGCCTAGCACAAGCGCTTTCCACGAGTATCGACGCATGTACTCTATGGATGAGATGTTTTTGATAGGAATTTCAGTGATTTTTCTGGAAAGGAAGCCTCTCTTGATAAAGAGCCTCTTTTCGGTCGCAATAACGCCCCAGCTGCCTGAAGACCAGCTCTTCAAGACGTTCTCAGGAGACGAAAGAGTGGTTCGGGCTTCGTTTGGAATCTCGATTAAGCCTCTCTCCTTGATTAGTTCGTCATTCAACGCCCTGTCAAGGTCAGCAGTCAAATTTGAAATCGCCAGGCTCCTTGTTCTTTTCTTGGCGTTTTCTGAAAACTCCCTTCGCAATTCCGGATTATCCACAAGCTTGCAAACAGCCGCCGTTGCGCCTTCTATGTCATCAGGACCCTTCAAATGGAGCCCTTCAACTCCGTTATGAATGAGCCATTTTTGTCCCCCGACCCCTGAAGTGATAACAGGAACGCCGTTGTACATGAACTCCATCTGGGTTAATCCCAAGGCTTCTAGGCGGCTTAAGATTATGTTCGCGTACGAAGCTTTGATTAGGAGCACTTTTTCTTCTTCATTTATCTCTCCGAGATACGTCACGTTCGGCATTCCCTTGATTTCTTGGATGATTTTTTCGCCGTAGGGTGAATCTCCATTTCCAGCTAAGATGAAATGAATGTCGGTTCTTTCTTTGAGGGCAGCGGCTATCTTTACTACAGCCATCGGGTTTTTGCGTTCTTCAAGACTTCCCAAGAAAGAAACTGTTTTTGAGTCTTTGCTGATGCTTAGAGCTTTCATGAATCTTTTAGCATCGGCGTTTGCGTATCTCAGAAACATTTCATCGTCTACGCCGCCGGGGAAGAGGAAGCACTTGTCAGGGTCCGCGCCCATTTTAACTTTGGCTTCTTTCTCGAAGGGTGTTACCACGATGATAAGATTCGCTACTGAAAATATCTGAGGCAAAGTCAGCCTGTTCCAGATGGTTCGGAAGGATCGCTCAGCCAAAGAATAGCGTTTAGGGGTCGGTTCTTGGAAGTGGGACATCTGACAGAAAACTAACGGGTCTTGGTATCCGCCGATGTCTTTCATATTACGTCGCCACTCTACAAATTTTGCAACATCTTCAGGTCCATTCCACAAAGTGCTATGAGTTATGAGGACATCAAGCCGGTACTTGTCCACGATTTTTTCAAGAGTAGAAATGAAATCTCGGAAAACTATTCGCCTAGGAGGCCACCTTGCGATGTAACTTTCAACCCTAATTATCGGTATTTGAAGCTCCGCGTCGTCGGCGTAGATGTAACCACCGAGTTTGGTTAAATTCTCTGAGGAGACAACTTTTTCTCCATCATGGAAGACGCTGGTGATAAGGTACGCTTTGTTGCCAAGTTTTATGAACTCACGTACCATTCGTTGGGCTACGAGTTCTTGCCCTTTACTTTTGCTCGTTTGGTACATGACGACGCCGATTCGTTTCTCCAGCATTGTGATTTGCTCTGCAAAGGGTTTAGCGTCTAATAGCTTAATGATTTGAAGTACGCGATAATTGAATTTTGGTGTGCACGAGATTAACACACAAACGGGCGCAGGCTTCAACTAGTTGAACTGAGGGATGAGCGACCACCGAGGTCTTTTGGCGGGTTACAGAAAAGACTAAAACTACCCGAAACCGTACTACCCTTATGGGTTCGAAGTTGAGACAGCAAAATGCACGAATAATTGGTGCATTGTTCACGGATTATGACGGGACTATAAGCTCAATGAATGTCTCACTGTTAGAGTCGCAGGTCCCCCCGAAAATCGCGTTGGTTCTTGACAGAATAAGGAAGTGTATCCCCGTCGCCGTGATAACCACCAAGTCGCTTGAGTTTGTGGTCGCAAGGACGCCGTTTGCGTGTGCATGGTCTGCTCTGGGAGGCTTGGAAACCAGGATCGGAGAAATCACGGCTAAGGCTCCATGCTTGGAAGGCAATAGGAACGTGGCAACGGCTCTAGAATACGCGAAAAGCAAGTCTGAAGGCGTCTTGAAAGTGGAGGAGAAACGAGATTCCCAGGGGAAAGTCGTCGCGTTTTCAGTTGACTGGCGCTTTGCCGATAACCAAGAAAGAGCAGAAAAAACTGCTACGAAGGTTCTTTCTTTTTGTGAAAGCTTGCCCGTTGCGACCTTAAAATACGAGGAACAACCGTTTTTTGATGTTTTCCCGTGTGCTGTGAATAAAGGAAAAGCGCTGTTAGACTTGAAGCAGAAACTCGGAGTGCTTAATAGTGTTATGTACATGGGCGACTCAGAAGTGGATAATTCAGCGTTTAAACTCGCTGAAGTCGCCGTGGGCGTGACGCATGCTGAAACACCGAAGAATCTTGCATGCGAATATTTCGTCGGGTTTGGGGATTTGGCCTATTTTTTGCAGTGCCTACTAGAAAATCGTTTTCTCTTTGACCCGAATTTTCCTATGGTTCAACGTAAACAAGCGTAGCTGCTTAGGTTTTTGGATTCTTGGGCGGAAACTGCAAAGGTGGCAGAATGTTGCATGATGCCTGAACTGGTTTTTGGATTAAGGATGAGCCCTAAACGTTAGCCGAGAATCAGGTTAAGAGGCTCATTTCATCTTGCTTGAGACCCATATCCTCTGTAGCAAACGTTTTTTACTTCCTCGGGAAGGAGTATTGCAAGATGATGCGGAAATGAAGCTGCCTTCTATAAAATTAAATGAAAATGAGTTGGCTGATTTTGAGGTGGCAATACGGAAAGAATGGCTTGTGACCAATGGTTTGGGAGGCTACGCCGCCTCGACTGCACTAGGTATAAACACGAGAAAATATCATGGGTTGTTAGTTGCTGCTCTCAACCCTCCGGGTGAACGAACGGTCTGCCTTTCCAAACTCGACGAAGAGATATGCAGCGGCAACGATGTTTACAGTTTGGGAGCGAATGAGTTCTTTGGCGCGATTCATCCTCAGGGCTACCGTTTCTTGAAGAGCCTCTGCGTTTCTCCGTTTCCGACTTATCTTTATGAAGCTGGAAATATTGAGGTTAGAAAAACAATTTTTATGCCGCATGAGAGGAACGCAGCAGTAGCGATTTATCAAGTTAAAAACCCAGGCGTGGTGGATTCAGACATCAAGATTTATCCCTTAATTTCCTGTCGGCATTTTCACGCGGTCGTTGATAGAAGGGCGAACCAGTTACGTTTCACTCAAACCTCAAGACCAAGCGAAGTGAAACTTGTTGCTAACTTGCCACCCGCCACTTTGGTTTCAAGAGCTATCGGAGGAACCTTTGTCTGCGACTCCGGCTGGATCGACAAGGCGTATTATCGCGAGGAAGAGGCAAGAGGCGAGAGCAGCACGGATGATTGCTTCCAGCCGGGATTTTTTAACTTCAAACTTCCTCACGGGCATGAGTCCACCTTTGCGATAGCCACAGTTGTTTCTGAAAACGATGGAGACGAAATTGTCACTTTGAATGAAATTGGCAACACAATAAGCGCAGTCGAGTCTTTTTTTACGAGCGAACTGAATCGGAAGAGCAGCCTGCTAGCCCGATTTTATGAGGCACAGGAAAAATTAGCGGCTAAGGATTGGCTAAGCTGGATTCTTCTAGCAGCCGATTCTTTCGTCGTGAAAAAAAACGAGGGAAAATTCATAATTGCAGGTTACTACTGGTTCGAGCCCTGGGGTAGAGACTCATTTATTTCTCTACCGGGACTCATGCTGGTGACTCGAAAATTTGACGATGCGAGAAAAGTGCTCCTGAAATTCTCGGGTTACTTGAGGCGAGGGTTAATACCTGATTACATCGATGAAAAGACTGGTAAGCCAGCGTACAATACCGTCGACGCCACTTTATGGTACGTTAACGCCGTCTTGCAATACTTGAAGTATACGGCCGATTTCGAATTTGTGAAAGCCAAATTCTGGGACGGTTTGAAGAGTATCATTGCTGCTCATCAGAGAGGCACGGAATATGACATACATGTTGACCAGGACGGCTTGCTTGAACATGGTCCAAGACTCACCTGGATGGATGCTGAAAACCAAGGAATTGCGGTGACTCCGAGAGCTGGAAAAGCTGTTGAAATTCAAGCATTATGGTACAATGCGCTTCGAACCTGTGAATTGTTGGCGAAAAAATATGGAGAAAACGCTCTAGCAGGCGATTATTGTTCAATGGCTGATAAGGCTAAATTGAACTTCAACCTGGAGTTTTGGAACAGTGAGAAGCTTTGCCTCTCTGACGTTGTAGATAAGGGCATTGCTGATCAGTCCGTCAGATCCAACCAAATCATAGCTGTGGGGCTCGATTTCACGATGTTGGAAAAGGATAAACAAAGCCTTGTTGTTGACTTTGTAATGAAAGAGCTTCTTACTCCTTACGGATTGAGAACCCTCGCCAACAATGATCCGCATTATAGGGGAAGATACTTTGGTGATAGAACGACGCGGAATTTGGCTTACCATAACGGTCCCGTTTGGCCCTGGCTCACGGGGCCTTTGACGAAAGCTTACATAAAGACGAAGGGTCGAGCCGATCGTCAACTGAAGTTTGCACAGGAGACTTTCCTGCTGCCAGTGCTTACCCAGCAGACCGTTCAGAACGGGGTTGGGTCGATAAGTGAGCTCTATGATGGTGATTGGCCTTACACGCCTGGCGGTTGCGTGTCTCAAGCTTGGAGCGTGGCTGAGCTTCTCAGAGCTTACGTCGAAGATACTCTACAATTCAGGCCGCCTTATGAGAAACTGGTTTTCAGCTCTAAGCTAGCGTAATTCTTCTAGACACTTTCGAGACAGGCGGTGACTGAACAGGAAAAAGAGAAAAGTAAGGTTCTGCAGAATAGATCGTTACTGCCCACAGGATAGTTACTTATCCTTTGTTTTCTCGGTTTATTCCTTGAGGAATACACTTTTTAACTCAGGGAAGTTCTAGTGATTTCAATCTTGTTTTCAAACGAAATAATAAAACTTAAATTAAATGACCATTGGTAATGGAAGAAGACAAATTGGCGTTGAGTTAAATGGAAAAGGCCACTGTCGCACAAGTTGCAAGTTCACCCGAACATAGTAACATAGTGCTAGGAATCGTCATGCTTGGGACACTTATGGGAGCGCTCGACAGCACAATCGTTATACTAGCGTTTCCAACAATAAACGACAGCCTTCACTCAAACTTAGCCACATCCCTCTGGATTATTCTTGCTTATCTCATCGTCATCGCGGTTGCCACCACCCAAATGGGCAGAGTAGGAGACATCTACGGCAGATGCACAATATTCAACTTAGGCTTCGTAATCTTCACCATCGGCTCAGCCCTATGCGGTTTCTCAACCCACATTTATCTTCTCATAGGCTTCAGAACAGTTCAAGCGGTCGGCGGAGCCATGCTGCAAGCAAACAGTGGAGCCATCATAGCTGATTATTTCCCTAGAGAAAGACGCGGCACCGCATACGGTTACAACTCACTGGGCTTCACAGCAGGAGCAATGCTCGGCATTGTTTTAGGCGGAATAATCACCACCTTCGTCAACTGGAGATACATCTTCTTCATAAACATTCCAATAGGCATAATCGCTGTAATAGTGGGAGTAAAGTACATCGCGGACATCGAAAAGACGTCAGCGAAGTTAGACCTCGCCGGAATGGCGCTACTTGGCGCGGCGTTAGTGTCATTATCCGCGGGTCTGGTAGAGTTCGCAGCAAACGGGCTCAACACATTCAACCTAACTTTAACCGTGATTGGAGCGCTGTTGGTACCTGTCTTTCTATTGTATGACCGCCGCGTTAAAAGCCCCTTGATTGATTTTGAAGCATTCAAAAACAAAGTTCTCCGCAACGCAATCTTTTCAGCGTTCTTTACAAGTGTCGGCTACTTCTCCGTGGTGTTCCTGGTAATCATGTACTTGCAAGGAATAAGAGGGCTCTCACCGCTCAACGCCTCGTTGCTACTGGTTCCAGGATACGTCGCTGGAAGTTTTCTTGGCCCAATAATGGGCAGGCTCTCGGACAGGTTTGGTTCTAGAGAAATCTCGACAGCAGGAATATTCTTCCTAGCGCTGGCAATAGCCATCTACTTGACCATGACCACTACTTCGCCACTTTACATTGTCCTAATTGCGTCGGCGGTCTCAGGTCTTGGAACCTCAATGTTTTTCCCTGCCAACAACAGCGCAGTAATGGCCAACGCAAGACCAGGCTCATACGGCAGCATCTCAGGCCTGCTACGGACAGTGCAGAACATCGGATTAGTCGGCAGTTACGTGCTGGCAATCTCAGTTGCGGCAGCCTCAATACCAAGAGGGGTAGCCTTCGCGGTTTTTATCGGAACAATCAGCCTTAAAGGCGGCGTCAGCCAAGCGTTCATCGTAGGGATAGACCATGCATTTTACGCGTCAATCGTAATCCTCGTCGTGGCAGCTGTATTGTCCTTCAGCAGGGGCAGGGACATAAGAAGGCAAGTTTCGCAGCCACCAGCAGAA
>DATHCJ010000025.1:0-3495 GCA_035319575.1 Candidatus Limnocylindrales bacterium
GGCGTGGGTTCAGGCACTATCCTTGACTCAAAAGGTTACATCTTGACAAATAGTCATTTGGTTGGTGGGGCGCATAAAATCAACGTTACTTTAAGCACCAATGAGGTGCTGGAGGGAACGTTCGTGGGTTCATGCGCTATCCACGACGTAGCCGTGGTTAAAGTTAACGTGAGTGAGAGAGAGCTTCAGGCGGCTGAATTTGGTGATTCGGATAAGATACGAGTTGGACAGAGGGTCTTCGCTATCGGTAACCCCTTCGGGTTAGCTGGCGGTCCAAGCGTAACTTCGGGGGTGATTAGCGCTATTAATAGGACAATAGAGTCTGAGAGGGGCTTGATAGAGGATCTTGTTCAAACAGATGCCTCTATTAATCCCGGAAACAGTGGCGGCCCGCTTGTTGATGTCAACGGCAAAGTCATAGCGATAAACACTGCGATCATACCGTTTGCTCAGGGCATAGGTTTCGCGGTTCCTGTGAACTCAGCTAAGGAATGCGCCAACCAGATTGTCACTGGAGGCGCCGCTAGAACACCGTGGCTCGGTATTGTTGGCTTAAGTTTAACGCGGGAGCTTGTACGTTACTACGATTTACCGGAACCTGTAGATCATGGGGTGCTTGTGACTAAAGTTGCTGGAGGGAGTCCTGCGGAGGCTGCTGGAATGACTGAAGGAGACATCATTTTAGAAATAAATGACGTTGACATAAATAGAATTGAGGATTTGGTGCGTGAGATTCGTAGTAGGCAGGTTGGAGAAGTTGTCAAAATTTTCGCGGTGCACGGTGGCAAGGAGCATTTTTTTGAGTTAAGCTTGGGCGAAGCGCGTTAAAACAGCTTTATTGGCGATGGGAGGTGATTTGCTTGAGTCAAAACATGGTTAAAGAAATACTTGAGAAATACAGGGTTATTGCGGTTGTCGGCTTGTCTAAGGAGCCTGGAAAATACAGCCATCGCGTCGCTGCGTATCTGAAGCAGCATGGCTACCGCATTGTACCCGTAAACCCGTTTGCGGATGAGGTGCTCGGCGAGAAAAGCTACCCGAGTTTGCTTGATATCCCGCTTGACATACAGAGAGCTATTGAAATCGTTGATGTTTTTAGGCCAGCGAAAGATGTGCCGCCCATAATGGAACAGGCCATAAAGCTAAAGGAGAAGAATGGTAAGCCTTTCGTGGTCTGGATGCAGCTTGGAATAGTCAACGAGGAGGCTGCTGAAGCCGGCAGGCGCGCGGGTTTGATTGTTGTTATGGATAAGTGTCTGATGGTTGAGCATGGCCGTTTAGCTCAGGAGCAATGATGGGGATAGGCTCAAACGACTCTTGAATTTCAAAGCGCAAGCAGAGGCACGTGTCATTCTGGCTTGGAGGATTCTTTTGTTAGAAGAAGAACAAGCTTGGTTTTGCATTTTTGGAGCAATTTGTTTTGGTTTGTTTTTTTGCGGCAGAGCTTGAATCATTTCCAGATTGCGTCAATAAGCGTCAACAAACGTCAATAGGCGTCAACGAACGTCACTGGGAATTCAATGGTGCTCGCCGTAAAATTCAAAGAATGCTGGAGGATAGTTAAAATTTCTCCAGGCGAAACCTGTGCCTACGCGATTTGTTCCAGCGCCTTCTGTATCTCCTGATAGTTCGGTTCGACTGCCGGGTTGTTTGAGACCCAAACGTACCTCACCACGCCTAGGGGGTCTATAATAAAAATGGAGCGTTTGGCAGCAGTGTATCCGTTGAGCCCGGCAAAGTTGGGTAGTTCTAACCCGTAATTCTTGATGGTTTCACGTTTGTAGTCGCTAAGTATCGGAAACGGCAGCCTGTTTTTTTCTGCGAAAGCCTTGTTGCTAAACGGATCGTTAACGCTTATTCCAATAACTTGCGCCTCCAAATCAAGAAGGCGAGCCATTGAATCCCGGAACTCGCACATCTCCTTCGTGCATGTTGAAGTAAATGCGCCAGGGAAAAATGCAAGGATGATTTTTTGCCCGATGAAATCCTTGAGGCTTCTTAGTTTCATCTCGGTGTCAGGCAGAGTGAAATCCGGTGCCTTGTCTCCCACTTTAATTTGGGTAGCCATAAAATTCATCCGAAGCTAACAGAGGTGATGAAGTATAAATGCGTGCTGTTTCTTAGCCGAAGGAGAAAGCAGATGGGCAAATCTTGTTAAGAACGCATATTTCGCATTTAGGCTTTCTCGCGACGCAGACCTGTCTTCCGTGGAGAATCAGCAGGTCGGTTAGCTTCATCCATTGCTCTTTAGGCGTGATCTTCATGAGGTCCTGTTCTATCTTCGCGGCATCCTCATTTTCTGTTAGCCCCAGCCTCTGTGAAAGCCTGCTAACGTGGGTGTCGACTGCTATGCCAGCGATTATCCCGTAAGGGTTGTATAATACGATGTTGGCGGTTTTTCTTGCCACGCCGGGCAGTTCCGTTAGTTCCTCCATTGTTTTAGGAACTTGAGAATGGAATTTTTCCACGAGGAGCTGGCAACATTTTTGTAAGTTTCTTGCTTTGTTGTGGTAGAAGCCTGTTGAGTGTATATCCTGCTCTAACTCTTTTATGTCGGCGTTGGCGTAGTCCTCGGGCGTTCGGTATTTCTTGAAGAGGCTTCGGGTTACAATGTTGACTCTTTCATCAGTGGTCTGGGCAGAAAGCATGGTTGCAACGAGTATTTCCAACGGGTTGGAAAAGTTTAGAGCAGTTTTTGCGGTGGGATACTGCTTTTCAAGCAGCTCAATTACTCTTGCGACCCGTTCCTTCGGTTCAAGGTAAATTTCTGGCTTTTTCATTTCTTTGTGCCTCTTAGAATGTGAATAACTCGGGGACATAATCAGATAAGAAAGACGTGGGAATAAAAGATTTTTGACGCTTAACCTAGTTCCTTCTTTTAACATTTGTTTAGTAATAGTGGCTTAACATTTAAAATTGCTAAGTAAGATTATCTTAGGGTAGCGCAATGTTTATATAATTTTCAATAATCTGAAAATATGTTAAATTTAGGCTTAACGTGGCAGTTATGGTTAACCCGACTAGAATAACAGTGGCGTTCGATAAGACAACAGCTGACTTGCTGGAGAAGATAAGCACGGAGTCAGAGGTTTCACAGAGCGAAGTCATGCGGCGTGCCCTAAAATTCTACAACGAAAACAAGGCACTTGAAGACCCTGCAGTTAAGAAGAAAATCCAAGGCTACATGGACATGCTGCTTAATGGTGAACACGTAATCTTGGACGTTGACCACTGGCTAATGTTCTTGAGCCTGATTGCTTCATCGCCCGAGAAAGAAAAGTTCTGGAGTGGGCACAAGGAATTAGCCCGAGCCCATTGGGAACAGCTCAAATCCAAAGTTCGTTCACCCGAAGAAATGCTGACCCGTCTTGAGATATGCAACTTTTATCGATTAACGAGAAACGCTCCAAACGATTACACGCTTGTTTTGGTTTCCGAGATGTCGAAGGACTTCATCAGGATCTTCCTTGAAGAGTACTTCTCAGCCATGGGAGT
>DATHCJ010000026.1:0-67538 GCA_035319575.1 Candidatus Limnocylindrales bacterium
TGCCCCAGAACCAAAAAGGGTTATAACAATCATTTTACAAAGTAAACGGAGGAAGCCCAACATGAAGCTGATAAAAACGGGAATTGCAGGTCTTGACGAATTCTTGACGGGAGGATTGCCTCCTAAAGTTCTCCTGCTTGAAGGCCGACCTGGCACCGGTAATGAAGTGTTCGCGAGACAAATCGCCTACGCAAGGGCAAAACAAATCGGAGTTACCTACTTCACTGTAAATCCATCTGCCGACGCCGTCAGGGAAGACATGGCAACGTACAACTGGGACACTGAACCACTGGAAAGTAGCGGAAACTGGAAATTCAAAACCTTCACAAAGACGGGCGCCCTTCAACAAGTAGTTTTGGAAGAAATGACGGAGCACCGAACGGTCATAGTAGACTCGCTGTCTGAACTTTTGCTAACACGTAAACTGAACGAAGTCACCAGCCTTTTAACGGCGATGTCGAATCAAAACAAATCCAGCGAAGAATATCATCTGCTTCTATTAACCGAAGGAATGCAAGACCAAAAAACGGAAACTACGATTGAACACTTCGCTGAAGGTATTATAGCATTCAACATTACAATGACCACTGACACGTCGCACACGGACCTGCTTGTGAGAAAAATGAGGGGGACATTTATGCCTGCCCGCCGACTGCCGTACACGATAAGCAAAAGAGGGTTTCTTATAGAAACGGCCACAAGAATCACTTAAACCAGGTTACATCTTCGTTTGAAAGTTGAAACGTTGAGTTTCAATTAATAGTTGCAGTTCATAATTTACTTATTAATAAAATCTGTAATTGTTCGACGATAATACATGAAGGTAATTTATAACAGCTGGAACAAGCTCCTGCAGGACTGTTTGCTGGTGATGTTTGTATGCGGTACAATCGGCATTGCACTAAAGTTCGCAACGTTCTTCAACCACTGGGTTTTCTTCCCCTCTTTCCCAAACTCTATAGACTCAACTTTCCTAGTCTCCGCAGTCATTTACCTCGCGTGGAGATCAATTAAGCATAAATAACCAGCTGCACCCTCCAACGGAAACAAAATAATTTTTTAAGAAGCATTAATGAATACTGCCGCAGCAGAAACTGGGTTTAAAAAACCCTGAAGCGGGACCAAAATTCATTGAGACGTGGCTTCCTTTCTGTGCCCAGTCCTGATGAACACCTGTTGATGATCAAAAACAGAAAATGTTTTGACTCTTGCGTATCGTTCCGGTAACAGCAACGATTATAGGCTACAACGGGTTGGAGAAGTCAGGTGCATACGGAATATGGACGCGTTGAGTACTCCCAGATCGGCTCCCGCCAGCAAAACGAGGCGCACTGTTGGCGCAGTTGCTGTTGCGCTGTTGTTGACTTTTACCGTTCTCGCGTTTATCCGCGTTTTTAACTTGCTGGAATGGCTTCTGGCTGACGCTGCGTTGGCGTTGGTGGCTAACTTGATTCTTAGAAGAGTTGGTAGACAAGCAAAACAATAGAACGATTAACATATCGGGTTCCCCGAAAGCCCCACCTTAACCTAGCTTCCGGAGCTGGCGCAAAAAACAAACTATTTATTTGGAACCAGTCGAAATTATCAATGCAAAGTGGTTTCCGATGAATCCAATCCTGTTGAAAGGCAAGAAAGTTATTGGAACCGAAGGATACATACTGGGAGAGATGAACGACTTATACGTTGACTTCAGCACGTGGCAAGCCAACGCGTTTTACGTTGTTCTCAGCGACATGTCTGCGGCGGAACTTGATTTCAGGAAGCCGTTCCTACGCAGAATCATGGTGTGTTTACCTACGAAGCTGATTGAATCAGTCGGCGACGTGATAACGCTCACTGAGCCAATAAGAAACCTCAAAGACGTTGCAGAAAAAGAAATGAATGTAAACCCCGTTAAAATTGAAGGCAAAAAAGTGGTCAGCGAAAAAGGCTACACAGTGGGAGAAGTTGAAGCTTTAGACGTGGACACTAGCGACTGGCATGTTACGGGCTTGCAGGTTGCGTTAAATGACGAAGCTGCAACAGAACTCGGCTTTAAAAGACCAATCCTAAGCAAGGTCGTAGTGATTATCCCTTCCAGCACGGTTGAAGAAATCGGGAATTTCGTCACGTTAGACAAATCCATAGAAAACCTCGAATCACTAGTGGAATGCATACGGTCCTGCCAAATGCGGAAATAAGGACGCTTAGAAAACTTAACCAGTTTTTTCCTGCGCTTGACTGTTTCCGGTGAACTTGCTGAATATCGAGGTTTTCCTGAGCGCTTCTTGTATGGGGAATCCCACAAGGTTGACTGCGATTACTTCGCCGACAAGAACGAGGAGAATGCTTACTCCGAGAGTCATGCCAAGAAGGAACGAAAGATACGAGCCGACAATCAACGCGACAACTGCCGTCTGAACAAGCGTTGCCGCAAACCGCCTGATTCTTGTTCCATTTCGCCCAATGTACCATGCGAGGACACATGCAACCAAATTTGCTGCCGCCCCTCCGAATATGTCGATTGGTCCAAGACCCCCGAAAACATTGGAAACTAAGCAGCCCAAGCTTAAGCCTAAGGCGCCAGGCAACCCAAAAATCATCGACAAAGGCAACATCGCGTCAGCGATTCTTACTTGTGCAGCATAGAAACTTATTCCAGCCAAGAAAATAACGCCGACCGCGTACAATGCAGCCAGGATTGCCATCACGGCTAATTGCATAGTATTTAATTTCATTTTATTCAACCCGGTTTTTTTAAGGTAGGTTATATACGGAAACTACCATAGGGAACGCAATTATACTTCATGAAGTATTTTAAACTTACCCCCATCTGGCTGTCCTTTTGCCTTTTCATAGTGCTTTAGCGCCTTCAAAGTCAACGAAAAGGACTCTGCTGACGCCTTCTTCTTTTCTTCTCTAAGGAGATATCATATCCGGGCACTTGTCTTCAAGGGGGCATGTTGAGCTTCGATGTTTCTTGCAGTATTCAAGGTTTAACCGAACAAGTTGAGATTCATAACGCACGACGTCTTCCACATCTAAACCAATTTTTTTCGCCGTTGCAACGGTCATCGGCGAGGGTTCAGGTTTTGCTTTTTCCCAGATTCCTCTTAGCTCCCGGAGAAATATGCTCACGCACACAGGACCAACACCCTTGAACTCTTGGAGTCGCCTCTCTAAGTCGGCTGGGCTGCTTGATTCCAAATAGAGCCCTTCTAGGTCACCGTACTTTTCCTTCATCATCTTTGCGATTCCCAGAAGGTTCGTCGCGGTCGAGAAGTCGTATCGAGTGTAACCTCCGGAATCGAGAACATCAACCATCCGGTCCCACCCCGCATCTGATATGGCATCAGGGCTGGTCAAATCTTCCTGCTCAAAATAGCGGTAAGTCTCTTTGGCAGTTTGAGCAGATATTCTTTTGGCAAAAAGCACTGAAGCCAAAAACCATTTGAACCGGTCAGCGGGTTTCGACAGGTCGAGACCAAGCTCGTCAGAGTAACTTTGCAGCTTGGACAAGGCTTCCTTCACATTCATGAAGAGACCCGACTATAATGTTACGTTTCACAGCAATAACCATAGCGCTTTTTAACACTCAAGAATTGCCTGCAGACAAAGGGCCGGTATCAATCTTGTTTTATAATTCATAAATTCTAATTTTCCAAAATCAGAAAGTTAAGAATTTGAGAAGATAAACCTTTGAGTAACGGGTCATTCATTTATCTCGCGTTTTTCGGCTTTGTTATTTTACTCATAGGCATCTTTCTATGTTGGTCATCAACAGGTCTGGTTCAACAGAATTCTTTCAATTCACAATATTCAACACTATCGAATTCTGCCATAATGCTGTTGGTTGGTTCGTTCATCGCGTTGGTCGGGGGAGTGTGCTTGTTGATTGGGCTTCTATCTGGGACACGCAGGCATACGTACACATACTAATATAGTGAAACTACATGTTTGCTGGTTAAACGGCGCATTGCCTCCTAATTGCATAGCCTGCAAATACAAGTCCTAATTCGAAAAAGTCAAACCGGGACAAAACGAAAAAATAGTTAACATTCAGAACCCAACAATTAATAAAACACTGCTGGCTAAATACTGCAGGCATGGAGTTTACTTTTTATGCAGCCAAAACCTGAACCGAAGCCTAACAGGCTCATTAACGAAAAAAGCCCGTACCTCCTCCAGCACGCCTACAACCCCGTAGACTGGTACGCATGGAGCCAAGAAGCCCTAGACAAAGCCAAAGCAGAAGACAAACCCATCTTCCTAAGCATAGGCTACGCATCTTGCCACTGGTGCCACGTGATGGAAGCGGAATGCTTCAGCGATCAGCAAGTCGCTGACCTGCTTAACCAAGCGTTTGTGTGCATTAAGGTTGACCGTGAAGAAAGACCTGACTTGGATGCAGCGTACATGGCTGTTTGCCAAGCGATGGGAAGAAACTGCGGCTGGCCGCTTAACATCCTGATGACCCCCAAGCTGAACCCATTCTACGCCCAAAGCTACATCCCCAAATACAGCCGCGTTGGCGTAATGGGGATGTTGGATCTTGTTTCACAAGTTATGGACATGTGGAAGGTGCAGCGTTCGCAGTTGGAAATGGTGGGCGCAGATATCAAAGCGCGGCTTCAATACCTTGAAAAAAGAACAGCAGGGAATCAGCTTGGCAGTGAAGTCTTACGGGACGCTTATGACCGTCTCAGGCTGGATTATGACGAAGAAAAAGGTGGATTTGGAACAGCGCCCAAGTTCCCCACGCCTCATAAACTCCTGTTTCTTCTGCGATGCTATGCTCACACTGGAGAAAAAAATGCTCTTTCCATGGCGGAAAATACTCTGCGCCAGATGCGTTTGGGCGGAATATTCGACCAAATCGGTTTCGGCTTTCACAGGTACAGCACCGACGCAGAATGGCTGGTGCCTCACTTCGAAAAGATGCTGTACGACCAAGCATTGCTCACGCTGGCGTACGTGGAAGGCTATCAAGTAACGGGTGCCGCTAAATTTAAGATCGCTGCAAAAGAAACCCTGACCTACGTCACACGTGAGTTGTCCTCGGGCCAAGAAGGCGGCTACTATTCAGGTCAAGACGCCGACTCAGAGGGTGAAGAAGGCAAATTCTACCTCTGGACCGTCGACGAAGTGCTCGATGTTTTGCCTCCAGCAGACGCGGAGCTAGCCGTCCACATCTACGGCTTAAAGCGTGAAGGAAATTTTCTGATGAGCAAGGGCAAGAACATTTTACACATCGCCGAACCGCTTGAAGAATTAGCAGCCTACAAAGGCTTAACCATCGACGAGCTCATCTTAAACATGGGTAAAATCCGAAAGGAGCTTTTTGAAGCAAGAAAAAAGCGCGTTGCTCCATCAATAGATGACAAGGTCTTGACCGACTGGAACGGCCTAATGGTGGCGGCATTAGCCAAGGCAGGCAGTGTCCTGAATGAACCGAAGTATCTTGAGGCAGCCAAGAAAACCGCTGATTTCATTCTTAACCGCATGCGCCAAGGCAACGTGCTTAATCACCGTTACGCGAAGGGCGAAACAGCCATCGAAGGCTTCCTAGACGACTACGCTTTCACCATCTACGGACTGATCGAACTTTACGAGGCGACTTTCACAGACAAGTATCTGCAAACTGCTACAGATTTAGCGAATGTCATGTTGACGAAGTTTTGGGACAGCCAAAACGGCGGATTCTATCAAACAGAGAACAGTCAAGCCGCCATGCCCAAGATGAAGCAGCTGTATGACGGCGCAACTCCATCAGGCAACTCCGTAGCGCTGCATGACCTGCTTTGGCTTAGCAGGTTAACCAACGAGCCCGCATACGAGCAGATGGCAATCCAAATGACCAAAACCTTCGCGGAAGAAGTGGAAGCCGCGCCAGAAGCCTACACGTTCTTTCTTTCAGCTGTTGACTTTCAGGTTGGCCCATCCTACATTGTCACAGTAGTCGGCGACCATGAAGAAGATGATGCGCAAGAAATGCTCAAGACGCTCAGACAACTTTATTTGCCCACCCTAGTGACGGTACTTAAGCATCCGGATAAGGCAGGCTTGGGTTACCAGCAAATCGAAGGCAAAGCAACCGCTTACGTGTGCCGCGATCAAACATGCCTACCACCCACTAACAGCCTCGCGGTTATGCTCGAGCAACTCGGCGGGCAAAAAGAAAAAAATTAAATTAAAATTACCCGTTTACGCGTGGCGAAACTGTTGAAGGGCGTCTATGTGCTGATCATCCAAATCAACCATGCCGTCCAACTTAAAATCGGGGCCCTGGGCGAACTCGCCTTTGCAGAAGGTTTGTACGCTTACGTCGGTTCAGCACAAAACAACTTGGAGCTTCGAGTGGCAAGACACGAAAGAAAAGAAAAACGCTTGTTCTGGCACATTGACTACTTGCTGAGCGACGAGGCAGCAAAAACAATAGCCGTCTACTATAAGACTGGTTGTAAAGCCGAAGAATGCAAAATCGCCAGCCTACTAGAAGAAAACGCTCAGTCAATCGTCGGCTTCGGATGCTCAGACTGCTCCTGCAGCAGCCACCTTTTCCACGCGAAGAACTTTAATTTCCTCCAAGGATGCATGCAACCATTAAAGGCGCAGGAAGAAAAGACCGAGCTATCCAAAGCAAAAAGTGAAATGAATTCAATGCAGGAAAAAGTTCAGACGGCGAAATCACTAAATCGAAGAAGCGCCTAAAAATAAACCAGCGAGGAAAACCTATGTATGGAAACAGAGGTCAAATGCGGCATCGCCTACAAGAAATAATTCAACGGTTCAGAGAAAAAGGAGCTACAAGCCCAGAAAAAGCCATGACTATCCAGGAGCTGGGGTTGCCACCTCAGTTCGAGCAAGCCATGCATCGAAGACTTGGTCAAACAGGCATTTTTGTCGAAGTAAACAGTAAGTACTACCTAAACGAGGACAGGCTTAAGCAGATCCAAGATGAACGTGGGAGGCGAGGAGCCGCTGGGGGCGGCGGAATGACTGGGGAACCCCCACCGACATGGTTCCGTTACGCCGGCATCCTGCTTATGTTGCCCGCTGGGGTAATCGCCGTGGCGCTTTTGGTGCTGTACTTTTATTTTTACCCCGGGGCGATTTCCTATCCAGGCGAGCTTCTCCTCATCGTGCTGGTTGTTGTAGTCATAATGTTTGTGGCTCGACTGCTGTTCTGGCGGTCAAGAAGGAACTACTGGCGGCAGCGATGGACGCAGAACAATCCGCCTTATGGGCAATAAAAATAAAGGCTTAAGAATCAAAGCCAACTTTTCTTAACTTCTCTATATCTTATCTAGGTTGAACTCTTCATGGATGGCTCGGACCACGGCTTCTCCGTCTTTCTCTTTGACGACAAACGAAATGTTCAGTTCCGATGAGCCTTGAGCAATCATACGGATGTTTATGCCTTTTTTGGCGACTGTTGTGAATATTTTTGAGGCTACGCCTAAGGTGCCTTTCATGTTGGCGCCCATCACCGCGATGACCGCGACGTCGTCTTCCGCTGACACCTCGCTGACCAAACCGCCTCTGTCCTCCAAGGCAATTTCAAGGTTGCTGATTGCCCTGCCTAAAAGCCCTCGTCGAATAATCATTGATATGCTAGCTTCTGAGGCTGCAGTGGATATCATCATCACGTTGATGTTGTTTTTGCCCAGTACATCCAGGACTTTCGCGTAGCTTCCGGGCGCGCCGACCATTCCAGCCCCGCTGACGTTTAACATGGCAACATCCTTTATCATAGCGACGGCTTTAACGACTTCCTTGACGTTCGCGTCAGGTTTCCCGGTTATCAACGTACCCTGATTTTCAGGATGAAAGACATTTCGAATCCTGACTGGGATGTTTTCTTTGATTACCGGCTCGAGGGCGCGTGGATGCATTGCTTTTGCGCCGAAAATCGCCATTTCAGTAGCTTCCTGATAGCTAAGCTGCGGCAGCATTTTGGCAGATGGAACTATTTTCGGATCAGTTGTCATTATGCCGTCGACATCCGTCCATATCCAGACCTCATCAACGCCCAATGCAGCGCCTAATATTGTCGCTGTGTAATCTGAGCCGCCGCGTCCAACGGTCGTCACGACGCCGTCTTGGTCAGCAGCTATGTAACCAGTAACGACTGGGATGACGCCCTTTTCAACCAGTGGAGCCAGCCTTTCTTGAATCAGGTGGGTGGTGAAGTTCATGAGAGGGTCTGCTTCGCCAAAGTTTGAGTCCGTGACTATGCCTGCTTCTTTGCCTGTGAACCATTTTGTTTCCAGTTTTCGGTCTTTTAATGCTCCCCAAACGATAGGCGCTGAAAGCCGCTCGCCGAACGATAAAACGTAATCTTTAGATTTCGGCGTGAGTTCACCCACGTAGCATATTCCCGTTAGCACTTTTTCCAGTTCAGCAATGGTTTTCTCTGCGATTTGTTTTACTTCCTTCTGCGTTTGCTCGCTGGTTATGGCTTCCCTGATTACCATTAAGTGCCTATCTAAAAGTTCCTTGGTAAAGATTTGAATATGTTTTTCATCGCTTTTCTTCGCTTGCTCGGCAACTTCGATAAGGCTGTTAGTTACTCCTGCCAATGCCGATACTACCACGGCGACCTTGCAGTTGTCTCTGACGTTTTGAGTTACGATGTTACTTACGTGACGTATGTTTTCGCCTGTGGCAACGCTGCTGCCGCCAAACTTCATTACTATTCTCATTTTCAGGACTCCGGGTTATAACTTAGCAATCGCTCTGCCAGCTTATGTCTAATATCTAAGAGGTCTCTTAAAACAGCGCTGGCAGTCTCCATTCCTCCTGCGCCCTTGCCAATAAGGGTTTCTTCGCCTGCGTACTCGGTGAAGAAAGTTACCGCGTTAAGGACTCCGCTGACGCATAAAGGGCTGCTTTTAGCTAACTCCATGGGTTTAACTGTTGGAGTGTTGCCGTCTACTGAACCGATCAGCTTGATCGTGTTGCCCATCTTTGAAGCTTCATCAAGCGCTTCTAAAGATACGTCGCGGATGCCTGTTCTGTCCACGTCTTTTAACGTGATTTTCTTGTTCAATATCCAGTTCGCGAGAATTACTATTTTGCAAGCGGTATCAAACCCGTCCACATCCATGGACGGCTCCGTCTCGGCGTAACCAAGTTTCTGCGCATTTGCCAGCGCTCCTTGGAAGGTCACGCGATTTTGAGACATCTCAGTTAGTATGTAGTTAGTTGTACCGTTCAGTATGCCCCGTATGGCAAGAATTTTATCTCCGGCGAGGCATCGTTTTGCAAACTCAAGCATGGGCGTTCCGCCGCCGACTGTCCCGCTGAATCGCAGGTAAACATTATTGTAGTCAGCTAGTTCTGTTAGGGCTGGCATTGCTAGGGCTAATGGTCCCTTGTTGGTTGTAACGACGTGTTTGCCTGTTTTGAACGCTTTAGTGATGTGGGATATGGCTGGTTCGCCGGTTTTGATGTTTACAGGCGTGACTTCAACAACCACTTCTGCTTCGACCGACTCAATAACATCCAACGCTGAAATTCCAGGGTGGCCAAACTCGGGATCTTTAGATATTGGAAAT
Source organism: Candidatus Limnocylindrales bacterium (assembly GCA_035319575.1). Lineage (GTDB taxonomy): Archaea > Thermoproteota > Bathyarchaeia > Bathyarchaeales > Bathycorpusculaceae > Bathycorpusculum. The sequence continues at coordinate 9,540 of DATHCJ010000026.1, forward strand.
CCCCTGTGTTTAATTTCCTCCAGCTTTTCAGGACTTAGACCGCTTGGGTTTATAACCGCGCCATCTATGTCGGCGATGGCGACGATTTTTGGGTTAAACCCGTAATCCTGAATTTTTTCCGCATACCTTCGAGCGAGAATGGTAGCCACGCTTTTGCCCACTACGCCAAATCCAACCAGTATAATCCTCATTTCCATTTTCACCTAGCAAGCGCCAGTGTTACTTGGGATTTTAATCCTAAAGCCCTTTCGATGGCAGATGTTTCCGCATCAACTTCTATCGGTTTTTCGCATTGCTTAATGGCGGTGTCTGGGTCTTTTAACCCGTGTCCCGTGGTTATGCAAACAACTCGCTCGTCTTTGCTTATGATGCCGTTTTTAACCAGCTTCTTTAATCCTGCGATGGATGAGGCGCTTGCAGGCTCCACAAAGATACCTTCAATTCTCGCCAGCAATTTCTGCGCATCCAAGATTTCCTCATCGGTTACCGTTTCAGCGGTGCCGTGGGATTCGCGGATAGCGTTGAGGGCTTTTTTCCAGCTTACTGGAGCACCGATGCGGATGGCGGTGGCGACTGTTTCAGGGTGTTCTACAGGGATAATTCTGTTGCTGTTGTTTTTTATCGCTTGCGCTATGGGTGCTGAGCCAGATGCTTGTATGCCTGTCATTTTCGGCAGTTTTTTTATGAAGCCGAGCTCGTCGAATTCGCGTAAGCCTTTCCAGACTGCGCTTATGTTGCCAGCGTTGCCGACGGGTATGACGATTCTGTCTGGGGCTTCTTTGTTTAGCTGCTCGCAGATTTCATAGCCCAATGATTTTTGCCCTTCAATACGGAACGGGTTAATCGAGTTGAGCAGGTAAATGCTCCTGTGCTTCTCAGCCAGTTGAAGCACGAATTCTAAGGCTTGATCAAAGTTGCCTCTGACCTGCAAAACTTTCGCGCCGTGAATCATGGCTTGAGCCAACTTGCCATACGCAATCTTGCCTGACGGGATGAGAACGGTGCACTTTAATCCTGCTCTTGCAGCGTAAGCGGCTAAACTCGCGCTGGTGTTACCTGTTGAAGCGCAGATTACGTGTCTTACGCCAAGTTCAACGGCTTTTGTGACACCCACGGTCATTCCTCGGTCCTTGAAGCTTCCAGTAGGGTTCTCCCCCTCGTTCTTCACGTATACTTCCTTAAGCCCCACTTCCTCGCCTAGCCGTTGGGATCGGTGTAATCCTGTGCCGCCTTCGTTTAGAGTGACTATGTGCGCGGCTTCATGAATAGGCATGAAGTCACGGTACCGCCAAACTGACAGAGGCTTTGTTTTCCAATCGCTGCCTTCGAGGGCTCGCGCTAACTCTTCAAAATCGAATTTTATTTCAAGGATATCCCCGCATTTTTTGCAGAAGTAAACGATTTCGTCAATGTCGTATTTTGCCTTGCAGTTGATACATTCTTGATGCACCACGATTCTGATTCTCCTTTAAGTGAACTCTACTTGGGCATACTATCGAAGGTTGTAGCTAAACTGTCTCCCGAGGCATTATTAATTTTGCTGCTCGCATGCACACTTTAACCCACCAGATTTGATAAAGTTTCATAGACTTTCAGGCTGTCTTTTTTCTCGATTACGATAATGGTTTCAGTCCAGCAGGAAATGAACTCAATTATGTTCACACCCTGCTCTGCCAACAGTGAAGTTAGGAAAGCGACAACTCCCGGCGTTGCCTCCAGTTCCTCAGGCGAGTGCACGACAATCATCGTGCAATTGTCATGTTTCACGAGGGCGTTTACCCGTTCAGGCAAATCGTTTCTGTCAAGCAAATAAACGAACTTGTCGAGCAAATCCACTTTCATACCCGTTTTTGAATCGACTTCTTTGCCAGTTATCATCACAGATTTTCGGTCATAAACGGCTATGCTGCTGCGCCTGAGCAAGTTAAGCACCTTTTCTTCCCTTTTCTGCTTGTGCTTTTGCAGTTCTTCCGAGTAACGCCGCAGCGCAGCCTTAATAGCGCTCGTGTCATCAGTTTTTACTTCTTTCTGTACTTGTCGTGCCAGCTCGCTGAGGTTAACAATGCCCTTTTCCAGAGCTTCTTGCAAATAGGGCTTATTTCGCAGATGATTCCTAACTTTTTGAGCTATACTCATGTTACCCCAAATGTATCAAATGGGACATTTAAATTTTATTAAGTAACAAAAAAGTCACAACGTTTAAGAATACAGGGCTTGAGGTAAGGGAAATGGTTCAGCCTAAAAAACGGGGGAGCAAAAAATAACCGAAAAAATAGTTTTGGCATACTCAGGCGGATTAGACACGTCCGTACTGGTCAAGTACCTTCAAGAAAAATACGACGCCAAAGTGATAACAGTAACTGTTGACGTTGGTCAACAAGAAGACCTTAAGGAAATTGAAGAGAAAGCCAAGAAACTGGGCGTTCTAAAGCATTTTGCAATCGACGCGAAAGACGAGTTCGCAGAAAACTATATTTTTCCAGCGATAAAAGCCAATGGTCTCTACGAGGCAAAGTACCCGATAAGCACAAGTTTATCGCGCCCGCTCATCGCATCAAAAATGGTTGAAGTAGCAGAAAAGGAAGGCGCTACAGCGTTAGCGCACGGCTGCACGGGAAGGGGCAACGACCAAGTGCGTTTCGATGTTACACTTGGCTCCTTAGCACCTGACAAAAAAATCATTGCTCCAGTCCGGGAATGGGGAATGACCCGCGAAGAAGAAATCGCCTATGCAAAAACCAAAGGTATCCCTGTCTCCAACGCAGCTAAAAAGTACAGCATAGACGCAAACGTCTGGGGAAGAGCAATCGAATGCGGTTTGCTTGAAGATGCAAGCCAAGAACCACCTGAAGATGCCTATGAATGGACAGTTTCACCGGAAAAGGCGCCGAACACGCCGGAATTTGTGACCTTAAAATTCGAGGCTGGATTGCCTGTAGCGATCAATGGCGAAGACATGAAGCCGCTTCAACTGGTTGAAGCAATGAATGAAATAGCTGGCAAAAACGGCGTTGGACGCATAGACCACATTGAAGACCGCCTCGTCGGCATAAAATCACGGGAAGTCTACGAGTGCCCGGCTGCGACTGTAATTTTAGAAGCGCACAAAGACCTTGAAAAAATGGTCATGACACGACACGAAGTGCTGTTCAAGCAGCAAATCGACGCCCAGTGGGCGTTCTTAGCCTACGCGGGCTTATGGGTTGACCCGCTCAAAGACGACCTCGACGCTTTTATAAACAAGTCTCAAGAAAACGTCAATGGGGAAGTCAGACTTAAACTGTACAAGGGCAGCATGCAAGTTGTCGGACGCTCATCACCGATGTCGCTCTATGACAAGAACTTGGCCAACTACAACATCAAAACAACGTTCAATCAGTCATACTCTAAAGGCTTCATCGAACTGTGGGGGCTCCAAACAAGAATGTACAACGCCCTCAAAACGACAGGCAAGAAAACCGTTGAAAAGAAAAAACCTCGCAACTCCAAAAAGTGAGGAGAAGACGGAGGGCTGAATAGAACTGTCGAAGATACTGCATGGCGGGCGCCTAGCGTCTACGCGTGAAGATGTTGCTAAGTTTACTTCTTCGCGAAAGGATGATGAACGCTTCGTCACTGCCGTAGTTGACATAAACAAAGCCCACGTTGTAATGCTGATGGAGCAGAAAATAATTCAGTGGCAAGATGGAGCAAGCATCCTCAAAGCCCTCCAGAAGCTGTCAAAAGCCAAGCTCGACGCGTCGGCTGAAGACGTTCACATGGCAGTCGAAGAAGCAGTCCTCAACGAAACGGGACCTGAAGTCGGCGGAAACCTTCACGTCGCAAAAAGCAGAAATGACCAAGTCACGACAGCCATCCGAGTGCAGCTTCGCAACGAACTAGTTGATCTGATGCTTAAGCTACTTCAGATGGAGGAAAGCCTTCTGGAAACCGCAAGCAAACACATCGACACGGTCATTTTGGAGTACACTCACCTTCAGGCAGCGCAGCCAGTCACATTCGCCCACTACCTTCTATCCTATTTCCAAGCTTTAGATCGCGACGTAGATCGGCTACAAGGCGTTTACCGCCGGGTTGACCTGTGCCCTCTTGGCGCTGGCGCATTGGCAACGACGAGTTTTCCAATAAACCGCGAAAGAACTGCTGAGCTCTTAGGCTTCAATTCAGTGTTAGCGAATTCTATTGACGCGGTCGGCAGCCGAGACTTCATCCTTGAAACCCAATCCGCGCTCACTTTACTAGCAGTGAACTTAAGCCGCTTGGCTGAGGACTTGATAGTTTGGAGCTCGCAAGAGTTCGGCACGGTTGAGTTGCCTGACGATTTCACGTCCACAAGCAGCATTATGCCGCAGAAAAAGAATCCAGAGGTGCTTGAAGTAATCCGTGCAAGAGCAGGCCTTGTTCTGGGCGATTTTGCCGCTTCAACCGCCATCGTGAAAAGCCTGCCAACAACCTATAATCTTGATTTTCAAGAGATAACGCCTAAACTTTGGGCTTCAATAGATAACTTAACCGGCTCACTCGGCATACTCACGAAGCTTATCCCTAACTTGAAGGTTTCATCAAACGTTGAAAGCAAGGCGGCAGCCAGCTTTGTCGGCGCAACCGATCTCGCTAACATGCTTGTACGTAAATACCGTGTTCGCTTCCGAACCTCCCACAAAATAGTCGGTGCTCTCGTCAAATCGCTGATCGAATCAAAGAAAACCTTCTTGGATGCGACGCCCGAACTGATGCAGAAAGTAGCTCAGGAAGCCGCAGGCGTAAAATTAGTGGTTAAAATGGAAGACATAGTCGCTTGTGCAAATCCGCGCAAACTAATCGAAACATATAAAGTGCTAGGCGGTCCCTCACCTGTCGAGGTTAAAAGAGCCATTAGAACAAGCAGGAAAAACATGGCGGATTCGAAAAACCGCGTAGCTATGCTTAAAAAGAACCTTGCAGATGCAGAAGGGAACCTTAACAGGGTCGTCGAATCTTACGCTCTTTCCAAATCGCCCCCTACATCTGGAAAACGTAAGATTTAAAAACCCAAACTTAGAGGTTGAATAGGGCTTTGGTCCCGCAACATAGCACGTCCAAGAAAGAAAGAAAAGCGATTCTGCTTCTCGAGGACGGAACGTCATTTGTGGGTAACGGTTTTGGCGCAACGGGAAAAATCACCGGTGAAGTCGTGTTTTCAACATCAATGGTCGGTTACCCGGAAGCCCTTACTGACCCATCGTACAAGGGTCAAGTTTTAACCCTGACTTATCCCCTAATCGGCAATTATGGTGTTCCATCAAACCAGTTAGACCTTGGGTTGCCACTTTACTTCGAGTCCGACCACATTCAAGTTCAAGGGTTAGTGATTCACGAGTTATGCAGTGAGCCATTCCACTGGGCGTCAACAAGAACTCTGGACAAGTGGCTACTTGACGAGGGCGTCCCAGGGATATACGGCGTTGACACACGCCGCTTGACAAAGAAACTAAGAACTCACGGTGTCATGCTCGGGGCTCTGCAGGTTTTTGACGCAGGCGAAGAGGCAGATTTGGACGCCGCTTTAAAGAACGGCAAGGACATCGCTGACCCTAACTTAACGGATCTGGTTAAGGAGGTATCAGTGAAGCAGCCCGTCAAATACGGAGCAAACGGCGACAAAACAGTTGTATTAATCGACTGCGGAGTAAAAAACAGCATCATCCGCAACCTGCTAAAAAGGGGCATAAACGTCGTACGCGTGCCCTATGACACTTCAGCCTCCGAAGTTTTAGCCTACAAGCCTGACGGTGTCTTTCTCAGCAACGGTCCAGGCGACCCCAAAAAATGCGTCAAAACAATCGAGTGCGTCCGTGAAGTGGTTGATAAAGTTCCGTTTATGGGCATTTGCCTTGGCGCTCAAATCCTTGCCTTAGCAATGGGCGGGGACACGTACAAGTTGAAGTTCGGTCATCGTGCTCAAAACCAGCCGGCTCTTGACCTTACCAGTCAACGCTGTTACATTACAACTCAAAATCACGGTTACGCAGTAGACATAGAATCGTTGAAGAAAACGCCGCTTGAATCCTGGTTCCTAAACGCAAACGACAAAACAACAGAAGGCATCAAACACAAAACCAAACCTGTATTCGCAGTACAATGGCACCCCGAAGCCTCCCCAGGCCCATACGATACAGAACTGCTTTTCGACAAGTTCGCAAAAAACCTGGAGGCCCCCTAAGTGCCGAAGTTTGACTGGATAAAAAAAGTGCTGGTTCTTGGCAGCGGCGCCATAAAAATCGGCGAAGCAGCCGAATTCGACTATTCAGGAAGCCAATGTCTTAAGGCTCTGCGGGAAGAAGGCATAGAAACCGTTCTGGTTAATCCTAACATTGCAACTATTCAGACTGACCCGCGTCTCTCTGGAAAAGTCTACCTTCTGCCAGTCACGCCAGAATACGTTGAAAAGGTTATAGAGAAAGAACGCCCTGACGGGATCCTTCTCGGGTTTGGCGGGCAAACCGCGCTTAATTGCGGCGTCGAACTTGATAAGAAGGGTATTCTGCAGAAATACAACGTAAAAGTCTTGGGCACACCAATTCACTCGATTGAGGACACTGGCGACCGTGAACGGTTCCGTCAAGCGATGATTAAGGCCAATGTTCCGCCCCTTAACAGTAAGTCAGCGACAAGTGTCAAGCAGGCGTTGGAAGTGGCTGAAGAGATCGGTTACCCCGTCATCATCCGCGTCGCTTTCACCCTCGGCGGCAAAGGCGCAGGCGTAGCCCGCGACCCTCAGCAGTTGAAGGAGATAGCGACGGTTGGTTTAGCGCAGAGCCGAATTAGTCAAATCCTCATCGAAGAATACGTAGGCCACTGGAAGGAAGTCGAGTACGAAGTCATGCGTGACTACGCGGACAACTGCTTGACGGTCTGCAACATGGAGAACTTCGACCCGATGGGCGTACACACAGGCGATTCAATCGTCGTGGCACCGTCCCAAACCCTAACCAACCGCGAGTACCACCTTATTCGTTCAACGTCAATCAGAGCCATCCGCGCTTTAGGCATCGTGGGTGAATGCAACATTCAGTGGGCTCTGCATCCCACATCTGAAGAGTACCGTGTGATCGAAGTTAATTCGCGTATGTCAAGAAGCTCTGCTTTAGCCAGCAAGGTGACAGGTTACCCTTTAGCCTACATAGCGACGAAACTGACCTTGGGCTACCTACTTCCCGAACTAATTAACAAAGTAACAGAAGTCACCACAGCCTGCTTTGAACCAGCCTTGGATTACATAACCGTGAAGATCCCGCGCTGGGACCTGCAGAAATTCAAGAACGCCGACCGACACGTCGGTCCACAGATGCGTTCAGTGGGCGAAGTGATGGCTATCGGACGCTGCTTTGAAGAGGCTTTGCAGAAAGCTGTGCGCATGCTTGACACGGGTAAGATCGGCTTAGTCTGCAACCCTGAAGATTCAGAGCCTGAGACCGAGGCGAGAATACGTGATGAGCTCGCAAACCCAACTGACGAGCGACTTTACAAGATTGTCAAAGCTTTAAAAATGGGCATATCCATCCCTGAAATTTACCGTTTAAGCGGTGTTGACCCGTTCTTTCTCCACAAGATCCAGAATATCATCAACATGGAAGAACAACTGCGCCAGCTAAACCTCGGAGAGGGCTCAGCAGCCGAAGTTATCCGTGAAGCCAAACGCTTAGGCTTCTCAGATCAGCAAATTGCCGAATGCCAAAACACCGATGAGTCAACGATTCGAACATTCAGAAAAAGCGCCAACATTCTTCCAGTTGTCAAACAGATTGACACGTTAGCAGCTGAATGGCCAGCGAAAACAAACTATCTCTACCTCACTTACGGCGGAGACGAAGACGACATTGAACTGAAAAGTGGCGTTAGCAAAGTAATCGTTTTGGGCGCAGGCGTCTTCAGAATAGGTTCAAGCGTAGAGTTTGACTGGTGCGGCGTCAACACGATTTGGGCGCTTAAGAAGAACGGCATTCAAGAAGCAATAATGGTTAACTACAACCCGGAAACCGTCTCCACAGACTACGACGTTTCAGACAAGCTGTACTTTGAGGAACTTACGACTGAAAGAATCCTCGACATCTACGAGAAAGAAAACCCGATGGGCGTCATCACCAGCGTTGGCGGACAAATCCCGAACAACCTAGCCATGAGCCTGTCCGACGCAGGAGTGAAACTGCTTGGCACTTCCGCTGAAAACGTTGATTTAGCTGAAGACCGCTCAAAATTCAGCGCACTCTTAGACCAGCTTCAAATCTCCCAGCCGAGCTGGAGTAAGCTCTCATCAGTCAGTGAGGCTAAACGGTTCGCTGAAAAAATCGGTTACCCCGTTATTGTGCGGCCGAGTTACGTGCTGTCGGGTTCAGCGATGCGAGTAGCTTTCAATGAAGCGTCACTGGAGAACTTCCTGAAATTAGCTGCGAAAGTTTCTCGTGATCACCCGGTTGTAATCAGCAAGTTCATCGATCATGCCAAGGAAGTTGAAGTAGACGGGGTTTCAGACGGGGAAACTGTGCTGATCGGCGCTATAATGGAGCATGTGGAAAACGCCGGGGTCCACAGCGGAGATGCAACAATGACTATTCCGCCCCAAGCGTTGAAGCCTGAAGTTCAAAAGAACATTGAGGACTGCACCCAACGCATCGTTAAAGCGCTTAAAATTCATGGACCATACAACATTCAATACCTCGTCAAAGATGACGTGGTAAACGTTATTGAATGCAACTTGCGGGCGTCCCGTTCGATGCCGTTTGTGAGCAAAACACGTGCAATAAACCTCATTGAACTGGCAACTTTGGCTATGCTGGACAAGAAAATCGGCGGCGTAATCAACTTGTCACCAATGACCATTGCTAATCACGTCGGCGTCAAGGTTCCTCAGTTTAGTTTCATGCGCCTGAGCGGCGCCGACCCCGTTCTCGGAGTAGAAATGCTGAGCACTGGGGAAGTGGCGTGTTTAGGCGAAAACTTTTCAGACGCATTCTCTAAAGCTTTGCAGTCGGCAGAATTTAATATTCCTTCAAGAGATGGGTCAGTTTTCATAAGTGTCGGCGGCAGTGAAGAACGCAAGAAACGGGTCGTGCCAATAGCGAAGGCTTTCGCCGACATGGGTTTCAAGATTTATGCTACCGCGCACACCGCTGACGTGCTGAAGGCCGGCGGGGTTAACGCTAACTTGCTGTACAAGGTTAAGGAAGCCGGGGCTGAACCCAACATACTGGATTATCTTCAGGAGCACAAGATTGACTTAGTTATTAACGTGCCCATAGCTGACAAGGGAAAAAACTACTCTGAGATTTTAACCGACGGCTACATCATCCGACGCCAAGCAGTAGAATTCAACGTGCCAGTCATAACGAACCTGCAGTTGGCTGACGCGTTAGTGGAAGTGTTAAAGCAGAAAGGCAAAAACGGCAACTCAATCCGCTCTTTAAACGAGTACATGGATGATTTGCCCTGGAAACTCTGGTAGTCGAATTTTTGGCGTATATTCTGTTATGCTTTAAAAATCAAATATGGGTTTATGATTCCTGGCCTATATCGTTGAAGAATCAAGCCTTAAAGAAGTAGTAGGACAGTTGGAAAGCATTTGTCCTACTACTTCTTCCAGGTTTAACCCTTTTTTTGGTTCTCTTCGGCTTTACACCTAAGTCACAGGCGCGGCGCGTTTACGGTTTTTTCTTCCAATATATTTTTAGCTTTGTATCGACGATTAGAATCATAAGCTGAATTTTAAATGATGAAAATCGAAAAGAAGGCTCAGACAAAGATGCGAGAAAAAAGAAGAAATCATATAGTGTTTGAGAGGTGTTCTTAATTGGGTTCGACGCCTGATAATTCTGAAAAAACAGAGCAGGAACCGGTTCCTGTCGACGTATCTTTTTTAGACATTTATCAGCTTTTGGAATTGTTTGTTGTGCTGTTAAGCGAGCAAGCGTGGCGTTACATTGGATTACGGGTTTATCCGGGCACGAATGAAATAAAGAAGGACCTTGTAAAAGCACGTCTCGCGATTGACTGCATAATGTCGATTGTTGACAAGATGGAGCCATTCATTGATGACACAGAAAAAGATCGTTTGAGAACGCTGATAACAGATTTGCAAATAAACTATGCGGAACAGATGAAGTAACTTCCCAAAACCACGGCGTGGTAAAAGACATTTCACGCGTGTTGCCGACGAAAAGATAAGACGTTCCTGAAAGAAGGGAGACGCACCAGAAAATAATCTCGAAGCAAACTTGAACTAGGAACACCGTGTCTTCTTGCTTCTGTAAAACAAGTGCACCGTACCAAAAAAAGATATTCCAGCCTCGTCACGGACCAGTGCGCTTCTTTCAGCAATGGCGTATATCCGTGTGTTTTTCGAGAGTTCCATGAGCTCCTTGTCTTTGGAAGAGTTGTAGTGAACGTCAACGCAAAAATCGGCGGCTCCAATTCCTGAAATCATCCTGGTTTCTTCCTGAGTTCCACCGCCGACAATTAAACAATCACCGCAAAGTGCAAGAGCGCCCGCGCTGTTTCCGACAATAACCTTGTCGTACCGTCGCAACAAATAGTCAACTCCTTTCTTTCTTATTCTTTCAACAAGAAGTTTCGGATCACCACCAGGCAAGTAAATCAAGTCTGCATTTTCCATTTTGCCACCGATATCTTCTAACAAATCTGAAAGCTCAGCAAAAACAATTTTTTTAGCCCCCAATTCCTCAAAATAGTCAACAATCACACGCCTATACCTCTCGCCTTCATCAACTGATCTGGATGCCCAACCGATAAAAACCAGCACGGTCGGGGCGCCTCCAGCGTCAGCAAAAGCCTTCCTGTTTATGCGCTCGGAATCTCGCTTTACTAAGTCCTCTCCGCCAAGAAAGTACAATTTTACCATGTACACAACTCAAAGTAACTTCTATAAGCTTTTTACGGAAATCCATTCAACACAATTTTAAACAGGGGCATCGTTGTCGCCACAATATCAAATGTTAAAAGGTGGGCTCGTTTGACAGTGCAGCAAGAACTAAATTCTTAGGATGCAATTATGTTAGAGAGACTTGGTGAATTGCATGAAAGTGTTGCTGAATGATGGAATGGACGAGGAAGGAGTAAAATTATTTGAAAACGCGGGGATCGAGATAGACAAACGCAGACGAGACCCCAAATCTCTCGTTGAGCAGGTTGCAGAATTTGATGCTTTAGTGGTACGAAGCGCAACGGTGGTTACGAAAGAGGTTATCGAGCGCGGTAGCAAGGGCAACTTGAAGGTCATCGGCAGAGCAGGAGTCGGCACTGACAACATCGATGTTAAATCTGCGACTGAAAACGGAGTAATCGTCAAGTCAGCTCCCTTTGGAAACACAACCGCCACGGCAGAATTAGCGCTTGCGTTAATGTTGGACGTTTCCCGGAGAGTGCCGCAGGGATATCACTCTTTGAAGAAGGGCGTGTGGAGAAAGAAATGTTTTGAAGGAGTAGAACTTTCGGGTAAGACTTTGGGCATTTTAGGTTGTGGAAGAATTGGGCAAAAACTCAGCGAACTCGTTGTTGGATTCGGAACGGAAACGATAGGGTACGACCCGCTTGTGAGATCCAGTTCCCGAATAAAATTTGTGTCAAAAGAAGAGCTTCTCGCCCGGTCTGATTACGTGAGCATTCACGTTGGCGGAAACGAAACTGTGATAGGGGAGAAAGAGCTGTGTCTGATGAAGCCAACTGCTTTTCTAATTAACACTGCCCGTGGACACAACGTCGATGAGAAGGCTTTGTACAGGGCGTTGAAGGGTGGTGGAATAGCAGGAGCCGCCCTAGATGTTTTTGAAGATGAACCCGCCGAGGAAGATTCCGAATTCATGAACATGCTTCGCCAATTGGATAGTGTTGTTTTCACCCCTCATTTAGGAGCATCCACGGTGGAAGCCCAGAAAAAAACCTCGGTTGAAATGGCGCGTGTCATCGCTGATTATTTATTTCATGGAGATTTTTCGAATGCGGTCAACGTGGGAGAAAACATCGAGTCAGAGGAAAAACCGTTCTATCCCCTGTTCGTTTATCATGCTGACAAGCCAGGAATGTTTGCCAAAATAGACAAAGTCCTCGCCGATTACGGTGTCAACATAAGGGAGAATCCATCTAGGCAAATTGGAAAAGGCTACGCCATCGCTGTTTACCTCGTGCATCAGAGAGTCGGACAAGATGTATTAGACGAATTGGACAAGCTTGAAGGCGTTATCAGTGCTCGAGTGTAAAAAGCCGAAATTTAAGCGCATCGTCACGGAGCTCTCGGTCAACTAATCCTCCAGGGCCGCTCTTGTTTCACCCGCGCGCTTCTACTGCCGTCAATGACTGTGAATCAACGGTTTTTAACCGTCATTCAGGCGATTTTTGCTGCCCGTTCACGTATTTTTGCCCTCTCAGTACGGAGCAAACAGCAGCTATAACACACATTGCCGCGCCGATGATGAACGCTTCCCGCAAGGCAGCCATAAAGGGAGATGAAATCGCGTTCGGGAAGAAGCTGGGTCCCGTCAGGAAATTAATCGTTGCCTTAGGTATAGCATTTAACGCTGATGCAGGAAAGTTTTGAAGTATGGTTGCAACAGGGTTGTAGCCTAGAAACGAGGCAAAGAGTGCCGCTGAGGCCGGCGTGGCACTTAGAGCCTTCGCAAGCGTGGCAGGGGCGCCGTCACTCATAACTGATGTTGAAAGTGCGCCCGGAAGACTCGTTGTCAGCGATACTATGATAATAGTGAAAAACACAGCTTGGCTTATCGTCATTGCGCTGTTCTGAAGAGTCGCCCGCATTCCAGAAGCTGCACCTCTATGCTCTGCCGGCACTGAGTTCATTACAGCTGCCATGTTAGGCGAGGCAAAGACGCCGCCGCCAAGTCCCATGATGAAAAGTACAGCTGCAAAGGATAGGTAAAGAAAATTGGCTGGGAGCAGTATAAACCCCATGAAAGCCGCCGCGGAGATCAACATGCCTACAGTTGCAAGTAATCTTGCGCCGTGCTTGTCGGATAAGTAGCCGCTGATCGGTCCGGTCACGACGAAGCCTATGGACATGGGGATCATTAGTATGCCGCACCAGAACGGCGTGGAACTGTAGCTGTACCCGTGAAGGGGAAGCCATATTCCCTGAAGCAAAATTATAAGCATTATCAACACTCCGCCTCTTGACATGGAACTGAAAACTGAGGCGAGATTACCCGCGCTGAACGCTCTTATCTTAAACAACTCAAGCCTAAACATCGGCTCAGCAACATGGCTTTCAATGAATGGAAAAGCAATCAGAAGTCCCGCGCCGGAGACCAAGGCAGCAATAACCCATGGGTTACTCCAACCCATCGCTGAGTTGCCGTAGGGTATTAGACCGTAGATGACGCCCGCTAAGATTAACGTTAAGCCTGCGCCAAAAGCAAGGTTTCCCCAGACATCAAGCTTTTGGTTTTTTCTGATGGTTCCACGTTCTTTCAGTTTAAGATACGACCAGACGGTGCCTACAACGCCTACTGGAACGCTTACGATGAACACGAGTCTCCAATCATAAACCGCGAGAATACCACCGAGAACGAGACCTACCAGCGAGCCCGCTAGGAACGATATCTGGTTTATTCCAAGCGCTTTTCCCCGTTCGTTTATTGGGAAGGCGTCGGTTATTATTGCAGCGCTGTTCGCAAACAAGAATGCGCCGCCGACACCTTGGATTATCCTGAAAACTATAAGCTCGATAGCTCCAGCGTCGCCCAGACTCGGGGTTATTGAGCACAGTATCGACCCAACCGTGAAGATGGCGAATCCGAGGTTATAGAGTCTCACTCGACCGAACATATCTGAGAGCCTGCCGAAAGTCACAAGCAGCGTGGCCGTAACTATGCTGTAGCCGAACAGTATCCAAAGCATGTACTGGAAAGACGTGAACGGGTTGATGTTGATTCCTCGGAAAATGGCTGGCAACGCAATCAGAACAATCGTGGCGTCGATTGACGCCATCAAAGTGCCAAGTGTAGTGTTAGAGAGCGCAACCCATTTGTACTGAACCATCGTTTCATCTAAAGTTCTTTCTGTGTGGATTACGCTTCATAAATAGATTACTGCTCGAAGCTTGCCGCCTCCACGTAAGAAACCCTACACACAGGACGTTTGCATGGCGACGTCAGGCTCAAGTTTTTGCGCTGCATGTTCTCAGCCTCAACTGGCAGGCTTACGCCGTAAAAAAACGGGATGCTTCACTGCTTGAATTCTTACTTTACCGAGAGTAAGTTATCTGTTTTTTTTATAATGGGCTATTTCTCCGATAATACTTTTATGCGAAGAGCCTACGTTGTATGGTAGGATGCTAATCCGGCATAATTACTGTTGTTGCCGAAAAAAATATTAGGAAACTGTATCGAATGATGCCTGTAGAAGTATCTTCAGTTAAAAAGTCTTATGGCAGTCGAAAAGCAGTTGATGGAGTTTCTTTCTCGGTAGACAAGGGTGAAATCTTCGCTCTTCTCGGTCCAAACGGTGCTGGCAAAACTACGTTGATTGAGATTATGGAGGGTTTGCGGCGGAGAGATGAAGGTACGATAAGAATACTCGGTTTTGATCCTTGGGATAGTGGCAGCTTACTTAATAGAATAGTTGGGGTTATGCCGCAGAACTTTACATTTTTTGGTGAATCAACCCCAAGAGAAGCAGTAAAATACTATGCGACCCTTTTCGGCGTCAGCGCAGACCCCGATGCGATATTAGAAGAAGTCATGCTCGAGGATTCGGCTACTGTTCGGTATCAGGACCTTTCGGGGGGTCAGAAGCAGAAGGTGGGGTTGGCTCTCTCCATCGTAAATTCTCCTGAACTCCTCTTTCTAGATGAACCAACCACTGGACTTGACCCAAACTCAAGAAGAGCAATCTGGGATGTCATCCGTGGATTGAAAGCAAAGGGAAAAACGGTCATCCTGACAACCCACTACTTAGACGAGGCTCAACAATTAAGCGATAGAGTATCCATTCTTGACCATGGGAAAATCGTAGCCATGGGGACTTCAGATGAAATTATAGTGAAATATGGCTCAGGCGAATCACTTGAGATCCACGGATCCGAAACGCTCGCTGCGTACCTCAAGACGAACACAAACCTGAAGGTCGAATATGACGACAGAGGTTTAGTTAGAGTGGCACTGAACCAGAAAACGGATGCGATAGATGCTTTGGACGCAGTTAAAGAATCAGGTCTTGACTGGGGAGAAATTCACACTCACGAAGACAGTCTAGAGGATGTGTTCGTCAAGTTGGTGCGCGGAACGATGGATGAACAGGGCGAAATCAAGACGGCGCACGAAAACAGCAGTATAAATGGTCTAAAGGAGACGACTTAAAGATGGCTAGCATGAAAAGAATCCTTGCCGACATGGGACTGTACGGTCGCGAGCTCGTAAGGGGCAGAACTTTCTTGGTGTCTCTTGTAATTAGCCCTATAATCCTTATGCTGGCTTTCGGAGCCGTCTTCTCCTTTTTCTCCAGTGGCTCTTCTGGACCAGTAAACGTTTACCTTCAGAATCAAGACAACGGCCAGGTTTCGGCTCAATTCATAAACGCGCTTAATGGCACAGGCACCCTTCGGGTGGAGTTAGTGGGCACATCTGAAAACTTTACGAATTATCTCTTGGGACACTCAGCGTCTTATGGGATATTTATTCCTGCGAATTTTTCTTCAAGCTACGCAGCCGCCAAGCCTGTCAAAATAACCGTTTACGTTAATCCCTCTTCAAGCTCCAGTGCGGTTGTAAGTGAAACTGCAAGCGGGGTGATAAACGCGTTTAACCTGAACCGTTACGGCGGTTCAGCAATCATAAGCATGAATCAAACCACAGTTAACCCCAAAGTGCACAAATACATTGACTTTCTCATTCCTGGACTTATCGGCCTAACTATTCTCTTAATCTCATTCGAAACTATCATATCCCTCTCAGCCGAATACAAGAAAACAAAACTCTTCAAACAGTTGTCGATGACTCCACTCACTAAGACGGAGTGGCTAACCTCAAAAGCGCTTTGGTATGTTCTCCTAACTGCAATTTCCATCCCTGAGATGATTGCCGTCGGAGTATTTGTCTTCGGCGCGAACATTACCCTATCCGTCTGGCTAATTCCGTTCATAATCTTGGGACCCATGCTTTTCTCGGCATTGGGCATGCTGGCAGGAACTTTAACTAAAGACCCCGCGGCAGCCAATACCATGATGTACATTATAATAATTCCAATGATGCTTCTCTCAGGCGTTTTCTATCCCCTGACGTCCCTGCCGATTTACCTGCAATACGTAGCACATATCTTGCCCTTAACCTACGTAATCGAAGGATTAAGCGCCGTCATGATATACGGCAACTATATGCAAGCGGCAGCGGACATTGCAGTTCTCATAGTTATCACCATAATTCTCTTTGTGGCAGCAACGAAACTGTACAACTGGAGAGAAGACTAGCCTGCAGCTCCCAGGCTTCAAACCCCACGGTTGGCCAAAAAGGCGCTTATTCATTCTTACAATCCGAAAGATCAGCGGCGCAATTTACGAATTTTGGGAACGGCCATGCGTGCCAAACTTGATCACTTAACTATATTTTCCTAAGCCAAAATCAATGAAACTAGAATAACTATTTTAAGTGTGCTTTTTGAATTAACAAGGCTTTTGAACAAAAAGCAACCTTTTTTGTTAATCAAGCGATTCCATGGGACTGTAGGACTGAACCTAAACATGCAAATGAAGTCGAGCGATCAAATTGAAGAAATGGCTTGTTACACCGACACAACCTGCTACAAAGGAAAGATCTCCAACAATCTGAGAATAAAACTGAAAGATTTCGATACCTCCTGGGCACAAAACGAGCAAAACGCGCTATTGAGAAAAAGGAAACTCAAAGAAATGGCCAATAAATTGCTGGAGGAAAACCGTCAGGAATTATTAAGAGCGCAAGAGTTGCTCTATGCGAATGGCAAGTACGCCGTACTAGTAATTTTGCAGGGTATGGATGCGGCAGGCAAAGATAGCGTTATTGAACACGTCATGTGCGGGGTCAACCCGCAGGGCTGTAAGGTAACAAGTTTTAAGCAACCCTCTACTATCGAGTTAAAGCACGATTTTTTGTGGCGGCAAACCGTGGCTTTACCCGAAAAAGGCATGATTGGCATCTTTAACAGATCATACTACGAGGAAGTCCTAATTGTTAAAGTTCACAGAGATCTTTTGCAGTACCAGAATCTTCCGTCAAGAAATTATGATAGGGCGTTTTGGGAAAACCGTTATGAGGAAATCAAAGATTTTGAGCGCCATCTTGTTCGAAATGGGACGCTGATTTTGAAATTTTTCCTGCACATCTCAAAGACTGAACAGAAAAAACGTTTCATCCGACGCCTAAGCGATCCTGATAAAATGTGGAAATTCTCTGAAGCAGACATCAAAGAAAGAGTTTATTGGGATGACTACATCAAAGCTTATGAGGATACGATAAATAAAACAAGCGCCAAATGGGCACCTTGGTATGTTATTCCAGCAGATCAAAAATGGTTAGCCAGATCGTTAGTTGCAGAAATCATAACCACCACTATATTGTCATTAGGCATGAAATTTCCTGTCATGAATGAACAAAAATTAAAAGCAATTGAATTATTCAAGAGAAAACTCGAGTCAGAATAGCTATAAATGGCGTTGCTCGTAAGCTATTCAATGTATAATTATTTTCCGTTCTGTTATCTCTATGCCCGTCAATTTCAGTGAGAGCCTTTTGCCCTATTCATGAAGTGATCGCAGGATACTAACTTTTTCTTCTCGCGCCGCAGTTTGGGCAGAAAACAGACGTTTGAGGCATTAATCCACCGCAATAACCGCACGGGATTAAAACCACCTCTTTGGTTACTTCCTTCATCACCGTCTGCCCAAGTTGGCTTGCCTGAGGTCTTGTGACTTGTATTTCGTACAACTGCGTCTGGATATTCGGGCGATCCTTTGCCTCAATCAAACCAAACAGTTGCCAGTTAACCTTGTGATCGATGCCGTAAAGGGTCTCCTTGGCCCCCGGAGACACGTCCAAACTATATTCGTACGCGCCAGAAAAACCCACGGGCATTCGAACGTACTGGAATATCCTGCATGAAGAGCTGAAGATGCATCCGCCATCCCAATACTCAGTTTGCCACGTGCGATACTGCGTTCCCACAACCCTGGTCTTCTTAATATTTTCAATGCACCGCAGGTGAACGGTTAGTTGCCTGATGTCAAACTCTTCCCCCGCCGCTATCTTAATCTGTCCCGTAACCTGTTCGCCTAGCGAGTACCTAACTTGCTTTGTTGACAGTTCTAACCTGGCCTTCGGCGGAATTGACGAAAGCTTAGGAGCAAACCATTTCGGGCTCATTGATCGATCAATTCTTCCTGCGCGAGACTATACATGGTTAGACTGGTATCCGCGGAATATTCTTAAATAACTTGTGAATTGCAAAGCAACCCTATAGAAATCAATGAAACAGTGACCCTGACAATTAGGAACTCAAGGTATTGCAATACAGCAGTGTTCAGGCGACCGTAAAACCTTCAATTTTCCGGGGTATAGAGCGAAGGTCATATCCAAAGATGCAATTCCGATAAAATTCTTGTCAAATTAGGCGCCAATAGGATGCGAAAAAATTGGTCAACACAACAGAAAACGACTGGCACTCAAACTTTAGAGTCCACGCCTGCTAAAAATCCGCTTCGACACATTGAGACACTGGAAAGTTACGATGGAATATCATCGCACTAACGATGTCTTGCATACCACGTCATTCCTAGGTCACAAAAAAGTCGATAATACCTTACTTTATGTTCAAATCGACGAAAAGCTTTTCAAAGACTGGAACGACAACTTCATAACACATATCGCACACAATGTCCAAGAAGCTCACAGTTTGGTTGAGACCGGCTTCGAACACGTAACTGGCGAATACAACGACAGCGGAAAAATCTTCCGCAAACGCAAATAATTCCCAGATAGTCGGAGCAGGCGAAGACTTCCAAAAAGCGGCCGAGGTGAGGTAGCTTGGTAGCCTAGAGGCCTGTGGAGCCTTTTGCCAGGGTTCAAATCCCTGCCTCGGCCCTCCCGACGTGCAGTGCAGCTTCGTGCAGGGGTCGCCGAGCCAGGTCAAAGGCGTAGAGCCGCGGCATAGAAGAGTCGCAGCGCGGAAGCTTCAGGAGCCTATCCTGCAGAGGTTCGTGGGTTCGAATCCCACCCCCTGCACTTTTTTGCTCATTTCTTGTGTGTTTCTTATTCATATTTTGGGTTTTTGTCAAAGAGAGGGCTAAGTTGCACCAACCTAAAGTTCATAGTCAAGTTTTAAACATGTTGTGAATTTGGAGAGTTCAGGTCTCCCAGCGGGCCCGCCACCTTTTTGGGTCGGAACCATAGACAATTTTATTAGCCGAAAGGCGCTGCTCCACGAAAAGCGGGTGCCAAAATGCTGATTAAATCTAATGGCGAGATAATGGGAACCATAGGGGACGGAGCACTGGAACATCAAGTGTTTCAGGAAGCGCTTAAACTGCTATGCAGTGGAAAACTGCAACTTATGAATTTCGAGTTGACTAACCAAGATGCTTCTAAGGAGGGGCATGCTCTGCGGAGGAGTTGTCGACGTTTTTTTTGGAACCGATCAGTTCTTTGCCGAGGTTGATGATTTTTGGTGGTGGGCACATCTTATTCTCTCTATCTTGAATGGCAAGAAGTTAGGTTTCTATGTCACCATAATCGATGATCGACCTGAATTTGCTAGTGCAAAACGCTTTCCAAAAGCGGACGGGATAGCTGCTGAAGATTTTAGCCACGCAATTCAAAGGCTAGAGATCACAAGTTCTTCATACATCGTGATTGTAACCAGAGACCACTTGCATGACGCCATGTTTCTTGAGTGGGCGGCCACTACCTCAGCGGCTTACGTAGGAATGGTTGGTAGCAAGAAAAAGGTTCGCGATGTATTTGGTCAACTAGAAATGAAGGGCACTACCAGCGATCTACTGGCATGCGTCCACGCACCTATTGGACTGGCAATTGACGCTGCGTCGCCGGAGGAGACAGCCGTCAGCATCATGGCAAAGATCATTCAAATTCGTAAACAACCAGAAGGGGCAAAACAAGGATCTGATTTAAAATCTAACTCCTGATTTTAACTCAAGTCGCATAGTTCGATGTTTGATCTTTTTTCTGGAATTGATCCTCAAACGTAACCGAGATAGGGTTCCCGAGAAATTGCATGAGTTTCGTGTCAACAAAAAACATAAGTAGGTAAGCTTTCATAGGACGCATCAGCGAAAGTGGGGCTATTCAGTTGACTAACAAAATACTGATAAAAAACGGCATTGTCGTAACCATGGACCCTCAGAGAAGAGTCATTGTGGATGGCGCTGTTGCGATTGAGGGAAATAAGATTGTGGCCGTCGGAAAAACCGAGGAGTTGAAGAACGTTCTCAAAGACCCTGTGGTTATCGATGCAAAGCATAAGGCGGTCATGCCTGGCTTAATTAATTTACATTATCACGCGCACATGCTTATCAGGGGTTTAATTGCTAACGAGGCGCCGACCGCAACATTGGACGAGTTGCTATACCAGTTCTTTTATCCGCTTGCCATTAAGATGAGCCCCGAAGAAATCTACGCTGAAGCGTGCCTCGCCTATGTTGAATCCATCAAAACGGGAACCACCTGCGTCAACGACATTTACTGGCGCATCGTTCAGCTTGCAGACGCAGCCAAAGACACGGGCATCAGAGCAGTAATTTCCAGCGAAGCTCTAGATTTGGCGCCTAGCGAAACTATCGAAGACAACGAGAAAGGTTTCTTGGCACGGAACAACTCGGCGGATGGGCGCGTGAAAATCTGGTTCGGAATCGAATGGCTGCCCGTGTGTTCCACTGAGATGGTTATGAAAGCCCGAGAACTCGCAAACAAGTACAAAACAGGCATTCATGTTCACCTTGATGAGTCGATTTGGGAAGTCGAGCAGTGCAAGAAGAAATTCGGCAAACGCCCCATTGAGCAAGCTTACGAGGATGGCATCTTAGGCGAGGACTGCGTTGCTGCGCACTGCGTTTGGGTGAGCGACAAAGAGATGAAAATCCTTGCAATGACCAAAACTAGCGTTTCGCATAACCCGGTATCGAACATGTGGTTTGCCAACGGGTTCGCCCGGGCACCCGACATGCTTGCAAGCGGGATTAACGTGGGTTTGGGTACAGATAACCCGACTAACAACGCTGACATGTTTGAGGTGATGAAGATGGCTTCATTGGTTCACAAAGGCAACAGACAGGACATCTCTCTAATGCAAGCCCCGCAAATCCTAACGATGGCGACACTTAACGGAGCCAAAGCCTTGGGGATGGGCAAAGAATTAGGCTCTATAGAAAAGGGCAAAATCGCCGACCTGATACTCATAAACACTCACACGACAAGGTTTGAACCGCTTCTGCTGGGCAAAATGTCCAATCTCGAGTCGCACTTAGTGTATGCTGCTCACGGCGAATGCGTTGACACTTCCATAATCGACGGCAAAATCGTCATGGACAACAAGAAAATGGTCTCCATTGACGAAGAGAAAGTCATGGAAAAAGCCAAGAAAGCCTTGAATTCAGTGAAAGAAAAGGTATTCTGAATTCCTGAAGTTTCAAGGCAACATTTAAAGCCTTTAATTGCTGCTCCATAAAAAGTGATGATCGCTAGCGGGAAACACCAGGCACTCGTATCCATAAGAGAGCAGAATACGGGAGAAAGTTAAAGTGAGCAGTAAAAAACCAACCTATATCCTAATAACCAACCCAAGAGCCTGCATCGGCTGCAGAACCTGCGAGCTTTTTTGCTCTTTCCAGCACTACAAAGAAATGAACCCGGCGCGAGCCCTGCTGCAAATTGTAAAGGATGAGACAAGCGGCGTTGACTATCCAGTCATCTGCCGGCACTGCGACAAGCCTAAATGCATGGAAGCCTGCCACTTTGGCGCCATCAACCGGAACCCCCAAACGGGTGCTGTGCTGATTGATAGCAAACTCTGCGTCGGCTGCAGAAACTGTCTGTCAGCCTGCCCATTCGGAGCCATCAAAATCGACCCCAAAACCAATGAGGTCACGAAATGCGACCTCTGCGGGGGAGAAACGCGTTGCGCGAAAATGTGTAAGCAAGGAGCCATATTATATGTGGAAAAGAAGGTTGCACCCAGCATCTTTGCACATAATGCCGCGGCGAAGCCTATGAAAGTGCTGAGTAACGAGAATAAAAAGGATCCGAAATAATCAGCTGAAGTGTCTTGTAATGTATGGTTGGACGGGAAAACTTCTCAGGGTGGATCTCTCCAAGAAGAAGATCTGCGTAGAAGATATCCCGAAAAAATGGCTAGTTGATTTTCTTGGCAGCGCCGGATTGAACGCCAAGATTCTTTACGACGAAGTGAATGGCAAAATTGACCCTTATGATCCTGAGAACAGGCTTATCTTCGGGTTTGGACCACTATGTGGAACTCTTGCTCCTTCCAGCTCAAGATATACAATAACCACGAAGGGACCGCTCTCTTTCGCTTTTTCCGACAGCAATTCAGGCGGACACTTCGGCCCAGAAGTGCGATTTGCAGGTTACGACACCATAGTTTTTCAAGATAAGTCTGACAAACCAGTTTACCTATGGATAAACAATGATGAAGTCGAGTTGCGTGACGCATCTCATCTTTGGGGCAAGGACGTTTGGGAAAGCGAAGAGATAATCCGGAAGGACCTCGGCGACCCCAACGTCAAGATTGCACTAATAGGTCCCTCAGGCGAGAACCTCATCCGCTACTCAGCAGTCATAAACGATCACGCCCGTGCCGCTGGTTGGGGAGGCGTAGGAGCAGTGATGGGCGCCAAGAAACTCAAAGCAGTCGCGGTCAGAGGGACCAAGGGGATAAGAATTGCAGACCCAGACGCATTTGTCGCAAAGTGTTGTGAATGCTTCGATTTGGTTGCAAAATCACCTAGAATGGCCACGGTTGGCTACTATGGTAAACCTTGGCTAAATTGGCTTCGAAACGAAGTTCAAAAATCCAATCCTGTCAAGAACTACCAACTGCCCAGAGTTCCATCTGAGGAGTTTCCAAAGGTTGGGCTAGAAGCGTTTAAGGAGGTTATTGTTAAGTGGAAGGGCTGCTTTAACTGCCCAATGCACTGCAGCCACATCGTCAAAGCCAAGGCAGGCCCATTCTGCGGCGAAATGGGAGAAGGTTTCGAGTACAATCAGATGATTGACGGGCAGATGATGGGAATCTACGATCTAAACTGGGTTGTAAAATGGACCAACGAGACAAACAAGCTGGGCATTGACTGCGATGGGCCAGCGTACGCCATCGCCTGGGTCATGGAACTCTATGAAAGAGGCATTCTTTCCAAGGCCGACTGCGACGGCTTAGACCTACGCTGGGCAAACCAGGAAGCCGCTTTTGAGATGCTTAAGAAAATCGTGAACCGAGACGGCATTGGCGATATACTCGCCGAAGGCATAGCTATCGCAGCCAAAAGAATCGGCAAAGGCAGCGAAAAATATGCTTACCACATTAAAGGCGGCAGGCTTGAGATTGACCCGAGAACAGGCTGGGGAACAGCGTTATCGCATGCTACGTCCACTCGCGGCGCAGACCACCTCAAAGGCACGCCTCTGAGCAACGCCTATGGCAGGTGGAAAAACATTCCCTATGACTTCACTGACGACAGCAAAACTGATTTCAAGGCTGAGGCTGTGATTTTCTTTGAGAACCTCAACGCGGCGGTAGATTCGCTGGGGCTGTGCAAGAATGATACGTGGACGCAGAGCGCCGAATGCCCGGGTTTGCATGAGTTTGCGCAGATGCTTTCGGCTGCCACTGGCGTTTGCTTCTCAGCTCAGCAGCTTCTTACTGCGGGCGAACGCATCTACAATGTTGAGCGAGCCTTCAATTCAAAATGCGGCTTGACGAGGGAGGACGACACCGTCCCAGATAAGTTCTTCACTGACCCCATCGAGACTAAGCTACGGGTGCTTAACAGAAAGGAATTTGAAAGCCTCAAGGACACGTATTATCAACTGCGAGGCTGGGACGTAGCTACTGGTAACCCAGCGCCCAAGAAACTCAGGGAGCTGGGGCTTTCGGATATTGCAAAAGACTTTCAATCTCGCAAAACGAAGAATGTACCTGGTAAAAAGAATGGCTGAACCTAAACCTCATGTTGAAGTCAAGTTTCTTAGTACGTTTTACAGCCTGAGCAAGAAGGAAAACTTCAACGTGGTGGTTCCAGCCAAGGCAGACTTGAATTTTCTTGTTGACCTTATCGAGGAGAAGCTGGGACACGAAGTGGCCGCTCACATAAGGGACCATCTTGACTATGTTGTCTTGGCGGTCAACAACGTTGATTGTAAGCAGTTACAGGGTTTGAAGACGCCCATTAAGAACGGCGACCGAGTGGTCATCGGGCACGTTATCGCTGGCGGCTAAGATTTCCTGCCTCGCCTTGCAGTCGTGTGGTGCAATTGATCTTCTTGAGTGTTGACGGATAAATATATTAGCATTCGGTGTGGAGTGATTTTGAAGCACTATGAAGGGTGGCTACGTTAATCGGATTTTATGGGTTGACTTGAGCAACAAGGAATTCCACTGTTCAGAACTCAGCGAATCCTACGCTCGAGAGTTCATAAGCGGCAGAGGCTTAGGAGTCAAAACACTCTACGATGAGCTACCAGCAAAAGTTGACCCTCTTTCTCCTCAAAACATCTTAGTTATCTCTAATGGCGTCCTAACAGGAACTTCATCGCCGTTTTGTGCAAGAAGCTGGATAGTTACCAAATCACCCCTTACAGGTGCAATCTTAATGAGCAATTCCGGCGGCTTCTTCGGTCCCGAACTCAAATTCGCAGGCTATGATATGGTGGTTGTGAAGGGGAAAGCTAAAAAATTCTCCTACCTGTGGATAAATAACGACAAAGTCGAACTGCGCGACGCCTCGAAACTTCGAGGACTGGGAACTCAAGCGACGCAGGATAAGATCGCTCGAGAAACTGACCCTAAAACCAGAGCTGCCTGCATTGGTCCAGCTGGAGAAAAATTAGTTAAGTTTTCAAGCATCATGTGCGCAGATAGAGCCTTTGGCAGAGGCGGTTCAGGTGCAGTTTTCGCATCCAAAAATCTGAAAGCGATAGCGGTCAGGGGAACCATGCCCGTGCCCGTCGCAGAACCCGAAACCTTCAGAACTGTAATCAAGCAAGTCTTGGAAACTTATGCAAGGAACGACTTTATGCAAGAGTGGCGGAAAGTCGGTACAGTATTTAACGTCGGAGCCATGAACGAGCTTGGTATCTTCCCTACGAGAAACTTCCAAACTGGCTTTTTCGAAGGTTACCAACAGCTCGATGACAAGGCGAATAAACAATACGTGGAAAAACACATCACCTGCTACGGCTGCCCAGTCGCGTGCACCAGTTGGTCTGTTGTCAGAACCGGTGAATTCGCAGGCGCCAAATGTCGAGGTCCCGAATATGAAACGATTTGGGCGTTTGGCGGCTCCTGCGGCAACGATAGACTCGACTCCATTATTGCCGCGAACGCTTTCTGCAACGAAATGGGTTTGGACACGGAATCTACGGGCCAAGTCATTGGTTTCGCCATGGAACTCTTCGAGCGAGGAATCATCACTGAGAAAGACACAGGCGGCATCCCGCTGCATTTTGGCGATTTCCGGAGCATGCTTAAACTTGCCGACATGATTGCCACCCGCCAAGGGCTAGGCGATGTGCTGGCTGAAGGCGTCAGGTACGCTTCGGGCAAAATCGGCAAGGACGCCCCGCGATACGCCATTCACGTGAAAGGATTAGAAATCGACGGTTATGATCCTAGGGGTGCCAAAGCTCAGGGCTTAGCGTACGCCACTGCTTCCAGAGGCGGGTGCCATCATTCAGGCTACGCGTCGCAGGAGCTTTATGACCCCAAGTTTGACCGCTTCACCGAAGCGGGTAAGGGCGCAATAACCAAAGGCAATGAGGATTCCACGGCTCTCGTGGATTCAACAGGCATATGCGCTTTTCCTATGCAGCTGGGGGTCTTGACCATCAAGGAGTTAGGAATGCTGCTTTACGCGGCGACCGGGTTCAAGGAATTCAGTGACGAACAGAACCTTGCAATGATCGGAGAGCGAATTTACAACCAGGAGCGCCTCTTCAACGTTCGAGAGGGCTTGAACAGCAAAGACGACGTCTTGCCCATGCGCTTCCTGACCGAGCCGACGCCCACAGGCAACTCGAAGGGCAGCGTCGTTCAGTTCTGGGACATGCGAAAAGAATATTACAGCATAAGAGGTTGGTCACAAGAAGGCGTTCCCAAAGCAGGCAAGCTTGCAGAACTCAAGTTAAGAAAGAAATAGGAACAGGGAACATGAAACAAGAAAAAGATCAAGCATCGGACAAAAGTATCATTGAGATGCAGAAAAAATACGTTATGCCATGCGTTGAAGTGTGGCACGATATTCTTTTTGTTAAGGGGAAGGGCTCAAAAGTCTACGATTCAAACGGTAAAGAATATCTGGACTGCTTTGGCGGAGTAGCAGTCGTCAACATTGGACACTGTCATCCGCATGTCATCGAAGCCGTTCGAAGACAGCTGACCGAACTAAACCACCTCTCAACATTGTATTACACTGAGTACATGCCAAGGCTTGCCAAGCGCATTTCAGAGATTTCCCCAATCGATGGCAATAACGTCAAGAAGAGCTTCTTCTGCAACAGCGGAACCGAAGCCAACGAACACGCCGTAACCCTGGCGAAGAAAGCTACCGGCAAGAGCGAAATGCTCAGCATGCAATGTGGCTTTTACGGTAGGGGCGGGATCACAATGGGCTTAACCGGTCTTGGCGCATGGCGTTCAGGATTGGGGCCTTTTACTCCAGGCATATACCATGTCCCCTCATACTACTGTTACCGTTGCCCGATGGGCCAGAAAGAATGCCCGCCAAAATGCGGCTACGCCTGTGCAAATTACATCAAAACAATCCTTAAGACTGAAACCACAAAACATGTATGCTGCTTCATCGCCGAGGCAGTCCTGGGCGTGGGCGGATGCATACCCGCACCAAAAGACTATTTCAAAATCGTCAAAGAAATTCTCAAATCCGAAGATA
Organism: Candidatus Limnocylindrales bacterium; assembly: GCA_035319575.1. Classification (GTDB taxonomy): domain Archaea; phylum Thermoproteota; class Bathyarchaeia; order Bathyarchaeales; family Bathycorpusculaceae; genus Bathycorpusculum. The sequence continues at coordinate 36,709 of DATHCJ010000026.1, forward strand.
TCCCGATGATAATCGACGAGGTACAGAGCGGTATGGGCAGAACAGGCAAGATGTTTGGGATCGAAAACTACGGTGTCGAACCAGAGATCATCACGATGGCCAAAGGACTGGGCGGCGGAATCCTTCCGATCGGAGCGGTCGTCGCAAAAAGCGAATTAGCTGACAAGCATCTAGGCCCTGACTTTTCAACCTTTGGCGGGAACGCTCTGAGCTGCGTCGCCGCTCTGGCAAACCTGGAAGTAATTGAGAAAGAGAAGCTTACTTCGAATGCCAAGCTTGTAGGCGCCTACATCGTTAAGCGACTCAAGGAAGTTGAGACTAAATCGAAGATTATGGATGCAGTAGAAGGCTTAGGCTTGATGGTAGGCATGGAAATCGTCACTGACAAGCAAAGCAAAGAGCCTAACAACGAAGCCGTCGCGAAGATACTGGACAAGATGGCGCAGAAAGGCGTGCTTATCGGCAGAGGCGGATTGTACTATAACCGATTAAGATTCGAGCCGCCGTTGTGCATCACTGTCGAGGAAGCCGAAAAAGCCATAACTACGCTTGATGGCGTACTTCGTGAGGTTGAATTAGGTGGAAAATAAGATGAAAGCAGTAAGATATTACACGCCCGGGCAGCCCCTTAAATACGAGGAAACTCCGGTACCCCAAATCGGCGCGGACGAAGTGCTCATCAAAGTTCAAGCGGCAGGAATCTGCCACACTGATTTACACTTTGTGGAGGGTGTCCTCAAACCATGGAAAGGCACGCTTCCACTTACGCTTGGCCACGAGATCGCGGGCGACATTGTAAGTGTAGGCAAGGGCATCAAAGGCTTCAAAGTGAAGGATAGGGTTGTGCTTGCAAACGTTATTTCCTGCGGAAAATGCGAGTACTGCAAAAGCGGCCGAGAAAACCTATGTAATGATTTGGACCAAATCGGCTTCACAGCAGACGGCGGCTATGCAGAGTACGTTAAGACCAAAGAACAAACATTGGTAAAGCTGCCCGACAACATCTCCTATGAAGTCGGTTCCACGCTTACTTGCGCTGCCGCCTCATGTTATCACGCCATCGTAGACATAGCGCAAGCAAGGAAGGGCGAAACCATGTTACTCAATGGCTTCGGCGGTTTAGGCACGAACGCTCTGCAGATAGCTAAGCATCTTGGGCTCAGAGTTATCGTCGTCGACGTCGCCAAAGACAAGCTTAAGATGGCTGAAGAACTGGGTGCTGAGAAAAGCATCGATGCCACCGCCCAAAATGTTCAAGAGGAAATCAAGAAGTTCACCAACGGCGAAGGCGTCGACATAGCAATCGAGTTCGTGGGCAGGACTAAGACCATCGAGAACGCCTTCCAGAGCTTGCGCAAAACAGGTAGGCTCGTTTTCGTCGGTTATACAAAGGATACTTTCACCTTCAGCCCGCTCGAACTGGTCGTGAGCGAAACCTCAATCAGAGGCTCCGTTGCATACACGAAAAAAGACCTCGAAGCCGTTGTGGAGCTCGCTAGCCGAGGAAAACTCAACCCAGTTATCAGCGAAAAAGTCGGGCTCAAAGACGTCAATAGCACACTTGAGAAGATGCGTAAAGGGGAAATCATGGGAAGAGCAGTTGCAGTGCCGTAGAATCCTCCAAACTTTCCTCTTTTCTAAACCCTATTTTACTTGGATTAATTTCTAACCTATTCCTGGTTAGCTGACAAAATTTAAATAGGTTGTTCAGGCAGAGGCTTTTAGAAAAGTTGGAGATTCTTAGATATGAAACCAGTTGATTTAACCCAGCCTTGGGGAACGGCAACTCCACCATGGCCCGGAGGCTCAAGCCCAATAATTCGGTATGTGAATAGAATTTCAATGGATGGCTATGGCCAACAGGAACTAACTTACACGACGCATATCGGCACACATCTTGATGGCCCGTTGCACTTTGATTCAGCAGGCAGAGACTTAGCAAGCTTGCCCATAGAAAAACTCTTCGGCGACGGAGTAATCGTCGATATAAGCGAAGTCGGACCCTACGGAATCTACGGCCCCAAAGACTTCAAGGGCAAAATCGAAATCAAAAAAGGCGATATACTCATCATCAACACCGGCTTCCACAAACACTGGCATACAGGCAAAGAACCCGACGAACTCGCCTACTTCGCAAAGCACCCGGGACCCCACACCGAATTCCGCGACTGGTGTGCCGACATGAAGTTCAAGATGCTTGGCGTTGACTGCGGCTCAGCTGACCACCCAATGAACACTTCCATCCGGACGTTGCACCCACTTGTAGCTAAAGAAGCACAGAAACGAATCGGCAAACCGCTTGAAGAGATATTCCCGCCGGAAATGGATCACATGATGCACAAACTCTTCAAAAAACCGCTCGAACTCATCCATGTCGAGAATATTGGCGGCGATATAGACCAGATCCTAAATAAACGCGTGAAAGTCGGCTTTTTCCCGCTAAAAATCATCGGCGGAGAATCCAGTCCCTGCAGAGTTGTCGCTTTCTTAGATGAATAAACCAAGAGAACTTAGATGGGTTCAAACTTGAACCCATAAACTTCTTTTTCTTGAACCTTCCGCACAACAGCCCAAACTGGTTTGAGCAGCATCCCAACTTTAACTTCTTTAGCTGAGATTTGGCCTAGAACTCGTCCGCCGTTGCTGAATTGGACTATGCCCAAGATAAGTGGCATATGCGAGATTCCTTTCGGTACCGCCCAAAGCTCAGTGTAGGTTATGAGTTCGCCTGAGTCGCCCATGTCAGTTTCTTCCAGCTCAATGCTTCTGCAAATTGGACAGCAGTCACGTTTAGGGTAATAGACGGCGTGGCACTTGGCGCATTTTGCCCCGATCATCTGGTTGGTCGCCATGTTAGTTCTCCCTCCGCAGCACAAAAGAGACCACGTTGTTCCCGAAGCCTCCGAAGTTGCAGCAGAACCCTTTTTTTGCGCCCTTCACCTGTCGCTCGCCTGCTTCGCCGCGCAACTGCCAAGTCAACTCTGCTACTTGTGCGACACCTGTCGCGCCCACAGGGTGACCTCTTGCTTTAAGTCCGCCTGACGGATTGATCGGGAACTTTCCGCTCAAAAGCGTTATACCCTCTTCGACGGCTTTGTGCGCCGTGCCCTTCTCAAAGAAGCCTGCGTCTTCGCTCTCGGAGATTTCCAAGATAGTGAATGCGTCATGGAGCTCGGCGAAATCCATGTCTTTGGGCGTTAGCTTTGCCATTTTGAAGGCTTGTTGAGCGGAGTTTTTAACGGCGTTCAGTGTTGTGGGGTCGGGTCGTTGGGGTATCGCGTGGATATCAGTTGCTTGGCCTACGCCTGCCACGATGACTGGCTTATCAGTGAATTTCTTGGCTATGTCAGCGGCGCAGAGGACTACTGAGGCTGCTCCGTCGCTTACTGGGCACATGTCAAAAAGTCGCAGTGGGTCGGCGATGATGGGGTTGTTTACTTCGGCTTCGGGGCTTGAGTAGATGCCTTCGAGAGTGATTTTGCGGTGGATGTGCGCGTAAGGGTTCAGCAGTGCATTGTCGTGATTCTTTACGGCTATCATGCTTAGGTGCTTTCGTTCAACGCCATATTTGTTCATGTAAAGCCGTGTGAACATGGCTGCTAGCGAAGGCAAAGTTACACCATGGATGTACTCGGCGGTGGGGTGTGTCATAGTTGCGATAAGGTCCGTGATTTTGTCCCCCGGCACCTCGCGCATTTTTTCGCCGCCGACTACAAGAACAATGTCTGCGAACCCTGCGGCAATGGATAAGTAAGCGTTTTTGACGGCTGAGCCGCCTGAAGCTGGACCGTTTTCAACACGGTCAGCCGCCGCTGGGATGATGCAGAGTTCATCTGCGAGTGCGCTTGCGGTTGCGGTTTGGTTAGTTAATTCGCCTGCAAGCATCGTTGAAACGTATAACGCTGAGATGGGCACATCGCCGAGTCTTGCATGGTCAATAGCTCGAGTCGCGGCTTCTTTGAAGAGGCCCATCAGCGTTTTGTCGGTTCGGTTTCCGAACTGAGCCATTCCTGCGCCAATGATGGCTACTTCTCTGGGCATACTTAGGTCCTTGTGTCCTTTGCCATGTCGGGCGGAACAACTTTAAAGTTGAGGGCTTGCTCATTAAGGTCGTTGGGCACGGGTCTTTCGCCGAAGACCAGCTTGCTCTTCCTAAGTGCATAGCCTTCTTTGGTGAGTGCGTATGCTGCGGCGCCGCCTAGTTCATGTTGGACGCCTGGTCTGGGCTCAAGATTCCACTCAACCATCCATCGGTTGAAGCCGATTGGGCTTTCTGCTGTGACAAGGATTTGGTCTACGCCGTAATTCTCAATGGCGTGTTCCTGTTTTGCCGCGAATAAGTGGGCGCCGACTCTGCCGCCTCTTTTGAGTGCCATGGTGTGGTAGCTTATGCAGGTTTTGTTGTCGTATAAACGATTATTGACTATGCCCGCGAGTTCGCCGTCGACTATGCCGACAAGGCAGTATTCGTTTCTTACTCTATACCTGTACCAGCCCAAAAGCTCTGCATACATTCTTGCGCTGACAATGTCATAATAATCTGCAGCGACAGTAACCAGAGGTCTGATTGCATCTAATAAACGCGGAACTTCTTCACGCTGGATTTCCCGAACCACCATTTTGCTTCCGGTTGACAGTGTGATAACTTTAGCTGGATAAGGTTTCTTTGGTATATCCCAATCAAGGCTCAACATCTGTTCGATATTTTCCATTTTTTGCATCTTCTTTGTAATGGTAGGTGGTCTGTAGCAAGGTTTAGTATTAATAGATTTTGTTGAGCCTGCAAGAAGCGCAAAACTCAGCTGTTTACCTGTATTTGGCCTCAAAAGCAGCCTGAGCTTGGGTGAAACACAGCATTGGCGCTCGCGCGACGCCAGCTCCGACCTGCCCAATGCCCGCCTTCTTGTGCGCCAACCCTGTATTAATCACTGGAGTAATTCCGGTGGCGATGACTTTGCGGAAATCAATTCCTGTCGGAGTACCTTCATAGTTAAGGTAGGGTATCTTATAGGTGGTATGCTTAGCCATGGTGATTTCATACATCTTGTTGGTGATGTCTATGCCTATTTGTGGCGTTCCGCCGACGAACTCTGCAATCGCTGGGGAAGCAGCCATCGCAAAAGCGCCGATTCCAGCGGGCTCGGAGATATATGAGTCGCCGAAAACTGGGCTCGCGTCTTCTTCCGTGAAGCCCTTAAACATTTTGCCCCGTTCTTGCCGTGGCGAAGGCGCTTCGAACCATTCTTCCCCCAAGCCGCTGATGCGTATACCAAACTCGACACCGTTCGTCGCCATGACACTCACTAAAGTGCTGTACTCGATGCCGTGCGCAGCGTTCAAAGTTGCCTTGCTGGAAGCCATGGACATGTTGAGGAAGAAATGCGGGTTATCCACCATGAAGCAGGCAACTGAAAGGATTTCTTGCTTGTCAAGTCCAGTTTTCAGCAGTGCGAGTGTAGCTTGCTGGAAGAACAGGTCGGTGGCACACCTGTTGCGGTTGTGGCATTCGTCGCCTCGCCTTATAGCGGCGGCAATTATTTCTTTGAGGTTTATTCCGCCAGTCTGCTTAACTGCTAAGTTTAAGGCAGGTCCCAGCGTAGTTTTCATCCACTGCAGCCTGCTGATGACTTCTTCATTGTTGGCGCCAAACCGCAACGTTTTGACTTGTCCGACGCCCTCGTTCATGTTTGAGTAGGCAAAGTTACCGTAAGTCTCGTTCTTGACGACGAAGACGGGCATAGAGGGTGAAACGATTCCCGCCATCGGCGCAACCGCGTTGTAATCGTGCGTTGAGCAGAAAGTTATGCCTCCGCTCGAAGCTAATTCCTCAGCCTCTTTCAAATCTTTTGCCATACCCTCAAAAACCGCAGCGCCCAAGATTGCTCCCTTAACTGGATCGCTTTTATTTTTCCATGCAATCGGCGGTCCTGAGCACAGGAACATGTTTTTTTGGAAGCCTGGTATGGCTTCGATGGCGGGTTTAACATCCACGAGTACTGGGGTTGAGGACATTATTCGTTCTATCGCGAGTTTATTTGCTTCATCGATTTTTTTGTCATCAACCATAATTTCACTTTCTCCAATGGACGGCGCGTTAACTTTTCGCTTGTGGCAGGTACGCTACGGCTTCCACTTCAACCAGCAACTCTTTGTCAATCAAACTGTTGACTATAACTAAAGTGCTGGCGGGCAAGTTATCCTTGAAATACCTCTTGCGAATCTTGTGGAAGCCTGGTCGGTCAGCGAGATTGACGAGATTTACACGGATTTTCACTATGTTGTCAAAGGTGGCATTCTCCGCTTCGAGGATTTTCTGCAGGTTCTTCATCACCTGCTCCGTTTGAGTTTCAATGTCTTTGCCGACAACTTTCTCGCATTCGTCAAGTGCGACTTGGCCCGAGATAAACATGAAATTGCCTGCCACTACTGCATGCGAATAAAGCCCCCAAGAGCCATGCATGTTTTCTGGGTTAACCACTCTTTTCTGCTGTTGATTCATGGGTATGTAGCGTTGAACTTAAGCTCTTAAAATTTTCTGCGAGCCATAAACTCCATGATGACGGAATGAAAGAAGCAGAGCACTACAGATATTAAGCCTAGACCGTCATTTTCCAATCATGCAAAAAATTGATGTTCACACTCACATCATAACCTCCGCCTACTTTGAAGCACTCGCACACAATAGGCATGGGCCAAGACTGGAAAAAACAGCAGATGGTTATGTGCTGTGGTATGGAAACGGCTTGAAATACGCTGTTGATGACCGCATGTTATCGATCGATAGGAAGCTCAAGGATTTCGGCGAAGCCAAAATTGAAACTCAAGTCGTCGCCATCGCAATGCCTGGAATGGATTCATTCAAAGACCAAACCCTCGCCATGAAGGTGAATGATGAAATCGCTGAAATCGTCGAAGATTACCCTGGCAAATTCTTAGGGGCAGCCGCCGTTTCTTTGCGTGACGTGCCAGGCGCGGTTGACGAGCTTGACCGTGCAGTGAAAGGACTTGGGTTTAGGAGTGTTGAAGTGTTTACAAATGTGGGGGGCAAGCAGTTGGATGACGAGGAGTTTTACCCGTTCTATGAGAAAGCCGTTGCGCTTGACGTGCCTATTCTTATGCATCCGACGGAGCCTTTGATGACGTCGGTCATGGGCGATTATGGCTTGATAGGCATGGTTGGCTACATTTTTGAAACGACACTTGCCACTTTGCGGCTAATTCTCGGCGGCGTCTTTGATCGCTACCCCAAGCTGAAAGTTGTTGTTCCTCACATGGCCAGCACGTTGCCATACCTCATCAGCCGCATCGATAACCAGTTCAGAATCAACCCGGAAAGCCGAGCTAAAATCTCCAAGCCGCCCAGCGAATACTTCAAACTCATCTACGTTGACACAGCACAGTCGTACTACAAGCCCGCCATCGAGTGCGCATTGTCACTTCTGGCCAAGGACAAAATCCTGTTCGGAACTGACTACCCCTTCGCAAACGTCGAATACTCAGTTGAATCCCTCAGCAAAGCGCTTCCCGAAAGCTACTCCGCAGCAGTGTTTCAGGACAACGCCAAAACGCTTTTCAAAATATAGCAGACGACAGCTTTGAAAACTGCATTTCATAGCTGCTTTCTCACCTGAACGGCGCTTTTGCATTCAAGTCACCGATTCAACTTAGCAGTTTTGCGTTTTGATTATTACAGTTCAACATGAAATCATGTTTGAATTTTCAAGTTTCGTCTAGTAGACCAGAGTAGTGGAGACGCAGAGATTCCTGCCTTAGAGCGAAGGTCGATCCATTTAGGGTTGTCTGAAAAATTTTATTAGCTTCACCGAGCCATTAAGCAGCTATGCTAATTGATTGTCACACTCATGTTTTGGCTATGGGGTTAAATGAAGAGTTCGCTGTGCAGTTTAACCGTCAGGCGCTTCTTTGCGTTTACAGGGCGCAGGGGCTGCTGCCATCCCATCGTTTGCCGACGGAGCAAGAATGGCGCAAATGCAACCTGTCCTTCCAGCAGAAGGACCCAAATCAGCTGCTCAAGGACTACGAGGAATTTGATAAAGTCGTTATCTTAGGTTTCTCACCGCATTACTTCAAAGATTTAGGCTTGGGCGGCACCACCGACTCCACGGGCGTCACAGGCGTAACTGGACCACCGCATCCAGAAAAATGCAACGACTACATCGCCGCACTCGTCAAACAACACCCAGACAAACTCATAGGCTTCGGCTCAGTCAACCCTAACTACAAAGGCCCTAAAGCAGCCGTCCGAGAAGTGGAACGGGCTATCTGTGACCTCAAACTCACCGGGTTGAAGCTTTACCCAACCTATCAACATTGGTCTCCAGATGACAGGGACCTCGCATTCCCAATCTTCGAGAAGGCACAGGACCTTGGCATTCCAGTGACGGTTCACATGGCAGGCTCAACCGTCACCAGCGCCCCTATGAAGTATTCCAAACCCATGCTTCTGGACGACGTCGGCAACGAGTTCCGCAACCTAAGGCTGATTATCGCGCACATGGGGCTCCCATGGTTGGATGAAGCCAAATACATGCTGACCAAACATGCCAACTTTTACGGCGACCTCTCGTATTTCAACGGCTGCATTGACCGTGAAACTCTCTACCGGTTTCTGCTCAGCTGCAAACCCTACTTCGTCCCTCTCGGGAAGCTGTTCTTCGGCTCCGACTACCCAGCCTACAACCACAAAGCCCTCGTTAATATGCTCAAGACCGTCAACAGCGAAGCCGAAAGACTCGGCACAGCGAAAATCCCAGAGAGCGAGATCGAGGGAATTTTAGGGGATAACTTCGCGAGAGTACTTGGTTTAAGCAAGTAGCAAAAGGTACCGACTAATCCGACTGAACAAGCCTCACAGCAGGCGTGCAAATGCTTAAGAGGGCGAGTCAGCTCACAGTTAAACGGCGATTATAAATGTCATCTGACGTGATAGAAACAGAGGGGTACAGGTTTTGGAACTTCAAAGGCGGTGATAACCTGGTCACCTTTAACGTCATACCGCTTTTTGGCAGAGACTTAAACAAGAAAGAACTCGACAAACTCGAAGCCATGCTCGATGACCTGGGAAAATGGGAAAACTTGGTCAAATCAGGGCAAACCCTGCTTTCCGAACTAAAAATGGTCACTCTCCAGCCAGCAGATGCAGTCAACTACGAGAAACCCTACGGACCAGACCAATACGAGACAGCCATAAACCAGGTCGACAACAAAACTTTAGAAGTCAGCATACGCCTAGTGAACGACGAAAGCTGCATTCGTGAAGAACGGAAAATGGAACTACTTTCAGTAAAAGAGATTTGGGACCAAATTAGCAACCTCAGCAAGTGGAGATGTATGCACAAAGCCATCGAAGACCTGCATATAAAAGAAGTTCTCTGAGCAAAAAAAATCAAGATTCATCTTTTTTTTGACAGGAGCTTATGCTCCTTCGAGTTGAGATAGGGCTGTTACCAAAAGAGATAAAATTGGATCCGCCCTAGCCGATTTAGAGTAACGTGGATGATCCTGTGGCCCAATCAACTAAAGAGTTGAAGAACGCGCTTGCAGCCGACTATAGAAACCCCTAAGGCTCCATAGATAAGCTTCGGTCGGAATGCGAGCCTCTTTTCATAAAAATTGAAATGGATGACTGACGCCAACCCGAGTATGTTAAGTACGTCGCGCTGATTAGAACAATGGGCATAAACGATGAGCACCTGCCAGCAGCCACAACAAACCCGTCAATTCCGTTGCAGGCAGCCCCCGCCTACATCGACTACCGATCTAGAGTCTACTAACCGCCTCAGCAGGCGAAATGGCAGCCGCCATCCTTCCGTGCGCTTGGAACTGTTCACCTCGGGAGATCGGCGGCCTTGCATGCCCACTGCGCGATGGCGAGGTTTTAGCAAACTATTACGTCATAAACAGGGAAAGAACTCTTGCATGCGGAAACTGCTCCGGTCAAAAACCTCATCCTGAGCTCTTGACTTCCCTCAAATCGTCCATCAACAAGGAAGCAAAAACGGGCAAGCGGGGTTGAGGCAAGAATCAAAGATATTTCCGCAAGTGCTGCGAGTATGAATACCTGTGGTGGGATCTAGCTTACCGCCATAATCCCCGCGAACAAAGAGAAATAGGCGCGTACTTCTAGCAATCCGTCTTTCTTTCGCCTGATTGTTCCCGCGGTTTGGCCTTAGCCCACTGCATCTCAAAATACTCCTGCATAACCCGTACGATTGATGTGTTGTTCGACCAAAGAATGCTTGCTTCTCCAAGCCTTGCCTCCGGAGAAGTAGTGATTATGACGTTTTTTTCGTCATAAATAGAGACCACTGCTGAAATCGGTAAAGAAACACACCTTATCCTGTAAAACCCGGCTCTCTTTGCCTCTTCGTAAAACTGGGATATATTTTCTTTGTTGTCCGCTTCCTCCGTTATTATCCTAATTTTAACTCCTCTTTGCAGCGCCTCCTTGTTGTCCTCAGCATAGAAGAACGCAGTTTGAGGAAAACGCTTCCAAGAGTTTATCATTTCGATGCTTTTTTTGGCGCTCCTTGTTTCCTTCCGTCTGCGTTCCAGTTCCGCTTCTTTGCCACTTATCAAAATAAATTGCTGCTCGCTTTCTGTAGGTTCCGCTTGGGTGAGGTTGCTCCTGAAACTCTGTTTCAACAGCTTGCTTTTTTCCCGCAACGTTTTGAATTCCTTTTTCTTACATTCAAACAAGAGCGAAATGGTTTCGCCGATCGGCAAAGCTTTGAAAAGAGTTGGAGACGCAATTGTCCTCTCGATCAGCGCCCGATCCTGCAGCATCCTCAGCGCGCGATAAACATCAGGTTTCGAAACATGCGTTGATTTTGAAATGCTCTTGGCCGTGCAAGTTCCAACGCTAGCGATTGCTAAGTAAACCTTCGCTTCACACGAAGTAAGTCCTAACTCTGTCAGAGTTCGAACTTGCTCTTCCGGAGCTTGCATTTTCTGTAACGCCTGATGATGGTGTTTATCGTTTTTATTTGCATTAAAGGTTTGTGGAGAAGCGGTGGAGTTTGTGGAAACACTTCTTACTACATCTTAAATATGAACACAATTACTTTCAGTAGAGTGGGAGAAAACATGGGCACTTTTAGCAACAAGTCAGATGATCGAAAGATCATATCAGACATTAAACGTAGCGCCTCAGCAATCGGTCGGCTCTACCCCGTGCTAATTGATGAACATGGAAACGTAATTGACGGCGCACACCGCCTCAAAGTTGACCCGGCCTGGTTCAGAGTAACGGTTCCTGGGGTCGAATCTGAGGAGCAGCGGCTTTTGGCAAGGCTTATCAGCAACGTATGCCGAAGAAATGTTTCAGCTGAAGAGAAAACCCAGATGCTTTGCGAGCTTGGGCAAGTCTACCTTGAGCTAGGTGTGCCTCACAGCGAATTGATTAAGATGATTGTCCGCAAGACCGGCATGAGTTACAGATGGGTCATGAAGTACGCTTCCATCGATCTCAAAGTTAGACCCGGCCTCGGAGGACACAAAATCCAAGAGCAACAACTGGGAAATGGGGTTGCACGCCAAGCAACTGCCGATGAGCAACTGCTCTCCGAGCCACCTGAAAGAGTGGCAAACCTCACTAGTTACTCCAACACCAAATTCGCAACCATAATAGTCGACAAACGTTTTTACCTAAAGCTTGAAGACAGCGCAGCCAGGCTTGGCGTAGACATCGACACGATAGTCAACAACGCCCTGCTCTTAACCATGCGGCAGATGAAACGGCTCATAGATCGACACAATATCTCAGCTGTTACATATGCGACTAACTAAACAGCCATTATCCATCGCTTGAAAGCAGAGAAAGTTTATCAAATAAAATGCAGCGCTCTAGCCACGATAAGCATTATTACCACGGCTAAAGGCAACGCTAAACAGACCAGCAAAACTCTCCTCCTTTTCCCAGTGGTCTTTTCATAAGATGTTTTGCATTCGTCACTGCAGAAAGGGTCGCCCGTTTCTTTGTAAGGCATAGATCTACCGCAGCCAAAACAATGCATGTGATTTGGAACCGCGCTTGACTCTTCTTCCTTTTCGTGTTTCCTCTTTGACACGTTCTCTCCTCTCTCAGAAAGTATGCCACTAGCTACGCAGTGCACCTTAATATACTGATGATCTGCAAAGTTGAAAAAAATCAATCAAGAACAAAACATTTCACTCCTTAACATGATAAGCTATCTTAACCTGTGTTTGCTTTCGATATCGGTTTTTTTCAAAAAAAGATATATTCTCCCTACCTCATGTTTAGGAAAGGCGAAATGAATGGGGATCACTCGAATATTTTTCGCTACAGATGTGCATGGGTCTGAGCGGACATTCATGAAATTTGTCAACTGCGCCAAATTTTACAAGGCAAACGTTCTCATTATGGGGGGCGACATCACGGGGAAACTTGTTGTGCCCATAATTAAACAGTCGGATGATTCATTTTCCGTCAACTTTCTCGGCATCGATAGAAAAACCAGGGACGAGAAAGAACTGGAAGAGTTAGAGAAAACCATCCGCTTTTCAGGTTATTATCCTTATAGAACAACAAAAGAGGAAATGGCACAGATTGGGAACGACGAAAAGAAAATTGACGCCCTTTTCCAGAAGCTTATGATGGAGAACTTGGACAGGTGGCTAAGCATCGCCGAAGAGAGGCTTAAGGGTGCCAAAATTAAATGCTACATCACGCCTGGCAACGACGACAGTTTCCTCATTGACCACTGCTTCAAAGGCTATGATTACATTATCAATCCTGAAGATCAGGTCGTCCAAATTGACGAACACCATGAAATGATATGCACGGGATACTCAAACATCACGCCCTTCAAGGCGCCTAGAGAACTGCCCGAAGACAAACTATATGAAAAAATAGAGGCAATGGCAAGCAAAGTGCAAAAAATGCAAAACTGCATCTTTGACTTTCACTGTCCACCTATTAACTCAGAGTTGGACACATGCCAAGAGCTCGACGCAACCTTAAGACCAGTTTTCAGGTTGGGTCAACCATCCATGATAGGCGCGGGAAGCACATCGGTAAGAAAAGCCATAGAAAAACACCAGCCACTACTTGGTCTGCACGGTCACATTCACGAATGCAAGAGCTCTGCAAAAATCGGCAGAACACTTTGCCTTAACCCAGGCAGTCAATACTCCGAGGGAATCCTAAACGGGGTCATCATTAACATCGATGAAAAATCAATAAGAAGCCACCAATTCACTTCAGGCTAAAAGCAATTTTGAGAACGGAGGTTTACCGTTCGTACTCTTCTACGTCTGTCCACCACTGCTTTGAAGTGCCTATTTTGGCCCTTTTCACCCAATCTTTAGATTTAGGCTCAGACTCAACCTGCGCCATAATCTTGTCGACCTTTGCCATAATGTTCGTCAATTCAGCCTCGGAAAGTTTGCCTTCTTTAGTATACTTCTGAGCGAACGTTTTTACCTTGCCCATGTTCGTCTTGAACTCATAGTAGAAACCCCAATCATTCTTAAGAGGCTCACAGATACGTGCCAAGTTGACGTTTTCTTTCTCAGAGGTTCCAAGTTCATGGCCGATAAGGAGGACGATGATGTCTTTGATGTCTTTTTCTCCGATCTGATGCATCTGCGTTTTTTCCAAGACGATATCTGCCAGCGTGATGGTTGGGTAGTCTAGTTCGAGCCTCCCCCTTCCGGGTTTTGAACCGAAATCTACATTGTGGCTGAACGGTAGTTTGTCGTAGAAGACATCGATGTGGTAGATGTTCTGCGGGTGATACCATATTCCCCTGACCTTCCCGAAATAGGCAGCAACATGTTTGTCCACAACAAAATTGAGTTCTTTGAACATCTCGTAGATGTCGCTGGTTTGTTTGCTGTACCCCATCAAGTCAATGTCGGTAAACTGGTCCTTTTGCCCATCCAGTCTATCAAGCGAAGTGTACAGTTTTTCCAGCTGAAGAGTATGCAGCCTTACTGCGAGAGCGCCCAGGATTCGCAGCGAAATTTTCCGTTTCTCTGCTTCTTCAACAATTTTTTGTGCATCTGCTATTAACGATTCGTCCTTGCTGATTGGGCTAGAAGAACTAAGTCCTCCGACCATGCATTTTTGGCCTCTTCCTGAATAACAATCTTGGAATATAAAAATGTTCATAACTTTACAGCTTTGCTCTTCTTTTAAAAAATTGAAGCTAAGAAAGCAAAGACAAATGTTTGCCGCAATGGGGGATAGCTAGAATTTATTGGTTTTTCCATGGCTGCAAAGATACGACTATCCTGTTTGTGGAAAGTCTTAAATAGAAATCGAAAGCAAACAGGTTCAGGGGAGAATATGTCAGAGGAGCAAAAAACAGAGCCAAAAGTTTTCAAACGGAAAGCAACAGGTCTTGTGCGAGAAGCAACGCTCTTGGATACTTTCCTTTTCAACGGCGCAGCAGCTGCGTTCTCAGGCATGGTCATACTCTTCGTGTTAGACATCACTGGTCTTCCAGGCGGCAACGTGATTGCAGCGCTACCATTAGTGCTAATAACGCTTGCTGTAGGAGTGGTCTACTCATTTCTTGTGGCGACGATGCCTAGATCCGGCGGAGACTACGTGTTCAACAGCAGAATCCTGCATCCATCGCTTGGATATGCATTCAACTTCGCACTGGTATTCTTGCAGACCCTGTGGGTCGGCTTTATACTGTGGTTTGTTTGGGACACAGGTTTTGGGCCGGCGTTCTACCTGATAGGATATCAAACACACAACGCGGCGCTTCAGGGTTTAGGCTCATGGGTCTCAGTACCCTTGAACTCATTGTTGCTGGGAACGATACTCAACGTAATCTACGGACTCATAGCCATTTCAGGAACCAAAAACCTGTTAAGAACTGTGAACATCATGCAATTCATCACGTTGTCAACCACTGCCATCGGTGTTGGCGTTTTCGCTTTCACGTCCAATTCGACATTCGTCCGTTTGTTCAACAATTTCATTCACTCAAGCGACAGCACCTTAGCCAGTTCAGCTAACCCATACCAAGCGGTAATTTCAACTGCCGCGAGCTCGGGCTTTCATGCACCGAGCTTAGGCATATCTCTGCCATTGCTAGTGCCCATGCTGCCGTTCCTAGCAGGCGGCGTAATGTGGGTCTTCTACTCGGCCTACTTCGCAGGCGAAATCAAGAATGCAAACTCAGTAAAGAGAAACTTAACCTCAATCATAGGTGCTGGCATTTTCAATTTAGTGTTCATGGGGCTAATGTTCTACTTCTTCATAAATAGCGTCGGCTACAACTTCGTCTCCTCGCTGAGTTCAGCAGCCTACTCAACGCCTGCAATACTGCCCAGCGGATTTACCGGAGGATTAACGTGGATTGTCACATACTTCTTCGGTTTAGCAGCACAAAACCCGATCTTGGGTGCCATAATTGTGCTGGGAATGACATTCGGGATTTCTAGTTTGGTGATGTTGCCCGTAATTGCGATCCAGATACAGAGGAACGTGTTCGGATGGTCCATCGACAGATTAGCACCAGATAAGTTCTCAGAAGTAAGCCCCAAGTACCACACACCAGTCTTCGCAATCATCGTGTCAATTGTCTTATACGAAATAGCGCTAGCCTTCGAAGTTGGTATCAACTCAGTGAACTCCACGTTAGTCGCCGGAATGTACGCGATGCTCATCCTTGGACCTGCGTTAGCATGCATGCTGTTACCTGGCATTTCAGGAATAGTTCTGCCCTGGCGTAGGAAAGAACTCTACAATTCATCGCCGGCAAAGATTGAAATCAAAGGATTCCCGATTATAGTCATCTTCGGAATCATATCAGTCGTATGGATGGGTATACTGACCTACGAATTCCTCGCTTGGCCTATCTACGGACTGCTATCTTACCCGCTGTTCGCAATCTTAGCCTTCGTACCCTTCTTAATTGGCTTCGTACTCTACTGGGCAATCAGAGCTTACCGAAAACGCCAAGGAATCGACATCGACTTAGCCTGCCGAGAAATTCCACCAGCTTAAGAAACTTCCAGCTTCCTTTTTCTTTTTCGTTGACTCAACCACAGTTAGCCTCAGACGATACTTTGCATATTGTTGCACCAGCGCAGGAAACAGATTTCTATGTAGCCACGTGTAGCCAAGCCCATTTTTTCACGCAAACAAGCGCGGTCAAACTTGTTGCGAGAATTGCGCCGATCATGAAAGATGCTCGAAATGCATACTCAGGATACTTTTATCCAAAAGGTGACAACTAGGAAGACGTAAAAAGTCGCTATTCCCGTTAGCAACTAAGAGTAATGAAGAATTCTCCGGCGCGGGTAAACCTTAAACTTCAACTTGTTCAGTGAAGATTCAACCGTTTTTGAGACATCCGCCAAATCATCCAAAATCAGAGTAAGTCCAGTCCGACTCATCCCGGGTCGACTGCAAAAATGGTTTTGAACCTGTTTTCTGGTGCAACTGTTGGACCCCCATTATATCAAACCGCAGTTAATCAATTTTTGTATATAGGCGGCGATGACCACTATTACAACACAATCTATATCAGTGAACCAGCAGGATCGAATTATCTTAACTTCCAAGGCTTTGGCGGTTTTATTGAAGCCTACGACTCTTATGACGGCACGTATCACTACACTAATCCAAGTTGGTATAACTTGGGAACAGGAACAACAATTGACGTACTATACTATTATTAGAAGGCATTTCAAATCCTCCTTTTTTCATTTTTATATTTATCAAACCCAAGTATAATTTCACTATTAGTGGTCAAAAGCCTTAGAATTAGGCTTGTTTTTTGGCAGAAAAGCTCAGTTGTATAGTAATGCGAATACTTATGGCTAGCTTTGTCTGATATCCTCTTGGGAGAAGTTTGGATAATGCCTTCTTGGAATTCAAGGGTTATGTTCAAGCATGCGTGCGAAAATTTACGTAAGTTATCCCTTAACGCTAGTCCTTTTCAGAGATGAATGAACCGTTATTATTTATTCTACACTTTAGAACGAGACCCTTCTATTCAAAGATGGCCCCGCCCCCAGAAACTTCCTAAGAGTGTTCAACCGTTTCAAAATGTGAGCTGGCCAATTTGGACGTTGCCCAATGTCAAGAAACTTTGACCGATCTTAGTCAAGAAACTTTTACAAGAACTTTTTTATCGCCTCAATGTAATCAATAGCAAGTATGGTTAGAATGGGCAAAAATGTTGCATTATTCCTTATTCTAATAATGGCTTTCTCATCCCTAAGTTTACTGAAGGTTAAACCTGCAATTGCTCAAACAAGAGACAATACTGCTGCATTTTCTCGTACACTCCTTTGGAACTCTTCAAATGATTTAGTGCATTCTTTATCCCTTGCCGAAAACGTAATCTACTTGAGCACAGAAAATGGCACCGTCTACGCATTGGATGCTGAAAATGCGAATGTTTTATGGAGTTTTAATGCTTATTTCGGGATTTCTTCATCGGAGGTTCAAACTTTCTCCCCTTTTGCTCCTTCGCTAACCGTTTCCGACGGAATGGTGTACATTGGTTCAATTATCAACGTTTACGCTGTGAACGCTTCCACAGGGGATGTAATTTGGAAGTCCCCAATAAGTCATCCAAGTTATGCTTCGCCAATGGTTAACGGAGTTGTTTTCATCGGCTCCTCTGATAACAGCGTTTATGCTTTTAACGCTGCAAACGGGTACCGAACTTTGGCATTGCATATTAGGTTCTTCCTTTTGGACGCTTTATACGGCTCCAGTTTTTTCCAACGGGGTGGTCTTCATTGGGAGTGGTGACTACTACGTATATGCCATCAACGCTACTACAGGCATCCAGCTTTGGCATTACGATACAGGTTTATGGATCGATAGCTCCCCTAAGATTGCCAACGGAATAGTTTACATCAATAATGAAGCTGGCGAATATTTTGCTTTAAACGCAACTAACGGTAACAGATTAGACATTGACAGCAACATTATTGCCGATATCGTTAGCAGCACCGCAGCCGTTGTTGGACAAGATAAGGTTTTCATAAGCGCTCAATTGTACGACAACACACTTTATTCCATTAATGCTTCAGATAATGCCCAAATCTGGAGCTCAAATATTTTCGAGATAGAATCTTCCCCCGTAGTTATCGATGGCGAAGTATGCGTTGCTGGTGCCGCTGTCAATGGCGATGTCCTCTACGCCTTAAATGTGACAAACGGTGAGCAACTTTGGACCTATCCGCTTTGGACTAATCAAAACGGTGGAATTAACTTGTCCTTTGCTTATGCAAACGGAGTTCTATATGTTCCATACGAGGGAGACCTTTACGCTTATAATATTTCTTCCGTTTTACTATCTTCTTTGGATATATCGGTTTTATCACCAAAAAATGCGCGGTATAATGAATCGAGTGTTGCTTTAGTTTTCTCAGTTAGCAATTATGTAAGTTGGATCGGCTACAGCCTTGATGGAAAACAGAACAGTACACTTACTGGTAACACTACAATTGCAAATCTGCCTGATGGCTTCCACACCCTGACAATCTTCGCAAATGATACCTATGGAAACGTAGCCAGTCAAACAATCAATTTCACGATTGAAAAGCCACAGGCTGAAATCTTTGTAAGCACAGTCATAATTGCCGTTATAGCTGTTCCAGTTGCGGTAACATGCATTAGCGTAGGTCTACTACTTTTTAGAAGGCATCGAAAAACCGTTAACTTGAGCAAATAGACCTTTTCCCAAGCAAAGTTTATGTCTTGTTTGCTCTTTCAAAAAGTTGCTGTTCTAAAATTTAGTTTAAAGAGTGAGAATCCATGAAAAGTTGTTTAAATTCACGTTTAAAGCGCGCTCTTCTAGACTATACCAACCTAAGAAAATCGGAAAAATCGAAGTTTCAAAACGTGGTTCTGACCCCATTTTGCCTTCGGTGGCGCATCCAGGCAAGCCGGGAACTCTACCGACTAGAACGCCATCTTCATCCTTTTCTATTATGACTCGATAGCTTAGCATAGCGCGCGCATCCTGAAAATTAATGTCAACACAAAACCGAGAAACTGAGAAAACAGCCGCATACCAAACGCCATGAGCTCAAGGCGTGGTTTCCAATTTTTTAATCTAAGCCCCCTCTCACTGGGTTGCCTATTTTGTTTGTCGGTTCTTCCTATTCACAACACCTTATTAGCAAAACATGCAATACGAGAGGGGCACAGCAGTGGCTATACATGTTGGATTTAGCGCTTAAAAATGAAGCCGGCTCAATACGAGTGTTACTGGTTGATGATGATGCATCCGTTTTAGAAATATCAAAACAAATACTGCTAAGCATGGATGACTGCTTGAAAATTGATTTTGCTCATTGTGCCGAGGAGGCTCTTGAGAAACTCGATTCAGCAGGCTACGATGTAATTGTTTCCGACTACGAAATGCCGATAAAAAACGGATTAGACCTCCTAAAACAGCTCAAAGAAATCGGCAATGGCGTCCCTTTCATACTGTTCACGGGCAAAGGAAGGGAAGAAATAGCCATTAAAGCATTAAACCTCGGCGCGGACGGCTACTACAACAAGCAAGGATCCCCTGAAACCGTCTACGGCGAATTAGCTCATGGCATAAAAATCGCGACGCAACGCAAGAAGGCAGAAGAAAAGCTAAAACAAAGCAACAAAACAATAAACTCGATAATAAACAGCACTAACGACGCAATATTTGCTTTTGATGCAAACTGGGTCGTGACTTACTGTAATGAAACCTTCGCGAAAATTGGCGGTTTAACCGGGAATGAAATGGTGGGTAAGAATGCACGGGTCGTTTTTGCAGACCGTATCGGGACAACGCTGGAAAAAAACTTGACTGAGGCGATGGTGAAGAAAGAACCCAAAACATTCGAATGGAATGGTCTTTATGAACCAAAAGTGTGGGAATTCAACGTGTTCCCGATGGATAATGGATTCACAGTTTTCGCCAAAGACATTACTGAACGCAAGAAAGCTGAAGAGGAGTTGAGGTTGTTTTCTCTTGCGGTTGAAACATCAGTCGACGGAGTAATCATAGGTAAGCCTACAGGAGTAATAACTTATGTCAACGGTGCAACTTTGAAAATGATGGGAGCATCTGGTAGAGAAGAGGTTTTGGGAAAACACGTTCTCGAATTCATTGCCGAACGCGACCGTAACCGAGCGACCGAAAAATCTTTGAAATGTTTAGAAACTGGCCAAGGATTCTTAGGTCAGTACGCTGCTGTAAGAAAAGACGGCGCTGAATTTCAAGTCGAGGTGACGACCTCTCTGATAAAGGATAAAACAGGTCAACCCATCGCTTTTATAGACATCATCAGAAACGTGGATGAACGGCAGAGGACTGAAGACGCGTTACGAGAAAGCCACAAATAGTTGTAGGTAACCCGCACCGTTCAACCCGTCAAATCGCAGCGGTTCTATCTTCAACGCAGATTTGAATCCTTTCAAGTGTGCAACTCGGCGGTCGCACTCCCAGCAATAATTTTTACTGGTAAAATGAGGCTGGGATCACTATATTTTTGGCTACTTCTGCGCTATGGAGATTTAAGACTTTTGAACATAACCACGCAGGAAAAAGAGCGCTTACAGATTATATGCTAAGCGGTTAGCTTACTAAAATCATTAATCTATAATAGTCTTCACTTTTTGATTTCGGGACAAGCTAGCATGCGCTGGACAAGCATTATATTTTTTCACCGAATTGTTTTCAATCGAAAACTTAAATTTTTTATGAACTGAACGACAGAAGTGAAGCGAGAGTTTACTCAAATTTGCGGGTACGTGCTTGTGGTTAGTGTGGCGCGGCACAGTTCAATTCGTCTAGAAATTTTTATATCAAGGCCTACCGTTATATTCACATCGCAGTTAAAGGTAAGAGAAAGGTTGTATTTTTATGGAAACCTTAACTAAACTATCTGCGTTTCTCCTTGGTTTGCTTATGCTTTTAGCTACAATCAGTCCGGCGTTTGCTCTCTCAGATATAATAACGGCTCAGGAAATGAGTTTAGCAAGCATCAATGGCATTAATGCTGAAAGTTACAATTGGGCAGGATACGCCGTGCTTGCTTCATCAGTGACTTCTGTTAGCGGACAACTTATAGTCCCAGCTACTTCTTCTCCAGCTCCCGGCTCAGCGACAACGTATTACGCGTCTTGGTGGGTGGGCATTGATGGACTTACCGATTCTACAGTGGAGCAAACAGGAATCATCGCCGTATCCACTGGCACGATTCCGACAACTTATCTCGCAGTGTTTGAGTTTTATCCGGGCCCAGCGTACGAAATTGGCTCAACAGTCGGCGGCGTGTTTGTTCCCGCTCCCGTAGAAGCGAACGACGCTATTTACGCCTCAGTGATGTACACGGGCATCTCGGGGGGATTTGGGTTCGGCAGCCCAAGCAGCTTGATAGGTAGCCCGAGCAGCTTGTTCAGCAGCCCGAGCACTACATTCATTTATCCAGGCGATCCAGGCAGGTCAAACGGCTTTTTCACGGTGACTATTATGGACATAACTGAACATTGGACTTTTAGCACTTCTGAATCTGATTCGAGCGCTGAAAGGTCTTCCGCCGAGTGGATCACCGAGACACCAACAGTGAGTGGAGAAATCGCGTTGCTGGCAGATTTCCACACGGTACACTTCGATTCCTGTTATGCCATTGCAGCAAACGGATTTTTAATTCCATCAAGTTTTGAAGCGGTTAAATTGACAATGATCTCGGATTCGGCAACCCCTGTCATCATGGCAAAACCTTCACCCTCGATATTTGACGCCTTCTCGGTCATGTGGGCTTCTGCAGGTCCATAGTTCAGCGAACCAGCATTCTCCTTTTTTTCTTTTGTATAATTGAGAAGCAAGGTTAGAATACGCTCTGGGCTTTTCGCGCACGCGAACCATGAAAATGGCACTGAGTAGGGATTCGCTTAAATAACTAAGCCCATCCCATAGAGGCTCAGCCCCGAAAGAGTTTTAGACCTTCTAGATTTGCGTTATTTAAATGGTGAAGAAAAATTAAGCCATTAGATATTGAATGCATATTATTATGGCTAACTACAGCGCTTATTTCTCCAAATTAACATCAAATTAGGCTCTATTTGGAAAAAAGGGGCAAAGTGCGGAGGGTGAGATTTGAACCCACGAAAGGTGCAGTGTGCACGCATCGAAATAGTCGCTTTAACTTGTTTTTGACTAATCTATTGTTTGTTGTGCATTCTGGAGAACCTTGACACAACACGTTATCTGGCAATCGTAGTTGTGACTGTAATGCGACAGCCAATATCGATATATTAAATCTAAAATGAATAATAGCGTAAAATGGGAGAAGTCAAAATGCAAAGTCAAATCGATTTTTATTCATCCAGCCGGGTAGCGAGAAGCTGAAAGATTGGGTTTAACTTTTGTGGAGCAAGGGAAAGGAGAGAAAGCATCAGAAACGTGGGCAGAGCAGGAGGGAGTTGTCATTTTTTGTTTTTGAAAAATAGCTTGCCGTTTTTTTCGTCGATTAAAATTGCGGAGTTCTTATCAACTTTATCTTGCAATATCATCTTCGACAGTTCATTAATGACTTCTTTCTGAATTACCCTTTTTATCGGTCGCGCCCCAAACTGAGGGTCAAAACCTATCTTGGCTATGTAATCGATCGCTTTTTTCGTCACGTCTATCTTAATGTTGTTCTTTTCAAGCATTTTCTGGACGCCTTTAAGTTGGTTCTCGACAATTTTCCTGACTTCTTCTTCGGTGAGGGGTTGGAACATGATTATCTCGTCGATTCGGTTGAGGAATTCTGGTTTAATCGTTTTTTTCAGTAAGTCGAAAACGTGTTCCTTGGTGCGATTCCAAATCTCTTCCCTGTTGTCTGCCGTCACTTTCTCCAGGTTTTCTTGAATGATGTGGGAGCCGATGTTTGACGTCATAATAATAATCGTGTTCTTGAAGTCTACTGTTCGCCCCTTGTTGTCTGTTAGTCTCCCGTCGTCCAAGACTTGAAGCAGCACATTGAAGACGTCTGGATGGGCTTTTTCAATTTCGTCGAGCAACACGACAGAATAAGGTTTCCTTCTCACAGCCTCCGTTAGCTGTCCACTCTCTTCGTAGCCAACGTATCCTGGAGGTGCGCCGACCAGCCTGGAGACGGTGTGTCTTTCCTGGTACTCTGACATGTCAAGCCTAACCATGTTGTTTTCGTTGTTGAAGAGAAATTCAGCCAAGGCTTTAGCCAACTCTGTTTTCCCAACCCCCGTCGTGCCCAAGAAAATGAAAGATCCGATGGGTCGCTTAGGGTCTTGCAAGCCTGCGCGGCTTCTTCTGATGGCGTCCGAGACCGCTTGGATTGCTTCGTCTTGCCCGACGACTCTCATGTGAAGCTCTGTTTCAATGTTTAGCAGTTTTTGTTTCTCGCTTTGAAGCATTCGGCTGACGGGTATTCCTGTCCACCTTGAGACTACTTCAGCTACTTCCTCCGCGTCAACTTCCTCGTTGATGAGGGGCGAGCCTTTTTGCAGTTCAGAGAGCTTTTGTTTCAAGTTTTCGATGGTTTTTGTGGCTTCGGGGATTTTGCCGTACCTGATTTCAGCGATTCTTCCCAGGTCTCCCTTGCGGTTGGCGTCTTCTTCTTGAAACTTTAACTGTTCGATTTCATTCTTCTTGTTTTGGATTTTTTCCGCGACGTCTTTTTCGGACTGCCATCTTGCTCTTAACTTGTTTCTTTCTTCGCTTAGGTCGGCGATTTCCTCGTTTAGCGATTTGAGTTTTGCTTCGTCTTTTTCTCGTTTTATTGCTTCGCGTTCAATTTCTAGTTGACGTATCTTTCGCTCTATGGTTTCCAGTTCTTCCGGAGCTGAGTTGATTTCTAATCTCAGTTTTGAAGCTGCTTCATCGATTAAGTCAATCGCTTTGTCTGGAAGAAACCGGTCAGTAATGTATCTCTGCGATAACTCCACGGCCGCGATTATTGCTTCATCTTGGATTCTAACGTGGTGGAACACTTCGTAACGTTCCTTGAGGCCCCTAAGAATGGATATGGCGTCTAACGTGTCTGGCTCATTAACCGTGACTGGCTGGAAGCGTCTTTCCAAGGCTTTGTCCTTTTCAAAGTACTTCTGGTATTCTTTGAGCGTAGTGGCACCGATTGCGCGGAGTTCGCCTCTGGCTAAGGCTGGTTTCAGGATGTTCGCCGCGTCCATGGCGCCTTCGCTGGCTCCGGCTCCGACGAGTGTGTGGATCTCGTCGATAAACAGTACTGTTTCGCCTTCTGAGGATACGACTTCTTTCACGACGCTTTTGAGGCGTTCCTCGAATTCTCCCTTGTATTTTGCTCCGGCGATTAATGCGCCCATGTCAAGGGAGTAAATCTGTTTTGACTTGAGGTTCTCTGGGACATCGCCGTTCACTATGCGGTGGGCTATGCCTTCGACGATGGCGGTTTTTCCGACGCCTGGTTCGCCGATGAGGATGGGGTTGTTCTTTGTTCTTCTGCAGAGTATTTGTAGGACTCGATGGATTTCTTCATCTCTGCCAATGACTGGATCAAGTTTTCCTTCTTTTGCCAGGTTGTTCAGGTTCGTCGCAAACCGGTTTAGGGCGTTGTAGGTTTCATCGGTTGTTTCCGAATTCACAGTTGATCCCTTCCTCAATTGTTTTATTGCCTCTTTAAGTTCTTTTTCTGAAACTCCGTAACCTTGAAGTAACCGGGAAGCTGGATCGTTCAAGGATAACATTGCCAAAAGCATTTGCTCAATTGAGACGAATTTGTCCTGGCTTTCAGAGGCTAGTTCCTGAGCTTTCCGAAGGACTCTGTTGCTGTTGGCGCTTAAGTATTGTTCTCCGCCGCTCACTTTAGGTAAAGAATCGATCAAGCCGTCAAGTGAACGGGAAAAAGCCTCTAAATTCACGTTTAGTTTTTTCAGTAGGAAAGGAACTACATCTTCATCAACAGTTAACATGGCTTTTAACAAGTGACCAGGCTCAATTGCCTGATTTTGCTTTGAAGATGCTATTTCCAGGGCTTTTTGAATGACTTCTTGAGATTTAACCGTAAAATTGTTGAGGCTCATGAATGCATCTCTCCAGCTTGTGCTATTTGAATCTTATCGCGCGCTGAACAATGAAACTCTCCGCTTCCGAGGTCCCAGTCGAGAAACCCAAGAAAGACTCCCAAGCAAGCCAAACTGCACTTACCAGTTTTGTTTTCGCTGTTTCATAACTTTGAAAGTTTCCGAAATGTACCTGAAATGATTGAGGGATGGTGGACCGGGCGGGATTTGAACCCGCGGCTTCCGCGTTGCGAACGCGTTCTTTCTAATCTGACAATACAGAATCGTCTTAACTGGCAAAAATATGAAGAATGGGTAGTTAAAGAGTACCGACCAAAATCGGCTTATGACAGAATAATTTACGCCAAATCATACGCACATTGCTTGTTAGACGGAGACTGCCATGAACTCTTGGAGCTTTCAAACGACAAACGAGAGCATGTAATGAACGCTTTATCATGCCTCGCCAAGTTCTTGGGAATGTACGAACAGTGGAGCAGCTTAATCAAGAATTACCGTTTGAAGTGGCGGATTAGAAATGACGATTTGATAATAGCGCGTTTCACTCAAACAACTGACCCTAATGAATTATTCGATTGGATTAGGATGATAAAGAATACATGCCCAAACCTCAGAGACTTCATGGATTTAATGCTTATTACAGGGCTTAGATTTGAAGAGGCTGTCGAAAGTTATAATTTGATAGTGACCTTATCAAAAGAGGACAAACTTCAAACATACTATAACGCCGAAAAAGAGATTTTGGAGCACTACAAGTTTAAGCAGATGTTTCTTAGAAGAACGAAGAAAGCGTTTGCGAGTTTTGTTCCACGTGCTTTAATTGAGAAAATTATCAGGAATGGTTCAACATTCAAGCCCACCTACATTCAAACAAAAGTTAAAAGAAAAACAAAACAAGTAAGGTTCAGTGACATCCGAGAGCTACACGGAAGCCTATTGGCAAAGAGTTTAGGCAGTGCCGAAATCGATTTCTTACATGGACGAGTCTCGACGAGTGTGTTTATGCGCAACTATTTCAATCCAGCATGGATAACTGATTTGAAAGAGAGAACATTTAAGGCGACAAGCGATATTATAAAATGCTCCATGAGTGCTTCATTAGGTTGATAGACGAAACTAAGGGCTTCAAAACGGCTTCCGCGTTGTCACCACAATTCCTATCGTTTCAGTTAAGATGCTTTTGTGGCTCTATGTAGGTTAGCTCAGACCGCTCTGAAAGAAGCGCCTCAACTTCCCGCTCAGAATCTTCTGAACCAAAATGCAAAATTCGGTAACAACTACTGCAGATAGTGTCCCCGTTTGTTTCGTCCTTGAAGGTTTCTTCATGCAAACATTGGGTTTTTGAAGGGCTGGAATTGCGCTTTTCTATCTCTTTCAGTTTGCGCTTCCAGTCATCCAGTGCTTGCCACCTTTGTTACGCCTTGCTGCTCCTTTTCTTTTTCAAGCAGTTTAACGAGTTCAAGCTGAATTTTAATGTCTGCCTGCTGCCTCGTCCTGTCTCCAGGAGACAAGCAATATTTAATGCTCTCGTAGAACTCCCACATGTCCCTCAACTTCTCTTTCTCCTGCTCAAGCTCATCTACTTCAGCATTATGCTCTCGCTTCGGCTCTGGCTTTTCAGCCTCCGAATCAACTTTTTTTGGTTTCTTAGCGGTTTGACTATGATGGTAGAGGTGATGCCGTATCGAAGCCTCAAAAACCAGTACCCCTTTGTTTTTTAAAAATCTCCTTATTTCAGAGTAGTTACTTCCTTTCTGTCGCATTTCAGAAACGGTTTGAGAATAATTGCTTTCGCATATTTTGCAATATCGCATAAAATACACCTCGTTTTACGGTTAATTTGAAAAAAAGCTAATTTAAAATTGGTTTTTTGGCTAATCGTTCAAAATTCAGGTAATTTCTTGTAGAGCCCTTGCCCAAGTTTAATACTACGCAGAGACCCTTTCTTGTTTCTTAATATACTTAAGTCGGATTATAAGAAAACAGGACTATGAAAGTTTAAAGGCAAAAAAAATTAAGCAAAGTCATTGTTGAAGAAGGAAAAATCACGTTGAAGCCGAAGGGTTAGTAGTTTCTATTGGCTTGCCTTGAAAAGCGTTGTTAATGTTTTTTTGAACCTTATCAGTCAGTTGTTTAATAACTTCTTTTTGTTGTTCAAAAGCCCTAGCCAAAAGTTCCTGCTTGAAATTATCAGCCAAAAGCGTGTTTTTGGAAATTATCCTCTGAGTTGTCTGGTCGGGTTCCACGTATAGAATGCCTAAATCTGTTGTATCTTTTCCCACACTAACCATTCTTTCTGATAGTTTCTTAGCCCAGAACGTTCTAACTAAGCATTCACTTAATGGCATACTCGGATTGTAAGGTTCTTTTGTTAGTTCTGGCAATGATTGATAAGAGCCTATTCCAACCATACTAAAACCCATAGGGGATAAATACTGAAGTTGATTACAACTTATTTGGTATAGATGTGCAGCACTCCACTTTGTTTCTTGGATTATGTCAATACCCAAAATGATGAATGCCACATCGAAATTATAGCTTTGAACCCTATTGTCAATCATGAGTGCAAGCCAATCATAGATTGATTTCATGTTTGTATAGAAGGTTTTTCTATCCATTCCTCTTGATTCAAAGATTTGTTGTTCAATTGCTTGATTTCGGTGTATGTCATAATGTTTTTTCACAAGTTCCGCAATTTCTTTGATATTAATTTTTTCTTTCTTTTCAGATTGCATTGAAGCTAATTCAAGAAAGGCATCGCGAATTATGGCACCACCTCTTGAGGCATCGCCAGCGTTCATAATGAGACAATTCGGCAGTAACATGTCTACTTTAGCTTTGCCTTGTTCAAAGGTCAATCCGTTAGAATCTGTGACAAGTCTATCGGAGCAAAAGACTATTCTTGGCGAACCCGTATTTGCTTCGCAAATTGAGGCAATACAAATCGTCAATGCTTTTTCCTTCTTTTTGCATGGGCACCTATCATTGTTGTCTTGGATATGAAGATTTTGCTCTATCAATTTTCATATTCACTCCTCTTAAAAACAATAACTGCGTGAGCAACCTTTTTTTTAACAAAAATGTGCGGTAACCGCAGACTTTGCAGAATCCGTAAAAATTAGTCTGCACCAACTCTGAAACTAACATTTAAACTTCGTAAAATTAAACCATTCAAGGAGAAAAAAGGAAAATTTGTGATTGGGCAAGTATAACGGCGCTATATTTCAAGACTTTTAAGAACGTTAACTGTTAAACGACATTTTCCCCTATTATACTATAAGGGTTTTTTGTCGTTTAACTTCAGCCGAAACCCCCTGCCTTGCTTTTCAACGTGCAGACCGATGCTGTCAAGAAAACTATTGTTAGCTAAGATTGCTTCTTGAGCTTCTTTGCTTTTAGCTCTGAAGGCGAGCTGTAGGGGAATGTAATTAATCCCATCTTTGTCTTTGTTGATTTGCCAAATTCTCCGTAGCTGCAGAATGTATGGTAAGTGCTTTTCTGGATCGGCTATTTCATCTCTTCGTTGATAGAGCTTGGTCATTTCTACCCATTCGGGTGGATTCAGAGCTGTCTTGACTAAGCCGATGACGCATGGTCTTTTGACTTCCGCGTTTTCGTAGAGGCTGCCGTACAAGTTCAAGAACTGAGCCACTTCTAAGTAAGTGATTCCCAAGCAGTAGATGTAACTTTGATAGGTTCCAAGCGGGTCTTTAACCCTTGAACTTGCGTTTACAAACTCGCAGTGCATGTTTGAAAGCCTAAACGCTCTATTCATCGCTGTTGCTTTGTCTGCTCCTGCTTCCCCTGCAACTTTGTAATAGTAAGATGCGGAGGGAATGTAGGGTGCGCCAATAAGAATTTCAACGTAGCCTTCAGCTTGAACGCCTCTTGTTTCAACACTCCTGTACCATGTTACATTAACATCTGGAATTAGACCCTGCTTACGCCATTTTTGGACTTCTTCAGCCATATTTTTGTTTAAGCATATGACCAGAATTCTACCAGCGTCCTTGTGGAAAGCGCATATTTTATTGATTGACTTTTGAACGTAAACTCGCGTCTTCTCATGGTAAATGTCTTCTTCACTAATTTTCCTTGAATCGCAGAAATACACTATCCTTCCGTTACTATTGTTTGGGTCGCCCCACATGAACGGTTGCACCTTGCTTTGGAAATGCTCTTGCAAATCAAACTCTGGCAAGTGTGCATCCACCAGTATGCTAAGCTTGTCCTGTTTTGCAAAATCGTCAACTAAGCCGTTTATGAAATAAAGCTCCTCTTCTAAAGGGTTGATTGGGGTCAAGGTAATGCGCGACCTTCTGTCTTTGCGAACGAGCATTTCCTTGCAAGTAGCTAAATGAAGCATTTCCTGCAAAAACTCTGTGTCGATGCCCTTTGCTGTTAGACATTTGACTTTGTTCCACATGGGAGTAAAATTTGCGTTCAGCTTAGCTAAGTCTTCTTCTGACAATGGATCATAAAATCTGCCGAACCCACCGACGTTCAGCGTCTTTCCAAACTTGAGTGCTTCAAACGCGACTGTTTGTATTTTTTCCCACCATTCGTCATATCCGTTTAATACTACATCTAAAAGCGATTCATATTTCGTGTCGGAGAGTTCAATGGTCGGTGTTAACCCAAGTAAGCCTGAAGTATATTCATCAAAGATAAGGATGTCAGCACTACCGAGTTTTTGTAAGGCTGCCTGAGAAACTTTGCTGTGTTCTCTGCTCAGAGTTAACGCTTTCAGCTTCTGGTAAGTTAATACCAGCACATTCCATTCGCAATTAAGAATCTGTTGAAGTTCACACAGGGGGTTTTGGAAAAACTCGCATTTTTCGCATTCTACTGGGCGCAGCAGCCACTTCATTTTTCTCAATCTTTCATTTGCAGAGCATTCTTCAACAAGCTTCTTGCAGACTTCGCTGTTTTGTAAGAGTTGAAAAACTGTCGCTTGTTTGTTGTTTGAGAGCTTAACTGCTTCAGTGACTACGTCTTCTCCAATGCGATGAGTAGGTTCAACTATTACGATTCTTTTATCTGCGTTTACAGCTTGCTTGATTAGACTTGTTGTCGTGCCCGCTCTTGTGACTTTCAAAACTGGTACTATACCTTTGAGCTTCAGAACATTTAGAGCCGAGATGTCTTGCTTTTCAAAGCTTCCAGTAGCAGCAAAGTAATCTAAGACTATTTCAAGGGGAATCTGTAGACTCATCTTGTTTTTCATCCTCCCATGCAGGAAGGTTTTTCACAACCAATTTGCGGTTGACATCGGCTTGCTTTACAAAAATCACGGTTGCGCCGATGCTGTCAAGGAAATCCTCGGCTTTTTGTTTATGCTGAGGTACTCCTCTAAAAACAATTGCAAAATTTTTTTCATTCATATTTTCATGCCTTTTTCAAGTACGTTTCATTCGCCTACAAGGGGCGAAAAATGAACGGTTAATTTCCTACATAATATATATGGCAAAAAGCTAAACTTTCTTAGCTGACCTATCCCTTCCCCTAACCCTTCTGGCACCGATTGACCTTTACACCTACGCTTGCATAAGCGTTACTTGTCGCTGAACCGCTTGTCACCACAACCATGCAATAGAGGTTTGTTGCATCGCTTCCTGTGACTTGCAGCATGTCATAGTTCCAGTCAGTCACGGGTGTGCCTTGCAAAACTGTTAAAGCAATGTCGCTTATGTTCGGGGTATAGTTGCACCAGTGCGGGATAGTTACGCTTTTTAGCCCAGTGTATTGAACGTTGAACGGTCCAGTTGTATTATTTTCAGTTATAAAGCCGTTG
>DATHCJ010000027.1:0-7304 GCA_035319575.1 Candidatus Limnocylindrales bacterium
TCTTGCCAAGCGGTGTTTGGGTTGCTAGCGGCACGACCTTCACCTGGACATCAACAGTCTCAGGAGGCACCGGCACACAATTCGTCCTGTCAAGCAGCACAGGCACCTCACCAATAACCGCGTCCCAAACTTACACTGCCACCTACACAACCCAGTACAAAGTGACGTTCACTCAAACCGGAATAACCAGCGCAGCCGGCTCAAACACCGTCCTCACCGTCGGCTCAACCAATTACGCTTACAGCGCCCTACCCAATGGCGTATGGGTTAACAGCGGCACGAGTTTTAATTGGGCGTCTCCAGTTTCAGGTGGTAGCGGGGTCCAGTTCATCCTCTCAACAAGTTCGGGCAGTTCGCCTATTTCCTCGTCTGGAACTTACTCCGCAACATACACGCTTCAATACCAGGTCAGTTTCACCCAGACCGGAATAACTAGTGCTGCCGGCTCCAATACTGTGTTGACTATTGGTTCAAACAACTATGCCTATAACGCTTTACCCAGCGGTACTTGGGTTAACAGTGGAACAGGCTTCACCTGGACATCAACAGTCTCAGGAGGCACCGGCGTACAGTTTACCCTGTCAAGCAGCACAGGCACCTCACCAATAACCACGTCTGGCACGTATTCCGCCACTTACACAACCCAGTATCAGGTGACGTTCACCCAATCTGGAATAACCAACGCCGCAGGAACAAACACAGTCTTGACAGTCGGCTCAACAAACTATCCTTACAGCACCCTACCCATTGGCTTGTGGGTTAACAGCGGCACAACCTTCACCTGGACATCCACGGTTTCCGGAGGAACTGGTGTTCGGTTTGTTGAGAGCAGCAGTTCAGGTTCTTCACCCGTGACTTCTTCGGGCACATACTCTGCGACTTACACAACCCAGTATCAGGTGACGTTCACTCAGACAGGAATAACAGGCGCAGCAGGCTCGAACACTGTTTTGACACTTGGTTCGACCAACTATGCTTATAATGCTTTGCCCAGCAGCGTTTGGGTCAACAGCGGAACAGCCTTCACATGGGCTTCTCCAGTCTCCGGAGGCGCTGGGGTTCAGTTTGCTCTCTCAAGCAGCTCAGGCGCCTCACCAATAACCACTTCTGGCACCTATTCAGCTACTTACACAACTCAATATCAGGTAACTTTCGCTCAGTCTGGTCTTGGAACTGTTTCCAGCACGGCAACCGTTGTTACAGTAGCAGGAACGGCTATTACTGATGCACAGCTTCCATACACTAGCTGGTTCAACGCTGGTTCCTTAACCTACAGTTACACCAGCCCCATCGGTTCATCAACCTCTTCAACCACTGGATATTACTGGAGTTCCACCAGCGGCTTAGGCCAGACTCTCCAGACAAACACCTTTACAGTCAGCGGAAGCGGCACTATAACTGCGACGTACACTTCACAGACCTTCGGAATAGCCTCAAACTGTGAAGGATTCGGCTCAATACTCAACGGAAAGACTATTACAACAAGTTCCATGACCGCGCAGACTAAAGAATTGATAATTGTAGTAATAACAGGAAACTCAAACATCCCGACTGTAAGCACTATTACAGACAGCTTTGGCACGCATCTTACGTACAGCTCAAAGATATCTTACACTAGCGCCAGCGCGAGTCAATGCTTATACGTTTACTATGCCGTCACAGGCACGCAAACGGGATCATTTACAATCACCGTAACAATGTCTGCGAGCGACAATTACTGCGTTCAAGCATTCGGGATTACAGGAGCAAATACTGCAACGCCCTTCGATTCTAATAGTAACTTGCCTGCAAAAGCCAGTGGGACTTCCTCAAGTCTGCCGACTGTAACCGGAGTGTACACTTCTAACGCTAATGATATGATTCTGGCTTTTGAAGGGCAAACAAGCGGTGCAACTCAAACGGCAGGGACATCTTTCACCGCACCCGCTGCTTTACTGAACAATGCAAACGGTTTAGGAAATAACGTAGAATACGAAATGGTAAGCCAAACTCAGTCCAATGTCGGCGTTAGTTTCGGAACAAGCGTTACTCCCTGGATAATGGCTGTGGAGGCGGTGCAAAGAGGATGGTAACCCGATCGGGCACAAGAAGGATCACAGTTATAGGGTTGATCATAACTGCAATCGTATTAGGCGGTATCGTGTCAGCTTACATAGCATTGAAGCCTGCTTCGTCTGTTTCGCCGCCTATGTCTACACCAACACCGACTCCAGCCCACACTTCAAATCCGACACCGTCTCCAGTTCCAAACGCAACGCCCTCGCCCTCACCGACACCTACTCCTTCGTCAACTACAACGCCCTCTCCTTCGCCAACACCAACACCTGCTCCTTCACCAACGACAACACCTGCACCGACACCTACACCGATGCCTACCCCAAGCCCTTCACCTTCACCAAGTCCTGAAACCTACGTTGTGAACTACACCACTATTGTGGAGCCGGGCGATAATGATTATTGGAATGTAAGCGTGACAAGTCCTTCTTACACCGTCGAATTAAATGATTCTATGACAGTTTCAAGCGTTAACCAGTATTTGCAAGTAGAAGGGTTAACAAGCACCCTAAGCACTACATGGGTGGTATCATACCTTAATAGCACTTACTTTGAATATTACACTTTTAATAATCAAGGAAATCAGCTAAGTTCAGGCTGGTTGAATTGCAGCAATGGGATTGTCTACGTGGAAGTGAACGAAACGACAATCACTTTTATTGGGACAACTTCTGTCACGTCAAACCTTAATTTCGTAAATCTTGGCCAAATATGGACAACTAACGCTGGTGGCAACTTTACCAACGGCGAATTAGATGTAACTGTAACTGTAAAAGCAGCCTAAAGTGCCGCCACTCCGCTGCTTAACTCAGATTTCAATAGCTTTTATTTTGGTTTCATGACTAAAGGGGAATTTTGGTCGCACTATGGTTCATTGGATTTGAAGCAAGCCTTTCTATTATCCAAAGTCTGCATTTAGGCTTATTTGTCGTTTTCCTCAGAATTTCTCCATATATCGGGGCCTTGATATTTTACTTTCGGACCTGATTTCCACAGCGTTTCGTAAATCTTTAAGAATTCCTCGCTTGAAAGCCTTTCTTGTCTCTGGATCTTGCCTATTGCTTCAATTGTTTTCTTGTCTTCTTCGCCACTGGCTTTTGATCGGTTCAAAGCCTCAAGAAGTTTATCTCTAAACATTTTGTTTTCCTCCAAAAACCGTGAACTGCTCCTCTTCATGCGTTTTTTTTACGCATTTAGGAAGCGGGATTGGAAAGCCGAAATTTTTTTCAAGAGCTATTCTGCATCTTTCAGATAGGTTTTCCTTGTTTTTCTCTGATTGTTCTTCGATGCTCAATTGAATTTAGCTCTCCTTTCGATGTAACGAGTAGAATTGTGGAAAGGATATAAACAATGTGTCGGAAGAAACTGTATGCCTCAGGAGCTTATAATCTTCAAACAAGATTATGTCGAAAACGGAAATATTACCTGATTCCATCCTTATCGGCAATTTTACACGCAATTTCTCGCCAGCCTAAAGTTTAAAGAAGCCAAGCCCGAAACAATCCTCGATTCATCCAGCAAGAATAGGATTCTTGTTCGAATCATTCTTAATTCATATTCTCGATTCGTAAAAGAATTATTATTAAAGTATCATCAGTATGATTGTTCCCTAAAAAACGAGATTGGATGATAACAAATGCTTAGTTCCACTGTGTTAATCGTTGATGATGACCCAAAAATGAGAGAGCTACTGACCTCGATTCTAGAGAACGCAGCATACATAGTTGAAACTGCAAGCAACGGCAAAGATGCCATTAAAGCTTGCAAGAAGTTCCCTGTCGACGTTGCCCTCATCGACGTTGAGCTTCCAGATGTGAAAGGAACCGCCCTGCTTAGCGCTCTTAAGGATTTAAGGCCGAAAATGATAAAAATAATCATAACCGGGTATCCCTCAATTGAAAACGCGGTGACAGCAGTAAACGAAAAAGCAG
Organism: Candidatus Limnocylindrales bacterium; assembly: GCA_035319575.1. GTDB lineage: Archaea > Thermoproteota > Bathyarchaeia > Bathyarchaeales > Bathycorpusculaceae > Bathycorpusculum. Next base: position 3,987 of record DATHCJ010000027.1, read on the forward strand.
ATGGGTACATAGTTAAACCCTTCGATCCTGCCGAATTACTGGAAATGATAAGAAAACTCATCGCGGACAAAAAGACCGAGTACATAACTATGTTGCGGGAGATGGAGAAAGCAAATCAAAGCACTCCTAAGATCAGGTATCAAAATCCCGACGGTTGGTAGCACAACAAAGTGAAGTAAGTTCAGCTGCTCCTGGAGGCACTCCAACTTCTGGTGCCGCTACCTAAAACGATTCTGCTATATCCTTAAGAATAGACTAAAGAAAGCCTTGATCTCATTTTGCTGTTCGTTACTATTTGTTAAATCTGCTGTTTGCCATCCATTCATGCCTTGACTCTATGTATTCTGCCACCTTTTTCTCGTCGAACCGCATTTTTTCCCGCTGCCCCTTAAGCTTGCTTTCGATCAACTTTACCAAGTTTTTAGGGTCAAAAGGTTTCAAAATGAAGCCATCAACGCCCTTGTTTGCCGCCTCAATAGAGTTGTCTAGAGTTGCGTTTCCAGTAATTATGATTTTTATCATTTCCGGTTCTGTTTTTCGGAGTTTGGTCAGCAGTTCAGTTCCTTCCATGTCAGGTAACCGTATATCTATAAGCGCCAGGTTGTAGAGTTGGTTAAAACTTTCTTGCACAGCTTCCTTGCCCGTCTCAACACTCTTGACAATGTATCCTCTATCAGTTAGGATGTCGGATAGCATTTCCCGAATTTTTGCGTCGTCATCGACGATCAGAATGCTTTCCACGGGTAAGTGGCCTTCACTATAACTTCTTGCGTTTAGTTTTTATTCCTTACTAATCACTAATCTATTTCACTGCTAAACATTTTCAAGCACGAGTGCCAATTCGTAAACCATTTTATTTATAAAATGATAGATTTGTGCATCGAGCTTAGTTAATTACGTGGTGAGATTCAATATCTGAAACCAGTCTTAGGGAGCCCGCAAGCATATCAGTTTCTGGCCGCCCAATTCATGTGTTGCACGTTGATGACGACCTCGATTTCTTGTTTATGGCAAAGCAGTGCTTGGAAACAAAGGGAGACATTGAAGTCGAGTCTTTCCAGTCAGTTGATGAAGCCCTGGCTGCGTTGAAAAACAGAAAATTCGACGTGATAGTTTCGGATTATCAGATGAATGAAAAAAATGGTTTAGAGTTTCTAGATGAAGCAAAGGCTTTAGGGGTCACGACGCCCTTCATTTTGTTTTCCGGTAAGGGTCGCGATGAAGTTGCAGTTAGAGCGTTAAATTCTGGCGCTTTCAGATACGTTGATAAACGCGGCGATCCCGCGGCAACTTACGCCGAATTAGCTTCTTGTATTCGTCAAGCGGCACAGTACACCAGAACACAGCTGATGCTGAAAGAGAGTGAAAAACGGTTCAGAGCAATCTTCGACTCTTCTATAGACGCAATACTCGTTCTAAACGACGGCGGCGAAATTGTTTTCAGCAATAAATCCGCTAAAAGCATGTTAGATTATGCCAGGAATCAAATCATTAAGGCATTGAACGAGCACTTTAACAAGCAATTCACGGCAACCTACGAACAGAACATGCATGAAGGCTTCAAACAATTGCCCGGCGGTAACTTGTCGATGACGGGCAAGACAGTTGAGCTCACTATCAAAAAGGGGTCACAGGGAACAAGGTTTTTTGAGCTTTCATTTTCCGCATTTATCGAAAACGGCCAATGGTACGGAGTAAGCATCATTCGGGATGTCACTGAACGCAAGAGACAGGAACAACTTCTTGAGAAAAGCCAGCAAACCTTAAAGGCTCTTTTCTCTCACAATCCCGAAGCAATTGTTTTCATGGACAAAAACTTTCATGTAAGCGAAATTAACCCTAGCTTTACAAGGCTTTTCGGGTTTACAGCAGAAGACATCAAGGGAAAAAAAATTGACCTGATTGTTCCAGAAGGCTCTGAGGAAGAACAAAAAAAGATTGAAAAAGCAATTTCGAAGGAGCAAGTCAGTGTTAACACAAAACGCCAAAGAAGCGACGGTTTCGTGATAAATGTCGGTTTATCTGGGGGTCCCTTGGTAGTAAACGGCAAAGTATCCGGCTTTTTTATGGTTTTTGTAGATATTTCTGATTTAGTCTTTGTACAGAGCGTGCTGGAAGGGTCTCTTAAGCACTCGACATTGTTGAACGAAAAAATCAGGGTGCTGGGCGGTTTCACAAGGCATGATATTAGAAACAAACTTGCCCTGATCAAAGGCGATGTGTACTTGGCCAGGATCAAATGTAATATTGAACCTAAAATGGAAGTGTACCTAAGCAATATAGAGGGTTCAGTTAAGAATATTTGCGATATTCTTGATTTTGCTAAAACTTATGAAATGATAGGTGTGGAAGAATTAGTTCCCACAGATGTGGGAAAAATGGTTCAAAACGCATTGTCTCTCTTTTCTGATCTTAAAGGCGTTAGGGTTGAAAATCACTGTTTGGGTTTTGAAGTGATTGCTGACTCTTTGCTGACGCAAGTTTTCTACAATCTTATTGATAATTCACTGAAGTATGGAGAAAAAACAAGCTTTATTCGTATAATTGCAGAAAAGTTTGATGAGCATTCTTTTAAATTAATTTACAGGGACGATGGGGTAGGTGTTGATGATCAGTTTAGGAAATGCTTGTTCGAAAAAGGCCGCGGAAAAGGCACTGGATTGGGTTTATACCTTATAAGAACCATATGCGAAGTGTACGGTTGGCAAGTAAGCGAGAATGGTCAAGCAGGCGAAGGAGCCCAATTTGAATTCACAATCCCAAACGAAAAAGTCAGGAACATCATAAAAAACGCATAGTCATCTCGCTTGGCCTTTTACCACTTTAGGTTGCTCACGGCTCAACGGCTCATAACGAGTATGATCCTGTCGTTGAAAATCGTGAATGCATGAGTTAATACTGCCTAAGAAAACGCAACGTCAAGAATAACACTTGAAAAAACAAATATTGGCATTCTTTTTAATATCCAGAAATGGGCACTTTTTGGCAAATTTTTCTTTGAAGCATAGACTGTTTTGCAGCAAATCAAGGATTGGTGGCTGAATTCTGCCCCATAAATTGACGCGATCAATTTTCCCTTTTTCGCGCCAACCATCGCATGCGGGTGAATTAGTAACTTCCGTGATACTTATTCTCGCTAAGTATTTAATGTTCATATTCCATAAATAGCATCATGCTGATTTTAGTTAAATTGAAAGGTGAAGTCATAAACGTTTAATAAGGAAGTAGCCGAAGATTTCCCTGCTCCAGTTCCAGTTCATCAGCTTTCAAGGCGACTGTCGGTGCAAATTCAAAATCACAAGAAACAGAAAAAGGGGT
>DATHCJ010000028.1:0-14775 GCA_035319575.1 Candidatus Limnocylindrales bacterium
CGCCCTTAGCGGAAACCTTCGCCATTTCAGCAGCCTTATCAGCCAGCCTCATCGCCTCCTGCTCAGAATCCCAGACACGCCAAACCTCACTTCAACAAAAGAACATCAACCTTCATAACGTATTTAACCATTTTACCCAAAACAACCCTGCAAAATTAAACGTCCGGTTTAATCGTACGGAAACGCTTGCAACCGCCTCTTGTACTATCCCATCATTATAACTAGTATCCATATGCAATTCTTTTGACCTAACACAATTGCAAGACTCGAGAATTTTCCCATTTTTATGTGCCGCGTCATCATTCTCCAAACGCAGACCGCGAAGTAGAGATGCGAGCACCTAAAACTGACTCTTCACCGCAAAAGTTTACGCAAGAAAACGCGTTCCTCAAACCTGGCAAAAATCGGAAAAATAAGAACTGTGCCTATTCTGCATCATTTTTAAGGAGCATGCTTGTGCGCGAAAACAATCATAACTCTGAAGAAACTGGAACATTAAAAAAGGAAGGGAAGTGGCGGCGCTCTTAGCCTGTTCCTGAAATCGTGATTGTGTTGCTGAAGCTTGTTACGCTGGTGGGTGTGCTGGATGAGACGGTTACGGTGAAGGTGACGGCTAACGCGTTTGAGGCTCCGGGTTGAATCTCAGCGGGTAAGGATGTTGGGGACGTTATTGTTATCGTTATGTAGCCTACTGCTCCTGACGGACTGATTGTTCCAATAGTGATGCTAGGAGCCATCTGTGCGCCGCCTGTATCTTCTATGTAGACGGTTTGGGATGCGCTGTTTCCAACTTCTATGGATCCCCAGCTTATCGATGTGATTGCGTTCGTGCATGCGCTGTTTGAGTAGACACCTACGTTTGGACCAGCAACGATTGTTCCCGAAGACGACACGTTCTGATTAACGGTTATCGACGCTAAGGTTAAGCCAGCTAACGCGATTGCGGCTACTGTTAAAGCAATTACCAAATACTTTGAGGCTTTAGCGATGACCAATTTTCTGTTTACACCCCGCTTGTTTTTACTTGAGCTAAAATATATATTAAGACTTAATAAACATTACTTGGCCCGGTGCAAAATGCACACATGTTCTTCACAAATACAAACGGAAAGAAGAAAAAGTGGATCACACTGGAAAATTCATAATGACAACAAAGTCATAAGAAAGAAAACGGAAAAACCGGGTGCCAAGCTTTCGAGATTCTAAGCCCAAATCAAGCGTCTTTACATGGCAAATTCGGCACATTCTGAAGGTTCAGCTTCAACTTCAAGCATAGCCTTTTGCGAATGGGTGCCGACAATTTTATTGACCCCCAGGGCAATCTTGATTTGTTGAAATTCATATCGGTCTCATTTATACCAGTTAGCAACAAAGACCCACGCTACACGTGCGCTCATAATAATTACAGTTGTTTCACCATAATATTGATGCTGACTAAACAAATTTTTTTAACGAGCGAACCAATCTTATTCAGGGGCACTCCCGATTCAGTATGTAATCGAAATAGCCATCGCGGTAGACGTCATCTTAGTCGGCGCAATCTTTATCGTTGACCTTTTGATACTAAAAAATAATGGCTGGATAGGTAAACCCTCGAACTACCGATGCCCGAATCCCCAATGCCAAAAAATCTTCCAAAAACCGTTAGTGGTTAAGAATTTTTCAAACAAGAAAGAAATACACCTAGCTTGCCCTATATGCGGATACAATCTGGGACCATCGAAAGATAAAAGAAGCCTAGAAGGAATCATCCTTCAAAGCGAGCTAAAATCAAAAACTAAAGATTCAGCATCAACACCCGTTGTGGCCAGCGCCCCAAAAAATGGCTTCAAAGATCCTAAACCGCTTAAAATTGACGCTAAAACCGTGGAATTAAGGGGAAACAAGAGTCCTCAAGAGACAAAAAGTGGTTTGCCTTTGGAACAAAAGATTGATGCTTCAAAGAAGAACCGGCCCTACGGCTGCAATCATTATTTCGGTTACCTGTGGACCGTCCCAAAGGGCACAAAAACCCCGGATGAATGCTACTCCTGCGCCCGACTAATTGAATGCTACAAAGAACCAAAAAACTGAATTCTGATCACTACCTTTAAGCAGACGACGCAGTCACTTCATCCGCGAGCACGAATAGCCGCGCGTTAGAGGCACTTACGTAACTGTCTTGGGGAGAACTCTGCCCCTGGGGACAGCCGAGAGTAGCTAAGTTCATAGAATAGTTAAAAATGGCTTTTAGCCTGTTCCTGAAATCGTGATGGTGTTGCTGAAGCTGGTGATGCCTTGTCCGTTTATGCTGGTCGGCACGCTTAGAGTAAGCGTGACTTCCACCGCGTTTGAAGCTCCAGGCGAGATTGATGAGGGTAGGCTGCTCCATGTTAGAGTGATGTAGCTACTTGCCGTCGACGGGCTCCAGCCGCTTACGGCGATGCTTGGTGTCATGGCAGCGCCGCCTGTGTCTTCGATGTAGATGGTTTCGGATGTGCTGCTTCCGGCTTCTATTGATCCCCAGTTTATCGAGGTGATTGCGTTTGTGCATGCGCTGTTTGAGTAGACGCCTACGTTTGGGCCAGCGATGATTGTTCCCGAAGAGGATACGGTCACGTTAACGGTTACAGCCGCTATTGTTAAGCTGGTTAACGCGATTGCCGCTATCGTCAAAACAATTATACTTAATTTTGAGGCTTTAGCGATTGCCATCTTTTTTGCTCCGTGCTATTTTTTGCCCGCATTTTTGTGGTTGGGGCTAAAAACAATGTTGTATGCGCCATAAAGTATCATCAACCGACAACTATTGGTGGTCTAGACTATGAATTTCTTTGAAAATCGGTTCAACACAAATACACTTGTAAGTTTTAAAAAAGAAATTAAAAACGTGTAAAAATCGGGCTTAAAAATGATAAAGAGGTTTTTGACTCTTAAATGATTTTTTCGGGCGCTTTAACCATGCATTCTCGGTTTCTCAGCTTCAATTTTGGCTGGGGCAAGAGCACTGCAAGTGACAGTTTCGCTGTTTGGTTGACTGATCTAGGTCTTAATTTTTGCTTTGCTTCTCCGATCCAAAAGAGGTTCCACCCTACACACCAGATTAAAAGTGCAAAGGGAATCATCAGCAATCCAAGCGCTCGTCTTCTCCTCTTAGGCAGCATGTTTCTGTAGGACTTATAGACCAATCGAAACGACCTCGTTTAAAGTTTTCAGATTTTGGTTCTTCATGGAAATAGTCGCGGTTTTTCGTACGTCTTTTTTTGACATGGGACGGAAATTTACTGTTTTCGAGACTCGGCGTTTGTTGAGCCAGCCCATTCGTGAAAGTTGGTTTAGGTAGTTGCTTTCGATTGCTCGACATCTTCCAGTGGTATTTGATACTTGTACTGCGCTACATTCGCCTTTAGAAGACACAACAATGTAGGTTCTTCTAAGGTGATCTGGTAACGCGATTAGTTCTGATTCGGGCACTTCTACGGGTTGTGGCTTCCATCCGGAGAAGTTATTTTCGATGTCATCAAGACGTTGACGTATACTTATCATTTCTTTAAAAATGCTTTCAAGGATTGATCTTCGAACCATTTTTCCTCTCTCCTCTCGTTTTCAAGTGAATAACGCCATGTACGCGGAAAAAAGCATTTAACATTTTTTGAGAACTGAAGTCGAGCGGTTTGTGTAATGGACTTTGCAAGATGCGAAGCCGACTTCGCAAGAAAGCAAAGGCTAACTCGCATGATGTTTTAGGCATGATACATCACAATCACTTGTGGCAGACAATTGGTAGACAATAGGTGTTATTCTAATAGTCGCTCGAAGTATATAAGATTTTAGCATCGTTCCTTGAATCCACAGCCTGCGATGGGGCGAACCTGCACTGTGAACCACTTGGAACACGAGAATTAGGCCGGAATGCTGCCACAAATATACTCTTGTACAAGAAAGAGTGTCCAATCAAGAAACCGCTTTAACATCATTTCGTGTACAACGCATCAACAGCCAACCTTAACACAGAAATCGCAGAAACAAGCTATTCAGCAGTAGCGGTTTAACTGGATTGCATAAAAGTTCCTGTACAAGCGTACATCAGTTGTTACATTCAACATTGTAAACGGGTAAGTAACTCGAAAGCATTCATAGTTTAGGAAGCAAACTGGAGGAAAACTGGTGCTGAGGAAAGAACTCATTTTCTTTTTAGCCATAGTTCTTCTGGGTTTCTTGGACTGGTTAACAACCGTCACGGGACTGTTTTTCTGCGGCGCGACTGAAGCTAATCCTTTGCTTTCCGGTTTAACGAAATCAAGCATGATGCTCTTCAGTTTAGTTAAACTTTCGGCAGTTCTGCTTATTGGCTTCGCATTCTACGAAGCTGCAACTATAAGCGCGCATGCGACCAACGATTGGCGCTTCGTTAAAAGACTCGTAGACGGAGGATACTCGCTAACTTTTCTCGCCCTTACCGCAGTGGTTGCTAGCAACATGTTAGCAATTTTTAGGGTTTGATTTTTATGCAGGCTGCTGATGGCCGGGATCTTACTGATTTTGAGTATTTATTCTGGATAATCAAAGCTTATTTTGCTTAATGGAGAAGAGTAATCAGGTGTGATGTTGGTCACTTCGAAGAGTAGACGCAAACGCGGCAAGGCTATAACAATTATGCTTCTTCCGCTGGTTGTCATCATGTTCGTCGTTGGGTGGTGCCTGTACTGGATAGGAAGCCAAAAAAGAACGGGAAAGGCGCAGCGTAAACCAGCCGAAAAAGAACATGTTACGATTATGCCCATAGTTTTCGAAGAGAATCAAGAGATAGTAAATGAATAAGAAGTGGGCAACAGCTTTTTTTCATTCGATTGACGCTCTTTGAATGTTTGAAAAATGGAGCTCTAGAAAAAGGTATTCTTTATTCTAGAATAATTGTTAAATAGTTCGGGGTGCAACGGTGATGTGCGAAGGAGGAGATGAGGGATCACTAGCTGCCCGCCGCCAACTTCAATTGGTGAAACTTGCGAGAGCAAGTTTGAAGCGAAGAAAAAATTGGTTGAAGAGCTTAAGGTTCAATGGAAGCTCTTGTGGAGTGAGCGCTTTGACGATAAAGTGAGAGCTGAAGGTATCTCAGTTGATGATTATTCTATCTTGCGCGTTGAGCGTGGCACCATCATTCATGCGACTAGAGACTTTAAGGCGTTGAGTTTTAAGGAGATTCTTGAACAGCACATGGTTGAAAATCCTGATCGCTTTCTTCAGCCGGAAGCAAACGTTGGCGGTTGGACCAAGTTCATAAAGAAAGAAATAACCAGTCAAAGTTCTAGGAAGGGTAAACGCGCCGCTTCTTACATTGCTGAAAAAAATGATACACGTGTGGCGCAGCAGCTTAAGAAATCGGGACGAGGTTGGCTTCACACCGTCTAACTTTTAAAGTCAAAGTTTAATTCTTGCCGCTGGCTTCATTCCGGCTCCAAAACAAGTAAACCTTTGTTTGCAGTAGCGTGCCAGAGAGCTTAATTAGTTTGATCATTTTGGTTGAATCCGCATTGTGTATGGATAGGATGTAGTCGGATGTTTTGCCGAACGGATGATTTCTGCCTTTGGCAAACTCTTTGAACCTTAGATGCTTATTTCTGATAAACGCGTTTTTTAGCTTGTCAATCTGTCCAGGGGCTAAGCCTTCAAGTATAGATCGTACGTAATGCTCACTTCCCAAGAGCCGCAAATCAAAACCAAGCTCAGTTAACACTTTTGATATGTTCAAAAGGCTCTTTGCAGCTTGTTGTTCAGCCACTTTTTTCATGCCAGCTTTTTCGGCGAAGGGTGAATATTTAGCCATGACAGCGATCATCTCAACAGAGCGTGTGCCAGCCAGAGGCAGCGTTTCTCTAACAAGTTTGGTTCCTAAGCCTATGGCTCGGTATTTGGGGTGAACGACTACCCGGCTTATTATGCTTAATTCGTCGTTTAGTTTTTGCATAGTCATTTGTGGTAGCACCATGCGTCTTCCGTAGCAACGGGGCGGAGGATAACAGTACACGATGACACCGCAAAGTTCGTCTCCTCTTGTTAACTTGAAGATGTTGCGGGGGGCAACAATCCGATGTCCCCTGTAGTGAAAGCGGCTGAGGCTAAGCCAATGCTCCATTGTCCCCTTCTCAACCTTCATTTCTTTGACGAGACTGCACTCATCGGGCGGGTTGCTCGGGCGGTACCTGATTTGTATTTCTTCGCCGAAACGCTTATGCACGTGTACATTGGGCGAAAGATCGTCTAATAAGTCACCGTGTGTGGTAGCCGCAACCACAGCCTTACACTGTTGCCGAGCGATCTTCTGCAGGTTAAACGCAATAATCTTTGCCGTATCCCTGTCCAAGCACGCGGCAAACTCGTCCATGAGCCACCATTGCTTGCCGCTCTCAATGAGCTTGGCTACGCGGTAACGGTACTTTTGTCCGTCGCTTAGCTGGTTGTATGTACGCAGAAACAGGAAGGCATCGTTTAACCCGACTTTACTGAGCAGCTCCAAGCCTTCCTCGACTGTGCCGCCGACGGTTTCAATCAGAGGCTTATCGACTTCAACTACAACTTCAGACAAGTCAACCGCTTCGTCGCCAAGGTCTGCCTTGATTGCCTTCAGCAAAGCGCTTTTTCCGCTTCCACTATCTCCGCTGACGTAGACTATGTCCGTTGGGCTAATCTTGATTTCAGCGTCTAAAACCTTGAACCGCTGTGCCTCATCAATGCCTAAGCCAAACGCTTCAGCCACAACAAGACTTCGAGGAGTGATTTGGGCACGAGTTTCGTAGCTAATGTTAAACGCGAATTTGCCAGCTGTCCTATCATAAGTTCTCCGAAACTGTCGAATAAGAAAATATTCACGCCTTCTCAAGTCAGATAGCCTCAGCTAACAACAATTAAAATGATCAAAAACGGACTTTACCAACGTTCAAGCCATTGCAGATACTGAGAAAATCGAAGCTACCTTGTCACGCCCATAACTTGATGTTTTTTGACTTTCTTGCGCATTTCTTGAAGTTTGGCTTTACGTTTTTCTTCCAACAAAAACACCAATAACTATTCCGCTCAGGCCTGTGATGGCGCTGAATACTTCGCTGTTCCAGCTGTGCAAAAAAGCCATGCTTGCGATCTCAAGCGCTGAAAGGCACGCGGTCATAGCTATGCCGAATTTTACAGTGCATACAAGCGTATCGTCGGGCTCCTCTTCTACGCAGCGTCCTCGTTGGAGCCTTCTGCAGGTCAATGCACGCTTAATCGGGTCGTCCATCAACGCTTAACCTCTGCTGAAACATTCTGCGCTGGAAAGTCTTTGAACGATTAAGCGAACGATGCCCACCAACCATAAAGCTGCTAACAAGTTTGCCGGCCTCTTCTTTGGGAACAAACTCCTTCATTAACACCGAAATGCTGAAAGCCCAACTGAGGGGAGTGGCGGTATAATCGAGGTCGAAGACTCCGTCTGAATAGCGGAAACTATTCTGGGCAAGCACAATATGCTTAGCTTTGCTGCCTAAGACTCCGATGAAAATGCCCCAGCTTTTGACAGGGATGTCAATGGTTGCTCCGCTATCCATACTTTTCCCGACACTAGCGTCGCACCATTCGACCATTACCAGGTCTCCAGGGCTCAGCTGTTCAAGCTGCTTTTTCAGTTTTCTTTCCTTCTCTTTTTGCTCCAAAACCTTCACCATGTAATTAGTATAATAAAAAAGTGAAAAAAAGTAGAACGCGATTATTCCAGGTTTTTAATGAAAGCAAAGCACTTAACTATTTATTTCCAAGCCGTTTCACTTACGTAATTTACGATTATCCTGAAACTAATCCACAAAAAGGTTAAGAAGAAAATATTAACCCGAACTTTTTGCGGATGGCGCGGTTGGAACTGCTGCCTGCGCCTGGCTGTATTTAGTGACCAGTTGACTAAGCATGCTCGTAATGTCCGCTGTTAAAACGTTGGGATCAACTGTTTGTGCATTCGCGCTTGGAGAGGCAGCAGCGTTTCTTATGCTGTTGATGGTGTTTGCGACGCCTTGAATTGCACTGTTCAAATCGGCTGTCGCAGTTGCTGGATCAGCGAGGTAATGAGCTAAAGCGTAGCCTAAGACACCGAGGAAGCCGAGGATCGATGCGATGTAAACGGCGTACGGCAAGTCGGCAGGTACGGAAAGCATACCGAGCACAATCAGTATTACGCTTGCTATTTTCACGTGATTTTGCGTTTGAATATTCATAAAATACTTTCACCTCCTGGCAACCGAGAGTTACTATGAAAAGAAACTGCGATAGATTTTGCCAAAATGGATGTTTGTCAGCTTCCGGCTCCCGCAAGCAAAGCTAAAGCGATATCTAAAGCTAAGAAGTTCCCTTGCGTTCCAGATGAGGTAAGACTTGCCCATAACAATCCAGTAGGGTCCGCAAAATCATACACTTCGCCGCCTGGTAGCGTGCACCATTTTATGAACGCCTGCAGCCCAGAGATTAACGAGGCGTAAGTTGAAGAGCTGACCGCCTGCGCCGCAAGGCATATGTGAGCGGAATAGCCGGAGTAATTGTTCTGCGTCTGGCCAGAAGACCCAGTGTAGGGACAGTAAAAAATGCCGCCCCAAGTTCCACGCACAACCGTAATGATATAGTTAAGGCAAGGCTGGCAGATGCTTCCGCTGTAATCCGTCAATGTCAGGTAAGCGCTCTTAGCGAACACGTAAACGGCCCGGCTGCACAAGGCCTGCGCGTAACTGATTTTCTCCTGGTAGTTGAAAGGAATCTGCGTGTTTTGACCGTAAGGATAAGACGTATCAAAATAAAGCCCCGAACTATGCCAGCCGCTCACACATATGCTATAGTAAAGGTTGTTTGCGAACGTTTGCACGCTGTACCCGGCAGACGTCTCTAGACTTGCATCATAAGCATCCATGGCCGCCTTCGCCGAAAGAAGACACTCACCGCAGTCAGCAAGCAGAGCCGTGTTATCTACAGTGCCATTATCAATCAGGTTAGCAACGAGATTCGTTGAGTACTCAACTGTGTGATCATACTGCAGCTGCCGGAGAAAACTCAAAGCGTTCTGAACGTTAGTTTTATACCTGGTGCCGCTCGTAAGCTGATCATAATAGCTCATGGCCCATGCGAGCAAAGCGGCGCCGGAATCCACTTTTATGTTAGCCAGACAAGTGTAAGGCGAATAAGGATAGTACTGTTGGTACCAGCTGCCGTCCGAATTCTGCAAGGAAGCCCACAGGTCCAGGGTACTTTCAACTTGGGAGTAATAAGAGGACCCTTGCGCAAGAAGCGCCAGGCACACGTACCCTGACTCATAACTATTCATCGTACCCCCAGCGGAAGACTGCACGATATTGCCCTGGATTAAGGTATCAAGCAGATACGTTAGAGCTACGGCGCAGCTGCTTTTGATGCTTGTTCCAACAACAAGGTACGCGCCAGCTGGCATGCTATAATTTTTGGCTACAACTTGAGTAAGGGGTTGAAAAAACAGGGCCTGCACCTCACTGGGCTGCAATGCTCGGCCCCAAATCATACATTCAGCCACGACGCCTTGATAACTGGAGCCGCCGATGTAAGCGTCACTGGTTGAAGCGCCTACATTGCCTGTTTGCGCTTGATTGAAATAAGAGTTGCCTGTTGCAGGGTTAATCAAAAGCTGATTAACACCGCTCGGATCAGACGCGTACAAGTAGAGGTTTGTTCCATCATAGACGCCCATGGCGAAGCATCGGCTACCGACGTTGGCCACGCCTGCAGGAGAAGTCACGTAGTGCCAGGCGCCGCCGATGCAGGCGCCGAAACGGATCGCTCCCTGAGTACCTGAGAACTCAAGAATGAAACAGTTAGCTTTCCCAATCAAACACGCCTGATCCACTAGTGCCGAGGGGCTGAACCAGCCTCCGATCGCGAAGGCTGAGCAGCTGCCTGAGCCAATAGCGTTACCGGCATTTGGGCAGTCAACGTATTCCCCGCTTGCCAAGTCAAGAAAGTACTGGCCTGGAAAAGCTGAACTCGTTATCCAACTGCCGCTTGTTATGGTGCCAGGACACATTGGGATATTCGGCGTTGAATCATTCGCAGATGTTCCTGTGCCTTCGGTCAAATGGTAAAGGTCAAGAAGGCCCTGGAGAGTAACGTTGACGGGAATCTGTGTTGAAGGCTGAGTTGTTGAATTCGCTAAATCATCCGCGTCGTTGTCCTGCTGCAGAGCGTCAATGTCCATCTGCGGCATGGCAGCGTCGACCTCAACTTGACAAGGAACCACGTTCTTAATTATCCGCTGAATAATGTAACTGCCGACTAGATCCAGGTCAGACCTGCTAGCACTCACATACTGGCCAGGGTGCCAAGTTGCAACTTGACTGATAAGGCACTCCAAACTGTTTCCGTCTGAAGGGTTGTTGAGTTTCTGAAGTTTCAAAGCTGCAACGTTGTTAAGAGTTGTAATGTCAGAAACTTTCTTAACCGTGACGGTTGCGACACTTCCGGTGTTGCCGGCTGAAAAGCCGCTTGAGTAAGCCACGCCCTGGATCGCGGCGCCGCTTGCGTTGACGCCGTTAACAATAACCGTGTCCACCTGCTTGCTGTAGTCTAAGCCTCTTTTGCTGTTGCCGCTGCAATAACCAAGCGTCTGCACTGTGCTGTCTCGCGTGCCAATGTTGAAACCGTGCATGTCTCCCCAGTAGTCAAGACCGCAAGCAGTCGCAAGGTCCTGCATCGCCTTGAAACAGTTATCATTATTAAACATGATACTAACGTTCAGTGAAGGCGTGGAGCCGACTGGTACGCTGGCTAGGCCGCAGATGTAACTTGCAATCGTTGAAACAGCCGTGTTGGTGTACGATTTCGTAACTGTGCTGCTGGCCTGCGCAAGTTTCATAAAAATATAGTTGTAGAGTGTAACCTCGATGGTTGTTGGACTGTAAACGAGTTTACCGATGACAGCGCCTTGGTTAGCGAGCGGGAAAATCAGCGCGCCATTGTACAAGCACTGGGCATAGGGCAAAGTTTGAACTATGGTTCTGTTAGCAGCTGTGTTTGGAATGTCAAAAACGCATTCTTCTTGTCCCGCAGCGTTGCCGCCTCCGCTGAGACTGCTCAGCTCTTCCATTATATGGTCTATTTGAGCGTTTGCAAAGTTCACCCAGCTTGTGCCATTCCAGTACTGAAACTGCCATCCAACCATTGGTTAAGCCTTCTTGTTTTAGGAAATTTTATCTTAAGCTCTATTCTAGTCAGTTTTGAGGCAACATTAATGAGTGCGCGCAGCTCGCAGGAAAAAAACGGAACCTCTCACCAGAAAGATAAGGGAATTAGGGAACTTGGAGACTGGCGAGACGCAATGTTCTCTAAGATTCGCAATTTGATCAAACAAGTCGACCCCGAAATAGTTGAGGAAACCAAGTGGAGAAAGCCCTCAAATCCAGCAGGTGTTCCGGCGTGGTCACACGACGGTTTGATCTGCACCGGGGAGACATACAAGGATCATCTAAAATTGACTTTTCCTAAAGGCGCCTCTCTTAAGGATCCATCGAACCTGTTCAACTCTTCACTCGAAAGCAACGCTCGCCGTGCCATCGATATCCATAAAGGCGAGACGATCGATGAAGAGGCCTTCAAAATTCTCATCCGAGAGGCTGTGAACCAGAACAGAAAAAGTCAAGCTTGTTGAATTAGGCGCTTTAGAGCACTACGAAAGCCGCGCCTTGCTTAAACATAAGCGTGTACGTATACCGCTGCAGGTTGCCTTCTGCTTTCTGCTCAAGGCTCTTAACGATCAGAACCCAGGTGCCATTGTACCGTGAAATAGGCGAAGTTAAAGTTACCTCTTTTCCGTTAAGGCTTAGCAGCGGATTACAAAAATTAGTGTCCAAGTAAGACTGGTTCTGGCCCGACACGTAAAAGAAACCCTTAAGGGTTAAGGTCCGCACGTCCAAGCCTTCAGAAACAACTACGCTTTGTTGGCCGTCAACCTGAAAGTCTGTTTCCACTACAGGGTTCTCGTCAACTATGCTTTGCGGGTTCACGGGAAAAGTCACTGTTGTCGATCCAGCAGAGATTTGCCAACTCATTCTAGAACCGCCTTGCCATTGCTTGAGCTACAGTTTGATTCAACGTCCCACTGCGCCCAGAAACAGTGATTAACTTGCTCATGATGTTCGCCAGATTCTTAGTTTCGTAAACTAGCTCTTGCTGAATCAAGTTTTGCTGTTGAACTAAACTGTTGCCTGCGCCGGGCGATGAGCCGCCGCCTGAAACACTCATCAATCCTTGGGAGAGAGGATTCAGGTTTTCCGTAAGCCCCTTGGACAATTCAATGCTTTTGCTGATCTGACTGTTGAATTCTTCAGCTGCAGGCGCCGCATGCGCAAAACACAAACCCTTAAGCGCGTTCCCTAAACCACCGATCAAGTCAGTTAACGGCTTAGCAACCTTCGCAACCGCGTTAATCGCATCCTCAAACAACTTAATCGGCGCCATAACCGCGTCGAAATCCGCGACCAAAACATCCTTGAGAAATTCACCTACAGGCTTTAAAACGTCATTCCACACAAAACGAAGTACCGAGCCGACGTCACTTATAGCTTTTTCAATCGCCGTCAACGCCGTCTTAAACGCGCCTTCCAGCACCGCGCCGATTTCGTTAACCGCCTCGCGGAAAGGTGCACAATGCTCGTACGCCTCATACAATCCAAGACCTAAAGCAACAAGGCCCGCGATCACGAGGAAAATCGGGTTAGCCGCCAAAAAATCCATAGCGGTACCCATAACTTCGGTGGCGCCGGAGACAGCTGTTGCGATGCCAGGATAAGCCGTCATCAACGTGTTTAAGCTTGTGAACATGGTCATGGCGCTAGGAATAATCATCACCGCGCTCATCATTATAGCACTGTTAACATTATTCTGAGCTACGCCTACGCGTTCCTGGGCAACTGTCAACGCGTCCTGCGCATCTTTCAGCTTGTCCGCAGCGTCTTTTGCCTGAATGCTGTTCACACCATAATCCAAGACTGCCTTGTTATAGGTCTGCTGCGCAAGGGTCACCGCGGTCGTATCTTTCTCAACCATCACGTGGGCACGGTCAAGGCTGACCTCAGCGCTTTCTAAACTGTAAACGCTCATGACTAAGCCCGCGCTAGCGGTCGCCATCATGCCGATTGCTGACACGTTGTTCTGCATGCTGCTTGCGATGACAGGCTGATTATCCGCGATCGTAGAAGTTGACGTGTTAACGTCGCTCGCCATCTCGGAAGCGCCTGACTCTATGTTGTCGAAGCATTCGCTAGCGGTTCTGCTGACTTCTTCGAAAACGTCTGACGCGAGATCCTCAGCAGTTATATTGAACTCTACGTTTGTAGACATTGTAAACTTTCCATTTTGTTTTTAAGCGTTAGATAAGTATTAATGAAATCAGGATTTTTCTGGTTTGTCTCATACGCGTTTACTTTTATATGGCATTTTTGGCATAACCAAAGTCCTATTTCAGGGTGTTCATCATTCCAGTGATGCCAATGTAAGGATATTTTGGAATTTTTTGGCGGTTTCCCGCATATTTCACAAGTTTCAGGATAAGGTCTTTTGCCGACATGGTTCCATCGCTTATCTCGTCCATTGGTACGGCTTGAATGCAGAGTAGATTGAAGTATGGTATCGCGTTTTCGTATCCTGTGTCGCCTAGTTCTTTCAACTTGAAGCTTTTGGCGGCACGTGATACAAGCATATTCAGGGCATACGCCTTTCGGTTTCCAATTTACGTCTCTTTCTAGGAGTACGCCACACAAATGGCAATGGTGAGGCGCTTTTAGTTTCCATTCGTCTCTGCATTTTGTTGAGCAGCAATGAGTGTTTCCATAGCGTTTTTTGTATATTTTTCCACAGTTTGCGCAGGTGTTCGCTCTTGCATTTTTAGCTACATACTCTTTGCGGCAAGCGGTTGAGCAAAAGATATGTTTGCTTTGTTTTCTTCTGACTTGTTTGGGATTAAGTTCCTTCCCGCAATTAGTGCAAACTCTCATTTTTTACCACAGTCAAATATAACATTACAAGCTATATTTAAACTGTTATTTGGAACTCAACGTTGGCGCTCATAAATCTCAATCTTCGGTTGTTAGAAAGAAATTTTTAGAACTTATTACGCACCCGTTACTGCCTGCACTTGTCAACTGACGAGTTTTTCGATGCTTCAATATTAAGGGCAAAGAAAGAAGCGAAAAAATCAAAGGTACTATTGCCAAGGCTGAAAGCTCTGGAACAGAAGACGCGGGAGTTGCACATGGTGAATTTGAAGGTTGTGTCGTCAGAGTAGTGCTTGGTGAGTTTGACGGTTGCGTTGTCTGAGTTGGATTGGTCACGTCTATTTTTGTTAGGAATGGTACATCCGTGCCTGCGCTGCCTGAGATGGCGTAGCCACCATCGCTTGTTTGGATCACACAACAAGGCTGTCCACTGAGACCTATTTTCCATTGTAGATTTCCAGCACCATCCACTTTAACAAGGTAGCTGCCAGCTAAAGCAAAGCCGCCATCGTTTGTTTTAGTCATGGCAAACGTGTAGCCTGCACCATAATAGTTTGTCCATTGTTCATTACCTTCAGAGTCGGTCTTTGTGATGGCCATGTTTGGACCGCCCCCGTTAGAGCGCAACCATATCCACCCGCCCAATGCATATCCATTGTCACTGGTTTGTGCCACGGTGCAGAGGAAGTTTTCATCCATGTGATAATAGGTCTTATTCCACTGCTCATTACCGCTTGAATCCGCTTTGATAAGTAGATAGTACGAATTAGGG
>DATHCJ010000029.1:0-18818 GCA_035319575.1 Candidatus Limnocylindrales bacterium
CTGCATCGTTTACAGCTGGGACTACCCGGGTATCTAATCCGGTTCGCTCCCCCAGCTTTCATCCCTCACCGTCGGGCGCGTTCTAGCAGACAGCCTTCGCCACTGGTGGTCTTCCCGGGATTATAGGATTTCACCCCTACCCCGAAAATACCGTCTGCCTCTCTCGTCCCCTAGCCAAGCAGTATCCCCCGCAATCCAACGATTAATTCGGTGGATTTAACAGGGGACTAACCTAGCCAGCTACGGATGCTTTAGGCCCAATAAACATCCACACCACTCGGAGAGCTGGTATTACCGCGGCGGCTGACACCAGACTTGCCCTCTCCTTATTCCCCCAGCGTTCTAGACTGGGTAAAAGCCTTCCTCAGCGGATGGCACTCGGGATAGCCCTGTCAAGCTTTCGCTTATTGCAAAGTTTTCGCGACTGCTGCGCCCCGTAGGGCCTGGGCCCTTGTCTCAGTGCCCATCTCCGGGCTCCCGCTCCCACGGCCCGCACCGGTTAAAGGCTTGGTGAGCCATTACCTCACCAACAACCTGATCGGTCGCGGCCCCATCCTTGGGCGACGCCAAAGAGCATAACTCTAGCGTCTTTTGGGCGAATACTCATTCCAGAGATCTTCGCCTATTGAGAATTAGCCCCAGTTTCCCGGGAGTATTCCCATCCCGAGGGCAGGTTAGCCACGTGTTACTGAGCTGTATGCCGTGCCTCGTATTGGCTGAGGCACCCGACTAGCATGTCTTAGTCCTATCCCGATAGCAGTGGGGTCCGGCAGGATAAACCGGAGTTGTGACACTCCAATGTTGAACTGCTGGAACAAATGTTTTGTGTGGTACGAACTTTTCGCATTTTTGTGCCTAACTGGATTTGGAGGGAGAAACATTCCACTCATATACGTCAAAGCCCAATTCAGACCTAACATGAGCAATTCTATCAGGTCCACATACGTGTCCCCGCAATTGGAGGCCAACACCATCATCCCTGTAAGGCGAATTCGCCGTTTCGGTGCGGGTTGAGCCGCCGCCATGCAAAAATTGCGGGGCTAGCAATGATAGCTGAATTCTAGCAGAAGCGCGTCTATCCGATATAAACATTTCTTTAACATTCAAGTAAACGTTATCCCGTGAAACAAGCGTCTTCAGGACGGGCGATTTTCACGCAATCTCAAATCTTCACCGCTCCATAAATGAAAAAAAGGAAGGTTCACGCTGGGTTTTAGGCGACTACCAGCTCTTGCTGCCGGTCTTCGCATGAGCTTCTGAACAGTGCTTGTTATACTCCTCTCGCGTTTTGAAAGTTTTGTTATCAGCCTCGCACTGATACTTGCCTTCAGAGGTCATCTTCGGCTCCATGCTTTTAGAACGAGTACTGCTCGACAAAACCGTCACCTCCATTGCAGGTAACTGACAAAGTTAAGAACCTAAAAAACACTTAAAACTATGTGACTGTGCCAAGCCGACAATGCCGACTTTTAAGTTACCTCTTTTCGCATCAAGAACAGGCGATGCTCCGCGTGACGCTTCAGCGTTCAGTGTGCGGAAACTGCGATGATGCCGAGGCTAAATCACGTAGTTGTCGCCCGTCTTGTTTTCTTCGGAAAAGTACGGAACTTAGTTTCACGCATCAACAATTTTTCGATCGTCGCCAGTTGTTATAGTCTTCTATGCATCAGTTTCTCTTTTTCTTCTTTTTTCTCCTTCCTCTTTTATTTTCTTGACTCTTTCATTCATTTCTCGTTCCGAAAACAAAATTGCTGCTGCAACCGCACAAGCTATCAGAACGATGAATCCCAGAAGATTCTTTTCAACGAAGAAGAAAAATACCAATCCGACAACAGCAATTATTCCTGCTAACCAATTTCTCATGGTTACGGTTTTGGCTATCAAAGGTATTTAGTCTTTCGGAGTCGAGTAAAACTTTGACGCCGTTTTACTTTCACTAAGATTTTAGGGGCGCCTAGAGAAACGCCTATAAGCGATGGAGGAGCCTTGTTGAAAGATTAAATGGAAGGGGAATCTAAATCCTATGAAAGGGGCTGGGCAGTTGACACAGATTCGAGGATTGCCTGGTCCTAACTCAGAACTCGAATGCCTTAATTTTCGTTCAAAACCTTCTAATTATTTCGTGGCTAGAATTCCAGGAGTTAAAACTTCATGAATCTTCTAGCCCGCTTATACTACGTTTGGCGGAGGTTCGCCAAAATGCTTTCTATTTTCGCGGTGATAGCTGGGCCAGGCATCATTGTAATGGTTGCCGACAACGACGCTGGAGGAATCACAACCTACACCGTTACCGGCGCGCTTTTCCTCTTCAGCTTCATCTGGATCGAGGTCCTTTTGGGGCCAGTAGCTTATATCTGCCAGGAAATGACTGTTCGGCTTGGTGCAATAACGAAACGCGGGCATGCTGAAGCGATTTTTGATGCTTTCGGACCATTTTGGGGATGGTTCTCTCTTCTCGATTTGACCATGACGGACTTTTTAACGATTGTGACCGAGTTTATCGGAATGACTGCCGCCCTGAGCATCTTCGGCGTCGCGCCTATAATCACGGTCATAGTGGTCATTTGTTTAATCATGGGAATGGTAATCTCGGGGCGTTATTGGACTTGGGAAAAAATTGTCCTCGCGTTTTGTGGTCTTAACCTAATATTTATCCCAGCAAGCTTCTTGTTTAACGTTCCCTGGCACAGCGTGGCAAGCGGTTTTATTCCAAGCTTTCCCTACGGCCTTAATGGCACCGTAATCTTCTTCATAATGGCTAACATCGGCACCACGATAGCTCCCTGGATGATCTTTTTCCAACAGAGCTCAGTGGTAGACAAAGATCTGCAGGAAAAAGACATAAACTACTCAAGAGTGGACACAGCTATCGGTAGCTTCTTCACGATTATCGTTGCCGTCTTCTGCATAATCATATTTGCCACCCTTCTTCCGCACGCTAATGTTCAATCCGCTGCGCAAGGGGCAATTCAAATATTGGGGCTACGTGCCCCTGTCAAGTATGTGGGCATTTTGGTTGCGGTGGGACTGTTTGACGCTGGCTTGCTCGGCGCCATCTGCATATCGCTCGCCAGTGCTTGGGCGTGGGGGGAGGTTTTCGGTTGGCCGCACTCATTAAATCACCCATTCAAGGCTGCGCCAGGATTCTATGTTTTCCGTTTACTCATACTTGCTGGTGCAGCGGCAATAGTCTTAATTCCTGGAGCCCCGCTTATTTTGATCACGCTGTTTGTCCAAGTCATTGCGGTGACGTTGCTTCCCGCAGCGCTTACCTTCTTGCTACTGCTCTTAAATCAAGAGGAGGTTGTGGGAAAATGGAAGAATTCAAGAGCCCAGAACATACTTGCCGTCATCATCATAACAGTTATTATTGCAATGTCAACAATATACGCTATGACTACAATCTTCCCAAATCTCTTCGGATAAGAAAATAACAGGTGAAAAAATGGCAAACCCAATAAGAAACCTGATAAACAAAATTCATGAAATCAACCAGAAATATTCCAAGCCGAAAATACGGATGTCAAGACCTGTAAGATTAGCTTTACTTTCATTGAGACTCTATCTTATATTCCTGATAGTCATGCTTCTTTACAGGTTCTTGACCTTGGTGCATTAGGTGAGCAATGGTTATGAACGCGGTTTTAGAGCACAAAAAGGATGAGCAATTCTTCCTCAGCGACATTATCGGCAAGAAGGTTCTGAACGGCAAAAAGAAAATAGGTAAACTGGCTGACTTAATTATTAAAGAAAACGGCGGAAAATTCCCGGTCGCAACACACCTCTATGTTGGGAGGTCGTTTGGCTATCCTCCGCTGATTATACCGTGGGACCAGGTGACTCGTTTTTCCGAGAAGGAAATAATAGTTGGCATCGGTGACGTCGCCGACTATGCGAAAGACCTTCAGGAAGACGCGATCCTGCTTAAAGACTATGTTCTAGACAAGAAAGTGTTAGATGTGGAAGAGAGAGACATCGACGTTGTCTATGACATACTTCTCACCATAAAAAACAGAGCGCTCTACGTGTGCGATGTAGATTTTAGCAAGCAAAGACTCTACAAGCGGATGCATCTGAAGTTTTTAGCTAGAACAGTTGCAGAAGTGGAAGAAAGCAAGATGGTTCCTTGGACGCTGATT
Source organism: Candidatus Limnocylindrales bacterium (assembly GCA_035319575.1). Classification (GTDB taxonomy): domain Archaea; phylum Thermoproteota; class Bathyarchaeia; order Bathyarchaeales; family Bathycorpusculaceae; genus Bathycorpusculum. The sequence goes on from DATHCJ010000029.1 coordinate 4,140, forward strand.
CAACCCTTGGAGAACCTTGGAAGTTTTAAGGGTGAAATCAAGCTGAAGGTTCTGAAGGAGAAATTGGATAAGCTGGGACCCGTAGACTTAGCGGATGTTCTGGAAGAGTTGGACCATGAGGACAGAGTTAAGATTTTTGATGAACTCACGGAAGAAAGAGCGTCAGACACCCTGGAGGAAATAAACCCCACCGTTCAGAGAGCACTAATAGCCTCTCTTGACAAGAAAAAAGTCGCCAAACTATTGAACGTGATGACGCCCGGTCAAGCCGCTGACATTCTAGCGGTTCTTCCGGTTCCTGAAGCTGACGCAATCATGAAGTCGATGTCGAAGGAGAACTTGGCTAAAATCCAAGATATACTTCAGACTCATCATCAGAACATCGTCAACTTAGCGACTAGAAAATTCTTGGCTTACCCGCCGGACGAAACCGTGTTGAAAGCGGAGACGGATTATCCTAGGGATGCCGAGGACAAAGATGAAGTCATGTACCTCTACGTCACCGACGCGGAGGGAAAACTGCTTGGTGTCATCGACATAAAAGAGCTGCTTAAGGCGCCGCTTAAGGCTACAACAAGGCTTAAAGACATTATGCAGCGGAATTTCATCTCCCTGAAAACAACCAGCACGCTGAAAGATGCTTCGCTGCTTTTTGCCAGGTACAGCTTCAGAGCCTTGCCGATCGTCGACGACAACGGGAAAATAGTCGGGGTTGTCCTGTACAGAGACGTGATGCAGTTGAAGCACATTTTCTTCGAGTAGGAGAGCAAGTTGACGCATCTTCACGCTTTCGTTGAAATTTTCGTTGAGTCATCCTTCATGGACGACGTAATCGAAGCGCTCTTGAAAATAGATAACGTTGAGGAATTGCACGAAGTAACGGGAGAAATGGATATCGTCGCGCTTATTTCAGCCGTTGACATCGAGGAGTTCCGTGATGTTATAAAGAATAAAATCCTAACGATCCGTGGCGTGAAAAGCACGGTCACGTCGATTGTTCTGAAAGCGCATAAAGGCCCGAAATGCAGAGATTAAATGTCTCGGTTAGAGGTCTTTCTGCAGGATTTGTTTCGTTCTTGTTTCTATGAATGAAACCATTTTGTCTTCGCAGAAGGCCCCATTTTCTTCTTGTTGTGTGAGAAGTTCATTGATTTTCTTCAGCAGCTCATCAACGTCTACGGGTTTTAACAGAAAAGCGTCGGCATGCTCGTTGACGGCTTCAATTGCGTTGCTCATTGAAGGATAGCCGGTGAGCATTATTTTGGCCATTTTGGGCGTTGTTTCTTTTAGTTGAGTTATGAGTTTTGTTCCTTCAATGTCGGGCAAGCGCCAATCGACGATTGCGAGATTGTAGAAGTTAGCGAAGGACTTGTCAACAGCCTCTTTTCCGCTCTCAGCCGTGTCTACGAGATAACCTTCTTCTTGGAGTACAAGAGTCAATGTTTGGCAAATGTTTTTGTCGTCGTCAACCAAGAGAATTCTTGCTTTGCCCATCATAATCAAACCTTCTATTGGAAATGTTAAGATCAATATATATCATGTGTGAAGCCTAACTACAGACGTTAAGTTCATACTGCAATTCAAAGAAATTTTGCATTTTGGGTGATTAATGGAGAAGGTTTATCCAGCCTGTGGCAAAAGTGTAAATGTAATTTGATGGATGGCACAAGAGCCCTGTAAGAAAAGCAAAAATTATAAAAACTCGATTCTCTTTACTAACAATTACCAATCCAGAGTGGATGGAGGTGATTTTTTTGAGTGAAGATAAAACTGGAAAAGCAAAGATAACGATTGAAGTGGAAGTAAACGAGGCTTTGATGACTGCGGCAAAGGAGTGGAGACCCAAGATGGGTTGGAGAGGTCCTTGGGGAGGAATGGGTCCCTGGGGCGGCCATGGGATGATGGGTGGAATGGGTGGACAAATGCATGGGGGAATGCCTTGGAGCATGGGCTCCGGGATGCAATGTCCAGCTTGCGGCGAACTTATGGTTAAACCAAGCAAGGAACAAATCCTTGAGATGCTAGAGCACAGAAAGGAAAGGCTTGAGGCAGTTCTAGAACATATAAATATGGAGATAGACAAACTGAAACAAACCGAGAAAGAAAAGAAACCTTAAGCAGATATGGCCTGTTTAGTCTGTCTGCTCTTTGTTGTTTGTCACTTGCTTTTTTTCATCCAAAAGCTACGTTGAGCGTTTAGAAGATTTGTCTCTGAATGAGTAAACCAATAGGAAGCCGAAAACTCCGAGTGCAGTGAGCGTACCTGCTAGGATCAAGATTTCCGTTTCGTTCAATGCGAAGGTTCCGTTGTAACCCGCCTGCGTTGTGGATTTGATTATTACTTGGTGGGTGCTATGATGGTAAGTAAATGCTACTATCCAGTAGGATCCATTTGAGTCTACGGAGGAGTTGACTGGGTTTCCGTCGATGTAGACTTGAAGGTTGCCCGTCGGCATCAATGTCTTAGCTATCGTTACCTTGGCGAACCCTGTTGTTCCTGGTGGTCCGCTGACTGTGAAGCCTAACTCTTGGTCAGTGGAGTTGAAGAACAAGTTGGAGAGGGTGCTGTTTGATTCTATGGAGAAATAGGTTGTGGATGTGATTTGGGTTGGTTGAGTCGAGTTGCCGCTGCCTGAAGACGGCGTTGGCGACGGGGACACAGAGGGGTACGTGATGACATCGCTGTTGTTTGGGTATGCTTGTGGGTTAGGCGCCGTTAAGCAGGGACTGATGCTTACTGTACCAACTGTGGGATCGAATGCGTGGTCATGTATCGTTTGAGAGATTGCTTGTAGGTTGGTGGTTCCCCACCAGTTGTAGGTTGCGGTGAGGTTCATGTTGGATTCGTAGTAGATGTTGTATTGGCTGCTGTTGAGGATGTTGTTGCTCATAATCGTGGGCAGTGCTGGGCCAGGATAGGAGGGACTAGACCAAAAGTTGAAGATAGATATGCCTATGTTGTTGTTGACAAGAGTGTTGTTCTCGATAGTTGCTGTGGAAGAAATTGCCATGGCGTCTCTTGTACAGTTTTCCACCAAATTGTTTTCGATAAGGGCAGTTGTTGAACCGCCTTCGCCAGCGTCGATTCCGTCAAGCCCGCATGTGACTGTGTTGCCAATTATAACTGCGTTAAGTGGAATTTGAGCTTCCGCTGGTCCAGCACCGATTGCAATGCATAGAGACGGAGCATAAGAGGAGCCGTTGAAAGTTTGGTAGCCGGAAGAAATGCCCGCGACGATGTTGTTTTCAATCGTGGGCGAGCCTGCGTCAAGACCGATTTGACCAATAACGTCGTTGTTTGAAATGACAGGACCTTGTGAGCTTTCATTCCCAGATATCTCACCGACAATGTTGTTGTCGATGATTTGTGGAGAGCCACCGAAAAGAAAGATGTTGCCATCAATTGTGTCGTTCTCCATCTTGCAGGAGTTGCAAAGCTCGAGAGGAGACACATTCACTACGGCGTCTTGGATGGTGGTTCCGCTTGAACCGCTTTGTGTTATCACGATGTCTCCGCTGCCGCAGAGCTTAATGTTGTCAGCGTTTGTGCCGACAGCGATTAATGTTCCCTCAACCTGTAGGCTGGCACCCTGATTGATGTTCACAGTGACGCCTGGCTGAATCGTTAATGTTGCTCCGCCGGCGACGATCACTGAAGACGCAAGCGTGTATGGACCGTCGGAGACGGCCCAAGTTGTATCTGAACTAATGATGTTGGCGGAGTTCTCCCCGCTAACAGTTAAGGTGACAAAGAAAAAACCGTAGATCAACACGGCAATGATGAGAGCAGTGGTAAGTTTCCTCATTCTGTTCCCAACTAGACGTGACTTGGGATGACCGAAACTTTTGACGCTGACCATAATTTAAACTGAAACAAGACGGGGATAAAAGGCTGTTTGTAAAGAATTCTTGACTGGCTCAAGTCAAAGTTTCTTGACAAACGTCTATTAGGCCTCGCCTCGACTCGCGCCCATGATGAGCGGAAGCACGTTGCCGTAAAAAAAACAAGCGCTTCCTTGCTCGGCAGTGAGTGGTCGAAAAAGAAAAATGGGGAATAAGAAATCTAGTAGTTTTTCTAACATAAGATGGCGCCGCCGAAAGGATTCGAACCTTTGACCGACTGGTTAACAGCCAGCCGCTCTACCGGGCTGAGCCACGGCGGCAAAACGCGATGCCCATGCCACTTTTCAGTTTCAATATACTATTTAAGTTTAGTCTTCTCTGAAACAGCTTATTCTATTTGCCGCACTTTGCGTTTCGCTATGGCAGTGAAGCCCTTGTAGAACTCTTTGGTTATGTGCTGGTACCACTTGCCTGACCATGACAAATCAATCAGGTTGTCAACCCAGCGGAAGTCCCGTTCAGCACACTGGATCAAAAGCTTCTTGTGCAGCTCATTCAGTTTGGTTCGGGTAAACCAGTCCTCACTTTTTAAATGGCCTAATGGAACGAAGAAGAGAGGCACGATGAGGCTGCGCATGTCTTTAAGGTCGTCCACTAAATCCATTGTTTTAAGAATGTCTGACTCCTGCTCTTCAGGTAAACCAACAATTATCGTGCATGCGGGAACAAGCATGTTATCGTGAGCGATACCCATGCCCTCACAAACGACGTCGTGCCAATTGTCGGCGCTAAAAGGATGAGCTTTTGCAGGCATGATTTTCTTCGCGATTTCAGGTGAACCCGTCTCGATGCCTATTTCGGCGCCCCACCATTTTTGATTTTGCAAGATGAGTTCTGACAGTTTTGGGAGAAAGTTCGGGTTTGACGCCACGGCTGCCAGTGAACAGTGACTCCAAGCTAGATCAGTGCACCGCTTAGTTACGAGCTTGTGCAGTTGAAGCAGTTTGTCCTCGTTCGGCGTCGTATTTTTAGAGCCGTAAAGCATGACGTCTTCCGCATGAAGACAGACCCTGGTGTTGCCTGCTTCCATGTTCACGCTCAATTCGCGATTAATCTTCTCAATGGGGTACCACCGCAGAGGCCTCAGCGTAACATTACAGAACTGGCAACCTCTACAGCATCCCCTGCCAATCTCAACTAAGCCATTAACCGAGGGTCCGACGATGTCAGGAATCTCCTCCAAAGTGGGGGCTTCGCCGATTCCAACTTCATAATGCCTCGGGAGTTCTTCCCCTTCAATTGCCGCCTTGAAAATTTTCCCAACAACGTTTTCCGCTTCGCCTTCAATGACACAGTCGATGCCTAAATCTTTGACGGCTTTTTCTCGGTAATGGAATTGCCACGAACCTGGTCCGCCGACAATTATTTTGCATCCGTTTTGCTTTGCCTTTTTAAGGGCGCGGCTTCTCAGTAAAGCGTAAAAGTGCTTAGCTAGGTATGGCTCCTTCTTGAATATAGCGGCAAGAGTTGTGGAAGCTGGACCTAAACCAAACGGGTCCATTGCGTGAATCCCGAGAACTTTTGCATCCTTAAGATAGCTGCCTAGATGGTCGGGGCTTACCGTTTCGACGTGGAAGCCTTCTTTGAGAAGTTGAGCTTCAGTTTTCCTCAGCCCATACGGTGCAGCCTTGGGGTGACCTCTGATTGATTTTAGTGGTGGAAAGAAAAGGTAGCTGTACAGCCATTCGGGAATAAAATTTGGAGGGGCACAGGTACCGAATCCCAAGAACTCATTATTGTGATAATTACTCATCAAAGTTCTATCAGCAGTTAACACTACCTCTGCCATAGCCCCTTCACGCCTATGATTGAAATCTTCTAAAGGTACTATGTTTTAGTGAGCGCGTGGCAGATATAACTTTATTGCTATCTTGCCGAGGCGACTTAGCCTTTATTGCGAGCAACTAAGGAACTGTTTCGGCGTCGCTAAAGCATTAATTTGCCCTTCTTGTAGACTATCTCGTCGTCGGCGTAGATTTCGCCTGTTCGCATGTCTTTAAGCAGGTCCCAGTGGATGGAGGACTGATTCTTTCCACCTGTTTCTTGGGAAATTGGAGCTAGCCCCAGAGCCATGTGGATGCAATGCCCCATTTTTTCATCGAAGAGCATGTTTTTAGTGAACCTGTTTATTCCAGTGTTTGTGCCGATTGCGATCTCGCCGATCCTTTTTGCTCCGTCATCGGTTAGGACGATTTCTTTAAGGAACTCTTCGCCTTTTTCAGCTTCAGCCTTGATAACTTCGCCATTTTTGAATGTTAGTTTGATGTCTTCAACTTCTCTTCCCATTTCAATGCCTGGATAAGTAAATCTGATTTTTCCCTCGGCGGAATCCTCGATTGGAGAGGTAAAAACTTCGCCGTCAGGCATGTTTATGTGACCGTCGCAGCTGATCCATCTTCGGCCTTTTACGCTTAGACTGAGGTCGGTATCCTCGCCTACGAAGCGCATGTTCTGGGCTTTGTTAAGTCGTTTAACAGCGTTTTCCTGTGTTTTTGACAGCTCTCGCCATTCTTTTGCCGGATCTTTTTTGTCTATGAAGCATGCTTTCGCTACAAAGTCCTGATACTCAAACAGTGACATTCCAGCTTCCTGCGCGAGGGCTTCTGTTGGATATGGAATGATGGCGAGACTTCCTAGTTTCATGAGTTTCTTTGTCTGGATATCCACTAGCTCTCGTTGGGAGGCAAGGTGTTGTTTGAGTAACTTTGGGGGTATATTTGACAGTCTCTTGGTGTTGGTTTCGGCAAATATCTCAATGACCGCGTCGATCTCGTTAACGAAAAATCGGTCGAATGGAGACACAAATGTTATCTGTTTCTCAGTACCATAAGTGTATAACAACTCCTCTAAGCCGTCGAAGTTATGAGGCGTCAGATAGAGCGTCGGGTATCCACCTTTCAGAAGAATATGTTTATACAATTGTTGAATTAAGGGGGCAGCAGCAACGTGACCCACGATTCCCACTTTTTTCCCGTCCGAAACAGGCACGCAATATTCTGTGGCCAACGCTGCGAGTTTTTCCACATCAAACGATGACAAATTCTCATTGCTCCTTGAGAAGGGGCATGTTGATTGCCTGAATTTAAATTTAGCGTCTCATCAACTGCTTCAACCCGGAATTTCGTGACAAAGGCAGCGCGCTGAAGATTATGAGGGCTTCCTTGCATTTGTTCAAGTTAAGGTCGCTCGAATCTGTTTAGATCAGTTAAGCGCTATCATCAAGGACAATTTGGCGACGAGAAAAGAGAAATTATTTTTTCCGATTGAGTACTAATCGTAATCGACAGGACACCTTTTGTCAACTTGAAAAAGATTGCTTTTTACATAAAGCACGAGATTCACACGTTTTATCTAGGAAAATCTATATGAAGGCAATCTAACTATTTTATGCGAAAGTATTGCAGGGAGAAGATTGCTTGAAAAAAATGGTGGAGTTTCGGTGGCACGGTAGGGGCGGTCAAGGAGCATGGACGGCCAGTGAACTTTTAGCCAGGACAGCTCTTGACGAAGGCAAATACATTCAATCATTTCCTGAGTTTGGACCTGAACGAATGGGAGCGCCAGTGACGGCCTTTACGAGAATTAGCTCTGAACCTATAAGGTTGCACTGCGCGGTTTACAACCCGGACGTTGTGGTAGTGTTAGACAGTACCCTGCTAAAGTCTGTTCCAGTAACGGCTGGGTTAGATCGCGACGACAACGTACTAATCATTAATTCTACAGAGGAACCGGCCGCCGTAAAAGAAAACCTTAAGGTGACGAAAGGCAAGGTTTGGACGGTTCCAGCAACGGAAATCGCCCTAAAAATTTTGGGAGTACCAATAACTAACACGGCGCTTCTCGGCAGCGTCGCCAGAGCAACTGAAATAGTCACTTTGGACGGTATAGCAAAAACGTTGAAGGGGCGCTTCAGGGCGGATTTAGCCGAGAAAAACTTTGCGGTTGTTAAAGAAGCCTATCAGGAGGCAAGGAACGAATGAGTGGCAAAGAGAAAAGCTGGAAAGAAATATCGATCGCGGGCGTATGTTCAAAGTCGAGTGTTGGGTTCTTAACGGGCGACTGGAAGACTTACATGCCAGTCAGAGACCTGCAGAAATGCACAAAGTGCTTAACGTGCGTGATGTTTTGCCCCGAGGGCGCAATCAAGTGGCAGCCAGAAAAGGGAGATATATGGTTTGACTTTAGTTTCTGCAAAGGCTGCGGAATATGCGCCAACGAATGCCCCACGAAAGCAATAACGATGATACTTCCAAAAGAGGAGGAAAAGGAAAAATGAAGGAACCGGCGAAACAGGAAACCATGGCTTTAAACGGCGACGAAGCAGTCGCTTTAGCGGCTAAACAATGCGACGTAGATGTTGTTGCCGCTTATCCGATTACGCCCCAAACGATTATCGTTGAAAAGTTCAGCGAGTACGTAGCAAACGGAGAAGTACAAACAGAGTTCATTTGCACGGAGTCAGAGCACAGCGCCATGACGGCCTGTCTTGCAGCGTCGTTGACGGGGGCGCGAGCCTTCACAGCTAGCGCTTCAGCAGGTTTAGCATTGATGCATGAGATGCTTTTCGTCACTTCCGGTTGTCGAGCGCCGGTTGTGATGGCTGTTGCTAACCGAGCTTTGTCCGCGCCGCTTAACATTCACGGTGACCAATCAGACAGCATGGCTGAGCGTGACAGCGGATGGGTTCACATTTACGTGGAAAGTTCGCAGGAAGCCTACGACTCAATTATTCAGGCGTTCAAGATTGCGGAGGATCTTAATGTTTCATTGCCAGTTATTGTTGGTTTAGACGGGTTCACGTTAAGCCACTCGCTGGAGAACGTTGACGTTCTCTCGGAGGACACCGTGAAACAATTTATCGGAGAAAGACAATTGCCAACTGTCGTTACTCATGAAGGCAAGACAGTACCGTTGAAGCTTGACCCAGAAAACCCGATGACTATGGGACCGATTGCCTTCCCAAACTACTATTTTGAGTTTAAGAGGCAACAGCAAGAGGGCATGAATAACGCGTTAAGGCGAATACAGGAAGTCAACAGTGAATACGCCGAACTAAGCGGAAGAAGCTACGGCAACGGCCTCGTAGATACTTACAATCTTGAAGACGCCGAAATCGCCGTGGTCTGCGTCGGCTCAACCTGTGGAACACTCAAAGTAGTTGTTGATGAATTAAGGCAAGAGGGCGTCAAAGCCGGTCTTCTTCGATTACGAACGTTCAGGCCGTTGCCGGTCGAAGATCTTCGAAAATCGTTAGCTAACGTGGCCGCCATAGCAGTTATGGATAAAAGCATGAGTTTCGGCGGTTTAGGCGGCGCGGTCTTCTGCGAAATCAGACACGCACTGTACGATGAAAAGCAGCATCCGCCCATCGTGAATTACATTTACGGTCTCGGCGGAAGGGACACGCGTCCATCTGAACTGCGAGGGGTGTTCGAAGACCTCATAGGTATTGCCAAAACTGGACGAGTGGAAAAGCAAGTGAACTATTTAGGATTAAGGGAGTGAAGGAGGAAAGAAAATTGACAACACAAACAACACAAGAATGGAATTTCACGGCAAAAGATATCGCAACACAGCCAGACCTGTTCCTTTCGGGACATAGGGCGTGCGCAGGATGCGGCCCCGCCACTGTTCTGCGTTTAATAATGAAAGCAACTCGGGGTCCAACAATCGTGACTGAAGCAACAGGCTGCATGGAAGTAGTTTCATCAATTTACCCATACACTTCTTGGAATCTGCCTTGGTTGCACACAGCCTTTGAGAATGCAGCTGCGAACGCTTCGGGTATCGATGCCGCGTTAAAAGCCATGAGTAAAAAGGGAAAATTGAAAGAGCATATTGATGTTATCGCGCTAGCGGGTGACGGCGGAACCTACGATATTGGTTTACAGGCGTTATCAGGCGCGGTTGAACGTGGACACGACTTCCTCTTTGTGCTCTACGACAACGAAGGTTACATGAACACTGGAATCCAACGCAGCGGCGGAACCCCCTTGGGCGCGGCAACGACAACCACTCCGGCTGGCAAAGTTATTCCTGGAAAACTGGAGAAGAAAAAACCCATTACGGAGATCATGCTGGCTCATGACATGCCATACGTAGCGACTGCAATACCCTACTACTGGAAAGACATGCTGGTCAAAGTCCGCAAAGGCTTAGAGGTTGAAGGACCTGCCTTCTTGCATGTATTTGCCCCTTGCCCAAGAGGCTGGCGTTCCGAACCAGGCAAAACTCTGGAGTACTCTAAACTGGCGGTTGAAACATGCGTGTTCCCCGTTTGGGAAGCGGTAAATGGCAAACGGCAACTCTCGACACCAAGCAAACTAATCGCGTTGGCTCCGCAAAAGAAGAGGCCAGTCACGGATTATCTTGCGGGTCAAGGAAGGTTCAGACACCTTTTCACACCACAAAATCAACATATAATCGACGAAATGCAACGTTTAATCGATGAACGCTGGCAAAAGCTAACCCAAAAATGCGAACCAGCCTAACTTAACCTTTTTTGCTTTTTGATTTTTGGCTGTTTTTACAGGCAAAATATGATGGCTAGTGGTTGTTTTCTGGCAGTATTCTTAGGATACGCAGTATTTTTTTGAATTCTTCCTCTTTAAGTGATGCTCTTCTGCCGTTAGCGTAGGTTTCTTTAACTCGCTCAACCACCATTGCTACTGTATGGTCGTCTGGCTCAGCGCCTGCAAGCTGAGTTATCCTGTGTTTAATTATGCCTTTCCCCGATTGTTTCCCAATTGTCAAACGCCGCTCGTTACCCACGAGTTCAGGCGGGTAAGGCTCGTACGTCCACGGGTCACTCAGGACGCCGTGAGTGTGGATTCCTGACTCATGCGCGAAGCCGTAGTCACCGACGATTGCCTTGTTTGGCGGAACCACGTAGCCTGTTGCTTTTCCGATGTAGTCGGCTGTAGCCTTGAGTTTCTGAGTTTTCCCCTCAAACTTTTTGACACTGTAATGCAGGTACAGGTTTAAAAGTACTTTTTCGGTTTCAGCGTTGCCCGCGCGCTCGCCGATGCCCAGGTAAGTTGTGCTTGCGTAGATTCTGTCCCATAACCCCGAGGCGGCCTTTATCGCTGCCATGGTGTTTTCAACCGCATTCCCGAAGTCGTCGTGCGCATGAATTTCTATGGCACCGATTTGGGTCTCATTTCTTATGGCCACAACTTTTGCTGGAATGCCGTTAGGCAAAGGCGCTAAAGGATCAGACAATCCTATGCCGACTGTGTCGCAGACACGGTAGCACTCTGCTCCCGCGTCGGCGCAGGCGTTGATGAATCTTCTTTCAAAATCCCAGTCTGCCCGCGTGCTGTCTTCGCCGTGAACAAAAGTTCGCAGCCCGCAGGTTTTTGCTGCGTACTCAACAACGTTAACCATGCTGGCTAGGATTTGTTCTCTTGTTTTTTCAGGCCACTTAGCCTTAAAATGGAGGTCTGAAACGGGGTGGGAGATGCCGACTTCTTCGAACCCGCACGCCACCGCACTGTCAATGTCTTCTTTTAAGGCTCTGCACCAACCAGCTACACGTAAATCAAGATTTAAGTCAGCGATGAGCTTTGCCGCTTTCTTGTCCGGCTCCTGGTAATGGAACAGCTCGATGCGTTCGACGCCTATGTCGGCGAGGAACTGGGCTATTCTCGCGGCGTCTTTCGGTCCAGCCGCTAAACCTGGCATTTGAATCCCGTCTCGGAGCGTGGTGTCGTCTATAATGGGCTCTGTTTTTAGAGGCAGCTTGAAATAAAAGTCTTGCAAGTCCATTTTTGCATTACTCCCTGTTCTCTTATGCTTCTCCCCAAGCGTTATGTAACGCTAATTAACGCATCTATGCAGTTGATAAACGTTTCTCTTACTGTTTTGCAAGGCTGTCTAAGCTTATACGCGACGTAATGTTGAAATGTATTATATAAAAGAAAGCAAAAAGTTTACACATAAAGGACGCAACAACTATCTTACACTTGAACACAATGCCTTAATAGTGCCTGAAACCGATAAAACCCGCACAGAGGCTTCCTTCCCAGCAATGCTGGTAATCGTGGTCAACGACGCCTTAACCATGTTAAAAGTCGCAAGTGAAATCCGAATCACCGCCACTTTGCTTTCCAAGTCAATATCTATCAAGCTTAAGCTTGTCTGGCTTGCGCCGACTTCGCCATAAAGACGAGTTACGGCAGCCCAAACAGCATCAACAAATTCGCGTTCTGTCGGCTGGGCCTCGGATTCCACCTGCAACGCGAGGTAGCGTCGCTTAACCCGTTTCAAGCTGTTTGCCCTCCTTAACGATCCTGATGCCGGGCGCAACAAAACGACTGCCAAGCTTTTCGCGGTTGCGTTCAACGATGACGGATGGGTTAATAGAGACCGCGTCAAGTGATGAAGCTTCGTCTAAGCCAAACAGGTAAGCTAAACCTGCCATGTCTTTAGGCGTCCGCATAAGCTTTTCCTCGCCGACGCCGCTCGAAACAACCACTGGCACGCTAAATTCCCGCGCAACAATGATTTCCCTACGCAAACTCGTAAGCAATCTTACCCGCGGCGGACCCTCCAGTATCAGGAGTGGTTTAACATCAACTTCTAACGCGGCTAAACTCTCGCTTGCCAATTCGGCTTCTGCAGGGTCGAAAAACCTTTTACGCTGGTCAAGGCTGTTGAAGTTTAAGAGGTCAACACGTCGATCTTTCGCCGCTTGCCTTGCGACTTCTTTGTTGCTGCATGTGATGCAGATGACTTCGAATCGGCGTCTAAATTTGCGCAGGAACCGTGTTAGTTCGTTTTCGGACTTTGGACAAAAATCAGCGCGCGAAACAAAATCTAAGCTTGCGTCGCGGCACATCGTTTTAAGCTTCGCTTCTTCGTCTTCGTCTAGTCTTGAAGTGAATGGGATGGATATTCGGCTGTAGCCGAAGCGTGAGGCTTTGTTGATCAGTTGCTGGGTTGCCTTTTGATCCCCAAGGTTGGCGCGTAAATGAAGGTCGGTGAAGGTTCGTGTCATGGCAGTACCCCGGAAGACTTGCATACCTCAGCGATTTGCTCAGAGGATTTATTTTTAAAATGAATTTTAAGGTGGATTGGGTCGTTTTGCGAAAACTTGAATGTTCCCGAAAAAGCTGATTGCTTGTCAAAACGCAGGTACATGTTGCCTTTTTCCAAGTGCAGTTTCAGGTCAGCGCACAATTGTTCTTTGTCGAGCGAGTTTAAGCCTAAGCCGATTTTTTCCAGCGCTTTAGGAAGCATTTTCTTGTCTGTTAGTTTGGCCGCAAAAAGGGTAATGAGGTTTCCATGGTGCCCCGTTAAACTGGTTTTTTGGAAAAGAATGGTTTGAGCCAGCTCGTCTGGGAGCAGGTTTCGTATTGCGGTTTGGACTTTTTCTGGGTCCTCCGTTGCATGTGCGAACACTCGAATATCAATGTAGGCTATTGGGGGTTTAGAAGACATTGGGCACCTGTTGTGTTGTTTGGATTCTAGCTTTTAGCTTTTTTCTTCGGTTTTTTCTTTAGTTCTTCCTTTGGCTCTGTCTTGGGCTCTTTAGGTTTGGCTTTGGCTTTCGCTTTTTCAGCGTGCACTTTCAGTGCTTCAACGTTTTCGTCATGTAATGATTTCCGTTTTACGTCGAGCGGTATGCTCATCTGTTTTGCGTCTTGCCTTGTTAAGCCTGCCTGTTTGAGTTCGGCTAAGCTGAATCCTCTGCTCGTGCTTTTTTTGCCGTTCCTTTTGATTATGATTGCTGTGATGTCGGGCATTTTTTACCATCTTTGCTGCTTGTTTCTTGCTCCTCTCTGGTGGCTTGGTCGCATTTTTTCTGCTCCTTTTCCTCGGTGCCTCAATCCTCGGACGCTTTTGCCTGCGCTGGTTAAGCTTCTGAAGACTCTGCCGTCATGCTGCTTTTCAGTTATCCAGCTCACGTCTTTGTCTGTCTTGATAGCCGGGCTGTTTGGGTCGACCAGGATGATTTCAAACCATTTGTGCCGTCCGTCTTCGCCCACCCAGTAGCTGTTTAGGACTTCCAGGTTGGGGAACTTCTTTGCCGTGCGCTCTTCCGCTATGAGCCTTAGGCTTTTGCCCGGTTTGAACTTGGCGACACCCATGCGTTTGGGTCGTCTTCCAGAGCGTGGACGGAGCTTTCGCAATCCACCTCTGCGCACTCTCGTACGTGCCACGACGAAGCCTTGTTTGGCTTTGTAGCCTAATTTGCGTGCCTTGTCAAGCCTCGTCGGGTGCTCGATGCGCAGCGTTACGGGTTGCTTGCGCCATTGCACTAAGCGTTGCCTGTTGAGTTCTTCAACAAAGGATTTCTCGCGGTCTGACCATTCTTGCGCCATGTACTTGTACGCCATTTTCAAATTTTTCCTCCATGCATTTTATGCTTACGGTTCAGCCTTTTCGGCCACATCCCAACGGACAATGACTATCCGCCAGCAAGTTCCCAACAATAAAGGATGCAGCAAAATAAACCTTTCCAGAAATGGCAAGGCCATTCCGACGTTTTTCTGCTGAAATCGCAAAATTATTTTAATTTTTTATCCGCTGTTCAAGTTTTCCATTTTAAATCGGCAAACTCTTCAATTATCCACTTCTTAATTTCATCCCTTGTACGGCGAAAAGCTGCAAGCTTTTCATCCTCCGTTCCCTCTACATCGGAAGGGTCGCTGAAACCATGCAGGAAATAGTGCTTTGTCTTATGCAACTTTGCATTAATTATCGCTGGCCTGCCCATAAACGTGGATGAAGAGCAAAGTAGACAAATCGTCTTTGCGCTGCTCTGGCACACAG
>DATHCJ010000030.1:0-3811 GCA_035319575.1 Candidatus Limnocylindrales bacterium
TCAGCAAGAGTTAAGGAAACGAACGAGGTTTTCGACACCACGCATGAAGACGTAGCTAAAAAAGAGCACCTCTACAAGGAGGGCGAGATTTACGAGCCTAAACTGGTGGTCATAGGCGAAGGCTGGGTGCTTAAAACCTTGGATGACAGTTTAACAACAATGGAGATAAACAAGCCTGCAACCGTTGAAATTCCGCCTGATAAAGGCTTCGGGCAAAGAGACCCTGAAAAAGTGAGGCGTGTACCACTCAGGCAACTGTTGGCTAAAGACATTAATCCGACTGTTGGCGCACGCATAGAATATCAAGGCAAAACTGCCATCGTACGTGCGATCGGCGCGGGAAGGGTTCTTTTAGATTATAACCCTCCCTTGGCCGGGAAAACCCTGATTTACGAAGTCACAGTCACCAAGAAGCTTGACAGCAACGAAGAAAAAATCGGCGCGCTTGTCCATAGAAGAGTACCCGTGGTGGAAGAAAACAAGTTCAAACTGTCAGTAGAAGACAAAACCCTAACGATTGACATGCCGGAAGTAGCCTTCTACATTGAAGGAATCCAAATTGCCAAACGCGGCATCGCCATGGACATCCAGAAATTCATCCCTGACCTTACAGAGACAAGATTCGTCGAAGTCTTCAAAGCTGAACCTAAACCAGCACCTGCAGCGACACCAATACCAACTGCCACGGCCGCGCCCACAGTTCCGCCCCCATCTGCTTCCGAGGCGGAAGCAAAACCTCCCGCACCTTAAAAAAGACTTAGCTGCGGTTCCCAGTTTTTTAAAATTTTTTGTTTTTATTACGCGGTTTTCAGCAAGAGATTTTGGATTTAGCTTATTCTCATTGTCAAGGCCCATGGTAAGTTTGAGGCTTGTTGATTAATCGATTATTCCTGTTGCCTTGGCGGTTTTCTCGCATGCTTCAGAGTTAAGGTCTAACTTGTGAAGGATCGTGTAGCGGTCGGGTCTTATTTTTGCCGCTACCTCCAGAGCTTTAACCACGTCAGCGTTCTTAACGCCTAATTCTTTTGCTGTTGTTGGTGCACCGATTAGTTTGAGCGTGTTTCTTATTTTCTGCCAGTTAGTCCTGTAAAGGTAAGCGGCTAGTATTGAGCCTACGCCGCATTGTTCACCGTGCATTGCATGATGTGAATTGACCATGTCCAAAGCGTGACTAAACAGGTGTTCTGAGCCGCTACATGGTCGACTGCTTCCTGCGATGCTCATTGCTACGCCGCAACTAATCAGGGCTTCCAAAAGTATGCGTAGACCTTCATCTTTGCGGTACACTATCAGTTCGGCGTTTTCGATCACGAGTTTTGCGCTCATTAACGCTAAGCTAGCTGCGTACTCGCCATAGTACTCGTTTTGTTCCAGATGTGCCAGCTTCCAGTCTTTGACGGCTGTGAACTTTGCGATCACATCTCCGCAGCCGCTTATCACGAAACGCCAGGGAGCTTGAGCGATGATGTCTGTGTCGGCTATTATCGCCATAGGCGCTTGTGCCAGCACCGAGTAAGGTTTTTCTGAGCCCTTGATTGAAGCTAATGGGCTTGCGATGCCGTCGTGTGAGACAGTTGTAGGCACGCTGATGAAGGGGATTTTTTGGCTTTTTGAGCTTACTTTGGCTGCATCAATTATGGTTCCGCCGCCGACGCCGAAAAGCACCTGCGGCTTTAACTCTCTTATCTGATTTTCAATCTCTGAGACGTCTTTTGCCGTCATGGTCTTAACTAGAAGGAAATCAACAGACAAACCTGATTCAGCAAGGAAATCCGAAACAGCCTTTCCAGCAACATCATAACATATTGGGTCCGACATTACCAACGCTTTTCCTTTAAGGCCTAGGCGTTTTGCCACTTCGGGAACTCGCTGCAGGGTTCCTTTTCCAACGATGACCTCGCGTGGAAGCTGCATGTAATGGTAACTTAAAGTCAAACTGACCACTATTAACTTTCAAACATTAGTTTAGCTACGAAGGTTTAAAACTTTGGGAATCCCAAGGAAAAAAATGCCTTTCAATGGGGGATGAGTTTTTGATCGAAATCCTGGTTGACGCTAAGAAATGTCGCTGCCTAACTTTTAAGCGCTGTTTTTCTGTGCCGTTTAAAATTGGTGAACGGCATGTTTTCAGTGATGTGTCCCTTGATTTGTTTGTGCATGCGAGGATTCCCTTTAGGTAGTGAAAGCATATACGGAAAGCATCTACGCTTTGCCTCTACAACCGTAAGAGCAAGCGCCTTAATATTCAGTCTTAATCTTCTCCGTGCAGTTGTCAATAGGAAAGATATCGAGGCGCGTAAGCTGGACAGATACAGTAAACAATAAGAATCCTAACTGCAAAAATCTAGTTATGGTAAAAGTAAAAGAAATACAAGTCGACATTGACGACATGCTGAACCGCTTGGAACCTGTCCAAAAAGAAGTAGTTCAAAACCTTCGCGGGTTAATCAAAAGTGCCGTCCCAGAAACTATTGAAATCGTCAAACACGGGAATGTCACGTATAAGCTAGACGAAAAAGACTTTGTTTGGATACGCCACTATAAGACGCACGTGGATTTGGAGTTCGCGATGGGCGCAAGTCTTGATTCCGACCTACTGAAAAGCACAGGAAAAGAAAAACCAGAAAACCTTCGCCTCGTCACAGTAACCGCGAGCGATTTTGAGAAGGTTAATCCTGAAATAACCCGACTGCTAAAAGAAGCCGCATCGGTGGGGTTTAAGCATTGTTCAACTTCTTCATGAACTTGCCTGCTGTTAGTTTTTTTAGGCTCTAGGGCGATTTCAGCGCGCGCTTTAGACTAAGGCCACAAGCCGTTCAGAGCAAGAAGATTGCATTCCGTATTCATGAAGAATCAGGTACTTTACGGGAAACTTGCGAAATATTATGATCTGATTTACTCGTTCAAAGAGTCTGTTAGCAAATAATTCTCCGTTTGAGAGAAGATCTCCAAACGCAGCAGCTGAAGCTTTAAACTGGTCAAAGAAGAAAAGGCTAATTGTTTTTCCAGAAGGCAACCGACAAAGATAGGCTATTCTCGGATCTATTGCTCCTTCTTGCACGTCAATCCAATCTTCCCCAATTTTCCTGAAGCGAAGGGCCTGATGCGGCGCCAATATTGTAAATTTGACATCGTTTTCTGCGAGTGTTTCAAGAGTTTCAATGTCAACAGCCGTTTCAGGCAGCCACATTCCCTCTGGATCTCGACCGAATCGCATCTTGAAATCTCTTATTCCCCACTTAACCTGAGTCTCTTTATCCCTCTTATTAGCCAACGGCATGATCATGTGGCTGTAAACTTGAGCAATTGCGGTACTATGGCCAGGATGGTTCTTCAGGCTTCCCTTGTCCGCCGATATTATGGATTGATAAAGCCAGGCTCGTGCGCTGATATCCAGTAGAGAAGAGTCGGACCAAAATTAAAACTGATTTTTGAATAATTGTTCACTATGCCGATTATTCGCCATTCAGAGTCCATGATCCGAGAAACCGAATTAGGAGCGTAACATTCAGCCGTTATCCGCATATTCCAATCATGATACGGATAAGCCGATTCTTCGAATTCGACTTCCTCTATCCAGGGATTTTCCCGTGGAGGCTGATAAAAATGGCCATGAATGCAAGTGAATTTTTCAGTCATCGGTCTTCACCTACTAATCAATCAAGTAAACAACTATGCTTGGTGGGCAAATAAAGTTTTTACCACCTAATTTGTTCAAGCAGTCGAGATCACGGCCGCCCTTGGACCGCTCATCTAAGCAAAGCCGCCAGAATCGAGCGCTTAAGTTTTCTCCTCTTGGACACAGAAAACG
>DATHCJ010000031.1:0-9256 GCA_035319575.1 Candidatus Limnocylindrales bacterium
ACAGTTCGAGATCCCGTGTGCGGCATGGACGTCGACACGGACACAGCCCTCAGTGCCAAAATAGGAGACAGAACCTACTACTTCTGCAGCCAACAATGCCTCGACGTCTACACTGAGCCTGATCGCGAACTGAAAGCCATGCAGCGACGGGTCACGTTTACTTTGACCGGAGCCGTTGCAGCCCTTGCTTTGAAGGTGATAACGCTTTTCGGTCTCATCACGGCGATAATGTATTTAGACGTTGCTGGAGAACTTAGATTCTACGACGTCGCAGTTTTCATTGTTTCGACACCGATCGTTTGGATTGCCGGTTTTAAGATCTACAAAGGCGCGTACCAGTCGCTTCGAAACCGCAACATAAACATGGATGTCCTTGTGACCATCGGAGTGCTCGCAGGCTGGATATACGGGGTCATAAATGTTTTCCTCTTTCCTACTGCAACTCAACCTGGCTCCGGCTATATGGAAATAGCCATAGGTATACTTGCCTTTGTGCTGCTGGGAAGATACATCGAAGAATTAATTCGAAGACACTCGGCTGCATCTATACGAAAACTGCTCGAACTGCAACCGACTGTGGCAAGAGTCTTAAAGGACGGGAAAGAAACCGACATATCGGTCGATCAGGTGCAGGTTGGTGACGAATTGATCGTTAAAGCAGGCGAGAAAATCCCAGTTGACGGCACCGTGATTGCAGGTTACTCGTCAGTTGATGAGAAGCTGCTCACAGGCGAAGGAATACCTGTTGAGAAAACTGTCGGAAACGAAGTTGTCGGCGGAACGATAAATAAGATGGGGCTCTTGACGATTAGAGCAACACGTGTCGGCGAAGAAACCGAGCTATCACAGATTGTTCGTCTTGTCGAAGAAGCGCAAACTTCGAGCGCTCCTGTTCAAAGGTTTGCTGACCGTGTTGTCCGCTGGTTTGTCCCCGTTATCTTGACCGCGGGTGCCATTTCTTTCGCCTACTGGTTTGTCACAAGCGGCAGCTTTGCGACAGCGTTTCTGGTGCTGTTGGCAGTGATATTGATCTCTTGCCCTTGTGCAATGGGCATCGCCACGCCGACAGCTCTTCTTGCAGGTGTCGGAAAAGGAGCTGAATACGGCGTTTTGCTCCGCAGCGGAGAGTATGTTGAAAAAGCAAGAAAACTTACAACGGTCATTTTCGACAAAACCGGCACTTTGACAAAGGGAGAGCCGAGGGTAACCGACGTAGTTACCTGCGAAGGCTTCAGCGAACGAACTGTGCTTGGGTACGCTGGCGATGCTGAGAGGGGGTCTGAGCATCCGCTGGCGGAAGCTGTGCTCAATAAAGTTGGATCCGACCAAGTTAGCCTCGAAAAAGCCGACACTTTTGAAGCTTTGCCCGGCAGAGGAGTTCGATGCAGTGTCGGAGGCAGAGAGATTCTGTTTGGAAACCGCAAGTTGATGCAGGAGCAAAACGTTTCAATAGTAAAGTTGGAAGCTGATTTGGCTTCGTTGGAAACGCGTGGAAAAACCGTCATGATATTGGCCGTTGACGGAAAGAGTGTCGGATTAGTCGCGGCCATGGATACGCTCAAAGAAAGCGCTGCCGAAGCCGTGGCAGAGCTGAAGAATTTGAACCTTGAAGTCGGTATTTTAACGGGTGACAATGAGCTGACAGCCAAAGCAATCGCCGACCAATTGGGGATAACGCATGTCATCGCAAATGTTCTGCCAGGGCAAAAAGCCGACGTCATCAAGAAGCTGCAAGCAGAAGGAAAAGTCGTTGCAATGGTGGGCGATGGGATAAACGATGCGCCCGCCTTGGCCACAGCCGACATTGGAATCGCCATAGGCAGCGGAACAGACATCGCCAAAGAAACAGGCGGCATAGTGCTCATAAGAGACGACCTGCTGGACGTAGCCCTAGGGATTGAACTCAGCAAAAAAACCATGCGTAAAATCGACACCAACCTCCTCTGGGCTTTCGCGTACAACTCGATAATGATTCCAATCGCCGCCGTGGGGTTGCTTAACCCGATGTACGCGGCTGGGGCAATGGCGATCAGCAGCTTGACAGTAGTCAGCAACTCTGCTCTGCTGAAGCTGGCTAAATTTAAATCAAACCAAGCTAGTTTATAGCACAGCTTCTGGAGGTGAATGTTTTTTGGCTAAAGATCCAATCTGCGGCATGATAGTTGACGAGAAAAAAGCTAAATTCAAATCAGACTACAAAGGCAAAACCTACTACTTCTGTGCAGCCTCCTGCAAAGCAACATTCGACAAGAACCCTGTAAAATACGCGAGCGCGTAAGAACCCGAGAAAACAGCCCCGGCTTTGAGGTTTAAGCGCTTGTTTTCTGGTTTTCCTTCCTGATTCTTTCGCGTTCTTTTTCTACGGCTTTCTCGACTTCTTCCCTTATCGTGAAGCCGCCGATGTGCAGGATGGGTTCTTTGGTTTCCGGGTCCGTTGTCATGGTTGCGGTGCATGGGTAGCTGTGATGGGCTTTTGCGATGGCGTCGTGGAGCTCGTCCTGTTCGGTGGGTACGCCTGCCAGTTTCCTGGCGATGTACCATGTGGACCCGCATGGTGCACTTCGTCTAACCACGGCGCATTCGATAACCTCTTTCTTGTCGACCATTCGCAGGGTAATCTCAAGGAGGGGGCGCCCAACCTTTGTTTCCTCGATGAAGCGGGCGATCATAGGCTTATTCGCCTCTGGCTCAAGCGTGCAAAACGGCTTTGGAAAAGCGCATTCAATCCCCAGTTCGCTGCAGCGAGTCTCAAGCTGTTTTTTGACGCCCACGGGCAACTCATTCCAGTCTTCCACCGGAGCAATCAGCGCCTTTATCCCGGCTTGCTTAAGCTGGTTAGGCAGTTCCAGAAGCAGGTCTTTATGCAATCCAGAGGCTAAGCAGATATCGGCTTTAGGCAGTTTCTTGGGCATGAACTCCTCTGGGTTGTCGATGAACGCTGGCAGGTCAGCCGGGCTTGGGAACTGGATGGCGGCTCGAACATTTTTCACGAAGCTGTAAACGTTGTATTTGCATGAATCACAGTAAAGACCGCAGGACTGGCAGAAGCACGGGTCATTGATTAGGTTACGGATTACTCGTTCCATGAAGTCTTTGCTGTAAACAAACACTAAAGCCAAAGGTTCCTGGCTGTCTTTTTGGCTCACTCGCTATGCTTCTCCCATGTTAGAAGGCGCCCAACAAGACGTGTTCAGCGAACAAGTCCTCGTTGAATGCTCCGACAAACTCTATCTTGTCGTTAATAACGATTTTGGGTACGCCGACTACGTTGTACTTCATCGCTAAGTCGGGGAATTCACTGGCGTCGATGACGTCGGCCTTGACTAAGGGGCTTTCAACCGCGAGTTTGTGCGCGACGGCGGCTGCCGCTGGGCAGTGGGGGCAGGTTAGGCTTACGAACACTTGGATGTGAACTGGATTTTTAACCTCCTTGAGGATGGACTTGGTGTTTTCTGAAAGGTCTGTTTGTCCGTTTGAAACGGTGATTATCGCGTCGATTAAGGTTTGCAGTTCGTACCCGTACGGTATCCCGTAGATTCTGACGCCGTAATCTCTTTTTCCGATGATGGCCAAAGCTGGGATCTTGTCGATTGCGTACTCCTTAGCTATGGCTGAATCACGAACGAAGTCGAGGATCTGAACCATTATCTTGTCGTTAAGCGGCGCTAATTCCTGTACTAACTCTCTTGTTTGAGAGCAGTATTGACATTCAAATTCCTGGGTAAACATGACTATCTTGACTGGGTCAACCAGTTTCTCCTTAAAATCAGCTTTAAGCAGCTCCTTCTTATCGTCTGGAATTAAACCCACAGCTAAACCTCCAAAATTTCCTGCCACTTTATTCTTGGGCGGTCCAATATTAAACTGGTTCCTCAAGCATATATTGATTTTCGATTTTTCACGCAAACATACGAAGATTTATTTGGGAAGATTGCCCAGCCGGTTCCTCGTCTTTGCGCGAGAATTCACTACTAAAAAAAAATCACATGTAACATGCACAAAGAGGCTTTGAAAAACTCTTCAATTTTTGCCTAGAAAATGAGCCAAACATTCACGTTTCCATGCAGAAACAACAGTTTTTGGAAGAAAAAAACGCCAAAAAGTGACTCCTAACAGTAGCCAAATTGAAGGAGCCAGCTTTTACCGCCAGCCAAATTTTTTGAGAAATCGTAACGCAATCCATATAAACGATTGCGACAATCAAAACTTGGTTTTTACTGCCTCTCAATTGGAGATGCAAAATTTGACGACAAAAATGTATGCAAACGCTAAATTGATTGAAGGCTTCCAGATTCTCCTCGACGACAACGAGGACCATAGTTGCGTAGTGGATCTTGCTCCTGACCTTGGAACAGGGCTGGGACCTTCATCCCTTGAGCTGTGCGTAATGAGTCATGCGGGCTGCTACGTTACAATTTGCGCGTTGACAGCTAAGAAAATGCGTCTAGCACTCAAGGGAGTAAGTGTTAAGGTTGAAGCGGTAAAGTCTGATGAAACAGGAACCGTCAGCGAGGAAGCTTTTGACATAAACATTAAAACTGATGCACCGCAAGAAAGGGTTGAAAGGCTACACAAGTTAACGCTTGAAAATTGTTCTGTGGGCATTCTTTTTGAGAAGGCGGGAGTTAAAATAAACTATAAACTGAACGTGATAAGGGACTGAAATTTATGACTAGGGTTGTTTTGAAGGAAGGAGTAAACTGGGTCGGTGTTGTCGATTGGAATATTCGGGATTTTCACGGCTACATCACCGAGCGAGGAAGCACGTACAACGCGTATTTAATCTCAGACGAGAAAATCGCGCTTGTCGACACCGTGAGAAGCAACTTCAGCAACGAGTTGATTGAAAACATCACAGAGTTGACAAGCCTCGAAAAAATCGATTACATAATCGTTAATCACGTTGAAATGGATCACTCAAGCAGTCTACCCGTCATCGTGAAGCTCGCGAAAAACGCCAGAATAATTGCTTCGCAAAGAGGAAAAGATGCCTTAATCGAGCATTACGGCGACGAGTTCAGAAGGGTTGAAACCGTTAAGACCGGCGACGAGCTTAACCTTGGAAAACGCACGCTGCGTTTCATCGAGGCGCCGATGCTGCATTGGCCAGACAGCATGTTCACGTACCTTGTTGAAGACAAAATCCTCATGCCTAACGACGCGTTCGGTCAGCATTTCGCCAGTTCCAAACACTTCGACGATGAAGTCGACGAGTGCGCCCTCATGGAAGAAGCCGCAACATACTACGCTAACATCTTAATGCCTTTCGCCCAGCTCATACTCCGCAAGATCCAAGAAATCATCCAGATGGACATTCGCATCGACATCATCGCGCCAAGCCACGGCGTAATCTGGCGGAAAAACCCCTCGAAGATAATTGACGCTTACGTCGACTGGAGCAGCGGTGCCGCAGCAAAACAGAAAGCGGTTGTCGTTTTTGACACGATGTGGGGAAGCACCGATAAGATGGCAAGAGCAATAGCTGACGGCATAGCAAGCGGAGGCGTCGAAGTTAAGCTTCTCAAGCTTCGAGCAACAGACAACACCGAGGTTGTAACCGAAATCTTAGACGCAAAAGCCGTGGCGGTGGGTTCCCCAACGCTAAACAACCAAATGTTCCCCTCCGTGGGTTCATTCCTAACTTACGTGACTGGCTTAAAACCTAAAGGAAAAAGCTGGAGCTTCTTCGGCTCTTACGGGTGGGGCGGCGGCGCAGTTAGAGACATGGTTGAGGTAGCGAAAAAAGTCGGGTTTGAAGTCTACGAGCCAATGATTGAAGTTAAGTATGTTCCGGACAAGGAAGATTTGAAAAAATGTTTTGATTTCGGGCAGCAGATAGCCCAGAAAATCAAAGCTTAACTTCCTATTTTATTTTCATGAACTTTTCTTTTGGCGTTCCGCAGATTGGGCAATTGTCGGGCGTTGAGCCTTCGAACGTGTTTCCGCAGACGGGACAAACGTAATAGTCCACTTTTGCAAATTCCGTCTTGTTTTTCAGTGAGTCGAGAGCTTTCTGGTACATGCCCGCGTGGATTTGTTCAACCTTGTTCGCATATTCAAAGCTAATTTCAGCTTTTTTGTTTCCCTCTTTTTGGGCATCCGCGATGAACTCCGGGTACATTTTTTTGAACTCGTACGTTTCGCCAGAAACCGCTGTGCCAAGGTTGTCAATGGTCGATTTCACCTGCCCCATCACTTGCAGATGGTTAAGCGCGTGTACTGTTTCTGCTTCAGCTGCTGCCCTAAACAGTTTAGCGATTTGAGGGAAGCCTTCCTCGTCTGCTTTCTTAGCGAAAGCCAAATACATCCTGTTTGCTTGGGATTCGCCTGCGAAAGCAGCCTTTAGGTTCTCATCAGTTTTAGTCATAAAAATCACCGCAGAATAGTAAACAGAAAGAAGGTTATAAGCTATACTAGCCTTGCTTGCCTCGCTCAAATTTCGGTTTAGGTAAAGTATATTAGTTCTTGTTCCCTTTGGTTTGTTTTGATTTTCGGTGAATTTTATGGAGAAGGTAAAATCGTTTAGTCTACCTAAACTGCCCTATGATTACAACGCGCTTGAACCCTACATTTCTGCGACGCAGCTTACACTTCACCATGACAAGCATCATCAAGCCTATGTGAACGGCGCAAACGCGGATTTCGATAAACTTGACAAGGCGCGAAAAGAAAACGCGGACCTGGACATGAAAGCTCTTTTGAAAGACTTATCCTTCAACGTCGGCGGTCACCTTCTGCACTCGATTTTCTGGGAAAACATGGCGCCTGCCGGCAAAGGTGGCGGAGGACAACCAGGAGGAGCACTGGCTGACGCGCTCAACAAGGAGTTCGGAAGTTTTGACCAGTTCAAGAAGGAATTTACGAAGGCTGCTGCAACAACTGAGGGTTCAGGATGGGCCGCCCTAGCCGTTCACCCGTGCATTGATAGGCCTCTGATAGTGCAGATTGAGAAGCACAACGTGAACGTTTACCCGACATTCAGAATCTTGATGGTTTTGGATGTTTGGGAGCACGCGTACTACGTCGACTACAAGAACGAGCGCGCCAAATTCATAGATGCTTTCTGGAACATCGTTAACTGGGATAGAGTAAATAAAAACTTAAGCATCGCAAAGTAAGCTTACGGCTTACCCTTTTTTCTTTTTTGACTCGATTTAACTGTGAACAGCAGTAGCATTCCTCGCTCGACGAATTTTTTTAAAAAGATTTTGGCTAGGTCAAAAAAGATAGAAAAAAGCTGGAAAAATCAGCGTTTGCAGCTTAGGTTGGCGGCGTAATCTTTATCGCTGAAGCAGGACACTGCATTTCGCAGGCGAGGCATTGTATGCAGTCTTTTTCTCGTACAGGGTCAGATTTTTTTTCAGAAAGCGGGTTCCCAGGTGTGTCAACCAACTCGTACAGTGAAACGGGGCAAACGTCAACGCAAACGCCGTCTCCAGTGCAGGAATCCCAGTCTACCGCAGATGTGGTTCCATGAATTCCCAGTTTCGCGGGGGCTTCAACGGGTCCCCAGACATTGTGTCCGTTATGTTCGCCGACAATTTGGCGTTTTTTTTGAAAATCAGGGTCGATAGGCAAAAATTTCACCATTTAGAATCAACCAAACGCCAAATATTAGGTTTTCTACGTGAGGACGTCTTGCATAAAACATTTTTCGGACGCCAGGCTATTGTGTAGCGGTTGAAATGGTTCAGTATTACTTGCCCGAAGGCATGAGATACGCATCTCTCGAAGAAAGAAAACAATTCTACACTTCAGAGTTTAACCTGCAAGAAGTTGCACAATGGTTTCGCAGTTGGCGAGGCAAAGTTAAGTTTGCCGTGATCATTGGAAGACACACGAAAATTTATCCCGAGAAATACAAGGAAGACGCGTCAACCACCATAATAATCGACGAGTATTCAAACCTGGAAGAAGTCCGCCAGCAAATCCTTGAGTTCTTGCCAGAAGCAGTATACTACGACCGAAACGTCTACGACGAAAACGGAGTGAAGACGGGGCAAGAACTCGCTTTTGACCTCGACCCTGAAAACATAACATGCCCAATCCACGGAACCTTGTCGGATAAGATGAAGCGCAATCAAGGGTTAAGCTTCTGCGAGTTAGAGCTGCAGATGGTAAAACAGGAAGCTATAGGTCTTTACGAGTTTCTTGCGAACCGTTTTGATTTGCTGAAGGTGGTTTACTCGGGGAGAGGTTTTCACGTTCACGTCTTAGACCCGCAAGCCTACGAGTTGGACACACAGGAAAGGCTTAACCTTGCAAAGCAGGTGAAAAGAGAGGGTTTTCACATTGACGAGTGGGTGACTTCCGGCGAAATGCGCCTCATACGGCTGCCCTACAGCCTCAACGGGTTGGTGTCAAGAATCGTGTTTCCACTAACAAAGGACGAGTTGGAAAGCTTCGACCCTGTCTATGACAAGCGAGCCCAGCCGATTTTTCTAGGCAAAAAAGTTACTTTTTAACTTCTTTAGCTTTCTTCTCTTTCTTGCTATAGTAGGCTTTTTTCTTCTTTTCCGCTTCTGCAGACTTTGGCATGGAAATCCAAAGAAAAATATTTTTATCACTTGCATAAAAGCTTTTCACATCCTCGCGAGAATCCAATCGACAGTTGAAAAGTTTATTTCCCATTAAATCCTTCTTTTTTACAGGTTGTTGAGGTTGGGTTAATGGAGCAATTCGACATTATCGTTGTAGGTTCAGGCTCTGGAATGCTCGTTGCTTCAGCGGCTGTCGAACAAGGCTTTAAAGTAGCACTGGTTGAACACGGAAAAATAGGCGGCACGTGCATAAACGTGGGCTGCGTACCCTCCAAGATGCTGATTTACCCGGCAGATGTTATTTCAACCATTAAAGAGTCGGGAAAACTCGGCGTTCACACAACCTTGGAGTCCGTTGATTTTAGCAACATCATGAATAGGATGCATGCGCTGGTTAACGAGGACTCGGAGCATCTGGCTTTGTCAGTGGAAGCCACGCCTAATATGGCGTGGTTTAAGGAAACAGGCGAGTTTACCTCCGACTACACTATGCAGGTTGGCCAACACACGATTTCGGCGCAAATGATTTTTATCGCTTCAGGCGCCCGCCCTGGAACACCGCTAATCAAGGGCATAGATAAAATGGGTTATTTGACAAGCAACACGGTTTTAGAATTGCAAACGCCGCCGAAAAGCGTAATCATAGTTGGAGGAGGCTACATCGGCGTGGAGTACGGGCATTTCTTCTCGGGGATAGGCACAAAAACGACCTTACT
>DATHCJ010000032.1:0-2405 GCA_035319575.1 Candidatus Limnocylindrales bacterium
CTTAGCCCGATTTTATTGTCTTCTCATCCGAACAATCCTTTATGCTGCTTCTTTGGAGAAAACTATGAAGTTTTGTCCACGTCGGATGCTTGCCTTCAGGGTCGGACAGATAACAGGCGGCAACAGCGTTCGCCAACGTTAAGCGGCACTGGTCCGAAAGGCTATTATGGTCGCCGATGATGTTTCCCGCCGTCCACGCATCACCTGCGCCTGTCGCCCGCAGCACTTTAACCTTGAACGCGGGTGCCACAACTTCCTTTTTGCCCCTTAAAGTGGCGGAAAAAACCGTTGTGTGCAGGTCAATTCTCGCTTTCAGGTTCTTTGCCAGAACCCGTGCCGCCTCCATCGCTAACTCCGAAAAATCCGAACGATCCTTCTTATCGTCTAAGGTTTCGTCGAGCAAGCCTGCATAAACAATCGCTTCATTCTCGTTGACGCTTAAAACGTCAATCAAGTTGGATTTAAGAACCTTTTGCATTAAATCGGCGACTGCGCCCCTGTTGGGAGTAGGGTCGGCAGTATCATAGTAAGCTTTAGTCTTTTCGCTTTTTTTTGCTCTGCTGAAAACTGCAAGTGCAAGCGCCGTGCCATTTCTTAATGTGCCAGCCCAATTGAAAAGACAAGCGTAATCCGAATCTTCTATCTCTGCATAATCTTTCTCGTCCAGGTCATCAGGGCCAAAAGTGGTCAATGAACCTAAATCGCGAATCATAACGTTTGTTTTCTCATCGTTATCCCTAAACTCCAGAGCAGTCGTCACCGAAGCCCTATCGCGCACTTTAACATGCGAAATATTAACTGCCGTACCTTTGAAGTAATACCTTATCAGTTCACGCCCATACCGGCTCGTGCAAACAATCGGCGCAACCTCAGCGCGTAAGTTTGCCAGGGCGGACGCCACGTTGATGGCGTTTCCACCATGAATGTCAGTTTGGGAAATACCGTCGATGCTTCCGCCTTTGCGTCTTGCTACGTCCGCGATTAAACCTGAAAATTCCGCGGGGTTCCAGTTCAGGTTTATGAACCGGTCGAGGAAGAAGTCAGCCAAAACCGCGACCCTGCATTCTTTCCGTTTTTGTTTTGCAAAGTTTAGCAGTTCTTTTCTGCAGTCTCGAATGGACATTTGAACGCTCCTTCAGGGTTATTTCCAAAAAGCTAAAATACCTTTTGATTAGAATAGTGTTTTGCTTGTAGGGGAATTAAGGGGTAAAGGAGAATGAAGTTTAAGGCTGAAGTTTGCCTTCTTTCACTCGCGCTTTCATTATTCGTGATAAGTGCTTTCTTCTATTCTTACCAGACTGTTAGCGCAAATTTGACGGCAAATTGGTCCTACCCATACCAAGGGTACAGCATCGGACTAGTCGCTTTCGGGTCCGTTCTCACATTAGCTGCTTTCGTCTCTTATTCAAAACGCGGCAAGAACATCTACGTTGAAACTTTTTCAAGCGAGGATAAACCTGACCAGTAGCCACACTAGGTCTCCGCCTAACAATGCAACAACTAGACCTAAAGTTATGAAAATGAGCATTGGTAAACCCGGGGTCGCCCACACATATTTGTCGATTTTTCCAGCTTGAGCCGCGTTAGATAAACGGTCCACGATTCCATCTCGCCCTTCGTCGCTTGGAATAACCACCAGTTTTCGGTTTAGGGCGTTTTCGCCGGCATCATCGATGTCTTCCATCGGAAAAACATGCCATTTCTCCTTCAACTTTGCAATAGTGACTTTGTAGCCGGTCAACATAATCAGAGTTTTTTTCCACAGCGACTCTTGCGCCAATGTTCCAGCGAACAGTGGTTCCCCATTTTTTTTGTGCCAAACGAAGTTATGCAGTACCATGTAGAGACAACTGGCTGCAGCAAACAAAACGCCGTTGCTGAATATGGTTAGTGGAAATACAAACTTGGAGATAGGTGACAGACTATTCGTCAGGACAGGCGTGAATAGGGCTACTGGAGCAAAAGGCAAGGAGAAGGCGATGCACATCAGGGCTTTTGAGTCAGCGCCACCGAACGCGCCTGAATAAAACAGGAGAAACGCTAGCCCAACGGTGAAACCTACGCTCAGACCGAACAAGGCAAGCTTTGATGGATCATACAGCAAGAGGTTTGCTAAGCTGAGCACTATTGCAATAGGCGCGTATATTGCCCAAACGAGGTCTCTTACTTCTCGAGTTTTGAAGTCGCTCCATGAGGCATAAACGAGGAAGCCCACGGTAATGGCAACTTGTGACCCGAGAAGAAGTAATTGGATGTTCAAGTTAACCCCTTTTTCTGTTTCTTGTGATTTTGAATTTGCACCGACAGTCGCCTTGAAAGCTGATGAACTGGAACTGGAGCAGGGAAATCTTCGGCTACTTCCTTATTAAACGTTTATGACTTCACCTTTCAATTTAACTAAAATC
>DATHCJ010000033.1:0-14781 GCA_035319575.1 Candidatus Limnocylindrales bacterium
GGCATGGTGAACGACCGAGACGTGATTTACGCGGTTCCATCTTTGATGTCTACGATGGAAGAGTTCTGCCGAGCAAAATAACGCGAAAGCAATAACCCGTTTTTATTCTTCACAATTCTTAAAAAGTGCCTATTCGGCTTATACGTCTTGTAATCTTTCTAATTGTTCGCGGTTACATGGTAGACTGTTAAATCTAGCCCGCTTAGGCGCATTCTCCTCCGACTGTACCGTCAAAGCGTACCGTCTTTCCGTAGATGCTTTACCCTCCTATAGACCCTACTTGCGCGCACACAGACAAAACAAAGGCCAAAAAACCCACTGCTAAACGAACACTTTGAAGAAATCGAAATTAGTTATAATAAATACTTTCAAAAAACGGGGGTTAGGTTGTTAACTTACTGTTGTTGGCGTTTAGCCCATTCTTCTTTTACGAGTTTAGTGATGCCGTCCAAGTTTGGTTGAGCTGTAAGGTCAGCGATGACGTTATTCAACTCATTCTTGATCAGCAGCGAAATTTCGCCGGGTCGAAGCGGCTCGGGTCGCGTGGATTGATAAACTCGCAAGGCACGCATGCAAAACTTTACCATGACATCTTGCAGTTCATTCTGCAATTCAACTAGTTCGTTTTTGCTGTTTTTCATTAACTTGTCGAAGCCTTTTGAATCCCATTTTCCTTCTTCTGCCATTTCTAATCAAATCCTATCGTTTCATGTAAGTCATGCATAATAGCCTTTTCCATAATCACAGTGTTCCTTAAGAAATAGGGGCTTTTGGTTTTCCAAGCTTCCTATTGACGCATGCTTGGATGAAACCCGCGTATTCAGGTTCGGGTCTTCCAGGTCGGCTCTTGAATTCCCCGTGGAACTGAGAGGCGAAGAAGAAGTATTTGTTTGGCAGCTCTAAAGTTTCCATTCTTCTCCCGTCTGCGCTTTTGCCGGTGAAGTATAAGCCATTGTTCTTTAGGCTTTCTTGATATTCAAGGTTGACTTCGAAGCGGTGCCGATGCCGCTCGTAAATTTCTTCCTGCGCATACATGCTATAGGCTAACGTGCCTTTCTGCAGAACCACTTTATGGGCTCCCAAACGCATGGTTGCACCTTTGATTTCTATTCCCCGCTGCTCAGGCATGAGATCTATGACTGGGTAGGGGGATTCAGGGTTAATTTCTGTGCTGTTCGCATCCTTCAAGCTGCAAACGTTTCTTGCATACTCGATAACAGCCAACTGGAAACCGTAACAGATGCCTAAGAATGGAATATCATTTTCTCGTGCAAACTGGACAGCTGCAATCTTGCCTTCAGTGCCACGTGGACCAAACCCGTAAGGAACGAAGATTCCGTCAAAATTGGCAAGGTCTTTTACACATTGAGGGTCATGCTCAAGTTTCTCGGCTTCCAAGTAAGAAATGCAAACTTTAGTCTTGCAAGCGCCGCCGCCGTGCCGGAGCGCTTCAGTCATGCTAACGTAACTGTCCGTTAACCCAGCGTATTTACCGACTAACGCTACGTTCACTTCATGCTCGGGATTCACCAAGCCGTCGACGTATTGCTGCCAGGCGCTGAAGTCTTTGTTTTCACATTTGAAGGTTAATCTGGAGCAGATAAAATCGCCCATGCCCTGTTTATCCAAAAGCAGCGGCACCTGATAAACCGATTCAGCGTTGTAAGAGCAGAAGACGGCGTTTTCAGGAATCGTTCCGAAAAGAGCTATTTTTCTGAGAATTTCATTATCAATCATCTTTGGGCTTCTAGCAACTATAGTGTCTGGTTGAATTCCGATGCGGCGCAGCTCGTTAACGCTGTGTTGTAAGGGCTTGGTTTTCATTTCCCCTGTGACATCTAAAATCGGAACTAAAGCTACGTGCACGTAGAGCGTGTTTTCATAACCTTCTTCCAGTCGCATCTGTCGAATAGCTTCAAGAAAAGGTAATCCTTCAATGTCGCCTACCGTTCCGCCGACTTCAGTGAGAACAACATCGACCGTCGAGGTTTTGCCGACGTTTTTGATGCGGTTTTTGATTTCATTGGTTACATGCGGAACGATCTGCACGCAGCGTCCCAAGAAGTCGCCTCGGCGCTCCTTCTCAATCACTGACTTGTAAACCATGCCTGTTGTCAAATTGTTTTCTTGCTTGAGGCTCAAATCTAAGAAGCGTTCATACCACCCAAGGTCAAGGTCTGTTTCACCGCCGTCGTCGGTCACGTAGACTTCCCCATGCATGTACGGATTCATCGTCCCCGCGTCGACGTTTACGTAAGGGTCAATTTTTACAACTGTAACCTTTAACCCTCTAGCTTGAAGCATTTTACCGATGGAAGAGGTTAATATCCCCTTGCCGACGGAGCTTAACACTCCGCCCGTGACAAAAATGTACTTAACCATTCATTTCCCCGCAATCCCGCAATAGCCTACACCTTTCATGCCGACTTAATATAACCTTTTTGTGTTTAGAACTGTAAAAATGTGCAATCAAGCATGGTTAGCACTAATTAGCTTAGCAGGTTAATGAGCGATTAGCCGCTCGTATTTGCGTAGAAAGAATTGTCGATCACACGATTACGAAAAGTTCTTTGCCTGCCTGCTTTCAACTTTAACAGGAAAGCTGTGTCTTTACTCCAGAAAAATTTTAATTTCATAACTCGGTAAGTATTGTGGAGACTGAAATGCCTAAAGCCTTTGTGTTGATAAATGTGGAATCAGGGTCAGAAGAGGAAGTTCTTGAGCAAATAAAGAAAATTGAAGGAGTAGATGAGGCGTATTTTTCCTATGGAGTGTACGACCTCATCGCAAAAATAAAAGCTGAGACCATGGAAAACCTTAAGGAAATGGTGTCGCACAAGATGAGAACAATACCCAAAGTCAGGTCCACACTGACGCTTATAATGATGGAAGGATAAAAAAAAATTTTGTGTTCCCGTCATAATGACACAATTTTACCTTCTGCGGTAAATCCTTAGAAATCGGAGATTGATGCAGAGAAATCTTTGACCATCTTTCAATCTAAGCTGGGCTGGCGACCTTATTTTTTGCATACGCTTAAAAGTTTAGATACTGAAAGTAGAAGCAAGGCCTGAAAATTCAGAATGAAAAACCTCAAAAGACCTCTGAGTCAAAAAGTGATCCTCGCAGTCTTAATTTTGGGTTTAATGGCCTTCGTGATCTACTTTGTCCTATTCATTAATCCAGCACAAGTTGTCGATATAGTCTCAAAGACAAACTTAGCCTGTTACGCAACTGCTTTTGCAGCTTACTCCTTATTCGCTCTCTTTTCTTCCCTTGTGTGGCGCAACCTGTTAAGCAACCTATCTGTCAATATCAACACTCGCAAAACGTTACTCCTCACGTGGGTTGGATTATTTTTTGACGCAATAGTTCCACAGCTAGGATGGTCGGCGGAAGCTTCGAAAACTTACATGTTAACCAAAGATTCAAGCATCGACGCGGGAAAAATTGGCGCTTCAGTTGTTAGCCAGAAAATTTTCAACATGACGATAACAGTGGTCGCCATGGGGCTCGGCCTAGGATTAGTGCTTATAAGTTATCCTCTGCCGTTTATCGTTACTTTTCTAATTTCACTCGTGCTGGGTCTATCAATTTTGACGTTGGTACTTGTTTACTACATAAGCGTCAAACCAACAGCAACAAAAACTTTGCTTAACTGGGCAGTGAGCACGGTCTTGTTTTTTCGGAAAAAATGGAACCCTGAAAACTTTAAGCATAAGGTTGGTGGGCTTTTAAGCACGTTCCATGTTGGGATACAACAATTGAAGGCCAATCCGAAAGCATTAGTTAAACCCATCATTTATTCAGTAATTAGTTTTATTTTCGAAATCTCGGTTACGTTCATCACTTTTATTGCGTTAGGTTACCCTGTGCCAGTTGATAAAGTGCTTATAGTGTTCACCTTAACTGGAACGCTTCAGACCATCGGCGTGACTTTTTTCGGTTTCCCTGAGCTAATAATGAGTATTTCGTTTACTGCCCTCGGAATCCCAGCGGCGCTAAGCGTTTCGGTTGTTTTATTAGTGAGGGTTGTGAGCTTGTGGTTCCGCCTTGTTGTTTCCTACGCCGCCTTGCAGTGGGCTGGAATAAAAATTATTCGAAACGGGTAAACAACGTTCTTTTATTTACACCTAAAGACCGGTTATTTGGATTGCGTAAACGTCGATTTGACTGGTCGCTAGGAAACTTTTTAATGCACCCTAAACTAATCAGTTAATAAGGAGTGATTGTTATGCCAACAGCCTTTGTGCTAATCAACACCGAGATCGGTTCAGAATCAGACGTGTTAAAAGAGCTGAAAAAGGTCGAAGGTGTAGAGGAAGCATCAGCCGTTTACGGCGTTTATGACATTGTAGCAAGGGTCAAAGCCGACACTATGGATAAACTAAAAGAACTAGTGACTTGGCGAATTCGTCGACTAGACAAAGTGCGGTCGACGTTGACAATGATCGTTGTGGAAGAAAAGTAAGCATCTTTTTATTCTTTTTTTTAACTTAAAAATATAAAAATTTTTTTTGTCGTTTCAAGCATGCACACAAGCTTAAATCAAAATGACGGAACCATGTGAAATAGATTAGCATGAAAGCAGAATACAAATGTCCCTGGTGCGGAAGCGACTTTCAAAACGGAAAAAAATTAGATGCTCATGCGAAAGAACACTATGCTAACTCAATTAGCATAATAACGAATTCTTTTCCGTGACAGGCGTAACTTGTGACTGTGCCTGTACAGTCACAAAATTTTAAATTTTTTACAACCGTATTAAATCTTGCACCTGGAGCAGTGACTGGGAGAGAATGAAAGGAATTCATAACGCCACAGAGAGCAACCACCACTCAACGGCGACAGCTTTCACTGTTAAAGGATGCATGCGATTTTTTAATGGCTTGATGAAGAGGTTTGCACACACACTTATCTCTTTTTCGTTCCCCTTGAACATGAAGAGCACCAAATCTCTGATAAGCCAGCTATTTTAAAATGATAGGAGTTTGAAAAGAAAACATGACTTCAGCATACGTCCTCTTAAACACTGAAATCGGAGCGGAAAACCAGGTGCTGAAAGCGCTGAAAAAAATTGAAGGCATCGAAGAAGCACATAATCTCTGGGGAGTCTACGACATAATCGCGAACATAAAAGCTGATAACATGGAGAAACTCAAAAACATAATAAACAGAAGAATCAGCAAAATCTCCAAGATAAACTCCAAGTTAACAATCATAATAACCGAAGAACCGGAAGAAACGCTGGAAGAGCAGCTGTTTTTCGAACAGGATCCGATGGGAACCCCGCTCGTCCAATAGACTTTAGCCTCTATCTTTTCTAAGAGTAAACAACATTTTTTTACCCTCGCAGTTCATTCTCTAATCTGATCTGGAGAATGGCCGCTTTGACTGAGCAACAGGTGATGCACATCGGGTTAGACGACACGGACTCGGCCAAAGGAGGGTGCACCACTTACCTTGCAGCGTTGCTTGTCGAAAAACTCTCCGACTTTCAAGTCCAATTTATCGATTACCCAGGCTTAGTAAGGCTTAACCCTAACGTGCCATGGAAAACAAGAGGCAACGGCGCTCTATTCCTGAGATTCAAGTACCCGGCTGCTTTTGAAAGGGGAATTAAAGAGGCTGCCTTGGGGTTGTGGGAAAAAAACTCCGCGATCAAAGAGGAAGGCACTGACCCAGGTATAGTTTTTTTTCACGGGCGAGAAATCCCAGAGGAGCTGACGATTTTTTCGAAAAAGGCTGAAACAAGCATTGTAACACTCAAGAAAGCGCTTATGCTTATCGAGAAGTTTGAAGCTGAAGCCTGCGGTTTCAACTCTTGCAGAGGCATCATCGGAGCATTGGCAGCAATCGGCGAAAACCTCAACTGTGACCACACCTACGAGTTAATCGCTTACAGGACACGGAAAAAATGGGGTTCGGAACGGCAAGTTGATTCAGCGTCAATTTTTGAAATGGACAAACAACTGCAGCCTTTCACCTTTAACAACGTGGACGAGGAGAAACGCAGAATCATTATTACGCCTCGAGGCCCAGACCCGATTCTTTTCGGAATCAGAGGCGAAACGCCGGAAGTAGTAAAGAAAGCTTACGCGTTGGTTAAGCCGTTTGAACCCGTGGAGCGCTGGGTCATCTTCCGCTCAAACCAGGGTACAGACGCTCACCTAAAAAGTGTCCAAGCATTAAGCAGTGTTGAACCTTACAGCTCCGTCATCGCCAAGGGCGTTGTTTCCCAAAACCCGCGGATAGTTCCGCTGCGTCACGTTATCTTTTCTATCAAGGATGATTCGGCAGAACTTGACTGCGCCGCTTACGAGCCAACGGGCAATCTTCGCAAAATCGCCAGAGAACTCGTCATCGGCGACGTCATTGAGGCTTACGGAGCGGCACACAAGGCGACGAAGAGCAGACCACTAACAATTAATCTTGAAAAAATCAACATTCTAAGCCTCGTGACTAAGACTATGACGGAGAATCCGCTTTGCCCAAACTGCGGGAAACGGTTGAAATCCATGGGTAAAAACCAAGGGTTCCACTGTGAAAAATGCGGCGGGAAATATGGCGATTTGAAGAAAAAAGAGTCACCTGCGCCTCGGATGCTGAAGACTGGGTTGTACGTGACTTCAACGAGGTCTCAGAGACACCTTACAAAACCGCTCGGGCGTTACGGCCAAGAAAAAAATGATGCATCAACGGTTCGGCTGATTAACGAATGGCATCACCCGTAAAAGTCGCTGTTCTAAAGATTAGCTATAAATACGGACGACGCACTGCAGGTTACATCTAATCTGTAGACTGCTGATGCACGAATGAATAAAGCATCCTATTTTGTCATTGCACTGGAGATTATACTTGCCTGCTCGGTCGCCCTAAATGTGTACTTCTACGCGCAATACGAATCAACAAAGCCGAGCCGCGACGCGTTGGCGTTCAAAAGCGAGTTTGGAAACGTCTTAATCGTCGGACCCAACTACGACTTTTCGCCACCGATAACGATGTATCACGCCCTTAAAATCGCCTTAGAAAGCGATGACTGGAACGCCACTTCACTGGAAAACATGACAGTTGCGGTTTCCCTTGACTATATGGAATTTACTAATTCTAGCACTTCAAGCAGTATCCAAACATTGTATGAGGTGACACAGCCAGCGCAAAACTATTCTGATGTTCAAGCTAATAGCACAACAACTTACAGGTACATTTGGAGCATAGAAGTTAACGAAAATCAACATTACACAATTCCGCCATATGGACTTTACTACATCGATGCCCAAACTGGCGAAATAATTCCTACAGGGCCCCTTTTTTAGCCAAACTTCTCTTTCCTTTAAGCAGCAGCC
This sequence comes from Candidatus Limnocylindrales bacterium, assembly GCA_035319575.1. Classification (GTDB taxonomy): domain Archaea; phylum Thermoproteota; class Bathyarchaeia; order Bathyarchaeales; family Bathycorpusculaceae; genus Bathycorpusculum. The sequence continues at coordinate 7,347 of DATHCJ010000033.1, forward strand.
AGCTGATTTAATTGAAATCCTTTAAATCAGGGAAATCCCTAAACTCTCTGCCATAACAATCTAAACTTACGGTGCAAAAAAGAGGCAGACATGTTTGGTTGAGAAAACGTTCCCGGCGGAAGCTTATGCTCTCCCATTCTTTAAACAGGAAGGTTTCGTCAGGAAACGCTGTCCAAGATGCGGCGAATGGTACTGGACCCAGAATCTAAAGCGGGAAACCTGCGGCGAATCCAGCTCAGACGAGTGCGGATGCTACACTTTCATCGGTGACCCGGCTACTAAGAAAAGCTACACGCTTCGCGAGATGCGAGAAGAGTTTCTTAGTTTCTTCGAAAGGAACGGTCACACCCGCATAAGACCTTACCCTGTTGTCGCCCGATGGCGTAAAGACGTTTACTTGACAAACGCAAGCATCATTGACTTTCAACCCTACGTGACCGAAGGCATCTCGCCGCCGCCTGCTAACCCGCTGGTAATTTCTCAGCCGTCCATCAGACTCGTGGATATTTCCAATACTGGACCCACGTTTGGCAGGCATTTAACAATCTTCGAGATGGGCGGAGCCCACGCGTTCAACTACCCAAACAGGGAAATCTACTGGAAAGACCAAACCGTCCGGTTCCACCACCGCTTCGCAACCGAGGCGCTCGGCATAAAATCGGAGGAAGTCGTGTACAAGGAGGGCGTTTGGGTTGGGGGAGGTAACGCTGGTCCAGACGTGGAATGCATCGTTCGCGGCATAGAAGTCGGCACGCTCGTTTTCATGCAGTACAAGGTTGTCGGGGAGGACTTCGTGGAGTTGCCGATTCGCACGGTGGACACCGGGTACGGGATCGACCGTTTTACATGGATCAGCCAAGGGGTGACAAGTGCGTTCCAAGCGGTTTACGGCGAAATGCTCGAGCAAATCTACCGATTGGCCGGGATAACTAACGTTGACAATGACTTTTTGGCTCGAGTGGCGAAGTATTCGGGTTTGGTCACTGTTGACAAAAACGTGAGCAGGATGGTTACGCGGAGGCGCGTGGCTGAACTTTCAAGCATTGACCTGCAAACGCTGGAATCAGTGCTCGTGCCCATAGAGAATGTTTGGGCAATAGCGGACCACACCAAAACCTTGAGCTTCATGCTGAGCGAAGGCGTTGTTCCATCTAACATTCAAGAAGGCTACCTCGCGCGGCTCTTGTTCCGCCGAGTCTACCGTTTACTGAAAACATTGAATATGGAATCAGCTGAACTCTACGACATCGTGGACATGCAGGTTAATTACTGGTCAAAAGACTTCCCCCACCTCAAAGAAATGCAGAAAGAAATCATCGAAATGCTCAAGGCAGAGGAGGAAAAGTTCCAGGATACGCTTCAGCGGGGTGAAGGCTTGGTTAAACGCATCGCCAGCCAACTCAAAGCAACGGGCACAGTCACAATTCCCCAAAGCACGTTGACGGAGCTTTATGATTCACATGGGCTTCCGCCCGAAATCGTGAAGCAAGCGGCTGAAAAAGAAGACGTGCAAGTTGATGTTCCCGAGAATTTTTATGCGCTTGTCGCAAAACGACACATGCAGGCGTCTAAACCTGCGGAAGAGGAAGAATCCCAAGCAGAAAAGGCCTTGATGAAAGCGGCAGAGGAGTTGCCGGCGACGGAACCTCTGTACTACGCGGACACTTACATGCGCGAGTTCGATGCTAAAATCCTCAAAATAATCGGAGACGAGTACGTTGTGCTTGATCAAACGTGCTTTTACCCTGAGGGCGGCGGCCAACCAGCCGACCACGGCTGGCTAACCTCTGACAACGCAAAATATGAGGTTGTTGACACCCAGAAAATCGGCAAGGTCATCGTTCACAAACTCAATTCAACGCCAACATTCAATGAAGGCAGCGTCATCCACGGCGTTTTAGACTGGGAGAGGCGCTACGCGCTGATGAAGGCTCACACAGTCACGCATTTGGTTAATGGGGCGGCGAGGCGGGTGCTGGGTGAACATGTTTGGCAGTCTGGAACGCAGAAGAGTTTGGACACTTCACGCCTTGACATCACGCATTACCGAAGGCTCACGCAAGAAGAAGTTCATAAAATCGAGCAGCTGGCAAATCACGCAATTGAGGCTAACATGAAGGTTGAGACAACATGGCTGCCCCGCAACGAAGCCGAAGCGCGCTACGGGTTCAGGCTCTATCAGGGCGGCGCGGTCCCAGGCAAAGATATCCGGGTGGTTAAAACTGGCGATTGGGATGTGGAAGCATGCGCCGGGACGCACTTGCGGAGCACTTTGGAAGTTGGCTTTGTAAAAATCATCTACACCGAACGTGTACAGGATGGTGTTGAACGTTTAGGTTACGCGGTTGGTCTGGAAGCGGTTAAGGCGGTGCAGAAACAGGAGAGCTTACTGTGGAAGGTTTCAGAAGTTCTGGCCTCGCCTGTAGATAAGCTGGATAAAACAGCTGAGAAACTTGTTAAAGAGCTTAAAGAGGTTAATGTTGAAAGGCGCAAGCTAATCAAGGGGCTGGCTGAGAAAGAAAGCTCGGTTGAACAAGCTGTAACTGCTGAAACAACGGTTGAAGCCAAAGGAGTACTTATTGCTAAACGCGACTTCGGCGAAGTCATCGATGTTGACCGAATGGTTCAAACAGCAAGCGAACTGATAAAGCGAAACGAGGCAACGATAGCACTGTTCTATGGTTCTGACGGGAAAACCTGTAGGCTCATGGTTATGGCTGGGGACGTAGCAGTTCAGAAAGGGGTCAATGCAGGCAACGTAGTTAAGGAGGCTGCACCGATTTTCGGCGGGGGAGGAGGCGGTAGACCCAACTTTGCTCAAGGCGGTGGAACACAGCCGAGCAAACTTCAGGATGCAGTCAAAGCAGCTGAAGAAGCAGTTAAGAAGCAGCTAAATCACTAGTTTTTCACCATTCATTTTCGCTATTTGTTGTTGTGTGCGCACAATCACATCGATTTTTATCATTCAAGATGCATCTACTATCTAATCGTCCAAAAAGGTTAACTTAAAAGTTGGCGGACTGATTCTTCCCCTCTCTCTTCCCGAATTTTTTCGCTTACTTTTAAGTTAACCTTCCATTTCTCAAAGCTGCGTGTTTTTTAATGTTGCATCGCCTAAAAGCGTAGTGCGTTTAATTTTTGGCATGTTTTTTAATTTACTGATTTCTTGGTTCTCTAAAAAGGGTTGAATTTCTTGAGTGCCAATGCTTTTTGGATAGAAAAATATTTTTGTTAGTTTGTGAAATTCCTTTTTGGCGCGGATGCTGGCTTATTATGGTTGATGAGGAGAAGGAAGAAGAGACAACTATTGACAGTTTAGAACAACTGTTAAATTGTGAGCGCAAGCGTTCAGAAGACTACTTGACCAGGCTTAAGTATCTGCAGGCTGACCTTGAAAACCTAAAAAAGCGGTTTGAGAGGGAAACCGAGCAGGTTAAGAATTATGGCAACGAACGCTTAATCATTAACCTGTTAGACATCGTGGACGAGCTTGAATTAGCCGTTCACAACGGGGAAATTTCAACTTCACCTGAAGCCTTACTGGAGGGTGTGGAGATGACGCTGAAGAAGTTCAGAAAGGTTCTTGAGCAAGAAGGTGTCACTCCAATAGACAACCCTGAAGGTAAAGTTTTCGACCCCTCACTGCACAATGCTGTTGCGGTTGTTGAGCGTGACGATGTTCCCGACGGCACTGTCCTTGAGGAGATAAGAAAAGGATACATGATGAGGGGGAAGGTCATACGACCAACAATCGTCAAAGTCGCAATAAAACCAAAAATAAATCTGAATAATCAAAAGGAGGAAAAAAAGAGTGAGTAATCAAAAAACAAGCGAGAAAGTGTTAGGAATAGACTTGGGAACGACCAATTCAGCAGCTGCCATCTACGAAAGCGGACATTCCACGGTTATTCCGAGCGCGGAAGGCCCAACGATGGCGGGAAAAATGTTTCCATCAGTTGTAGCCTTCACGAAAGACGGACAACTTTTAGTCGGTGAACCAGCCAAACGACAAGCCACAACCAATCCGGAAGGAACAATTTTCGAGGCAAAGCGCAAGATGGGAACCAACTACAAATGGCACATTTACGGTAAAGAGTACACCCCGCAACAGATCTCAGCGTTCATACTGCAGAAAATTAAGAAGGACGCCGAGACTTATCTGGGCGTCACAATCCATAAGGCAGTCATCACCGTCCCAGCCCACTTCGATGACAACCAGCGCCAAGCCACTAAAGACGCGGGAGAAATCGCCGGCTTCCAAGTTATGCGAATAGTCAATGAACCTACGGCGGCATGTCTAGCATACGGCATTGACAAGCTACAGCAAGAAATGAAGATTTTAGTGTTCAGCTTCGGCGGTGGAACCCACGACGTGACAATTATGGATTTCGGCAAAGGAGTTTTCCAAGTGCTCAGCACAAGCGGTGACACTCAACTTGGCGGAACAGACATTGACAACGCAATCATGGATTACATCTTAGGCGAGTTCAAACGTCAAACAGGCATTGATCTTTCAACGGACAAAATGGCGATGTCACGCCTAAAAGAAGCCGCGGAAAAAGCCAAGATCGAGCTTTCGTCACTCATGAGCACAGACATCGACCTGCCTTTCATAACGTCAGACGCCAGCGGACCGAAACACCTGCACATGACACTTACAAGGACGAAACTTGAATCCCTTGCGCAACCAATCGTTCAGCGGACACAGCCGACCATTCTAAAAGCGCTTGAAGATGCCAAGTTAACCCCGATGGGAATCGACAAGATAATCCTCATAGGCGGCATGACAAGAATGCCTCTTGTTCAACGATTTGTAGAGCAGATCATGGGCAAACCACCTGAAAGGGGACTCGACCCGATGGAATGCGTCGCCATAGGTGCTGCGATACAGGCAGCCGTCATCACTGGAGAAGTCACAGACTTGCTTTTGCTCGATGTTACACCCCTGAGCCTTGGTGTCGAAACTTTAGGCGGCGTTTTCACGAAAGTAATTGAAAAGAACACTACGATTCCGACCAAACGAAGCCAAATCTTCACTACCGCAGCAGACTTCCAAACTGCAGTCACCATCCACGTGCTTCAAGGCGAACGGGCAATGGCAAAGGACGACATTTCACTCGGCATGTTCAACCTCGTAGACTTGCCGCCTGCGCCAAGAGGCGTCCCCCAGATCGAGGTAACCTTTGACATAGACGCCAACGGCATACTGAACGTAACAGCTAAAGATTTGGGCACGGGCAAAGAATCGAAAATACGCATAACCGCATCCACGAAGCTGTCTAAGGAAGAAAAGGAGCGCTTAATTAGAGAAGCAGACCAGTTCGCCGAGCAAGACAAGAAGAAACGCGAAGACGCAGATCTGCGCAACAGCGCCGACAGCCTTGTTTATACTGCAGAACGGACAAAAACAGACCTTGCAGGCAAAATCTCACAGGATGAAGTAAGCAAGATCGACGCAGCCGTCACAGACCTGAAGAACGCCCTCGCAGGCGACGACATGACACAAGTTAAAGCGAAATCTGACGCGCTCCAGAAAGTGCTGCAGGAAGTTGGAACAAAGGTTTACCAGCAATCAGCCCAACAGTACGCTAGTCAGCAGGGACAACAGCCAGGTCAAGCCCCGCCAGGAGCAGGACCGCAACCTCCGCCAGGCGGCGGTTCAGAAGGCTCAGGCGAAGAGAAAGTGGTTGATTCGGAAGACTATAAAGTAAAGTAACCTTTCAGTTTCCCTTTTTTGTTTTTTTCTTTTTCAGATCGTGTCTTGCTGTCAGTACCGCAACATAATCCCTGAGAAACTCCTCGACATGATCGCGATAGGAAAGAATCTTCGCTTGACTTAATATTTAGTCATTGAACCTTATCGTTTTGCTCTTTCAGCATGCCGGGAATGTGGGTTGGCAAAAAACGTAAATTAGAAAGGAAATGGTATAAATTGCAGTCAAGAGCTATACAGCAATTTAAGCAAAAATGTTGATTTAGCGGTAAACGACTCATGACTGAGAGACCGGATTACTATGAGGTTCTAGGCGTTCCACGCAACGCGTCAAAGGATGAAATTAAAGACGCTTACAGAAAACTAGCGCTTCAATACCATCCTGACCGCAACAAGTCGCCTGAAGCAGAAGAAAAATTCAAGGAGATCAGCGAAGCCTACGCCGTCCTCTCAGACGACGAGAAAAGACAGCAATACGACCAGCTCGGCCATGAAGAATTTGACCAGCGCTACAGCTCAGAAGATATCTTCAGATCAACAGACTTTGACTCTATTTTTAGGGACATGGGCTTCGGCGACATTTTCCGAACCTTTTTCGGAGGCGGTTTCGGAGGAGGATTCGGCGGTGAAAGAGTCAGCAGAGGCCAAGACCTAGCTTACGACTTGACTATAACCCTAGGCGAAGCCGCAACCGGAACCGAGAAGGATGTGGCAATCCTTAGGACCGAGAAATGCGACGTTTGCGGCGGTTCAGGCGCAAAACCAGGAACCTCTCCCAGAGTTTGCCCAAGATGCGGCGGCACTGGTCAAGTTCAAACCATGCGTAAAAGCGCTTTCGGCACGTTCGTTCAGGTTACGGTTTGTCCACAGTGCAAGGGAAAAGGCACAATTATTGACACGCCGTGCAGTAATTGCCACGGCACAGGTCTAGTCGAGAAACAGCGAAAAATCAGTGTCCGCATTCCACCTGGCATAGATGAAGGCTATCAATTGAGGCTTAGAGGCGAGGGTGACATGGTGTCCAACGGTGAACCGGGCGACCTCTACGTTATCGTCCACATTAGGCCTGATCCACAATTAATGCGGGAAGGCGACAGCTTATGGTACAATGCTTTAATCACTTTTCCGCAAGCAGCACTCGGCGCGGACATAACCGTTCCAACCCTCGAAGGACCAACAACCGTTAAAGTTCACCCCGGAACGCAAGTAGGTGAAGTATTAACGTTGAAAGGAAAAGGCATGCCACACTTCAGAGCCTATGGGCGAGGCGACTTGAATGTACGCATCGGCATTTCAGTGCCACAGAAACTTACAAACCAGGAGCGAACGCTAATCGAGCAGTTAGCACAAGAATTTGGGTCAGAAGTTCAGAAGCACAGATTCCATTTTTAGTTAGCCAAGCGAAGTTAAAGAAACCTCTCTTTTGTGACCAACTTTTTTTGGAGGACACTTTCAGTAGCCGTAAGGTTTATTGTCCATCGCAATCTTAATCTATTATCAGTTTTTGCGGATGTTGATGATAATGAAGTTTGAAACTAAAATCCAAGAAATTATCCCTCAGACCGCCGACATAACCAGCTTCCGATTTCCAAGACCGCCCGAGCTGAGTTACAAGCCAGGTCAATTCTTCTTTGTAGCTCTAAAGCAGGGCGATAAAGAGTTAAACAAGCATTTCAGCTTCAGCAGCAGCCCAACCGAAACCGGCTTCATAGAGTTTACTAA
>DATHCJ010000034.1:0-47976 GCA_035319575.1 Candidatus Limnocylindrales bacterium
TTAAGGTTAAAGTAAATAAGGTTGGACAATTATTTTTGTTCAAGTCTTAGCTGTTGCAGGGGTCTCCAAGTCTGGTCAAAGGAGTAGGGCTTAGGACCCTATCGCGCAGGCGTTCGTGGGTTCAAATCCCACCCCCTGCACCATATATAAATAAACAGGCCTAGGGTCCCGCTGGGCATGTTTTCTCGGTTTTTTATGTTAGAGTTTTCTTTTTCTGAAGATTTTTGAGCCTTCAAACTCGGTGACGTATTCAAAGCCTGCTTCGACTAAGCTGCAGATTTCTTTTTCTGTTTTAGCGACCTTTGAGATGTAGCTGGTTTCGCCCTGGAAGAGCGCTTCTTCAAGCTGGACGTAGAGCAAGGTGTTTTTGATGTTCTTGTGACCTAAGCGCATCATGACATAGTACATGTCTTTGGTTTCATGATAGAGCATTGTTCCTTTCCAGTATCTGAGGGTGTGGAAGTGGATTTTTAGTAGTCGTGGGTTGCCTATTTTGTGGGCTATGCGTTTTCTTTGGCGCTGAAAGGTTACAGTGTGGTTATCGATTAGCATGTCTGGGCGTGAGAACACTCTGTCACCGTAGTTCTTAGGTAGGTGATCAAGCATTTCGATTAGTTTGTTGCTTATGTGGACGACTCGTGGGTTGCTGTTTTTTTCGGGTGTGACGTTTACTACTTTACTTTCGAAGTCTATGTCCGACCAGTTGAGGTACCAGATTTCTCCGCATCTTGCGCCTGTCTCTTTGAGCAGTTGAAGGAAGGTCGCCATTCGCAGACTACACCCTGCGATGAGCTGGTCGATTTCTGTTTCTTTTGGGATGAATGGCAACTTGCGTACAGTCTCGTAAAGCGGTGCTTCCCATTTACCTCCCACCATCTTGAGAAAGGAGGAGTAGGCGTCGACTGCATTGTTTTTTCTTCCGTTGCACCATGACTGTTTAGCGATTGTGTCTTTGATGCTTTCTGGGTCATAGAGGTTAGCGCCTCTTTTGGTTAGGATTTGCAGTATCTTAGTTCTTCCTTTGATCGTTGAGTCGCTTTTGCCGTCTTTTTTGAGCCACCAGGCGTATTCTATGATTTTTCCTTTGGCTTCGCCAATTTCGTTTCTACGCAGAACTTCGGGTTTCTGTTGTTCTGCTGCCAAGTTTTTCGTCTCCTTGACGCATATTTGGCGAGTAGATACTATGTTGTCTGACGTTTTTAATGGCTTTGACTCAATCCTTTCAAGGCGTTCAAACGTAATCTGAGCTTTCGCCATGTCATCAGGATCCGAAAATCTCCGACCGCAATCGCGACATAGCCAACGCTGAATTTCATCCAAAAAGATTGTATACCGCTTTGCGTCGCGCCAAAGCCTCTTGCTTCCACATCGAGGACATGAAGGCTGCTTAGCTGGATTATTTTCTGGTTGAGGCTCTGATGTGGATGCGTTACCAGCAGTAGGGGGAACGGTGGCATCGTTTTGGCGGGGTTCTATTTTTGGCGTCTTCCCTTCCAAAGCCTCAACCATACCAAGCTAAGCCTCCGTCATGCAATTTCGGCGCAGCTTCCCCAGCCGGAGGGACTTAGCAAATCGTAACCCATGAAAACGCAATTCCCGCTGTTCAGCGGATTTTAGCGGGTTTTGGCGGATTTTCATTGTCCCTATTCGATTTTTACGAGTTTTTACCAGTTTTGGCGCCCCTCCGTAACCTTGGTAAATTCTTTTTCATTCTGTCTCTTGAGCCACTCGATGTCTTGCTGGCGCCTCTCCGGAGCGGAAGCGAAAAACTTCTCCCGCAGTTTCTGATAGGCAATTTTGGCAGCTTCCTTATTCTGTTGCCTCTTCTTGCGTTTGTAGAAGGCGACTCGGTGGCTTGTCTTACAAAACAAGGCTTTGGCGTTCTTGGGGGTGAACTGGGCACCACAGTGCAAGCAAATCTTTTCCTTGGCCATTAGGAATTCTCCCCCTTGCTTTGTGGCTGGGATTTATTCTCAAAATCTAGCGTTTCGCCCTGCCGCTTAAGTTCCTCTCGCTTTTCATCACAGCATTTCTTATGGGCAGGCTTATTCTCACTAAAAGGGCTCTGTTCCCAATCATTATCCATTAAAGGTTTGCCACAGAAATAACGGACGAGACAGCGGATGGCTGGATGGAGTATTTCTGGAACCCCCTAAAAGAGTACTTCAAGAAACAGTCAAGGCACAAAACCAAATAGTCAATTGCCCTGGCGTAAATAGGAAGTTTTGAAAATGACCGAGAAAGCACTCACAAGTTTTGTGGTAGCACGTGAAAAAAAACAGGTCACGATGACCCGCATCTTCAATGCACCGCGAGAACTTGTTTTCAAAATCTGCAAGGACATTAAGCTCATACCACAATGGTGGGGCAACCGTGACCGAACACTTGCGGTTGACAAAATGGATTTTAAACCAGGGGGAGCCTGGCGATATATCCAAAAAGATGATAGCGGAAGCGAGTATGTGTTCAGTGGCCCATATCGTGAAATCGTGCTACCAGAACGAATAGTTTCAACGTACAAAGCCCCTTCAGGTCAAGAATTGATTAAAACCTATGTTTTTGAAGAAAAAAACGAAAGGACGAAACTTAGTGATATAAGGGCTTTCCAGACGGTTGAGGACCTCGAAGGGACATTAAAGGCGGGAATGGAGTTAGGAATGCGTGCGTCCATGGAGCGATTGGCTGAACTTGTGGAAAAGATACAAAACAGGCAACCAGAACAATACATTATCCCTCCGCTTTAGACAAGACTCTCAATTTTTCCTTTTCTTCTCTTCCTCTTTTTTGTCCAAATTATATAAGCTCTGAATTTTCTTTGTAACTCATTTGATTCAGACTCCCAACTCAAAATGAGCTTTTTCAATTTCGAGACAAACCGACGCGCGCCAACGCTTCCGAGAAAGAATCACACTTATTGCTTTAATTTTCAAACGTGAAATTTAATCGTGAGTTTAAACCTCACTCCCTGCACCAATCGAACATCTGAAATTATGAAGTTAATGCATCAATGTTGCTGCGTTCTGCACCTTTACGTGTTTTTCAGCTTTAGCCCTTAATTCTTTATCTTCTGTGACTAAGACAAGTCCTTTTTCTCTTGCTGTGAAAAGATAGCTGGAATCATAAAATGAGAGTCGCTCACTCTCCGAAAGATCGAGTATTTTCTGAAAATTAGTTGCTTCACCTGCTATCCTTTCGGTTCTCGCAAGAACTATCTGAACTTTATCTCGCAAAACCTCAGATTCATTTTTCGTCAAAAACTTTGTTAAGCATGTATCCTTCCAGATAGCATTCCCTACCTCATAAAAGGTTAGGTCCAGCAAATATGAAGCTCGTAAGCAGTCGAGTTCAACCTCAATATCGGCCTTTTTCATCAAGAGCATTAATGAGCTTGCATCTATTAGGTGGCTTTTCATCTCTGGTCTCTTGATTCCCGTATTGCTTTCACGATTTCCTCATCAGGAATTTTCTGCAAAATAGTCTTTATATCGCTGAGAGCTTGGCGAAGTTCCTGATCTTCGTGTTTTCTGATTTCGTCTTCGAGAGCTGCTCTCACAGTTTTGCTTACGTCTATCTTGTATTTTCGCGCTCTCTCTTTCAAAGTTTTGTTGACCCTGACGGTGATGACTTCTTCTGTCATACAGAATTGTATATACGTTTTCTGTATATAAAATTATTGCAAAAAATGCATCATAGAGGCTTAAGTGCAGTCAAAGACGTAGAGCCCCCGTGATGAGGGTGACATTCAAGCTTCAGGAGCCTATCCTGCAGAGGTTCATGGGTTCAAATCCCACCCCCCGCACTTTTTTCCTGTTTCTGAGGATTGAGGTTTGACAGTTGGCTATTTCAAAAAAATGGGGCACGATTAAGATTTGCCATTCTAAACGCTTCAAAACACTCCCGTCGTGACGTTTCCAGCTCGCTTGTAGGAAGCAATGATCACTCCCTTCGGGGAAGTTTTGGACTCGATTAGCCGAAATGCAGCTGATATGGTTCCTTCTGCAAACAGCCGCTTTCCGGAGCCGAGCGTTAACGGGAAGATTTTGAGCCACAATTCATCAACCAAATCCTGTCTTAGGAGGGTCTGAATGAGGTTGCCGCTTCCGTGAACTTGAAGCTCCGGTCCATCTTGCTGTTTCAGCTTCTTGATTGCGTCAGCAGCATCGCCTTGCAGTATTACAGTGCCTGACCAGTCTGATTTGAAGAGTGAATGGGAAGCTACATATTTTGCAGCTTTGTTGATGCCGGAGCCGACAGGGTCTTTTGGGTCATTATGATCTGGCCAATAGCTGGCGAAGATGTCGTAGGTCTTTCGACCGAGCAAAAGATCAAATGGATGCGCCATCTGCTCGCTCATAACCTTGCCCATGAACTCGTCATCATACGGAACAGTCCATCCACCGTATTTGAAATCTCCGCTGGTGTCCTCGTTGGGGCTTCCAGGAGCTTGCATGACGCCGTCAAGCGTCACAAAAGATAAGACGATAAGTCTTCTCAAAGTAGGTCATTCCTTATGTTTTCTTCAATGACTAAGTGATAAACTGGTTGGTAAATATTTCAATCTTTGACAACATTATCGCAACCACAAATTCGCAGAAATATGCATGAAAAACCGTGCGCGTTTGGCTATAAATTTGTTTTGTCGTTCGGTGGCCACAAAGAAGTTTAAACCTGAGCTAACCCTTTTTCTGACGGATGAGACTCAATGTTTGTGAAGGAACTACGACTGAACCCAGTTTCCCCTTTCAACTTCAACCTAAGCATGCAAATTTTCAAAAGCGGCGACAGGCAAATTCGCGTCTACGAAAACGGAGTGTTTCGCCAAGCAGTCCGCCTCAGTGACAAGCTTGTCTTGGTTGAACTGGAATCAGCAGGAACAGTTGAGCTTCCTCTGCTCCTGGCTCAATTAAAAACCGATAGAGAATTTACGTCTGCTGACGCCAAGGAAGCTGCAACGATAATTACCCGTCTACTCAACTTAGATCTGGATTTGACCGCCTTCTACGCCACAGCAAAAAGGGACGAGACGTTGGAAGGAGTCACAAAACAGCTGTGGGGGCTACGCAGTCCAACGACTCAGACGATCCACGAAGCCCTCATGGATTCGATCGTGGAGCAGCAAATAAGCCTAAAAATCGCCAATACAATGGAGAGGCGAATAATCAAAAATTTCGGCGAAGCCCTGATGCTTGGAGAAGATGTTTATTACGCTTATCCTACACCTGCAGCGCTCGCCAATGCCGATGCTGACAAACTGCGTGGATGCGGGCTTAGTCAACGCAAAGCAGAATACATGAGGCAGATCTCCGCGCTCATCGCGGAGGGAAAGCTCGATCTAGAAAAATTCAGGAGCTATGACAGCACTGAACGGATAATCAGTGAGCTTGACGCTGTCAGAGGCATAGGCAAATGGACCGCGGAATTAACGATCATACGTTCGTTGCAGAGGTGGGATGCGCTGCCGGCTGACGACATTGGCTTGAGGCGAATTCTATCTCATTTCTATCGTGGCGGTGAAAAAATAACAAGCGAGGAAGCGAAAAAAATTGCTGAACCCTGGGGTAGATGGCGAGGTTTAGCCGCTTATTACTTTGTTGTAGCCGAGTTGATGGGCCTCGACGGTTAGAAGTCTGGGCGCTTTGCGAACGGCAAGACGATAAAGTCGAGCGATGGAAAGCCTTGTGTTCAACAACGTTATCGGTCGGAAGTAATCAACATAGTACGGCACTGTTTTTGGTCATAAATCGCATCACGATTTCGTGTTTTTGAGAGCCCAAATTCGCCAAGGAGGAAACAGCGTCTTAAACTCCTGACTCATGAAGAACCTATAGAAGCATTATTCGTGGTTTGCACTGAATTGGTAAGGCGCCCACTTTACAACAAGACATATCACAAACCAATAAATTTTCGTTTGCTCATTGAACTCGTGTGAAACATAAAACTTTTCTGGCTAACGAAAAAGCAGCCAAGTTTTCCAAGATGGATTATGTTGTCGTCTTAGCTGTGCTTGTTTTCGTTTTTTTGCCCTGGGTTTCGATTTGGCGACAAGGAGAACTAAAGGCCTTCGGGGTTTTAGAACTGGCGCTTTCTCAAGCGGCTGATCCTTTAGATTTTTCAGGTTTAAGTCAGGTTTTAACCGCGATAAGCTCTATCTCTGTGATCCTGGGGGTTGTTTTCGTGGTAATTCAGCTTCGACAGAACAACAAGTTAATCGAGTTAAACGCAAAGCAAAATGAGGCAACTCTAAGAGAATTAAAATCTAACATTTCTTTCGAACTGCTTGAAAAACTGACCGACGAATCCTATGCAAGACGCAGGAGTTTCATGTGGCAGACTGTGAAGAAGTATCAAGCTGTTAATTGGGAAGGGTTTGATGACAGTGCCGATGATTTTGAGGTACGAAACTTCGCGTACATGTATGACCTTTTTGGTCAACTTGCGAAGGAGGGCTTGGTTGATTTAGCGACTCTTGCTAGAACATTCAAGTACATGGTTGCATTAGACTGGCAAGCCTTTGAGCCTGCATCAAAACACATTAATGAACGCTACGGTCTTGAGCAAAATGAAATTTTCTCTAATTTTGAGTGGCTCGCCATCGAAACAGAAAAAATCTTGAAAAAACGCATACATTGAGAAAAAAAAGCGGGGAAAGATTTGATCTCGTTCTTAGGATTTACGGCGCTAGTTTGCCCTCGAAGAATGCGAGAAGGTCCTCGTTGACCTGCTGCTTGTGGGTTGTGCACATGCCGTGTGGCGCTCCCTTGTAGACCTTAAGGGTCGCGTTCCGAACGATTTTGGCTGATAGAAAAGCCGAATCGGCGATGGGTACGATTTGGTCGTCGTCGCCGTGCAGAATCAACGTCGGCACATCGAACTTTTTGAGGTCTTCCGTCTGATCTGTTTCAGAGAACGCTTTAATGCAGAAATACGCGCCTGGGAATCCACACATCATGCACTGAAGCCAAAAGCTTTCGCGCACTCTCTCGGAAACTTTTGCTCCTGGGCGGTTATAGCCGTAGAATGGCAAGCTTAGGTCCATGAAGAACTGCGAGCGATCAATTATGACGCCCGAGCGAATTTGATCAAATACATCAATAGGCAAGCCACCTGGGTTTGCGGGAGTCTTCAGCATCAATGGCGGAACAGCGCCAATCAGGACTGCTTTGGCTACACGTTTGTTTCCGTGCCGGCCGATGTACCGTGCAACCTCTCCACCGCCCGTGGAATGACCGACGAGAATCGCGTTTTTCAAGTCAAGCATTTCAATCAGTTCCGAAAGATCATCAGCGTAAGTGTTCATGTCGTTTCCGTTCCACGGTTGGCTTGAGCGCCCATGGCCACGACGATCATGGGCAATACAGCGGTAGCCATGTGAGGCAAGATAGAACATTTGATCTTCAAAGGCGTCCGCGCTGAGTGGCCAGCCGTGACTGAAAACGACTGGCTGTCCACTACCCCAATCTTTGTAGTAAATCTGCGTTCCATCCTTCGTTTTAAACATGGTCAAATAAAAAATCCTCCAAGCATGTAGCCGCCTGCATTCCTATTTAAGGATTTGTGGCTTCAGCATGAAGCACCATAAAGTTTTTAAACGGGGCTTTGGGGCTTCACGGTTGTGACCATTTTTACCGCCTGAGCTGATAGTTTCAACTATCGACTCAGGATTCTTCGATCAGAGGCGCCAGATGTCACAGAAATCGAGTCGGGCGATATCGTGACTTGCCCAAACACCTGGACACATTGAGGAAACAAGGCGCAGTTCGGAATGACCCCTCACGGGCGACAGCCTGTTTGCCACTTCTTCCCAAACGGTTCATGTGCGCTTGTCTGATTGCATACGGGCATGCGCAAGGTCTCGTAAGCATTAGTGCGGCAGCTGAAAGTGTATTCTATATTTAGAAATAAGACTTATATAGTAAGAAATACGCAATACTGTCAAATAAGTGGATGCCAAAAGGAAGGCGCGAAATGAAACAGCCAAAATCCTTCACACTGCTCGCATTAATCAACGCCGCACTTCTGGCAGTGACTTTTCTGGTAGGCAACGATTACGCAATAACAGGAACCGCGCAATCAGGACTTGGCTGTACGCACAGACTCAATAAATTCCGTTCTAAAGAGTTATCTAAGGTGTGAAGTAGGAGGCGAAAAACATGAAAAAGAAAACTCCAGCTTGTAAAACAAGAAACGTAGCACCTATGTGGAGCGGTTGGCATTAAACCTGAGACAGTTTTTTCCACCGCTCATTTTTTTGTCATTGAACAACAAGGTATGATGAATGGTTCATTCATGATTTTTTTATCAGGCAAAATTTTGTTAAGCCATACAAAATAATTCTGTCCAAGATCTGCCGATGCTAAAAAACACGAGGCACGGAACGGCTATTAGGTAGTTAGGAAAAACAAATATTGTTCAGGCGAGAAAAAAACTGTTATGGACTCAAATAATGAACTTGTAAATGCGGTGACTCAAACCTTTCAAAGGAAAGGCATCGCTGCTTTAGAAAAAGCAAGAAGTGACTTGATTTCAGAGTTTAGCGATGATAACCCTGTTTCAGAAGCCATTCGGTACTTTTCACGGGTTACGTTGGAAGGTGTTCTCCCGGTTTTTCCAGCGTTGATTGCCATTTCCTGCGAAGCTGTGGGAGGAAAAGCTGAAAATACTGTTCCAATCGGTTCTGCAATGGTTTGTATAACTGGAGCAGCAGACATACACGATGACATCATCGACAATTCAACACTTAAGCGTTTTAAGCGCACCGTGTTTGGAAGGTTTGGCAAAAGCATTGCGTTGCTTGCAGGGGATTCCCTTTTAACCAAGGGCTTGGTCTTAGCTGGTCAGGAATGCGTGAGAGTCTCACCCACTAATCATGGAATCATAACAAATCTGCTGGCAAACGGTGTTTTCAAAATCTCATGTGCGCAAGCGCTTGAGAGTCAAATGCTCGGAAACTTGGAATTGCTGCCAGATCAATTGTTTCAAATTATCCGACTCAAATCGGTCGTCACGGAACTCAACATGAGAATCGGCGCAATCATTGGAAATGGAAAGCCAGCCCAGATCGAAACTCTCGCAAACGTTGGAAGAACCTTCGGAATCGTCTCGATCGTGATCGATGAAATGAATGATCTCTTGAATCTTCAAGAGCTTCGCAACCGGCTGACCAACGAATGTCCGCCTCTTCCATTTCTTTATGCTATCCAAGACGATTCCGTAAGAACTGAGATCATTAGTCTCGCAAGAACTAAACCGCTGACGAACAAGAATCTGGAATTAATCTCTAAAAAGGTATTATGCTCAAAGAAAATAGATGCCCTCAGGGAACAAATGAGAACTTTGGTCAATAGTGAAATAAGCGGTAACCAAAGTGCCGAGACAGAAAAATGGTGGCAAACATCCAAGACATTGCTGTCAGCCTCCATCGAATACCTAAACTCAATCGGCATTTCCTAAGCCAGTAAACTCTTGCTGTTGCTGACATTTCAAATTATTTCGAACCCGCATAGTTTTAGGCGAAACTAATCAAATATTCCCATCTTACGTTTAGATTCAATTTTATACAGAATACAGTTTTTAAATTCTCAATATTTAACTAGCTATAGCGGAAATCTAGCTTTTCAAATGTCTAAAATGCTGCGCTTGGGCAATGCAAGCGCCGATTCGAGGGCTTCTACCGTCTACATAGTCCTGATAGGAACGACTTTCATATGGTACTTCCTAGAGTTCAACTTCATCAAAAACGCTATGGCTCAACTGAATTTTCCGTACTCTGTGACACTGGCTATAATAGGCACACATGTAGGGGCAATGGCAACCGCAGCTTTATTGATAACCATTGTGACAGACAAAGCTAGAAATAGATTTTCTTTCGTATGCGGTTGGCTTCTTTTCGGCGCGTTCCTCTCGCTTCTGCCAATTTTCCTTCCACTGGAAACGCAACTTGGTCTTGAATTGGCTTCGGGAGTTTTCGGTGCATACATGGGTTTAGGCATGCCCGCAACTATGGGACTGTTTGCCGCCAAGACTAAGTACGAAAACAGGGCCAAATTAGCAGGCATCGCATTTCTGCTTATCGGTTTAGGATGGTTTTCCTTAGGTACCATTGTAGGTGACAATACTCAAACATTCAGCCTCGTCCTTGCCGCAATCAGACTGGTTGGGTTCTTTCCCTTCCTTCTGCTTGGAGGAAGAAATGAGGAAAATGAATTGGTCGAAAAGCCGCCGACTTACAGATCAATCATCGAGAAGAGGCCCTTTTTACTTTACTTTCTTCCGTGGATCACGTTTTCACTAGTTAATTTCCTCACGATGCCTTTTTCAAATGCCCCTTTCGGTCTAAACCAAAACCTCGTTAATTTTTCAATAACGATTGAAAACGTCTTTATCGCAATTTCTGCTTTAGCAACCGGTTTTCTAGCTGGAATGTTTGGGCGAAGACGCTTGGCAATTTTTGGTTTTGTGATGCTTGGTTTAGGTTATGGTACTTTGGGTTTCAGTTCAATCGCCCTTGGCTTAACCGCTGCGATAGGATTACTATTCTATACGGTTATGGACGGCATTGCTTGGGGAGTTTTCTACGTAATTTTTCTCTTCACACTGTGGGGGGATATTGCGCAAAACCACAGAAGCGATAAATTCTATGTCATTGGTGCTATGCCCTATCTCTGTTCAGACTTCATGCAACTCTGGCTACACCCCTACGTCGCCTTAATACCCTCAGCTGCAATATTTTCTTTGGCAAGCGTTCTTCTGTTCTTGGGGGTTGCACCTCTCTTTTATGCGCCGGAAACGTTGCCTGAAGAGATGATAAAAAGCAGGGAGATGCAAATGTACATTGCTGAAGCTGAGAAAGTAAAGCATAAGCAGAGATAGCAAAATAGTTGCAAAAATTCTTAAGATCATTTTGTTCATGCAAAACAAAGGTTCTTTTATGGAAACGAAAAAACACTCGGTGAACCGCTGGTTTTCTTGCTCACGAACTGCCGAGCTGAATTATGGCTTTCGCAAAAAGAATTAGTAGGCGTGATGTTCTTTGAGTGCTTTTCAGTTCAATACCCCCCCTCAAACTGCTTCCAAGCAAACTTCATACTTCTTTCTGAAATGACTCTAAAAGCAATATTACTCGGCCCGCAACCGCTCTCGTTTCCGATTCGCGCGCCTCTTGCGTTAAATTCAAATGTGAATTCAATTTCACCGCCTGCGCCAATACGAGTGAAAGTATAGGGGTCCCGTTCGGGTTCTGGTTTCTCTGAAGTTTGCGTTTTCGAAAGATTTTGCAGCCGTCAAACTCCGTTATGTTATCAAACTTGCATCAATTAAACTGTAGATTTCTTTTTCGGTCTTGGGGGTTGTTTACCTGTCTTTCATCGGGACGAATCAGCCAAAGGGTACCTAGTCATGGCTGCAATCACTGCCTCGCTAAAGCTCTTCTTGCTGAGATGCCTGGCAAAATCCGAAGTGGCTATAATGCCCACTAACTTGCCGTCTTGCGTAACGGGCAGCCGTCTTATTTTGTACTTAACCATTTTCCTCGCAGCGTCTCTGAGCGAACAGTCTCCCTCGATTGTAATGAGCGGGCTGGACATTACCTCGCTGATTTTAGTATCGAGAGATTTTTTCTGTGCAATCACTCTTCTGACAAAGTCTCTTTCTGTGACTATTCCTTTTGCCACGCCTCCATCCATTACTACGAGGTCTCCAACGTTTTGTTGATGCATAAGCTTGGCTGCTTCAAGCACGGTTCCACCGGTCCCGATTGTTGCTACCTCTACTGTCATGATTTCTTTTACGGTTGGCATGATTCTACAAGGTGATTATAGTTCTATAAAGTTTTTCAATGCCAAAACTGGCGAATGAAACAGGGAGGATTATCACAAGCTTGTCCAAATAACGGTGGTGAAACCAAAGGTCTTGTCGATGGCACGACTCGCAAACTGCTTTCTTGAGTTTCAACCTCTGAAAGAAGCGATTGCTTTCGGCAGATCTGCCTGTAACTTCCTGGTGGTGACCTTCAGACGCAGCATGCTTTATGTCCTCCAAGTCCAAACCGCGCAAAGTGTAGCATCCAGTTTATTCTTCTCAAGTAATAGACTGCCTTTTCAATTGATAAGAACGCGTTAAACATGGAGTTTCGCATGAATCTGCGAATAGCGCAAATGTTAAATATGGAAAGGTTGAATAAATAGCGCTAATATCTTAAATTTCACGGGGAGTATGGGAGATATGTCAAATAAGGCATTGTCAAGAGCAATATGGGCAATTATAATAATCGTTATCTTAGTAGTAGCAATTGCAGCAGGAGTTTACTTTTATACGACAACAAAGCCAACCAAGGCGATTTCTATCACAGCTACGACTCTGGAGACAACGCAGGGAATGTCTATAACGTTCACCCTGCTTAACTTGGCATCAAACGGAAAAGCCACCATCTACTTCGGAGACGGACAGTCGGCAACAGGTCTCACCTCTAGCTCAGCTTCAGCTTCTCACACTTATGCGGATCCAGGAACATATCTGGTAACGGCGCAGGAAACGGTCGGAGGTAGTGTTGTGTCGTCTACTAACAGCGCCATGAAGACTATTCTGATAACGCCATCGGTGAGCGCTTCTAACGCTCCATTGATATCAGTTCCGGTCATCTCGTTAAATGCAACTCTTAATCCAAGTGAGCCAGTTGTTTCTGCTGATGC
This sequence comes from Candidatus Limnocylindrales bacterium, assembly GCA_035319575.1. GTDB lineage: Archaea > Thermoproteota > Bathyarchaeia > Bathyarchaeales > Bathycorpusculaceae > Bathycorpusculum. Next base: position 12,687 of record DATHCJ010000034.1, read on the forward strand.
AGCCGTTTACTTAAGTGGTGGTTATCTTGAAGCGCCTACTGGCACAAACATTGTTATATCCGAGTACATATGGGACTTCGCCAACGGGGCTAATCAAACTGTAACAGCAAACAGCAACACGATGGATCCAAACGTGAATCCTGTTAACACGACTTACGCGCAGACTGGACTTTATCCGGTAAGCCTGACGCTAGTAACAGAGAATACAGCAACGTCGCAGACTTACAGCACCACTGTTGAGCATACCGTGGCAGTTGGTTCCTCTGCCCAGCCATATGCGGTTTACGTTTACGCCGGCAAAGTAGCTAGCCCGGGAGTGATAAATGTCGCAGAAATGGTTGCGGCTGGTCCTTACTCGTTTGATCCGCAGATCGATTACGAAAGCGTCGGTTACGAAGTCATCCTCAACACGTTTGCTACGCTACTTGTGTACGACGGATCATCGACAACCACGTTCTTACCCATGTTAGCGTCAGCGATACCTAGCACTTCAAACGGTGGAGTGAATTCTGCTGATACGGTGTACACGTTTACGATAAGGAGTGGCATGAAGTTCTCCAATGGCGATCCTATTACCGCATACGACGTCTACTATTCAACAATTAGAAACATGTTATTTGAGGGTGGAACCCCAGGAACGCCTGATTGGATCCTGTCTCAATACTTGGTTCCAGGAGCTAGCATCGGAGTTTCATTAATGAAGAACTCTACTGACACGGGCGATTTCAACGCGATAACTCACGCAGTTGGATACAGCTCAAGCGCCAACACAGTCACATTTAACCTCATTACGCCAACTACGCCGCAGATATTCTTCACAGCACTAGCCGACTCACTTGGGTCTGGAGTATCGGATGCATCTTGGCTTGGTACTGTTGGGGCGAGCATAACATTTACACCCGCAGGATTCTACAGTTACCAGAGCCAGGCCAACGAGGGCAGTTACAACACACAGGTGCAGTTTAGCCCAGTCACGTCTGGTCCGTACGAAATAGAGAGCTATGTGCCAGGTCAGTCAATCGTCTTGGCTCCGAACCCCGGGTTTCCGGGCGTACCAGGAATACCAGCCATGACCGACAAGGTATCGATTTCTTGGGTCAAGGACGCTGAAACAGCGTATCTCTTGTACACAAGCGGATCAGCAGACATCGTTACTGCCTTACCTACAACCTACATGCCGCTGATAAAGGACCAAGTAGCAGCTGGAACGAGTTCCCTCTATTCTTTTCCAACCTTGGCGTGCGCGTTCTATGTCTTCAATGAAAACGTGGCCGAAAGCTTAATGCACTCAACGTTCGGCAGCAGCTACAGCGTGCCTGCTAATTACTTCGCTAATCCGCTTGTGAGAGAGGCCTTCACTTATGCTTTCAACTATACGAATTACATAGATGAAATATTGGGCAACGATGTGTACGGCGAAAACTTCGGAAGCGCATACGCGGGCGCCATTATCAACGGCTTGCCCTACTATGTGCCCTCCAGCCAGCTTGCCAACGTTCCGAGCTTCAACCTGACTTACGCCACTCAGCTTATGCAGCAATCAGGACAATACAGCACAAAAGTCAATATACCCTTCGTAGTTGGATCAGGCGATACGGTAAACTACGCTGCCGCCGAAATGCTTGCAGCCGCTCTAAGCAAGATGGACCCCAACATAAGCATGACACCTATATACGAACCCTTTTCAACCGAGGTAGGTGACACAGTTCCCGGCGCTAACCCTATGCCGATTTACTCTCTAGCATGGATATCTGACTATCCGGCTGCGGCAGACAATATGAATGCACTATATCTTCAAGGTGGTACCTACCCGTCTGGGAACGGCTTAACGGTTAGCTACTTGAATTCAACTGGATACCCAACGGAGGCAGCTCAGTATGCGCAGCTTAACACGGTGCTTACGCAGGCAAACGCGGCAACCAACCCGACAGTTGCAGGTCCACTGTACAAGCAGGCAGAACAGGACGCGATAAACCTGTACTTATACATATACACGGTTGACGAAAACGCATTCTGGACAGTAAAGCCCTACATGACAGGTTACAACGGAATACAGTCTCAAGAAAACCCATTGATCGGCGGAGCCTTGGACTCGACTTACTATTGGTGGGTTAAAGGATAAGCGCTTCGAGCGCTCCCATTTTTTTCTGAGATGATTTATCATGCGCCTTTGGGTATACGTAATCAGGCGTCTGCTGCTCCTCATCCCAACGCTAATTGGTCTCACTTTCATAGTTTTTATTCTTTCCCACGTAAGTGGAACAAACATAATATTATCCGAGTATATCAACCCCAGACTGACTGGGGCAGCAAGGACACTGCTTATTCAAAAGTTGACAAGTGAGTTTCACTTAAACCAGCCAATCTACGTTCAATATTTTTACTGGTTGTATCAAATACTGCAAGGCAACTGGGGCGTCACCAACACGCCTATATTCAGCGGGTCAGTAACCACGGCCATAACGCTCTTCTTTCCGAACACAATTATGATAGCACTGGTAGCATCCATCCTAATATGGGTGATAGGCGTCCCCTTAGGCGTTTACTCCGCTGTCAATAGGGATTCTCCCGGAGACCATGCGCTCCGCATCGGCTCCTTCACCCTGTATGCGATGCCTATATACCTTATAGGCGTAGTCCTGATCATTCTGGTAGGTGTTTACCTAAAGATACTTCCCTTCTCAGGCGTCGTAAACCCCGTCTTAGTTTCAGCCTTACCATGGTACGTCAACGGAATCTCGTACCCAACTCACATAATTCTGATAGACGCAATTATACATGGAGCTTGGGGAGTAGCTTGGGACGCGTTTCTACATCTTATCTTGCCTTCGGTCACGCTCGCGCTAGCCATAATCGCCAGCATGATCAGGATACTGAGGTCTTCGATGCTTGAAGTATTAGATCAGGATTACATTAGGCTAGCAAGGTCAAAAGGTACGCCTGAACAGTCAGTAATTAACCTTCACGCGCGCAAGAATGCGCTGCTGCCAGTAATCACGCTCTTCGGTTATACCGTGGCTGGCCTCCTAGGCGGAGTTGTAGTTGTGGAGACAATATTTGATTTCCCCGGAATAGGATACTGGACTACGCAGGCTCTTCTCGTCAGCGATGTCGGAGGTATCATGGCCTCTGCGTTGCTTTTCGGTTTGGTCCTTGTGTTCGCCAACCTGATAGTGGATCTGATATACGCGTTTGTTGATCCGAGGATTAGATATTAGGAAGAAAAAAGATGTCTGAAGCAGAGCTGAGAGCAAAAAGATGGGAAAACACGAAGCTGTCGCTATCGGTCTTTTTTGCAAATAAGGCGGCAGTCATCGGTCTTGTCATAGTCATGGCGTACGTGGTAATCGCGCTGATCGATCAGGTTTACCCACAGCTGATCGGCATCACAAGTGCAGGCACTCTTGTTCCAAACTTTTTCAGCCCGGCACCCTCCCCGCCTTCGTTGACGCATCCGTTTGGCACAACCTATCCGGGGGTGGATCTGTTCACAAGCATAATTAAGGCGATAAGGATAGACCTGGCTTACTCAATCCTTGTTGTGGCTATAGGCGCGGCAGTCGGATCCATAATAGGCGTTATCTCAGCTACTGTCGGCGGCCTGATGGATGAAATCGTGATGAGAATAACCGACATATTCTTTAGCATACCCTACCTTGTACTTGCGTTGGCCGTCGGCTTCATCCTCGGCAGAACCTTACTTAACATGTCCCTTGCCCTCGCCATAGTTTGGTGGCCTCTATACGCAAGGTACACGAGAAGCCAGACGCTGAGTACTAAAGAGTTTACATTCGTCGAAGCAGCCAGAGCCTCGGGAGTCGGCAGACTAAAAATCATGTTCAAACATATACTTCCAAACACGCTTCCCCCCGTGTTTATTCAGATATCCTTAGACTTGGGCTCAATAATGGTTATCTTTTCCACTCTTGCTTTCATAGGCTTCATAACCAACGCGAGTATACCAGAGCTTGGTTATCTCACAAGCCTAGGCCTCGGTTATGTCCAGACTGCTCCTTGGGCAGTCATCTTCCCAGGCGTGGCCATCACGCTTTTTGCTCTTGCGGTCAATCTAATGGGAGACGGGCTAAGAGATGTCATAGACCCGCGGAGGAGAAGCTGATTTGGATCAAACACTAAAGATTTCAGATTTGAACGTACAGTTCTACACTAGACGAGGCATCTATAGGGCACTCAACGGCGTGGATCTTTCTCTTAAGCAGGGCGAAATATTCGGAATAGCGGGGGAAAGCGGATGCGGCAAGACAACGATGGGATTAACGATAATCGGTCTTCTGCCAGTTAACGCCGCAGTCACGGACGGCCAAGCTATGTTCTGCGGCGAAAGAGACCTGATAGCCTCTTTTACGAAAGCTGGCGCTGGGGAAACGGACAAGTTCAACCTGAGAAAAAGCGAGGCTGTCGTTAAAAAGGTAAACAAGGAACTGGCTGACGTCCGAGGCAGTAGGATATCTATGGTTTTTCAAGACCCAATGACGAGCCTTAACCCTGTCCTTCAGGTCGGTTTCCAAATAGCAGAAACAGTTCTTACGCATCAGCCAAGATCGCTTGCTGAGAGGAAGCTTGCCAGGGCGAGGGCAACGCCGGAAGATACTGAGCAGATAGTTAACCTACTGAAGGAGGGGGCAGATGAACAGGCTATTACCAAATACGCTGAATCAAAAGGATTGCAGGGGATTGAGACCCAAGTTCTTAACGTGTGGAGGAGAAACGATCTTGGGGAGGCGAAGAAAGAAAAGATTATTCTGTCGCTCCACTCGGAAAAGTTGGGATCCTTTGAAAAGATAGTTCTGGAGAGTGTAGAAAAGGGAACGAGTATGCCCGGCTGGATGAAGATACCTGGAATAAGTAGGGCAGCCAAGAACGTACTGTTAAAAGAAGGGTACACAAAGGCGATTGAGCTTCTTTCCATGCTTGAGGTTCCTAACCCAGATAAAGTGGTGAGGATGTATCCACACGAGTTGTCAGGCGGCATGAGGCAGAGGATAGTAATAGCTATTGCGCTTGCGAACAACCCTGACCTAGTTATATTGGACGAGCCAACCAGTGCGTTGGATGTGACTGTACAAGCTCAAATACTGGAGCTTACAAGACACCTCAAACAAAGGTTCAACACTTCATTCATTTTCATATCCCATGACCTTTCTGTTTTATCCGAAGTGTGCGATAGAATCGGCATCATGTACGCCGGCACCATGGTTGAAGTGGCACCTACAGACGAAATCTTTAACAATCCTATTCATCCATACACGAGGATGCTCACGAGAGCCATCCCCAGAATTGAGGGGTCTGAAATCCAAGGCGTCGGAGGCACGGTACCGGACATGAGAAAAGTGCCGCTAGGTTGTACTTTTAACCCTAGGTGCCCAGACGCGACTGAGCAATGCAGAACTAAAAAGCCAGAAATGGTGGAAGTCGAAGGGGGGCATTTTGTCGCCTGCTACACTTGAGGATGATGAAAAATGTTATTAGCGTCAAGGCAACTCGTTAAACACTTTCCGCTTAAAGGCAGTAGCGCATTCGGAAACCCGCTTATGCTAAAAGCCGTTGACGGAGTGAATATTGAAGTAAGAGAAGGGGAGATCGTAGGCGTGGTGGGAGAAAGCGGCTCAGGGAAGACCACGCTAGGAAGACTACTCTTAGGGCTCTTAAAGCCAACTTCCGGCCAAGTGTTCTTTGACATTCCTGACAACGTCTTAGAAGAATATGATAATTATGTCGCAAACAAGGACTTGAAGAAGGCAGCTGACATTGAAAAAGAATACTCCATCTTCAACAAAAGGGGAGATATGCAAAAGGACATCAGGAAGAAGACGAACATTGTTTTTCAAGATCCCTACTCTTCTCTGGATCCTCGGTTAAACATCTTGGATATCATAACGGAACCTATCACATCTACAGGCTATTTAAGCTCGAACGAAGCCCCAAAAAGATGTTTTGAGCTCTTGGATGAAGTCGGCCTTCCAAGGGACTTCGCATACAGGTACCCTCACGAACTTTCCGGCGGCCAAAAACAGCGAGTTGCCCTAGCTAGGGGAATTGCTACACTGCCAAAATTCTTAGTGTTAGACGAGCCAACCAGTGCTTTGGACGTTTCGGTTCAGGCTCAGGTATTAGCACTTCTGCGCAGAATCAGGACGACCCATAACATAGGAATGGTCCTTATAACCCACAACATAGCCGTTATCTCCTACATGGCGGACCAGGTAAACGTCATGTACGCAGGCAAAATAGTGGAAACCGGGCCGAAGAGAGAAGTAATACTAAATCCTATTCATCCATACAACGTGGCGCTTATCTCGGCTGTTCCAGGAAAGATTGTAAAGGGAACCAAAATAATATTGAAGGGGGATACTCCAAACTTAGTGGAGCCGCCACCAGGCTGCTCTTTCCACCCGAGGTGTCCAGAATCCTTCAACGTGTGCGGTTGGACTTCTGGAGAAGTGGCGTCGGACCTCAAGTACCTGATTGAGAACAAGTACGCAGACATGTTCAAAGCGGAAACTATTGTTTCAACAAACGCAAACGGTAACGTAATCATAAGAAACGCCAGCATTGATCAAGTGAAGGACCTGCTCACCTTGGAGAAGGACAAAACGAGGAGTCTGACGGCAGTAGATAGGCTAAGCGAATCCGCAGAGGGCGTTGAGTTATGGCTATGGCTTCATCAGGCACCTGAGATGTATCAGTACGCAGATAGGCTAGTTTCCTGTTTCCTCTACGCGCCACAGGATGAAAAACCATCATCACAAACGACAAAACCCTAGATTAGAGGCTTCTCTAAATCCTTCGCGATGCCTGGTGTGCGTTAATTCTTCCATGACCCGTAGATGGCAAAGCTGTGGTGAGGTGGGAAAATAGCAAGCAAGAAAATCGGTTTGTTTGATTTTTTCTTGATGTTATGCCTGATTATTTTCTGGGGCAGTTCATTTGTAGTTGTGAAAACGTTGCTTTCTCAAGGGTTAACTCCGATCGCTATCGCAACGTTCAGGTTTCTAGTGGCAGGAGCCTTATTTCTAGTCGCCCTTTTAGTGCAGAAAGTCAGGAGACCACTTCGCTCAGCGGTTTTTGAACGCAGAGACACTCTTACGTTTATAGGTCTCTCGCTCCTGGGGGTTACCTTCTTCTTTATCGCCCAATACGTAGGCATAGAGTTGGCAGACGCCTCTGTGGCTGCGATTTTAGTTTGTCTCCTCTCGCCCATACTCATAGCTTTGTTTTCTATACGGATTTTCAGTGAGGCGTTAACGCGAAGGCAGTTCTTGGGGCTTGCTGTTGCGGGAATCGGCACACTGGTCGTGATTACCGGTGGAACAATGAATTTGAGAAGCAGTGATCCTACATTTCTCGTTGGAAGCTTAATCCTTCTTCTTACACCTATTCTCTGGGCATCATACACTCTTGGAGGAAAAAAGTTGACCGACAAGTACAGTCCTTTTCTCGTTGTAGCATACGTAAACATTATCGGCGGACTTTTCTTGATTCCGTTCTCTTTAGCTGAAAATTCCCTCCAGAGAATAATGTCGTTAAGCCTGCAAGCGTGGGCGGCAATTCTGTACCTAGCAGTTACGTGTTCGTTCGTTGGGTATTTTATCTGGTTCTACGTTATGAACAGAGTTAGAGCCGCAGTCACGAGCTCTTTTCTCTTCGCAGAACCGTTAGTCACAGTTTTGTTTGCAACAGCATTCATAGGGGAGACAATCACTCCGCTAATCTTGGCCGGCGGGCTTTTAATTTTCACGGGCGTTCTTCTCATCACGAGGAAATAGCAGGCGTTCAACTACTCGCCGATTTTTCGTAATAAGCATCTTGCTAAACTCCAAAGTAAGCGAATAACATATCTACTGTTTTGCCGCCGGTCCGAAAAAAGACTTTAAAGCAAGAACCTGTTGCTTTGTAAAGAGAAAGTTCACTTTAGGTGAGGGTAAGATGGGAGTAGTAAGCAAAGAAATGATTGATTTGCGAAGCGACACGATTACTTTGCCCACAGAAGAGATGCTAGAAGCAATTCGACATGCGGAACTGGGAGACGATGTTTACGGCGAAGACCCAACGGTTAAAAAGCTTGAAGAAATGGCAGCTGAGAAAATGGGAAAGGAAGCGGCTCTTTTGGTCACAAGCGGGACTCAAGCAAACCTTGTCTCTTTGATGAGCAACACAAAACGTGGAGACTTGGTGTTCTTGGAAGCGGAATCTCATATCTACTGGTATGAGGGAGGGGGATTATCCGCGATTGCTGGACTGCTGCCGTGGTTAATAAGGGGTCGCTTTGGAGCATTTAATCCGGAAGACATTGAGGCCGCGATAAGACCGAAGAACGTCCATTTTCCAGAACCGACCCTGATATGCATTGAAAATACACACAACAGGTACGGGGGTACGATTGTAACTCCCGATCAGATGAGAGCAGTAAGCGAAGTTGCGAAAAGGCGTGGCTTGAAATTCTACATGGATGGTGCAAGGATATTCAACGCTGCCGTAGCCTTAAAGGTTAACGTAAAAGAGTTCGCAAAGCATGTAGACAACCTGATGTTCTGCCTCTCTAAAAGTCTAAGCTGCCCAGTCGGCTCGGTAGTGGTCGGCGACCAACAATTCATCGAGAAAGCCAGGAAGGCCCGTAAAGTTTTGGGCGGTGGAATGCGACAAGCTGGTATAATCGCTGCGGCAGGCATTGTGGCCCTTGAAAAGATGATTGACAGGCTGGAAGAAGACCACAAAAACGCACGGCGTTTAGCGGAGGGAATATCGAAAATAAACGGGATAAGAGTTGATTTAGCTGCGGTCCAGACAAACATGGTTCGTTTCGACACGAGTAGTTTAGGAGCACCAGATGAACTGTTCGTTAGAAAACTCAAGGAAAACGGCGTTTTAGTCTCGACTATGGCCAAGAACAGCTTTAGAATGGTGACTCATCGGGGGATAGAAAAAGTTCACATTGAAAAAGCAATCAATGCAATCGACTGCACAGTAAAAGAACTAAGCTTAATGAAACAAGCTTAACAAGGAGAAACTTGAAAGCCGAAACCTCGCCCTTTCGGCTGGTTGTTGTTGCATATTAAATAACTGTTGATTTCCGCTTGGGTTTACTCTGAGCGATAGGATACCAATACTATAGCAATTACTATTAGTGAAGCTCCAACAACCGAGATCAAAGTTAGCGTTTCGTTTAATAGAACGTATGAAATCGCCGTGGCCACTAATATTTCCGATAAGAGGAGAATTGTGGAGGTTGAAGCCGAGATGTGTTTTAGTCCCTCCAGCCACAGGTAGTAAGGAACGATCCAGCACATGACTGCCGTGTAAACTATGGCAAGCCAGGCTTGAATAGGAAGTGCAGTGACCTCGTTTGCTGAGGGCAGGGCGAAGGGCACCATAGGCAGCAGAGTCACTGGCAAGACCCAAGTTAAAGATTGAAGTGTATTGTGGCTTTTCATAACCAGGTCTTTGTTGTATATTATGAAAAATGCCCAAACGATTCCTGAAGTGACTAGTAACAGATCACCAATCAATTGTCCGTTTAACATCGAGAAATCAAGGTTAGTCGTCACAAATATGACGCCAGTTAGAGCCGCTAAAACACCCAATATTTTCCTTCTTCCTAACGTTTCCCCCTGCAGCCTTGGGCTCAGAAGTGCCACCCAGACAGCGCTTAAGTTTATGAAGAGTGCAGCTACCGTGGCTGATGCAGATGTCATTCCGACGTACTGCAGCAGGTATGCGGCTCCGTTGGCGATACCTAGGAAAAGGATTAGTTTCTTCTCTTTTACGGGAAAGGTTATTTTCTTGGCGGAAACCATTATCAACAGCATCAGCGCTGAAGCCAAAAGAAACCTCAAGAAAACAAACAAGTACGTGTCGACGTAGCTTAAACCGATTTTTATGGCTGGAAAAGATGTCCCCCACAAGACACCAGCTAAGATCGTGAGGAAAACGGCTTTCGCCCGCTTTCCAGTCCAGCCTGAAGTTTGCATAATTTTTCCCTTCTCAGACTTTACACCTGCTTTTTTCTTAAGGCTTACGATGATAAGAGGTTAATTTGATACCTTGGCACCTGCTTTATTCCCACCTTAAACATACAAGAATACCGAATAAGCACCATTCCACGCCTGCTAATAATGAACCAGCCGCGCCGACAAGCTTTCTGGTTTTTCGCAAAACTGCGTCAAGTTTATTCTTTTTCTCCGAAGGGATTTTTCCAATTTTCATAGTTTTCATCGAAATACTCTGTCAAGGTTTCGAACCTCGATAATTTTTTATGCAGACAGCAGCATAATGCTTTGACATGCCAAACGTGCGAGGTTCAAGTTGGAAGCTGCTCGGAGAAATATTGGCCGTTTTGGGCTTTATCTTCTTGATTAGTGGGATAGTAGCCTATATGGGCGGTTATAAGGAATATGTCGCCGTTTTGATAGTTTTTGGCGGGATTTTTTTGGTTGTAGGCATTGGTTTAACGGCTATCACCCATTTAGAGAGGAAAACGAATTGATCTGACCAAGGAGAAAACAAAAAAGTGCCTGATTTCAGTGTCTCAATTCGTGATTTTTGAATTCATTTAATTCTCTATTTTTATCATTTTTATATAATATTTGAGAGATTCTTTTATTATTATTCATTAAATTTGTTTTTCCCCAAATTATTTAAGCTAGAAGAGACAAAGCGCTTCGGCGGTTGAGCAGAGGCATCTATACTTCTCCTCAACCACAAAATAAAAAAATTGGAGAAAGAAAAATGAAACAGAAAAGCAAGACTATTGCTATTCTTATCGCTGCACTTTTGACATTTTCAATGACTGCTTCAGTAATGCTAATTCCAAACGCCAACGCACACACACCTGCATGGCAGATTAAAACTTATGCCTACATTAACGCGGCACCCGACCCGGTAGGTGTCGGTCAACGAGTGTCTGTTGATATGTGGCTAAGCATGGTACTGCCTGGCGCAGAACCAATAAACAACATTCGATGGCAAAACTACGGGCTCGCCATTACTGCGCCTAACGGTCAAGTAACAACTGAGAATTGGACTGTTGTATCAGATCCAACAGCGAATCAGGACTATTACTTCAGTCCGACCCAGACCGGAACGTACACGCTTACGTTCAACTTCCCAGGGATGCTTTACACGTGGACTACTGAGCCGAGCTTTTTCGGTGGGTCTGTTCCGGATCCGTACGCGGGCGACACTTATCTGCCAAGTTCTGCCTCAACAACGCTCACTGTTCAGACAGCGCAATTAACCACAATCCCGTCAGCTCCGCTTCCGACCCAGTTCTGGACTCGCCCAATATACGGCGAAAACTCTAACTGGTGGATAATTTCCTCAAACTGGTTGGGCACAGGTTCACCAGGCTACTCAAGCGGAATGATGGGTGCTACTTTCCAACCCTATGATGTAGGATCTCTAACAAGCCATATTATGTGGACAAAGCCGATGCAAAGCGGCGGAGTCGTCGGAGGAAACAACTTCGTCATTCAGGGAGACACATACGCCGAAGGAAGTGCATACGCTACTAGATACAGCAATCCAATAATAATTGACGGAATGCTCTACTACACGGAACCCTTATCATTCGCAGGTGTTGCAGGTGCAATGGTCTCAAACCCCTACGGGCCAACCGTCTGCGTTAACCTGGAGACAGGACAACAAGTCTGGAGCAGTAGTACTGTTCCGGGGCTGTCTTTCGGTTACGTATACGACATGCAAGACCCTAATGAGCACGGGGTTTGGCCGCCAATCTTAGTTGCAAGTGTCGGCGGATCCTTCCTCGGGCCTCCAGTACCTGTAACATGGGAGTGTTATGACGGAGATACAGGAACCTTCCTCTTTGACGTGACTAATGTTCCCGCGGGCACAGCACTCATGGGTCCAGAAGGTGAATACCTGATAGTTAGCCTAGTAAACCTAGGACCAGTAAACATGTTTGGTATTCCCACAGGGCCTCCGAACTATTATCTGCAGGAGTGGAATTCCTCTAGACTCTGGGACAACGAATACTCAGGTCCTTCAACAACTCCTTCTGTAGTTCCACCGATAACCAACGGATCTGATCCAAGCTTACTAGACTGGAACGTTTCAGTGTCTTCGCTTAACTCACTAACCGCATCACCCACCATAGAGAGCGCTTTCTACAACGATATGGCAATCGTCGAAGCAGGTACCATGCCAAACGCTGGTGACAGCTTTTTCGCAGCACCATCATGGACTCCCTACACATATGTCGGCATAAACCTCAACCCAAATAGCGGTACAATAGGCACTGAACTATGGAAGAATACAATCACCCCGCCAGCCGGAAACTTGACTATCTCCTACGACGGAGCTGAACCGACAGCTAACGGCGGCGCCGGTGTGTTCGTTGAATACTACACTGAAACCATGCAGTTCGTAGGGTACAGCATGACTACAGGCCAACGAATTTGGGGTCCAACATCAACCGAGGCATCATTAAACTATTTCGCCACGGGCTGGAACGGCGAGGGACCCACGCTGGCTTACGGTAACCTCTACACAGGCGGCATGAGCGGAATCGTCTACTGTTACAGTTTGACTACTGGAAACCTGCTTTGGACATACGGCAACGGTGGTCCAGGCAACAGCACTAACGCTGGTCTTAACTGGGCAACGAATTATCCGACTTACATATCTGCTATAACAAACGGAGTAATATACACGGTCACTGGCGAGCACACTTTTGAAACACCAATCTACAAGGGTGCATTAGCACGCGCCATTAACGCTACAACCGGACAAGAAATCTGGACGGTTTCAGATGCCGATGCCGCTGCTACGTCCTATGCCCTTGCAGATGGGTACAACACATTCTTCAACGGCTACGACAACCAGATCTACGTTGTCGGCAAAGGACCAAGCGCTACTACTGCAAACGTTGAGGCCTTCGGTAATTCCGTGGTGATCAGCGGCACAGTAACGGATATTTCACCCGGAACGACGCAGACTGAGCAAGCAGCTGACTTTCCACATGGCGTTCCATGCGCGTCTGATGCGAGCATGACCGAATGGATGGGCTACGTTTACCAGCAGCAGGCGAAACCAACTGACTTTGTAGGCGTCCCAGTCACCGTATCTGTCACTGACTCGAACGGCAACCACTACACAATCGGTGGCGCAACAACTGACGAGAACGGCTTCTACACCCTAACATGGACACCGATCGTACCAGGCAACTTCACGGCTTCTGTTAACTTCGCGGGCACCAACGGCTACTACCCATCATCCGCTGAAGCATCATTCTACGCAAGCCCACCAACAGCAACAACTGCACCGACCGCTTCACCCGTATCGGGTTTAGCATCAACTGGAACGGTGGAGTTAGGAGTGGCAGTGATAGTTATCGTGATAGTCATAATTGGGGCTATACTGGCAGTGCTGACTCTTAGAAAACGGCCATAAAATAAAAGCAAACGAATACTATACATCACTTTCCTTTTTTTTAGTTCTTTAAAAACAACGAAGAAGAAGTACGGACCGAAAAGGTTCTGGTTAATTTTTCGATGGAGCTTTTGCAATTTTGCTCTTTTTCTACTAAGGTTCCAGAGCCTCGGAACCCACAAAAGCTTAAGCCTCTTACTTGATATTTGATTTTTAATCTAAAACCAGTTCCTTGCTGCTTTTCTCCAATTGAAGCAATTGACTCTTTTTCCAAGTCGATGCTGTTAGCTGAGAGATTTGTTTCTTAGCAGTCTCTAAAACGGAAAAAACAGGTTTAAGGAGAGTTAATTATTCTCGTGTTGTACGTCTGCAAGTATGCTAGATTTTCAGCATCGTATGGGTACGTTTCGTTTGATGGATACGGGAAGCTTGTCATCGCCTGGAATGGAAGCGGGTCAACAGTGAACGGCACGTAAGGAAGGCCATCACCTTTAAACCAGCAGTTGGCGACGACGAAGAAGTCCCTCACCCATCCTTTGGGAACGGGAGGCAGGTCCGCGGGGAACTGGATTGAAACCACGTCGCCTTCTCTTCCAATAACGAATTCATTGTCGGCAGATTGGAGCAGCGTTGTAACGTCTCCGTATCTTGTGAAGGCTCCAGTTGAGGTTGAGTTCGGGACGAATGTCTGCGTCAGATAGGCTGATGAAGGTGTTAACGTGTAGGAAACGATCTTCTGCTGTGGCGATGTGCTTATGCCTATGTAATCAAACTGGATGTCTTGATAGTAGTTTATTCTCAGTTCGAAATTGTTTGTGGGGAACAAACCTGTTAAGTTAACCACGAACTCTTGATCTGTTGTAGCGGGAATAGGAAACTGTCGGTCGGCAGGAACATTAACCCAGCTCCCGTTTTCCGCTTTCACTTGCATGTAAGGCGGCGGTGAAGGCATCACTCCCGGCTTCTTAGCGTAACTCATGAAGTTTTCGCTGCCGGCTTGGGTTGTTGGCCAAACCGTTCGAGCGGCAACTACGAGATATATATTCTTTGCACCGTCCAAGTTGCCCAGGTTGAGTGTAATGTTATTCCACGCCCATCTAAGGGCAGTTGTGAACTTATTGTCAAGCTTGGAAATTAGCGGGAGAACGTTTTGTCCTTGACCATTTACCGCCGAAACAGGAGTAGCCAAGTCCTTGCTCACAGTGTAGATTGTTCCTTGGCCAGTGAGATTGTAGACAAAAGTGCTTTTCGTTGAGAAAACGTCGGTGTCAGCCGGGTGGTCAACCGCGACTAGTTGAACTGAGTCCAGATAGAAGATTTCGTTTGTATCTTCTGCGATTCTAAAGTTATAAAATCCGTCGAGAGGCTTAAGCTGCGTTGAGTCTAACTTGATGTAATCGTACGGATAGTTGTATGAGAAAACCATTGAGCCGCCCGGCGCAAAATATTCTAAGTAGCCCAACCAGCCTGTGCCGTCATTAACATCTGCAGCGTAATTATAACCTGTTCCATTCCACACGTACAAGGAAGGGCATGAAGTACCCGATGTTCTTACGTAAGAAGCGGCTATGTAAGTTTCATCCTGCACGTTTACGGTTCTGGTAAGGCTTGTGGTTCCGTCATCCCAGCTGGTAAAGCTGTACGTTTGAAGACCCCAACCCGCGGTCTCAACTTGGGTTGAACTCGGAACAGTAACCGTGTGAAGTCCAGCAGTTACCAGCCCTGAGAATGGGGAAACTTGAGACACCCCGTCCAAAGTGAAAGTCATCCCTGATTCAGTTAAAATAACATTCAAAGTGTATTCACCTGCGGGAACGATGCTGAATGAATTGCCTATTCCACCCGCGGCCACCTGATAAGTTCCAACGACGGTCTCATTTATGGCCGCCGTTACAGTTTCGTGAGTTCCCGATGCAAGTTGAACCTGAACACTTTGAGCAACTTTACCGTTCACATAAAACGGTAACGAATAACTGACGTTTTCGCTTCCAATATTGCTTACATCAACCGAAACATTATCTATCTGCCCGGGCCAAGCCTCAAGCGAGGACACATACAAGTTGGAGAATCTTAATGAAGCTGGCGCCGTGGAGGGCATGGGGATGGGCGTAGGCGATGGAGAAGGCGAGGGAGCAGGTGTGGGGGTGGGCGCAGGGGATAACGCGATAAAGCTATTTTCGTAGAAGTAGACAACGGTATCGACTGCCGCGATTAATACTAAAGTGATGATGATGGCTGCTTGAATTTTGCTAATCGCAGAACGCGAAAAAACCAAACATTCACCTTTCGGCTTTAAGTTATGCTTGCGCACTCTCTTAAACACTTGCCTACTCGCGTGCTTTAGCCTGCTTTGAGCAAGAAACGGAAGAAGCTTGCATAGAGCCAATCAGTATTGTGATGCTTGGTTCGGTATTTACATTCAGGCACTGATCAATCGCCAAGTTTTTACCACTGGATAGCCTATTAGTATTTTGAGGGTGTGCTAATGGCAGTTCTTGAATGCCCGTCCTGTTACGCGCCCATTAAGATTGAACCGCCTGACAGATTCCACACAGCATTCTCATCAGCAAAGCCAATACGGAATAGTTTCCACGGAGACGTTGTGAAAACGAAGGTTAAGTGTCAAAACCGAGAATGCGGAAAAACAGTTACTGTTTTCTGGTACGCGCCTCTAGAATACTTCAATAGGATATGATTCCTTTAAATAAATCAGCTAACGCTTTCATCGGCGTAAATGGCCCTTCAAAACTTCTAACCTGCGAAAAAGACAAGCAGGTTGGGTCTAAGCCTTAAAAATGTTCCGCGGTCCATTGAAGCCTTGTCTTTGTCGCTTCATGGCCTTTCACCGTTTTGGTCATGTTGCTCACGGCTTCACTGCAACATAGCAATGTCCAGCCCATTGAAGCATAGTCTTGACCGCATGCCAATTTTTCGCTGTTTTAGTTGGCACGCTCTTTGCTTCAATGCATCTTGCATTTAAAGCGTACTCCCCAACCTGATTTTATACAATGGTCTAGGTTCTATAAAACTTGTTTTTAACAATCTTGCAGCAATAAACTCTTTGTTTAAGAGTACAAAGCCTTCTTTTCTATCTAAAATATGGTTTCTCAACTGAAGCTGCTTCGAATATTCGGTCAAGTAAAGCTGACGATTTTTCACATGAACTAGGCAACTTGACATGAAAAACGCAATTTTTCTCCCAAACAACCCACGCATGTTTTGCGTGGGGCTTCGTTATCTACTGGTCGCTGATATTGTTCGTTAAGCCCAGTTCTCGTGAGGTTAGATATCGCAGGGCGCAGAACGGTGAAGAGCGCCTGTTTATTACCTTGAAAATCGCTGTTTACCATAGGTATCAACACATGGCAACCAGGGCTAAGGCTACCATAAAGCTGAAATGTACTTCAGATAAGCAGTCGATCGCGTTTCTTGATGCTTTGCTGCCTGAAACTAACGCGCCGATCACGAGTAGAGCTAGGGTAAAACTCGAAAGAGACGGCTTGTTTCTCGTGTTAGCAGTTGACGCTCAAGATGCGGTTGCCTTGCGTTCAACGCTGAACGCTTATCTGCGTTGGATAGGATCAACCATTAATGTCATAGCATTGGTTGAGCAAGCCTGATTCTTCTTGCTCCGTCTCTCCGTTGTCCGTTTGCTGGCAAAATTTGGATGAAACGGTAAATTTACTTGTATTTTGCTTTGAATGTCAGGATTACAAGCGCCTGAATGAAAGCTAAAGAGTTCGCCAGCATGATGGGCAAATCGTTGATGTAGACTCCGTAAACAAACCACAGGAATACGCCACTGCAATAAAGTAAGAACATTCCCGTCGAGATGTCTCTGGTTGACTTAGTTTTCCAGACCTTCACCAACTGTGGAAGAAGCGCGATTGTTGTGAAGGCAGCTGCGGTCAAGCCGACTATCGTTACGGGGTCCATCATTCTCATCCTGCTTTAACTTATAGACGTTGGTATTTAGGTTTCGCAGGCAAAGCAAATTTTAAACCAGAAAAACGCAACAATTTGATTCATTGATTGACGGGTGATGACGCTTTTTGGAAAGCAAGGTTTAAATAAATATTGACTCATTTCGTATATGCTTTCAATTTAAAAACGGTTGAAAATTTAGCATGTCGCAGGAATATCGTTATATACTTCGTATAATGGGCACGGACGTTCCGGGCACCCTTAAGACTTCTTATGCGATAGCACAGATAAAGGGGGTGAGCCTAAGCCTCTCAAACGCAGTTTTGAAGAAGGCAGAGGTCAACCCTGACCTGCGAGTGGGCTTCCTCACTGAGTCAGATATTTCAAAAATCGAAAATGTTATTCGGGAACCAGCAAAATACAACCTCCCAACATGGCTTTTTAACAGGCGGAAAGACTCTGAAACAGGGAAGGACGTGCATCTTTTAAGCGCTGACTTAGTCTTGAGAACTAAGATGGATATTGATGAAGCTAAAAACATCAGGTCTTGGCGTGGATATCGTCACGCTTACGGTCTTAAAGTCCGCGGGCAAAGAACAAAAACTACTGGAAGAGCCGGCAAAGCTTTAGGTGTCAAGAAGAAAGCCATCATCCAGAAACCTGGTGCAGCAGCATCTGGGGAAGGAGGCAAGTAAAAACGGGGGATCCGAAGAAGCAACGTAAGAAATTTGATACCCCGCGATTTGGCTGGCGTAAGGAAATCCTTCAAGAAGAACTAAAACTTTTAGGTCAATATGGCTTGCGGAACAAGCATGAACTCTGGCGCAATAAGACAATCTTGTCCAAGAATAGAGGCATCGCTCGTTCACTGATTAGCAAAACTCCTGAAGAAAGAGCAAAGATGGAAAATGAGCTTCTGACCAAACTTAAAAAGCGCGGAATCCTGCAGGAAACTGCTGTCTTGGACAACGTTTTAGACTTGACCATAGAAGACATATTGGAGCGCAGGCTTCAAACAATCGTTTTCCGCAAAGGTTTAGCAAGAACAATCTTCCAATCCCGCCAATTAATCACGCACGGGCACATAACTGTGGATGACCGCCGAATCACAATTCCAGGATACATGGTCGCGAAGCTAGACGAACCCAAGGTCATTTATTCACCCGAAAGCGCCGTTGCAAACCAAGCTCACCCGTTGCGGGTCGGCTTATCAGTCGTAGCTAAGCAGCCGGAAATTCGGCAGCCTAGCCGAGGAAGAAGAGGCGGAAGAGGAGGCGGCGGATTTTGAGCGCCAACAGCAAACGAAACGAGAAATGGGCAATCGTCCACATCTTCAGTTCCTACAATAACACGTTAATTCACATTACCGACATTTCAGGCGCGGAAACCATCGCCCGCACCAGCGGCGGCATGTTCGTCAAAGCGGACCGCATGGAATCATCGCCATACGCAGCGATGCGCGCAGCAACAGGCGCAGCAGAAGTAGCTCGGGACAAGGGGATAACGGCCATTCACATTAAAGTGAGAGCGCCAGGAGGCTCAGGACCGAGAACTCCGGGACCAGGTGCGCAGGCAGCCATACGTGCACTGGCTAGGTTTGGGTTCCGTATCGAGCGGATTGAAGAAGTTACGCCAATTCCCCATGATGGTACAAGAAGGCCTGGCGGCAGAAGAGGTAGAAGAGTCTAAGCTCAATTTCCCTTCTTTATTGACAGAAAAATTGAAATAATGCACCTATATCTCTATTGAGCGCACACCTGTTATAATGACCTTATTGGAGTGTCTCGGCAAGTGAAAATGGAAATCCTTGAAAAAACCAATAACAGCCTCCGCATAATCATCAGGGACGCGGATGTTCCGTTAATTAACGCTTTGCGCCGCATTGCACTTGCTGAAGTACCAACCATGGCAATCGATGAAGTTGTCATGATAGAAAACAGTTCAATATTACAGGATGAAATAATCGCTCATAGGTTAGGTCTCACTCCTCTCAAGACTGATCTGGACTCTTATAACCTTCCTGAAGAATGTCAATGCCAAAGCGAATTCGGTTGTCCACAATGTCGAGTGACTCTAACGCTGGACGCTGAAGCAAAGGAAGGAACAAGAACAGTTTATTCGGGCGAAATCGTGTCAGAAAACCCTGAAATCATCCCGGTATCAGACAAAATCCCGATAATCAAACTCGCTAAAAACCAAAAACTGAAACTGGAAGCCTACGCTCGACTGGGAAGAGGCAAAAACCATGCGAAATGGCAGCCGGTTTCAATGTGCGCCTACAAGTATTATCCAAAGATAACCCTTCCAGCAGAAAAATGTGAAGAATGCTCAAAATGCGTGGATATCTGCCCCAAAAGGGTGCTAACGATTAAGGATGAAACGGTCGACGTCCGAGACCTCTTGGCATGCAACCTATGCATGGATTGTGTCGAAGCTTGCCCACAAAAGCCTTCACCGCTTAAGGTTGAATGGGAAAAGAACGCTTTCATAATGAACATCGAATCTACAGGTGTACTTCTTCCAGAACGCATCCTGCAAGAAGCCACCAAGACTTTAGG
Source organism: Candidatus Limnocylindrales bacterium (assembly GCA_035319575.1). Classification (GTDB taxonomy): domain Archaea; phylum Thermoproteota; class Bathyarchaeia; order Bathyarchaeales; family Bathycorpusculaceae; genus Bathycorpusculum. The sequence continues at coordinate 32,576 of DATHCJ010000034.1, forward strand.
CAAGCAACTGAACGAATTTGAACAATTGTTAAAGGCTGAACCGCCATGAAAGAGTCAAAAACGACGAATCCTGAACTAATTCAGCTTATCTCTTTGCTGAAGAAGGAAAGCAGAGAGAAACAAGCAGGCATCTGGCTAGACATAGCTGAGTATCTTTCTAAGTCTAGGAGTCAACGCGTTGCCGTCAACCTGAGCAAAATAAACCGGAACACAAAGCGGGCCGACACCGTAGTTGTTCCTGGCAAAATCTTGGGGTCAGGCAGCATAGACCACGCCGTTACGGTGGCATCGTTTGGTGCTTCGGAGAAAGCGAAAGCAAAACTTGTTGCCGCAAAGGCCAAGTACATTTCAATTCCTGAGCTCTTAACGAAGAATCCAAAGGGCTCAAACATCAAAATAATTCAGTGAAGAAACATGCAAACCACAAAGCAGCCTATCACAATGGTTAACGCTGAAGGATTGATAGTTGGCAGAATGTGCAGTAAAGTCGCCAAACGATTACTAGACGGGGAACAAGTAATCATTCTTAACGCTGAAAAAGCCGTATTCTCAGGCAGAAAGAAGAGCAAAATTGCAGAAGCCAAGGAATTCCTTGAAGTGGGCGCACCTGAACGGGGACCATTCCATTACCGAAGACCCGACAGGTTTCTGCGAAGAACTGTAAGAGGAATGCTTCCATTCAAGCAGCCTAAAGGAAAAAGCGCTTATAAACGGCTCAAGGTCTTCATGGGAATTCCTAAAGAGTTTAAGGGTCGACAAATGATCACGTTCGCAGAGGCCTCGTCCGCTGGCCTGAAAGGGCCGCATTTCACTCTTGCGGAAATGGCGAGAGAAATAGGCTGGAGTCAGGGTGAATAAACATGCCGGTAAAGAAAGTTTTAGTTGTCAGTGGAAAAAGAAAAACCGCGGTCGCACGCGCCGTTGTCAAGCAGGGAGTTGGAAGAGTGCGGATAAATAAGACGCCCGTCGAAATTTACGAACCGGACATTGCAAGAGCAAAAATCATGGAGCCGTTGCTGCAAGCAGGGACAGAAGTTTGGCAGCAACTAGACATGGACGTCCAGACAAGCGGCGGAGGCTACATGGGACAGGCAGAAGCAGCCCGCATGGCAGTTGCAAACGCACTTTTGAAGTGGACAAAAAGTACTCACTTGAAAACAGTCTTTAGCGAATATGACCGAACAATGATTGTCGGTGACAGTCGAGCTAAAGAAGCCAAGAAGTTCGGTGGCTCTGGCGCGCGAGCGAAAGCACAGAAAAGTTACAGGTAAGGTGAAAAAAATGATTATTCCGGTAAGATGCTTCACATGCGGCAAGCTGGTTGGAGATCAGTGGGATGAGTTTACCCGGCGCATCAAGACTGGCGAGAACGCAAGCGACATCCTAGATAGCCTCGGCATAAAACGGTACTGCTGTAGGCGTATGCTGCTCTCAAACGTGGAAATAATCGACGAAGTTCTACGCTTCTACGAGGAAGCCGAGAAAAGAAAAGAAGCACGCAACTTCTATTAAATTTCTTTCAGTTTTCAGACCATTTTAAGTCGAATCAGCCTTTGGCTGTTTAATCCACACTTTGACTTTGCTCTGAACTCTTATCCTTCCCTCTGTCTGCATCAGTTCAACTTGCGCTTGAATGAGCCTATCATCATCCGCGTCGAATTCTTTCTTGATCGCGTCTTCCAATTTTGGCAATGAAACGTGTTCAACGGAGCCGACGATGTTCCAGAAATGTTTTTGCACATTTTCTCTTTTTTTAGATGCTTCTTTCTCTGAGTACTTGGGCAACTTTTCTTACCTCGCTCAAAATGGCTGTTTACACTTTGGACTATGATAACTTATGCATTCTTGACCGCTACCATCGCAACCGCAATCTTTTTCTGAGCAAGGACAACTATGAGCCGAAATTATGTAAATGCAACTCCTGGTGTTTAGTTCAATTCTTGTTTAGTTACAGGTACGCATCTGTCGCGTAACTTCGCATCATCCGATGAGTGTTGAAGTAGTAAGCAACTTTGCCTATAGAATTTTTCATTGTTGTTACCCAAGCATCGTTGCGCTCGTAATACATTGGGATGATTACGTATTCCAGTTTGTTGTAGAGATCATTTATCTCTTTTTTCCTGCGTTGCTGCTCATCAAGTACCTGATCAGGGAACGGGCCAATCGCCCATCCTGTGAGCCCCTCTACACACCCCTCTACCCACCACCCATCCAATACGCTAAAGTTGATTACTCCGTTGTGAGCTGCCTTCATTCCACTCGTTCCAGAAGCCTCGTAGGGCGGCAGAGGCGTGTTGAGCCAAAGGTCAACGCCTGAAGTCAGTTTTCCAGCCATCTCCATGTTGTAATTTTCAAGATAAACAACGTCTAACTCACCTTGCAAGCGGTCTTTAAACTCGTAAATCTCTTTGATTAGTTCTTTTCCCATTTCATCCTTCGGATGAGCCTTGCCTGCGAAAATTAATTGAATCTTGCCCGAATTATTGACTTCCTTGAGTTTTCCAAGGTCGGTGAAGATCATCGTGGCCCGTTTGTACGCAGTTGCTCTCCTAGCGAAACCTATCGTCAAAACGTCGGCGTTCATTTGAAATCCTGAACTGGCGTTGACAAAGTCAAGTAAACCTTTTTTAGCGTCCATGTGAGCCTCCCATAACTCCTCTTCGGGTATAATGTTAACTCTCACGAGAAGTTCAGGCTCGTTAGCCCATCTAGGAATATACTTGTCGAATAATCTTCTAAGGCAGGGGCATGTCCAAGTGTAGGAGTGGACGCCGTTGGTAATTTCTTGTATCTGATATCCTGGAAAAAGCTTCCTTGAGTACTCCATGTGCGCCTCTGTGACGCCGTTAGTGTACTTACTCAGGTTAAGGGCCAAAAGGGTCATGTTCAGCTCGTCCTCTCCGCCGTACTTCTGGAGAACTTCTTGCGGCACTTCGGGCTCCAGCGTTTCAGACACAAGATCGTAAGAAAACTTGTCGAGTGCCGACGCAACAGGTGTGTGAGTTGTGAAAACGCATATGTCTCTCACTCTGTTAGTGTTCAATCCGCTGTTTTTCAGGAGTTCAAGAGTCAGTAAGCTAGAGTGTCCCTCATTCATGTGGTATTTTTTAACGTTAATTCCCAATACCTCAAGAATTCGCACTCCTCCTATCCCCAAAACTATCTCTTGCTTTAGCCTGTACAGGTCGTCGCCGCCGTAAAGATAGTCTGTGATTTGCTTGTCCTCTTGACTATTGCCCTCGACATCGGTCGTCAGGAACATAACGGGGATTGTGCCGCCGGTTAAACTCTCCTGTTCATAAATCCACGCAGCGATTTTTACTTCTTTTCCCGAGATTTTGACTGAAGCAGTCTGAGGTAAAAGTTTCATGTATTTAGACGGGTCCCATTCTTCTGGGTATTCGAGTTGAGAACCGTCAGACGTTATTTTCTGTTTCAAGTAGCCTTTTTCGCTGACTAAGGTGATTGCAACTAAAGGTATTCTCAAGTCTGCGCTCGATCTCACTACGTCTCCAGCAAGGACACCCAGTCCTCCGCTGTAGGTAGGCATGTCACTGTTTACTGCTATTTCCATCGAGAAATACGCGACTTTTGCGCCTTCAACGAAAGTGTTCAGGCAGTACTCGCTGTCAAAATAATACTGATTACCCAGAAATTGTGTTTTAAACGGAGCTTTTTCAGGGTCTAAACGCGCTCCGCAAACAGGATCTTTCACGGACAAGAAAGTCAGACTCCTAATGTGAGAAAACTGCAGTCACAAATAATTAGTTTTCCACTAAGCGCTAAACGTCTGTGAAAGCTTTTTATTCCTGGCTGTTCCAAGTTCTTTGCAGGTGAGTTTGTGTCGAGTTTTATTGTGCTTGGAAACTGGACTGATCAAGGAATACGCGCAATCCAAGATGCTCCAGAAAGAATCAAGACAACTCATGACATGATCAAAAAAGCCGGAGGAAAAATGCAGCTCTATTTCACCATGGGCGAGTACGATTTTGTCATCGTGGTGGACGGGGTAAAAGATGAGGACATGGTCGCCATTCTTCTGTGTTTAGGCAGCATGGGAAATATTCGTACAAAAACGCTAAAAGCCTGGGCAGAAGAAGAGGGAACCAAGTTACTAACCGCTCCGCATCCTAAGTTTCCATAAGAGTGTCTTGTTAGCGATAGCAGAAACTTCGAAACTGCCTAAAGAAAAAGGAAGCGTGTCAAATTACTTAGCCTTCTCTTTATTTCAGATAATGAAGAAAGCTGGCACGACTGTTCAGCATTTCTGTACTAAGCCTTATTTAAATAAGCATTTTGATCCGGGAACAGAGAAGTCGCGCCTTAGTCGGGATTAATAGTATTTCTTTAATGGATTCCGGGGATCCGTTGCCAACTTCACGGTTGCGGGCACAATTATGGTTTGCCAATCGACCGCAAACGTTTTCTTCTCAGCATCGTCAATATTGACCGTGTGTATGTGAAGTGCGTAATCCATTGCTCGATCCTGCGGGTTTTCGAGTTGAAGCATCTGCTTAAGGCTCAGATGTTCGAAAACGCGTCTAATCGGGCGCATGGAATTGCCGTGGCAAGAGATCGCTACGTTGCCTGGGTTTTGTTTAAGCCAATGTTTGAGTTGCTGGACGAAGGGCAATGTTCGGTCTTCAACCATTTTTAGGCTTTCTCCTTCTGGTGGCGGGAAATCGTAGCCGCGGTGAATCTTGGCGAACCATTCCGGACTTTCAGCCGCAAGCTTTATCTTGCTTTTGCCTTGCAGTGTGCCGTAGCATCGTTCTATTAAGCGGTCGTCTATGAATGTGGGAACGGGCGCGTGGGGCTTAATGACTATTTCCAGTGTCTTTCTTGCCCTTGTGAGGTGTGAGGTGAATGTCCAATCGATCTTTTCCTTTTCTAGCTGCCGTGCAACTTCTTGAGCCTGACACAGCCCTCTCAGGGTAAGGTCTGGGTTGCGCCAGCCAGAGAAAATGTCTTTGCTGTTGTCTGTTGTCTCCGCGTGTCTAAAAACGAAAAGCTTGCAGATCAATTTGCTCTTTCACCAAATAATTAGTTGCGGCTTAACCATTTGAAGTTGCTGTCTCATCAGGGAAGAACATTTTTACCACCTGGTGCAGAAGTATTTCAAGCGGAGTGTTTAAGAATGAGTATCTTTAGGGCTTATGATATTCGAGGAATATACGGCAAAGATTTGACGCCGGAAATAATGGAAAAAATCGGAATGGCGGCTGGAACCAACAGCGGCGGCGACTTTACTGTGGGAAGAGATTTCAGAGAGCATAGTGACGAACTTGAAAAAGTCTTCATTTCAGGTGTAACGAGTACAGGGTCGAACGCTCATTTAGTCGGCGCGGGTCCAGCTAGTCTTTGCGTCTTCGCAAACTGGCAGCTGGAAAACAACGTGGCCGCTTACATTACTGCGTCGCATTTGCCGGCGAACTGGAATGGGTTAAAACTTTTTCACGAAGACGGTGTCGGGTTTTTTGAAGATGAGAATAATAGGTTGGAGCAGACGATGCTTTCGGGATCTTTCAAAAAGGGCGATGGCAAGGTTGAAAACGTCGAGGGCATGGAGGATAAATACATCGATTTTATCGCTGAAAGAGTGAAGCCTGAAGGGGTGAAAGTGGTTGTGGACTTCGGAAACGGAGCAGCCTGCCTGCTCGTCCCGAAAATCTTGAAGCGGCTGAACGTCGAGGCTAAGTACTTGTTTGATTGGCCTGACTCGACTTTTCAGAATCGTAACCCGGAACCTACACCTGATTCGCTTGGTGCCTTGAGCAAGAGCGTAGTTGAGGAGAAAGCGGATTTGGGGGTAGCTTTTGACGCTGACGGAGACCGAGCGGTTTTTACAGATGAAAAAGGCAGGGTTTTGGAGACTGAGCAAAGCGCCGTATTCTTGATCAGGGACATTATGAAGACCCAGAGGGGACCCGTTGTTGCAAACATTGAATGCTCAAGCCTTATCGACGAGGAAGCTGAGAAATTCGGCCAGCAAGTTTTTCGTATTCCCGTGGGCCATACTTTTCTGGTTCAGCAGACGAAAGCGCATAACGCGGTTTTGGGTGTGGAGAAATCTGGACACGTGTGTGTGCCCAAGTTTTACTGGTTTGATGACGCAATAATCAACAGTGCGTACATGATGGAGATAATTTCGAAGCTGGGAAGGAAAGTTTCAGAGGTTGTTGATGAGCTTCCGCCCGAGTTTTTTGTGAGGTTGGAGATAGACAGTACTGACGTGGAGAAATTTGACGTTGTGAACAGGCTGAAGGAAGAAGTATTGAAAAAATACGATAACGTTGTCACGATAGACGGTGTGAGAATAGATTTTTCGGATTCCTCATGGGCGCTGATTAGAGCGTCTAATACTTCCCCAAAGATTCGGTTAACCGTGGAGGCTAAAAACCAACAGAGACTTCACGAACTAAAGGATGAGATGATGGCTCTCATAGCCCAAGAAACTAAATCTGAAAACTGAGATAAAAGAAACCCTGCGAGTCTGCCTTCTGATAGGAAAACAAAAAATGGTGCCTTCCCCTTTCTCGTTTTTTTGACCTCAATTTCAGAAGGGTGGTTTTAAAGGAGAATGTTGTGGTTTTAGGTTTCGGAGCAGGGCATCGGATATGTTGATATTCGACGGCAAATTGATTAATGAACAAACTATCCTTTGAGCAGGCTTCCCAACTCATGATGGAAAAGCAGTGAGACCTCATTTTCGTCATAGAAAAGGAGGGGAACTCGGCGCGTGTTTTTTCAGCTATAGGCATCATCAAGAAAATAGTAGGACTATTATACTAACAGAACTTGACACGGACCTACTTGGGAAAACTATAGAAACATCCCCTGCAAATTATGGCTAGGAAGAATAGTCATGGCCCACAGTATTTCCTCAGTCAAAAGATTCGTCACTTACTTAGCGGTAATATTAGTCTTAACAGTACTCGTCGTCTACATTTTCCATCAGTTCATCGCCCAACCCATAAGCCTATCTAATCTAATTCGGCAGTCCGTCGAAATAATCATCAGTGTGGCTGCTTGGCTGGCTGTAGTGCTAATTATACGTCGATTTAAACCGTTTATGACCCAAGAAGTGGGGGTCCAAGCTTCCAGGTTGTTATATTATACCATGCTGATGATAAGTGTACTAGTGATTGCCTTCGTGGTTCTTTATATCTTGAAAGTTCCGGCAACCGACCTTTTAGCAAGCGCAGGAATAATCTCTGTCACATCGGGGCTGATAATATCCACGTTTGTCGGTAGCCTATTGTCAGGTTTCCTAGTTTTTACCACCTTTGAGTTAAAAGAAGGCGACAACGTGATATTCAACAATATTCCTGGAAAAGTCACAGAAATGACCGCGCTCGTTATGAGAATAGAAACAGATCTGGGTCAAGTTACTGTTCCAAACAGTGCAATTGCTTCAGGCGGTATAATCGTAACCGCTATTGGGCAATACCAGCCGATTAAAGGAAGCAGACTGCCCTATTATGTGGGCGACCGTGTAATTACATCATACATGAACGAGCAGGGCATAGTCAAGGATATAACTGCTTTGCAAACGGTTATCCACTTGGACTCTGGAAAAGAGATCACCTTCCTAAACAGTAGCGTCCTCTCAGGCGGAGTTGCCATTGCAAAGATAACCCAGCCGTTGAGCCCGAATGAAACAAAGAATGCGCAGTCTTGATTAGTAAGAGTAAAATACCCGATTAAAACATCGGTAATCCATATGACCGTTGCCCCTTTTGCAAGCACATTTGTCGCTGCCGCTTTGATTCCGGTGGCTTTCTTGTTTTGCCACGCGTTCCTCAGCGGGAGAGGAAAAAACCGCTTTCACCCCGTTACAGGAGTCGCCGCGGTCACGTGGGACCTTTCAGTGTCAATCGGCTACATGATGTACAGGACTTTTGGCGGAGCGGTCAACGGGGAGACTCTTCAAATGACTCCGCTTCTAAACATGTATTTCATGTTGGTGCACGTACCAGTAGCGGTTGTCGTTATGTCCCTAGAAATATGTGTTCTCGCTACTGGGTTCTGGCAATTTAGAATGAAAGAGCCAAACCGGATTCATCAGAAACTGACTACACCATTGTTTTGTATTTGGTGGTTTGCTTTTCTTTCAGGAGAAATACTGTACGTAATGCTCTACATGCTTTGAAAACCCGCTCGCACGACTGGCTTTCAAAACGGCCTTAAGCGTTTAACGTGTTGCCAACTGAAACGTGAAAAATTTGAACCTGAAGCGTCTCAAGATTCCAGTAATGGCTAAATAGTGCAAAGCGCAATTGCGTTGATGATTTAAGCGTGAGGCCTAACAAAAAATGGAGAACTTCTCAGACCTATTCCAAAGCTTAGTTGAAGCAACTCGAAAGCATGAACATTACCGCGAAAAAGAATGCATAAATATGATCGCTAGCGAGGGACTGAAATCACCGGCGGTCAACGAGATGCTCTGCTTCTCGCATGATTTAGCCGCCAGGTACGCTGAGGGAGAGAATGACGGACAGGGCCACGTGAAAACGCGGTATTATCAAGGACAGAAGTTCATTTCTCAAATCGAGAATCACGCGACAGATTTAATGAAAAACCTCTTCAAAGCTGACTGGGCGGATGTACGTTTGGTTTCAGGCACCCACGCTAACTTGGCCACCTTCAAAGGCTTATCATTAGCGTCAAAAAACAACAAAATGGTCGTCACGCCATTAAGCTGCGGCGCCCACATCTCTCACGACTACACGGGTCTCGCAGGCAGCATATTGGGGTTAGAGAACGTAAATCACGTTTACGACGTGCATGAATTCAACATTGACCCAGACAAGTCAGCCTGTGTCATACGAAGCGCCAGACCAGGAATTGTAACGTTCGGCGGCAGTCTGTTCCTGTTTCCGCATCCGGTTAAAGAGTTAAAGGCTGTCTGCGACGAAGTGGGTGCGTACGTAGCCTACGATGCATCACACGTCTTGGGACTAATAGCTGGCGGTCAATTCCAAGACCCCTTACGGGAAGGCGCAGATTTTATCACTTCCTCCACGCATAAAACTTTTCCAGGTCCACAAGGCGGCGTTATAATGGGAAACCCGACTACGGCTGCCCTGGAAAAAGCCGTTAAAAAAATCCAGTTTGCCATTTTCCCCCTTAGCGCCTCCAACACGCACTTGGGCAGGTTGCCCGCGCTCGGAGTTGCGGCGTTAGAGATGAAACTTTTCGGCGTAGACCTCGCGAAACAGACGGTGAAGAATGCTCAGGCGGCTGGGCAGTACTTGTACGAGAATGGTGTTCAAGTTCTCGCTGAAAAGAAAGGCTTCACTCGTTCTCACCAGATCGCCGTGGATGTTCGCAGTTTCGGCGGCGGCAAAAAAATCGCTCAAAACCTCGAAGACGCAAACATAATCGTTAACAAGAACCTCTTGCCCTACGACGACCAAAGCAGCAAAGATGACCCTTCAGGGCTGAGAGTCGGCTTCCAAGACGTAACCAGACGAGGCTTCAGAGAAGGCGACGTCAAACATATGTGCGACCTCATGCTTGACATTATAAAAGGTAAACGTAAACCTGCCCAGGTAAAGCATGACGTGCTTTCGCTTAAGAAAGAATTCTGCCAAGTCAAATACGGCTTCCAAAACATAGAAGAAGCTTTAACCTGCATAAGAAAGCCATAATCTTCAGTCCGTTTCCAAAACAAATGCCGCGCACACAAAGTTTGATTATAAAAGCGAAAAGTAAGCCTAAATATTAATAAGCTAATCATTCTCATTTTGAAACCTGAAAAATCATGGTGAATCTTCTATTAATCTACGTCATTGCAACAGCAATAGTGTTCGTGGCAATCTTTATGCTGCTTCCACGCTTTGGACCGCACGCGGTATCAAGGTTAACCTGCCCAAAATGCAAGAGACAATTCAACTATCATTGGGTGCCAGGAGCCAGCTTCATTTCTATTTACCGTGGGAACACGCGTCGGCTGCGCTGTCCCTATTGCCATGAAGTATCCACGTTTAATATAGCAACCACTAGAATGACCAAACAGCGTGTCGCTGCTTTGAAGGGTAAGCCGTAGAGTTCAAAGTGAGTGAAAAATCATTGACTTTTTCGAGAATATCTAAAATTGTCTGTTTCCAATCAGCTTAAATCTTCAACTTGACAAGCACATAGGAGAGACCTGGAATGAAAGTATTGTTAAATGATGGTTTGGAAAGGGAAGGCTTGCGGATCTTCCGAGAAACCGGCATAGAGGCAGATTCGCTGAAAAGAGACACTGACAAGCTTATCACCGACGTCGGCGAGTTCGACGCTTTGATTGTGCGAAGCGCCACCAAAGTCACGAAGGAAGTTATTGAAGCAGGCGCCCAAGGCAAACTCAAAATTATAGGAAGGGCAGGAGTAGGCTACGATAATATCGACGTTTCAGCTGCTTCAGAAAACGGGATAGTCGTCAAGAGTGCCCCCTACGGAAGCACTAACGCGGTGGCAGAGTTAACTATAAGTTTAATGCTCGCCATCTCAAGAAAAACTCCACAAGCCCACCGGTCACTGAGAAGTGGTTTGTGGAAAAAAGAAGCCTTCAAAGGCACCGAGATCTCCTACAAAACCTTGGGGATTTTAGGCTGTGGAAGAATCGGGCAAAAACTGGCGGAGATTGCACGCCGAGGTTTTGATATGGAAGTAATCAGCTACGACATCAAACCATGCTTGGAATCTGGCATTAAATTCATGACAAAAGAGGAGGTTCTCGCAAAAGCGGATTATGTCAGCGTCCATACTCCAGGCGGGAAGGAAACGGTTATCGGCGAAAAGGAACTCGGTCTAATGAAGCCGACCGCTTACCTGATTAACACTTCAAGAGGAAACAACGTAGACGAAGAAGCGCTGTGCAAAGCACTAGAAGAGGGAAAAATCGCTGGTGCCGCGCTAGACGTTTACGTCGACGAACCCAAAATGGAAGGCGCCAAATTCAGAAGCAAACTGAAGGAGCTAGAGAACGTGGTTTTAAGCAGTCACCTCGGCGCGTCAACAGTGGAGGCTCAAAAGGAAACATCGACCGAAATAGCCCGAGTGGTTTCAGGCTACCTTCTAGGCGGCGACTTTTTGAACGCAGTAAACGTAGGCGAAAGCATCGAGTTGGAAGAAAAACCAGTCTACACGCTGTTTATCCATCATCGAGATGTTCCTGGCGTATTCGCCAACATTGACAAGGTCCTAGCTGACAACGACATAAACATAAGAGCAAACTACTCGAGGCAAATTGAAAACAGAGGCTACGCCATATCAGTTTATGTGCTGCACAAAAAAGTAAGCCCGGAAATAATCGAGAAGCTCAAAGCAATCCCCAACGTCCGCAACGTGAGAGTCTAAGAAAAAACGTTTCAAACAGGCATATTAACCAGTTTTCTTTTTTAAAGTATTCATGCGGCTAGGCGTTCTGTTTTCAGGCGGTAAAGATTCAACCCTTGCTCTTCACTACGCCAAAAATAAAGAAGAAGTAGTGTGCCTCATCACGCTGGTTTCTAAGAACAAGGAAAGCTACATGTTCCACACGCCAAACATCGACGTTACTCATCTTCAAGCAGAAGCTTTAGATTTGCCACAAATCGCCAAGAGTACGATGGGCGAAAAGGAGAAAGAACTTTTAGACCTTAAAGAAGCAATCGCAGCCGCAGCACGGAAATTCCAGATACAGGGCGTCGTAACAGGCGCGGTGGAGTCAGTCTACCAGGCAGAACGGGTTCAGCGTATATGCAACAAGCTTGATCTCTGGTGTTTTAACCCGCTTTGGAAACGTGACCAAAAAGCGCTCTTGGAGGAGCTTCTTGAAAGGCGCTTTAAAGTGGTTATTTCAGGGGTTTTCGCTTACCCCCTTGATGAGGAATGGCTTGGGAAACAAATCGACGCCGCCCTGATAGGTAAACTGTTGGATCTTCAGAAGAATTATGGCATAAGCCCCTCCGGTGAAGGCGGAGAAATTGAAACCACGGTTTTAGATGCACCACTGTTCAGAAAGAAAATCGAAGTTCTCGATTACGTCACTGAAGCGAGAGGAAACTCTGGAGTGTTCAAGATTACCAAGGCACGGCTGGTTGAAAAATGATTTTAATCGTTGACATGAACTGGAAGAAGAGTTCGCTGGGTTACTACGAGTTTGTATTGTCGATAGCCTCGATTGCCAAGTCGCTAGACAAGTATGCGGTGAAACATTACCTTGAAGTTACCAAAAAAGAACTAACTCAATTCGACGTCGTTATTCTTTCGGGAACAGCCCTCAAAGACACCGCGACTTTGAGTCAGCTGGAAAAGTTCAAGTGGCTCAAGGAAACAGACAAACCCGTGTTTGGCATCTGCGCGGGCATGGAAACGATTGGGATAGTTTATGGGGCACATTTAACGAATTGCCTGGAAATAGGGATGACGCAGGTGAACGCAGTAAAAGAAAACCCCATTTTTTCTGGAAGCTTGAGAGCTTACTCACTTCACAGCCTATGCGTTGAGCCCTCCTCCGAATTTGAGGTTTGGGCAGAATCGAACAAATGCGCACAAATTATTAAGCTCAAGAAAAAGCCGATATACGGACTTCTTTTTCACCCTGAAGTAAGAAACCCCGAACTAATCAAACGTTTTATTCAACTCAATAAAACTGACCCTTGACCTGTTATCTGGGTAAATTCGGCCAACAGAAACTTAATTACCGACCAGACCAAATTTAAATTACAGCTAGTTTTGCTTTAAAGAAGCGATTTTAACATGGTAAACAAGTTGCCTTTGGAAAAACTCCGAAACGAATGCGACCCTAACCTCATAAATTGTGAATCGACCAAGGATCTCACTCCTTTGAACGAGATAATCGGTCAAGAAAGGGCCGTTCGAGCCTTAAAATTCGGCTTGGGTATAAAAAACAACGGTTTTAACATGTACGTTGCAGGCTGGCCTGGAACGGGCAGAAAAAGCACGGTAAGAAATTTCGTCGAGGCGCAAGCTAAAATCCAGCCTATCCCGCCCGATTGGTGTTACGTTAACAATTTCGGCAATCCGTATGAACCGAAAGCCGTCCAATTGCCGCCTGGAAAAGGAATGGAATTTCGAGCTGACATGAAAAACTTTATTGAGAATGTCAAGGCTGCCCTTCCTAAGGCTTTTGAAAGTGAAGATTACGCGGCAAGAAGAGAAGCCACTATCCGAGAGTTGGAAAATAAGAGGAAACTGTTGATTGATGAGTTAAGCGTGGAGGCTCAACGGGAAGGATTTGTCATTCAAACCACGCCCATTGGCCTGCTGCTTATCCCAGTGTTGGACGGCAAACCTCTTAGTGAAGAAGAAGTATTAGCGTTGCCTCAAAAAACGCGGGACAGACTGCAAGAGAAACGGGAAAAGTTAGAGACGGAATTTAGGAGCGCAATACGCCAACTAATAGATATGGAAAGACAAATCCACGATGCCTTAAACAAGCTTAACAAGGAAGTCGCACTCTACGCCATTGGTAACCTGCTGGAAAGCTTGGATGAAAAATATCGGAGTTTCCCCGAAGTGACAGCATATCTTAAAGCTGTCGAGAATGACATGCTGGATAACCTGCAACAGTTCATCAGAAGGGGCGGCGAACGGCAGGAACAACTTCCCTTTGCGATGCCTTGGATGAGAGAGGACCCCTACAAGAGATACGAAGTAAACGTTGTCATCGACAACTCTCAAACAAAAGGTGCTCCTGTGGTCATGGAAACGAACCCAACGTACCCCAACCTTCTAGGAAGAACAGAAAAAGAAGCGCAGTTCGGCGCTTTAACAACCGACTTCAGCATGATTCGAGGGGGATCAATTCACAAGGCTAATGGGGGATACTTAATAATCCCTGTTGAAGAACTGCTGCAGAACCCGTTCTCTTATGACGGCTTGAAAAGAGACCTCAGAGACGGAAACATGACTATCGCTGAACCTGAAGAACGCTACGGGTTTCTCAGCGTAAAAACGCTCAAGCCTCAGCCGATTCCTCTAACTGCCAAAGTTATCCTGATCGGAAACCCCTACCTTTATCAAATGATGTTTGAGTTAGATCCTGACTTTAGAGAGCTTTTCAAGATTAAAGCGGAATTCGACACCGTAATGGATAGAACTGAAGATAAAGAAAAGCAATACGCCGCTTGGATATGTACGCTTTGTGAAAGGGAAAACCTCAAACACCTTGACGGAACAGGCGTCGCTAAAATCATCGAGTACAGCTCAAGGGTCGCGGACGACCAATACAAATTGTCGACGCAGTTTGCGTACGTCGCTGACATAATTCGGGAAGCGAACTTTTACGCCACACAAGAAAATTCCGGATTCGTGACTGGAGACCACATCAAGAAAGCAATCGAAGAAAAAGTTTACCGTTCAAAACTCATCCAGGAGAAAATCCAAGAAATGATAAAACGCGGGTTCTTCCTGATTGACACTGTTCAAGAAGAGGTTGGGCAAGTTAACGGGTTATCCGTTATGGGGCTAGGCGACTTTGCCTTCGGGAACCCTTCGCGGGTAACTGCAAGTATAGGCTTAGGAAGGGAAGGAGTAATCGACATCGAAAGAGAAGCGAAGATGGGTGGGCCGATACACACAAAAGGCGTCCTGATTCTCAGCGGTTACTTAAACGACAAGTACACTAGAGATAAGCCTTTGAGTCTTTCTGCGAGATTAGTTTTTGAACAAAATTATGAAGGAGTCGAAGGAGACAGCGCGTCAAGCACCGAATTATATTCGATTCTGTCAGCGCTTTCTGGGCTGCCGATAAAGCAGACCATAGCTGTCACCGGTTCGGTCAACCAGAAAGGTGAAGTTCAAGCAATCGGCGGTGTAAACGAGAAAATCGAAGGTTTCTTTGAAGTCTGCAGGCTACAGGGGCTCACTGGGCAGCAGGGAGTAATGATACCTGAAAGCAACGTGCAAAACCTAATGCTGAAAGAAGAAGTTGTGCAAGCCGTTAAAGAGGGCAAATTCAACATTTACTCAGTCAAAACGATTGACGAAGGCGTAGAGTTCCTAACAGGAACAAAAGCTGGCGAAAGGCACGCCGATGGAACCTTTGAAGAGGGGACAGTCAATTACCTCGTTGATAAACAGCTTACGCAGATGGCTAATAAATTAAAGGAGTATCCGGCTTTCGAAATACAGCGAAAGACAGAAAGCTAAAGCGAAATTTTAAACAAAGAAATTCTGCTTCTTCCTTTTCCGTGGCTTTTTTGCTGTTATGCACTGATGAAGAAACTGCGTGCGCAAACGGAAAAGAATAGAGATGCAAACGGGGGACCATCGACAAGACACAACGTATGCTTCGTAGTTTTCGAAGAAACATGGCAAACGATAAATTGATAATGCAAAAAACAAAAGGCAGTTTTCAATCATTTGAAAATCTGAACGTATCCAAAACTTAGATTTTGCTAACGGAG
>DATHCJ010000035.1:0-30724 GCA_035319575.1 Candidatus Limnocylindrales bacterium
TGGCAGCTTTTAGGAATGCGGAGCTATTTCCAGTTAAACCAGCAACAGGTGGAAGAATATCAATCATTAACCACAGTAAAGGTACTGTTTGGCCTCCACAGAAAGGAACGCAAAGAATCGGTAACTATTAACCATTAATGCCATAAAATTACTGTTTAAAGAAAACAGGAAATAGAATACTTGTGCTACGCACACTAAGAGTGAGCATCGTTCTAAAAGAAAAAAACAGCTAAGTCTCTGTTAGCTCTGTTAAAAAGTCTTTATATGTCAATTTAAATCTGCTGATAGATGTTCCAAAATAGGAATAGAGTGTTCTGGGAGTAGAACTAAAAGCGACTTATTTCATTCTGATACTCGCTAGAAGGGTAACCTGAAGTTGGCTCAGGCTTCAATAAAGGGAAGAAAAATTCTCTTTGCTTCCATAATTATAGCAATGATCGTGATTTCTTCAATTGGGATATTGATAATTTTTCATCGTCAGCCATCAACCGCTAAACAATTGCCTACAAAACTTTACGTAAACGTATCGTTAAACCAAACAGGGGTTAGCCAAGGAAACAACCTGAAAGCCTTAGTAAATGTAAATTCATTTGGTAAAGCTGAAAATGTGACTTTAGGGGCAGCAATTAGCGGTTCAAGCATAACCTACAGTTTTGCGCCTTCTACGGGCAAGTCTAACTTTACAAGCACTCTAACGTTGAGTGTTCCTTATTCTACTCCGACAGGTAACTATACACTTACAGTAATAGCGTTTGGTAATGGGCAGGAACCGAACGCTTCTCTTGTTGTTTCTGTTTATCCTCAAAATGGTAAACGCGTAACAGTAACAGGCTCAGTATATAGTGGTTTAATATGGCCATCAAGTTTGGTTGATATTCAATTTACTGATGTTCAAACAGGTTCTAAAACTCCTTTCGCCTTTTTTCCAAACAATTATCCTCCAGAAACTGGAATAATTGGTGGTACAGTATCATCTGGAAATTATTCTGTTGTTTTGATAAATGAACATACCTACAGCGTCACCATAACCTACTATATTGGTCCGAATTCGAAGAATGCCTCTTTAAATACAGAATCTGTTGGTAACTTTACTGTTGTTGCACCTGCTGGAGAAACAGCAATTTCTAAAGACTTTGCCTACTGATTAAATTAAAGCAGGCAAAACTTTTCCCACAGCTATGTGGCTATGTGTATGTCGCCCGCTAAACTTTACTTTATTTCACCATTCTTAACCTCGTGCTGTTAAGCTATCCAAAAGTTTTTCCACTCGGTATTTTGATTCAATAGCTTTTACAGCAAGCTTTAACTTTAGAACCCGTGAAATCGAAAGACCATGGGTAAGGGCTCGTCCTTGAAAAACCTCCAAATGCTATCAGAAAAATATCAAGAGCACGTAAAGGAGGCCTCAACTTCTTGTGGACTGTGAAAACAAAAGATGGAAGAGCTGTCACACTGCGGTTTCTTGTGCTCGAGGATAAGGAAGGTCTCTTAGAATTCTTTGGTTCCATGTCGACTGAAGCGCTTGAATGGGGAAATCCGCCTTACACAGACGAAGTGGTTGATAGGTGGATAAGCAACCTGGAAAACATGACAGCTCTCGTCGCCATTCACAATAAATGCATCGTCGGTTACGGAGGAATAAGCAAGGGTACCCGTGAGAGAAGAAGAGGAGTGGGCGATTTAGCCATGTATCTGCACCAAGACTTTCAGAATGCTGGGCTTGGAACAGCCATGCTTAGCCGTCTACTTAACCTCGCTGAGAAGGAAGGGCTGCATAGAATAGGCTTACACGTTATTGTGGATAACAAAATAGCGATCCATCTTTACGAAAAATTTGGCTTCATAAAGGAAGGGATCTTGAAGGAATCATACTTTGGACTAGACAAGAAGTATCATGATGAACTCATTATGGGGTTAGTATTGTCGAGCTCCTGACCAACGCGTAAACCCTCGCTCATTTCTTTAATCCGCCCTCCGTTCCTCTTACGCTTAGCCCGCAATTAACAAGTAAACTGCTTCAGTGCAGGTCATTGACCCTGCTGTTATGGCTGACTCTCAATAAATGCCTTGTCACCGTGTCAAGTCAACATGCCGGCGCTGTACCATTGCTTCTTAGCTTACGGGTGCGGCCAAAAAAAACAAAAAAGAAACCTCAAAGAAGTAGTAGAACAAATGTTTTCCAACTGTCCTACTACTTCTAACAACTGTGACGCTGATTCGATTATTGCCCGCGACTGAGTTCCATTATTCCTCTAATTTTTTTCCACGGCGGCTCGGCGGCGAAGCAGCACCCGATGGAAACTATTATAAGCGCTAACTTAGAAAACACAGAGCTAACTCCGTAAAGGGGAAAAGAAACAATGAGCGAAAAAGATGAATGGAAGATGGAAGAGGAAAAAATGAGCAAAGAAGAAAAAGCGACAGAAACACCTGTGCCTTCAAATGTTATGCCTCAAATCACTCCGATGAAAAAATACGTTGCTGAACTGATTGGAACCATGGTGCTAGTGCTTATCGGCTGCGGCAGCGCGGTCATGGTTGAAATAGCCGGGTCCTACTTACAGTACAACCTTGGGTACATCGGTATAGCCTTTGCTTTCGGTATTGCTTTATTAACGATGGTTTATGCGATCGGCGGAATTTCTGGCTGCCACATTAATCCTGCTGTTTCAATTTCAATGTGGATCGCTGGAAAAATAAGTTCCGTAGACACGGTTTTCTACATCATATTTCAATGCATAGGCGCTATCATCGGTGCAGGTTTGCTTGATGCGATAGTAAGAGGAACCCCATATTACAGACTATCTTTCGGTTTGGGTCAAAACGGCTACGGCAGCGCTTCTCCCGCAGGATTCTCCTTAGCAGCGGTTTTTCTCGCTGAAGTAGTGCTGACGTTTGTCTTTTTGATAGTGATTCACGGCGCAACTAGTGAAAGGGCACCCAAAGGATTTGCAGGATTAGCCATCGGCTTGAGTTTAACGATGATTCACCTCGTAGGGATTCCTGTAGACGGCACATCAGTGAACCCGGCGAGAAGTCTAGGACCAGCACTCTTCGTAGGCGGCACGGCTCTGAGTCAAGTTTGGGTCTTTATAGTCGCCCCGATAATCGGCGGAATCATAGCTGCTTTCGTCTGGAAATTCTTCAAGTAAACCTAAAAAACCAACCATCCCCTTTCTTTTTTGTTTTAAAGCGCGAAATTACTTGACGAATTTTGTGGCATGTCTCTTAAATTTCTTTTTGCACGTTAGGCTGCAGAAATAGTAGGTTTCGCCTTCATAGGTAATCTTGAATTTAGCCGTGTTGTCATCCAGAACCATGCCGCAAACAGGGTCTCTAAACATTATTTGTTTTTAAGCCTCAAGGATGATTCTCCTTTCTGCCTATTATGGTTAGTGGTAAGGTGAATTGAAAAAATGCTTTACCCTTGACGGTTTGGGAGAATCTGGTCCCGCTATGACTTTGTCTCTTGAAGAGCACAAACGCAGACTGCCTAAACATTAGGAAAAATAAAGCGTCTAGTCAACCATTTACAAAAGGGTTCAGAGTCTTAGTCTTCTTCTGAGTCTTCTTTGGCCAATTCAACCGAAATCGAGTCATCATGCCCGACTGATTTCTTGCGTGTCTCCTTTTTAGCCGGCGGCTCCTGCTCATAACCTTCCATGAAGCCTTCTTCGGCATCAGTGATTTCATCGTCTTCCAGCATTTCTTCTCTCGTGTCAGTGTCATAGATGTCTTCCGTTTCCTCTTCCCTCTCTTCTTCAGTGGGAGAAGGTCCATCGTATAAATAGGGTGGCGCTTTCTTCTTTTTTGGCTCACTCATCCTTTTCCCTCTAAATACATCTAGCATAGAATCATTTGATAACAAATAAGTATTGTGCTAACCTCATTCGCATGCTTGAATCATGCACTGGCATGTCGTTCTTTAGAAAATTCGTTTCTGCACGTATTATTTCCCTGCAATGTTGCTAAACCTTTTTATACGCCAAACCCGACATGGAAGGTGTCACATTAACTCATGTATCACAAAGCTCTCAGGCTTTTAAGGAAATCATGAAAAAGTTCTGTGGCAGGAGAATAAAAAGTATAATATGCAAATTCAGTCATTCAAAGACTTACCCTTAACTGTAGAACTTCTGAGAAGTATAGAAGAACTCGGTTTTGAAAGTCTTTTTCCAATCCAAGCTCAAGCAATAATTCCCTTGCTTGAGGGCAAAGACGTGATTGGGCAAGCACAAACGGGAACAGGAAAAACTGCTGCTTTCGGCATTCCAATGATTCAACGGTTGAACCGCGACATTCGCGGAATTCAAGGCTTAGTTTTAGCGCCAACCCGCGAGTTAACCGTACAAGTCGCCGAAAACATGTCGCGTTTCGGAAAGTATGCAGGAATCAAGGTTTTGGCCGTTTACGGCGGAGAATCAATCAACAAGCAAATACATGCTCTGTCAAAGGGCGTTCACATAGTAGTTGGCACGCCGGGCAGAATCATTGATCTCATGAGAAGACGGGTTCTAGACCTTTCTTCCGTGCGAATAGTGGTCCTTGACGAAGCAGACCGAATGCTCGATATGGGCTTCATAGACGACATCAAGTTCATTCTTTCAAGAACACCACGCGACAGACAAACAAGTCTTTTCTCAGCGACGATCGACGAATCAGTCATGAAGGTATGCAACTATTACATGAGGAACCCGCAGAAAATTCTCGTCAGCAAAGACGAAATTGCCTTAACACAGATGAAACAATACTACACGACTGTGGCGCAGCATGACAAGTTTAACGCTCTCTGCAAAATCTTCCGTGAAGAGCAAGTGGATAAAGCGATAATCTTCTGTCGAACACGCAGGGACACAAGCAGACTTGCAGACCAACTGTACCGAAAAGGCTACCGAGTTCAGGCTTTGCACGCTGGTTTCACGCAGGCGCAGAGAGACCGAGTAATGAGCGACTTTAGGTCGGGAAGATTAAACTTGCTTGTCGCGACCGATGTCGCCGCAAGAGGTTTAGACATTCAGGGGATAACGCACATAATCAACTACGACGTACCGATGGACCCACTTGTCTACTTCCACCGCATAGGAAGAACCGCACGCAAAGGCGAGGAAGGCACAGCCATGACCCTGGTAAGCTACGGAGAAATGTCGGACTTTAACAACATAAAATCTTTGACAAAAACAAAAATCGAGGAAATAAGATCAGCAGCGCCTGAAAACGACTCGCCAGTCCAAAGCTTCTTCTAAAAGGCAACGCTCTGAAACGTCACTGTCAACTCTAACCTCACCCTCTTTGCATCTTCATCTTTCTTTTTCCAAGAACCCATAAGCGGCTCACAAAGGCTTAGTCGAAGGGCAGCGTTTCATCCACGATAATTCAAGCAGCCTAAGAAGTGTCTCGATTAAACCGAACGGTCTGTTGAAACGCGCTTACAAAAATAGCGGGTTTTCTTAATTTTACGCTGTTTTACTCGGTAGGGCGGTTTCCAGTTTTTCGATTTTCCCGTGCTTTCCAAGACGCAGTTGCCTTTCACCCTTAAATGTTGCAACGTGTGCATTGGTGACTTCTATGCATTCCCCGACTGAAACGGAGTTTACCTGTTGATCCCAGAGGCAAAGCAAGATTTTTCCCGTTTCATCCCCGATTACCGCGTTCGTGACAAGAGCATTATCTCTGAACTGCGTGTGAACCTTAGATGGCTCAGAGGTTTCCAACACTTCTGCGATGACGTTTACTTTTTTCATTCCTGCACGTAAATCCTCAATCTTGAGGTGTGAAGGCGTCGGCGTTTTCTTCGCTATCTCTTTGCGGATTCTGCTTGTATCCATCCAATTGTCGAATGAAACATCCTCCTTTGAAAGCGTCTCCTCAGGAACACGGAACTGAGCAACCACGCTGTTTTCTTTCTTAATCAGGAAGATGGCTTGGTCGTTTACGCTTCCTCTGTATTCGACCGTTAAGTCCTCCAGCACTGATTTCCCCTGCCTCTTAGCCTGAACTAAAGCGTGAAATAGCTCATTAGGATAGACGTTATGCTGCGCTGAGATGAAAGCAAGCTGGTCTTCCAGCGTCGGCTTTTTCGACTTCAAACTTATTTTTTCCTCCTTTTATCGAGCGAATTATCTTGAAAAAAGCAAACGATTCAAAATTCACTTTTTCTTGCTTAATTCTCAGAATTATTAAAGCGCCCATGGGTATATAGGTTTAGCTGTCTAAAAATGAAGTTTTTCAAGGAAATATCTAAAGTTCGCGGCAGCGCGACACTGTTTCATGCTTCATTTAGCCCAAAAAGAAGAAATACCAGACGGACAATGAATTACATAAGAAAGTTTTTCTGGTTTAATTGCTCTGGTGCAACCCATGACGGAAGAGTTGAAACAGTTAACAAGAGTTGACCTAAAAAACCTGGACAAAATCTTGTATCCGGAAACTAACGTCAGCAAGGGACAAGTCATCGAATACTACGTTAGAATGGCGCCAAAAATGCTTCCGATAATAAAAGACAGACCCTTGGTTTTAACCAGATACCCCGACGGCATCAATGGTGAAAATTGCGGCTTTTTCGAAAAAGACGCACCGCTTGGAACACCGGAATGGATAAAAACAAAAACCATTTACTCCCCGTCATCTAGAAGGGACATCCACTACGTCATATGCGACGATTTAGACACGCTTGTTTGGCTGGCAAACCTCGCAGCGCTAGAAATACACATGCCGTTTTCAACGATTATGGATTTAGACAAGCCCGACATGCTGTTCCTCGACATTGACCCTGAACCGCCCGCGACGATAAGCGACGCGGCTCAGGTCGCGCTTTTGGTCAAAGACAAGCTTGACGACGTGGGGCTCAAACCCTTCGTCAAGACTTCAGGCAAAAAAGGTCTCCATATTGTAGTCCCCATTGTTCCTGAACACACTTTTGAGGAAACAAGGGTTTTCGTGCACAAAATCGGGATAGACCTAGCCAAGGGAAGCGAAATCATTGTTTCTGAATTCAAAGATACCAAAACACCTGGCAAAGTTTTCGTTGATTATATGGAGAATGCGCCTATGCGAACGATGGTTGCTCCTTACAGTTTGCGCCCGACTGCTCAAGCCACAGTTTCGACGCCGCTAGATTGGAACGAGGTTAAGAAAGGCATAAGACCCTCAGATTTCAATATCTTCAGTGTAGTCAAACGGAAGGAAAATCCGTGGAGAAACATATTTGAAAAAAGGTTTAAACTGGAGGTTTAATCATGGCACAAGAGGATTTAGAGAAAACTCAAACTGAAACAGAAAAAGTCAGCGGTACCGTTCCAAGAAGACCCATGTGGTCAGGAAGCATAACAATAGGCTTGGTTAATGTTCCCGTTAAACTGTTTACGATGGTCTATGATAAGGGGATCACGTTTCATTTTCTGCATAAAGTTGACGGTCAACCTTTAAAGTACGTGAAAATGTGCACAAAAGATGACAAGATTGTGCCTTGGAACGAGGTTATCCGAGGCTACGAAGTCTCTAAGAATGAGTATGTGACGCTGGACAAAAAAGAACTTGACGCTGTAAAACCTGAATCCGATAACAGAATAAGAATCAGCAAGTTCGTTGACTACTTCTCGGTTGACCCAGTCTACTTTGACACAACCTATGCTTTAATGCCGGACAAAAACAAGGAAGCTTACGCTTTACTTCTGAGAGCACTTGAAAAGAAAAACAAAGCTGGAGCTGGACGAATTACGATGCGAACTAAAGAATACCCTGCTCTGTTGCACGCGTACAAGGGTGCGCTAGTTTTAACTACGCTGCGTTACGCCTACGACGTCGTGAACCCGCAGGATTTCGAGGAAATACACAAGCTGAAGGAGCCGGAAAAAGCCGAGTTAGACATGGCAATGAAAATCATCACTGAGCTTTCAGGCGATTTTGACATCAACGAATTCCAAGACACTTACAAACAAAGAGTTGAAGAACTCATAGCGCAGAAGCTCAAAGGCGAGAAAATCCACGTTGAGAAACCGCCACAAGTTGAGGCTAAGGGTCTCATGACTGCCCTTCGGGAAACTATCAAGCAGCTGGAACAGAAATGAGCCGCCACGTCTACAAGCCTATGCTTGCAAAAGTCGCGGATAGCGCTTTCAACGATAAAAACTGGATCTTCGAGATTAAATGGGACGGGTTCCGGGCTATAAGCTACATAGATGAAGAGTTAAGCGTGAAAAGCCGAAACGAAAAGGAGCTAAAATACAACTTTCCTGAATTAGCGGAACTGACACGTCTAGCGAATAAACTGGTTGTTGACGGCGAAATCATCGTTATGAGACGTGGCAAGCCTGACTTTCAAGCATTGCTGGAACGCGGTAAAACCGTTTCGCCCCGGGACATTCAGAGACTGTTAGGCGAGACACCCGCAACCTACATTGTGTTTGATGTTTTGGAGAAAGACGGGAAACCGCTTACAACGCTGCCGCTGATGGAGCGAAAGAAAATCTTGAAAGACTCTTTGGCTGAAGGAAAAAACGTTTTGCTGTCTGATTTTATCGAGGAGCAGGGGGTGGCTTACTACGAGTCAGCCGTGGATAAGGGTTTAGAGGGCGTGATGGCTAAGGAAAAAAACAGCCAGTATGAAGAAGGACTGCGAACTGGGAGTTGGTTGAAAATTAAAGAGTTGAAAACTTGCGACTGCGTAATTTTCGGTTATCGAAGGGGACAAAGATCTAGGGAGGCAACTTTCGGGTCACTGGTCATAGGTCTTTACGACAGCGGAGGAAAACCAGTTTACGTGGGCAACGTAGGAACAGGGTTCAACGAAGAAATGCTCAGGAACTTGACGGCTGAATTTGAAACGCTTAAAACATCCACGCCGCCGTTCTCAGTCGAGATGGAAGAAATGGTAACTTGGCTTAAACCTGAACTCGTCTGCGAAGTCGTTTACCAAGTGGTTACGCATGACATGCGGCTGAGGATGCCACGGTTTAAACGGCTAAGAGACGACAAAGCGCCTTCAGAATGCACTCTTGACCAAATCGCCACTAACGAAAAAATGGATCCCCCGCCCTCGGAGAAGCTTTCAACCTACGCGTCAAAACGCAATTTTGAAGAGACCCCTGAGCCGAAAGGCAGCGAAGATAAGGGAAAAAAACTGATTTTTGTGGTGCAGGAGCACCACGCTAGAAGACTTCATTACGACCTTAGACTAGAGAAGGATGGCGTCTTGAAAAGTTGGGCAGTTCCCAAAGGCATACCTCAAAGCAGTGACGAGCGACGTTTGGCTATGCAGGTTGAAGACCATCCGTACGAGTACGCAAGCTTCGAAGGCACAATCCCTGAGGGGCAGTACGGGGCTGGAACCGTTAAAATTTGGGATAAAGGCACCTATGAACCCAAGGTTTGGGATGACAACAAGATCGAGTTTACCCTTCACGGTCAAAAACTGAAGGGAAGATACGTCCTAGTGAGGCTTAAAAGAGCCAAACAAGACAACGCTTGGCTGCTCCTAAAGGGAAAAGACTAGCATGAGAAACCTCCATTTAGGCACAATCGGCTGGAGCTACAACTTTTGGAAAGGAAGCTTTTACCCGAGCAAAACCGCTTCCAAAGACTTCTTGGCTTACTACGCAACCCAGTTTAACACGGTCGAGGTTGACAGCACATTTTACCGGATCCCCACTGCCCAAGCCGTAACCAACTGGAAGAACCAGACGCCCGATAGCTTCATGTTTTCAATGAAGTTTCCAGGCGTGATCACTCATGTCAAAATGCTCAAGGATTGCCAAAGAGAGACAAATTTTTTCCTTGAAAGAACTAAACTTTTAGGCGAAAAGCTCGGGCCTTTGCTCTTGCAGTTTCCCCCAAATTTCGGCGTTGACCACCTTCCCGATTTGGCTGATTTTCTGAAGAGACTTCCCAAACCGAACCGCTATGTCGTCGAGATAAGAGACCAAGCCTGGCTTAACACGGATTTTTACTCACTTTTACGAGCTTCCAACGTTGCTTTAGCATGGGTCGACAGCTCCAACATGCCAAAAACCAGTGAAGTAACTTCGGATTTCTTGTACTTAAGGTGGGAAGGGAACCGGAAAAAAGTGAAGGGCACGCTTGGGAAAATAGAGGTTGAAACAGGGGACAGCTTGCGGCTGTGGTCGGAAAAAATAAGGCCTTTCTTGAACAGTGGAATGCACTTTTTCGGCTACTTCAGCAAATATTACTCGGGTTATCCGCCCTCGGACGTGAATTTTCTGTCGAGCCTTTTAGCATAGAGATTTTAGAAGAATAAAGCGAAACGTCAGAGTTGTGGTCAAAGCCCATCTCGCTAAAGATAAATACTTCTATGTTTTCATTACTCGATTGAAAGATGCAAACTTTTAAAAGGCATAAGAGATTGATTTTGGCGGTGGTACTGTTAGTTGTGGCCCTTGTCGTTGCGTTGTTTATTGTTCAGCAGGTTTCTGTACCTTTAACCAAGCCGTTGCCAACTTCGACGCCATCCTCGCCGTCACCCACATCGACAAGCAAAGCCTCAGCGACGCCCACAATCACACCGTCTGTTCCGTCTACCCCCCTGCCTACACTTCCATCCATGCCGTCTTTCCCCACGACCATGCCCACTTTAACACCTGCACCTACCTTTTACCCAGGCGAGGTCACAAAATATCAGAACCAAACTCTCACGCCAATTTACGAATTTACCAACGAATTCCTTCAAACCTCCATCAATGGTGCGGTGCCTGTGGACGCGTCAACTTACCGCTTAACCGTCACGGGATTAGTTAACCAACCCAAGGATTACACCTACAACCAAGTACTCGACGACTTCCAGTCGCACGAGCAAGTAGCCACAATTCTGTGTGTGGAAGGTTGGAGCGCGACTATTCTGTGGCAAGGCGTTTCGGTCAGCGACCTCCTCAACCAAACAGGCGTTAACTCGCGGGCAAACACGCTCATCTTCTATGGTGTTGACGGGTACTCAAGCTCTCTTCCCCTCAGCTACGTCCTGCAGAACAACCTGATTCTGGCATACAAAATGAACAACGTCACTCTTAACGCTGACACAGGGTTCCCGTTCATTCTTGTAGCAGAAAATCAGTACGGCTACAAATGGGTAAAATACGTAAACGAAATTGACGTGTCAAACGACTCTAGCTATCTCGGATACTGGGAAAGCCGAGGCTACCCCAACAATGCCACCATCACGGGAACAAGCGGCTCGACAACGCATACTAACGGCATACCCCTCGAAATCATAGTCGTTTCTGTCGCGGTTATATTATTGGCCGTCGCATTTTGCTTGATTTTCACCAGAAGATATATGAGAAGCTCCAGAATCGGAAAAAACAATGACAAATCAATCAAAGTGAACTGCTTCACGATTTGTGGGCATAGTTATTCTTGACGAAAATTATAAAGCCTTTAGTACTAACACTTTTTAATCGTATTATGTAACTAAGATTTTGGGAGTGTTTAGTAGAGTGGTCTTTTTTAAGCAAATTCAGCAGCACGGCGATAACTTCTCGTACATTATTGCGGACGAAGACACCAAAGAAGCCGCGGTTGTAGATTCAAGTTTTAACGCTGGCGAAATAATTAGGACTTTAAGAGCCAAGAAACTCAACCTGGAGTACGTCATAAACACGCATGGGCACTCTGACCATACTGCAGGCAACGCTGAGTTAAAATCGATGTTTAACGCTAAAATCGTAGCACATAAGCTTTCAAGGGTTAGCTTTGACCTCGCGGTTGAAGACGGCGACGTGCTGACCATAGGCAAAATTAAGATAAAGGTGATCTACACCCCGGGGCATACCGCGGACAGTATTTGCCTGCTTGTTGACGAGAAAAAACTTTTGACGGGTGACACTTTGTTCGTGGGCGAGTGCGGAAGAACCGACCTCGGAGGCGGCAGCTCCAAGAGTTTGTACGACAGTCTATTCAATAAACTCATGAAACTGGACGATGAGGTGGAAGTTTACCCGGGACATGATTACGGCGCGAAGGCTTGGTCAACTATAGGCGAAGAAAGGAAGTCTAACTATACTCTGCAGCCTAGAAGCCTGAAAGATTTTATCGAGTTCATGGCTGAGCCTTGACCGCCAAACATCCTTTCCAGCGACTGCTAAGCGGGTTGCTGAGATTCTGGAAATTATAGGGAGATAAGAAAAACGAAAATGCTATCACGATCGTTGTGTGTCGTGAATTGAAACAAGAGCCTTCTCAGCTTCTTTTAAAGGTTTAAAAAGGGGGAGAGTGGTTTAGTTTGGCTATTTATCTTACGGTCGTTTTCTGCTGAGCATCACTAGAATCAAGGCGCCGATTATGATTATCACGATTATTATTGCTACTACGCCTAACTCTACCGTGCCTGTTGATGCTAATCCTGACGGTGGTGAAGCTGTCGGTGCGGTTGTTGGTGGAGCGCTCATCATGTTGAAGGTTGTTTCTGCGCTTGATGGATAGTAGCCGTTGGTGCCTGAGAAGCTGGCGGTGACGGTGAAGTTGCCTGGGATGCCAGGTGTCCATGTTAGACTGTACGTCCCAGTTTCATCTGTCGTGGCTGTGCCTATGATGTAGGTATTGTGGTTAGAATCAGTAACGCTTATTGTAACTGGAACTCCTGTGAAGTTGGTGGGTTCTGGTTGTTGCTGGTAAACGTAGCTCATCCACGCGCTCATGCTTGCGTCGGATGCGCATGGAACACCATGTGGAAAGTCAGCTGCCTGCTCAGCTTGTGTTGTGCCAGCGGAAATATCCATTACTGTGCCGGTTATCGTTATTGGTGTGGCGGTTGTCACGCCGACGTCAGGTGCGGTGACAGTGGTTTCGCTTGGACCTCTGCCAACAATTTGGATTGAGTTGTCGTAGCTGTTGAACATTGCGTTATAGCCGTCTGCCATAGCGTAGCTAGTAGTAAAGAATTGGCCGACGTAATCTGAAATTTTCCAGATTAATGCCCCTGTTGTTGCATTGATAGCAGTTGCTACTGCACCCTTGAAAATCGGTGTTTCCTCAGTGTGCTCGGTGGTAACCGTGTATACTACTCCGGAGCCGATAGCGTTTATGAAGATTGGATATACGCCGAAAGGAGTTTCAAGACCAGAGTTTGTGCTGTTGTCTGATCCTACTGGACCATTGCCGTAGGTCCACAGTATCTTACCAGTTGTATCATCGAAAGAGTAGACTATTCCTGCATAGCCGCATGCGTAGAGTTGACCGTTAGCAAGTGTGTCGCTTATGGTGCCTGACGCAGTGGAGCCATAGTAGTCAAGTGCCGCCAGTGGTGCTGTCGGACCCCAAATTTGCTGGCCTGTAAGCAAACTGAACCCGACAAACTGGTTAGTTTCCCGATAGTCTTCGACGAAAACATTGGTAGATGGGTCCATTCCACCCCATATAACAGTGAAGTTGCCTGCTGGAGCTGGAAGCGTGTTGTGCCATAACTCCGCGCCCAGCGTACCGGTAGTTGAGTTGAGGTTGATGCCAAACCATTCATAAGGAGTGTAGCTTGGAACAGGAAGGAAATCGAAATCGCCATTTTGGGGCAGGGTGCCAGCGTACGCAAGCAACATATCGCCTTGGATCGCGCCGGTCTCAGTTATCGATCCTATGGCCGCACCGTTGAGCGTTGCACTGTTAAGCCACGGTACTGAAACGTTAAAGTCATAAAGGCTACCGACGTAAGTAGGAACAAGTCCAAAAAACGATGGATATAAGACATAGCCGCCTGTCCAAGTTGCATCTACAGTTTGATTGTTAGGAACGCCAGCTGCGTTACAAGCGATTGCACCATTGCTTATCGGTGGAGGTATATTCGGCGTTGTTGATGGGCCACTGTACAAATTGTCCCAAAGTCTGGATGAATTCCATTCTTGCAGATACCAGTTTGGTGTCGTCGATGTCCCATAGTTTACGAGGTTCAATCCCAGATATTCGCCATTCGGACCCAGCATTGTTACTTGGAATGAGGGAATGTTGTTTACGCTGAATAGTTGCGCTCCTGTGAAAGCATCGTAAAACAGCCATTCAGTCTGAAAACTTGAGGTGAATGTTGATGCAACTAGCATTGGTGGCCAAACTCCGTGTTGGTTGCCGTCTTCGGCGTCGTATACGTAGGCGAATGATATTGCAGAGCCAAAAGCGCTGCCGTAGGGTATATTTTCGCTCCACATTTGCTTTCCAGTTTCTAGGTTATAGCAGACGGTTGGTCCACTATTGGGTTCGCATTGGCTGATTGGTTCTGTGAAAATGAGTAGTCCGTCCACAATTATCGGGTTCTGGAATTTTTGATCGTACGCAGAGCCATCACCGTAACTGTTTGCTACTATTGCAGTGGCGGTTTGTCCGACGATTCCACCAGGCGCAAGAGGCATATTCCACATAATATGAGGAGTCAGAGATCCTACTTGTGTAAAAGGTGTGCCGAACGATTCCCCGTTGGCTCCCCCAGCGAGGCTGACGGCGATTCCTACGTAGTTAGGTGATCCCCAACCTAGCCAGTTTGACCCAATCGTGTACCATGCGGTATTTTCACCGTAGATGGGGCGCATCCAGAATGCTGTTGGAAGCGGAGTTGATGGAAGTGCGCTAATCGGCGCTGATTGAACAGTGAGGTTTGTTGACGCAGTCGCTGCTAGATAAGTGTCGCCGACGAAGGCTGAGGTGGGATCGTAGCTGGCGGTTACTGTTGTTGCTGGGAAATTGAAAGTGAAGACATACGTGCCGACCGCGGTAGGAGTATAATAATAGTCATAGTCCGAGGTTGTGCTTGAGACAACACCAAGAGTTTCGGTTGTTTTTGTACCGTCTGGGGCAGTAATGACGAGGGTCCAGCTTGGATCTGAGGCGGTGCCTTCGCTGAATCGGTAATTATTGATTAATTCCGCATTGTTCCCAAAAACAGGCTCAACCCACATTATAATTTCAACTCGCTGCCCGAGGCCAGTCGGATTAGGTGCCACATTGATGTAGGCGTACGTTACAAGGTTACCCTGCGCGTGAGCGCTTGGTATCAGCATCATTGAAGCTGTCATCGAAAATGATAAGAGTGTTGCGATAAGAATAGCCAAAGTTTTATTTTTAGTTATTTTCGTTTTTCATCACTCTCTTGTTAGTGGACACTTTCGCAGCCGATCCTGCTGCAGGCAGTTTCTTCCGCCTCCCAAAGGGCGCTTCGGGCTTCGACACGTTAATCCTATTCCCATCGTTCTGAGTGTTTTGGACGGCAAAACAGCGCATGACCTGCGCAATTCGTCCGTGATGCATCCTCAATTTACATCTCATAAGACTTTATAGGAGAAAATTGGAAAATGAAATTCGTCCGCAACGCTTCATCCTCAACTTGTTCGCCTCTGCCCTAACTCTGATATGACGCATGCTCCACTCCTAATTTCTGGGGACATTATCTTTTCTAGTTTAAATAATTTGCGTAACTTGGGGGATTTTAGGAGATAAAACGCGCGCGCAAGTCTCGCAGGGATCACTTCCTGTCTGATTGGCTCTCAAAGATATGAGAATCCGTTTCTTGTTATGAACTTTTCAATTTAGGGACAACCTAGCGCACGTTGAATAAGACATGACGTTTTCTCTCATAGACATTTTCGGTCAAAAGCATAAAGAACACACCGGACGGTATTATTGAATTTTGTTTCTTAGGGTTTTCATTTTTTTTCCTTCGTATTTTTTCTGCTTTGTGAAGAAGGATAGAAATCCATCCCCACCTCGAAAACCCGTAGGGTTTACTTCTTAAATAATTACAGAAATTTAGCTGTGAAATGTTGCAGACAATAATGTAAAAAATAATTTCAGCTATTTACGTTTGTTTTGAGTTTTTAAACAAATGCGATGACGCGTAAGGAGGGCTTTGTGAGTCAGAGTTCCCTCTCTACAGTTTCAATTACTTGCTTGTAACGGTTGTCCGTAAAATTTCTATTATATTCCAAAAATTTCTGAAGCATCTCTTCTTGTTCTTTTGCAGTAAAATACTGCATGGACGCGTACAAAAAACGTTTGTCTTCCTTTTCGATGTGCATAGGGTAAAGTTCAATCAGCGTGTCCAACGATTCAACCATGCCGCTTAACGCCTCAGTTTTCCCAGCGATGTAACTTTCCTTCAGTTTCTCAAGATTGAACAGCGTTTTTCTCGCGAGAGCATGCTCAAGTATCATCTCACGCAGCATGGCAGCGTCGGCTTCAGACAATTTCCTCCTTGAAAGCGCCTCAAACAGGATGCCCTCTTCTTTTCCTCGGTGGTACCTGTCAACGTAGGTTCTGAAAAAATCCACTGCTATAACGATGAAGTTCGGGTCAACCTTGCCTGAGGCAACTATTTTCTGCTGCTCCTTTTTCAAGACACTAACAGCATGGTTAATCAAGCGGTGTTCGCTGATCAGGAGTTCCACGGGCAACATGGCGATTTCCCTCGACAAAAAAGAATCCTCTGTGCCTAAATTGTTTTTGCAACAAACCAGCGTTTTTCCAAGTCATTTACTTCATGCTCTTCGAATCGGAAAATGAACGTCAAATCATTACTTGGGCAAGCCAATTCGGCCAACCGTTGTCGTTGTTTTTAGACTGGCGGTTTAATTCAGGAAGCTAACTGGCTAAGACGTCGGGTGGCGCACAAAAAATTATGACCATCGCAGTGAGAACTGCCGCAACAATTATGCCAGCTAAGACAATGAAAAAATACTGGTTGTTCGCTGCGGGTTGCAAACCGTTTGAGCTGTTCTGCGCGTTGACTGGGAGGCAACTCAAAATCGCAAGTATAAGAGACATCAAAATTAACGTCATTACTAACAGTGCTTTGCGATTCATTCTTGTCAATCCTTTTAGTAAGCAATCGTTCAACGTAAGGAAAGCTCCCTGCAATATTTAATGCGATGCATTAGCACGCGCCGTTCTGAATTTAGAACACAACAAACTCGTAAATCAGAGCTGGCCCGCGGCAAAGGAAATGGCCTTCGCTTCGATTATTTCCCTTCGCTTTCAAGCTCCTTTTTGAGCCCTTTTTCCCTGAATAAAACCTGAACAGCAACCACGCCAACCACTACAGCAAAGACAGCGAACAAAACAGGCAGAAAACTGACGGTGGATGAAACAACTGCTGGCGCCGCTGTAGCTGCTTCTGTAGGAGCCGGTTCGGGAGGAGACGGCGTTTGCGTGAGGGATGTCCCAGGTGAATTCATAGTGTACATAGCTCCAGGTTGACTTGTTGGAGTCGGAGTTGACACAGTTGAAGTCTGACTTTTAGGCGCGGTCTGAGGTGCTGTTTGAGTTGAAAGAGGCAGGTAGGTTATGGCTGCCGTAAGTGACAGGACTAATGCGACCGCTAGAATAGGCGCTATCAACACTTTCTTGTTTACCATACTCTTTAACTCAAACTTTGCTTCTTAAAGCCTAGAATAAAACGGTGCACAACCGTTATTTTAATGTTATATTTTCCTCTTTTGTTCTAAACTTTCGAACAACAATTTAGAGACTTAACTTAAGGAAAGTTCTTAAATTATTGATGTACTCTGTTTGAGAATGTGAATCCTTTGGTTACCGATGACTCCAAAGAAGTACTGAGGGGAACTACTCTGGAAGTTTACCGTTTCCTGCTGAAAAGCAACAAGCCGGTCGGAACACGGGAACTTCAAAGAGCACTCAACATGAGCAGTCCTTCGGTTGCCACTTATCACCTGTCTAAGCTGGAGGATGCGGGCCTCCTTAAAAGGGACGGCGGCGGTTTCACCGTGAGCAAGTTCCTTTTGGAAAACAGTGTTAAAGTCAACCGATTTTTGATTCCAAGGTACTTTTTTTACGCAGTTTTTGCAATCGCGGCTCTCGCAGTCGAGTTGACGTTGATGAAGCCGGCGCTTCTAACTCGTGAATACGTGTTCTCCGTGCTGACGACGGGGGTACTTGCTCTTTTCTGCTCGTATGAAACAGGCAAAACATGGCTCAGAGGCAACCTTTAGACGAGCGTTTACACGTTTAACATAAAAATTTTCGGCGCTTTCAAAGCTGAAGACCTTATGCTGTTTATAGCATAAATTTTGTAAATTCTTACAAGCCGATGTAAGCCGCAATTGACTGCTTTCCTGATAAGAACAAGCAATTTACCGAGCTGCACGAAGCTTTAGCATCAAGCTGATCCTTAATTTTGATACAAATCTTCTTAGTTAACTTTAAACGATGCCGTGAGCAATAGGAATGGCACCGATTTGGGAGAGCTGGGGAAAGGGTTTAATGGCAAATCAGCCAACGCTTCGCGCACGCGGCGTAAAAGTTCTTAAAGCTGTTTCTTCACCTCTCAGGCTGCAAATTCTAAACCTGTTGTTCGACAAAAACGCCCTCTCCTACACCGAACTCATGAACGCGTTGAAAATGAACCCCAGCCGAGACGCAGGCAGGTTTGCCTACCACCTAAAATTCATGCTGAAAGCCGATTTGGTCGAGGCGGACGTCGAAGCAAAAAAGTATTACTTAACTGACCTCGGCAAAATGGTTCTTGACGTGGCTGACCGCGTGGAAAAAAAGGCGGTTAAACCCGGAGGCATGCTTGTTCGCACTTCGCATTTGGCGATGGAAGAGTTTGATGCCAATAAAATAGCAAACTCACTGATTAAAGAAGCAAAAGTGCCGGCTGAGCTGGCGCAGAAAGCAGCGAAAGAAGCTGAAAAGCGGCTAATCAAGTCAAAAACGAAGTATCTCACCGCTGCCTTAATCAGGGAAGTTGTGAACGGCATTTTGGTTGAGAAGGGCTACGAAGAATACCGCCATAAACTCACCAGAGTCGGCATGCCCGTCCACGAGGTAACTGCCTCGATTGAAGAGAGAGATCAAACTGCAGATTCTGGGACCATAATTGTTAAGGCGGGACAAACCGTTCTGGGCGAGTATACGCTGCTTAACATTCTCCCAAGAGACATAGCGGACGCCCATCTTTCAGGAGCCATCCACATCGACGGTTTAGGCACGTGGATAATAAAACCAAACGAAGTCAACCATGACCTGCGGTTTTTCTTCCAAAACGGTCTCAAATTGGACAACCCGCTGCAAACCCCGATGGAGCCGCCGGGCAACTTTGAATCAGCACTCGTCCTCGCCCTGAACGTTTTACTGCATGTCAACAAGGAAGTTAACCGGACCCAAACGTGCAGTTACTTTAACGTTTTCCTCGCGCCCTTCGCACGAGGCATTGAAGAACAGCGGCTTAAAGATAGCCTACGCTTATTCATTTTGAGTCTAAACCAGAATGTGGAAGCTTCGTTGGCGCTTGACCTTTCCCTTCCGAAGTCAATCGCTGAAAAAGAAGCCGTGGGGCCTCAGGGACAAATCTGCGGCAAATACGGTGACTTCGCTCAGGAAACTCAACGGTTAGCCTCGCTTTTGATAGAAGTTTTTTCCGAAGAGACAGCTAAGAAGCCGCTGCTTAACCCCAAATTGATTATAAAAATTAACAAGGACACATTCGTAGATGACACCGCGAAGAACCTTCTTTTCAAAGCTCACCAGCTTGCAGTTGAAAAAGGGACACCTTACTTCGCTAACGCTGCGAGGAAAGAAAACGAAAACGCTGTTTTTTCATGCTCAGGACTTAAGCTTGCCTCTGACCTCACGGGCGATTGGGAAACCGACAGCTTACGCACTGGATCCCTTGGTTGTGTAACGATTAACATGCCTAGAATGGCTTTGGAAAGCGAGAAGGACAAAAACAAGTTCTTCGACATTCTCAGGGAACGCTTCGAGCTTGCCGCCCGCGCCTTGGGAATAAAAAGCAACGCGCTTAAACAGTTTGGCAAAAACTCCCTGCCTTTCTTGCTGAAAAACGGTTCCGGCGACGTTTATTTCAGACTTGAAAACAGTTCGCGCATAATCAGTTTAGCTGGGTTTCGAGAAGCGGTGGAGGCTTTCACTGACAAGAGTGTGAACTCGGAGGCAGGTCGAGGTTTCGGCGAAGAAACCATCCAGGTTATCTTTGCGTTCAGGCAGAAAATCGGCAGAAAATACGGGAAACGACTGTACCCGGTGATCCTTAACGACACTGAAGCCGCTGAGAGGCTAGCTCAACTGGACATCGAAAAGTACGGTGTAGCCAAAGTCAAGTTTTCGGGGACAAGAGAAAAACCCTACTACTCAACCGTTCGAAGATTCCAGGTTAGAACCGTCGGGGAAACTCTATCACTGCCGACCGAGCAGTTGGAAACCGCGCAGAAAATGAAAGGGTTAAACGCGGGGGGAGCCTTAGACGTTCTCGAATTGGAAACCGGCGAGTTCAAGGCTGAAGCGCTAATGGATTTAACCCGCCGCCTAATTGAAAATAAATCCTTTGAGGTCTTCACTTACAACCGAACCGTCAGCTTCTGTGACAACTGCCGGAAAAGCTGGTTCGGGACCTTGCATAAATGCCCAAGCTGCGGCTCAATGAGCACATTGACAACGTTCGACAGATTTGCCAACACATAGAGTACGCCTTTTCCATAATAGCCGCGCGCTTGTGCTGTTTAATCTTGATTTTCCGTTTCGGGAATTTGGTTCTCAAACATATAGGTACAGGGCACATAAACTATGGAGTCAAAGGGGCATTTCTTAAGCTTTAAGCAAAGATTTAGTGGACAGCGCCAAGCACTAGGGCCAAAAGCGCCATTCTCACAACGACTCCGTTGCGAACCTGGTGGAAATAGCGTGCCTGCGGTGTGTTGTCGACTTCAGGAACGATTTCATCCACTCGTGGTAGCGGGTGAAGGATTATTAGGTCTTTCTTAGTGTTTTTTAGGGTTTTCAAGTCTATTTTGTAAGTGCCTTTGACCTTAGCGTACTCTGCCTCATCAGGAAAACGTTCCCTTTGTATTCGAGTAACGTACAACACATCGATTTGCGGCATAATCGCCTCCAAGTTGGCGTCTTCAGTTACTGAAATCTTGCTTTTTATCGTTTGAAGCATGTCTTTACGCATGCGTAACAGTTCAGGGGACACCAAGTACAATTCTATATTGTACATCGCCAGCGCGTAGGCAAGTGAGTGCACGGTTCTGCCGTACCTCAAATCGCCGACTACAGCGACCTTCAACCCGTCGATAGCCCCCTTTTCCCTCCGTATCGTGTACAGATCAGTGAACGCCTGAGTGGGATGCTCTTCAGCGCCCGTGCCAGCGTTTATTATCGGAACCTTAGAAAACTCGGCAGCCAACTTGGCAGCACCTTCTAGACCGTGCCGCAACGCTATCGCATCGGCATAATTCTCGACGGTGCGTACCGTGTCCGCTAGGTTTTCACCCTTCTTAACTGAGGCGATGTCACTGTCCGCAAAGCCGATGTTGCCCCCGCCGAGTTTAAGCATTGCTGCTTCAAAGCTTAAGCGCGTGCGGGTGCTGGGTTCGTAGAACAATGTCGCTAAGATTTTTCCTTTAAGCATGTCTGAGCCTTTTTGAGCGAGCGGCTCCATGGACTTGCTTATGTCCAGAATGTGGTCGATTTCTCGGCGAGAGAAATCCTCGATCGATATGACGTCTCTTCCCTGGAACTCCATTTAAGGGGACACCTAAAACCAAGAAGCGGTTTACTTCTAAATAACACTTTTTATTGCATTTCGAGAGCTCTTTTCGGCCGGTGAGTGCTTATATGCTTTTGTGGTTGCTTAGCGACTGCAACACAGTTTTAATAACAACTGCTTGCCATTACATATCAAGCTAAATTTTGAAAAGTGTCTTTTATGGAAGCAATCTTTGAAAAAATATCAAAGCGGGAAAAATTTAGAGAAACCTTCAGTTCCAACGGATACATGCCGAGAGTGTACGAGGTAAGGTCACCCTGCCAGTGGCTCAAAAACTGCTACGACGGCAAATGCCCAGCCTTCATGAAAATCAACGGAAATTTTTATTGCGCGCGGCCGAATCAAATCCACACCTAAGAAAAAGTCTTTTCTTTTGAGCTTTAACCGCAGTTTTCACGCGACACTTGAAGTGCAGCCTGTTCAACAGCGTTAGCTCTTCAGCATGGCTATCGCTTGTTTGACCACGGCAACAGACTTTGCGAAACGCTCTTTTGATTGATTAGACAATTCAAGTTCAATTATTTTTTCAACACCGCCTTTCCCAAGAACCGCAGGCACACCGATTGAAACGGCTGAAAAACCGTATTCTCCATTGAGACATGTGGATACGCTCATTACCCTGTTTCTGCCAGTCAAAATAGCATCAGCCGTGGTGGCGATGACGGCGCCTGGAGCGTAAATTGTTGAGCCCTTAAGCTTTATAACGTCCAAGCCTGAAGTTACCGTCAGATGGACTATTTTTTCAATCTGTTCTTTTGTTAGAAAATTTGTTATGGGGACGCCTGAAACAGAAGCGTACTCAATGAGTGGAACCATCGAATCGCCGTGTTCACCTATAACCAGAGCACTAGTGTCTTCCCTTGAAACGTTTAGTTCGTTAGCAATGTATGTTCTGAAGCGCATAGTGTCAAGGACATTGCCCATGCCGAACAGGCAGCAGCGTGGGAAACCAGATTCCTGGAACGCGACATAAGTCATTACGTCAACGGGGTTTGTCACAATCATAAGTTTGCAGGTAGGCGCGTACTTGACGACTTCTTTCACGACCGACCGGATGATTTGCGCGTTAACGTTAATTAGGTCAATGCGGGTCATGTCGGGTCTTCTGCCGAACCCAGCGGTCACAATCACAAGCTCCGACCCCTGCATTTCCCTATAATCGCTGGTTCCGTAGATTTTGCCGTCAAACTCGATGGCCGGTGCAGCCTGCATCATGTCCAATGCTTCTCCTTTAGCCTGGCTTTCGTTCGAATCAATCAAGACTACATCGCTGACTTTATAACGTAAAATCTCAAAAGCAGCAGTGCTTCCTACTTTTCCAGCGCCAATTATAGTTATCATACAATAAACATGATTTAAGGCTTAGATATAACCTTCACTCTCAGCCAAAAAACAAGAGTTGTGGACGTAGTTGGCGAAAACATTAATGTCCCGTCCTTATCCCCGTCCGAACCCCGATTTTCCCAGCTTTTGTTGAGGAAAAGGTCTATTTGCTTCAAGTTTGCGGTTTTTCGATGCCTAAGTAGCTTGTTCTACCGTGAAAGTATTGATGGTGTGATGGTAGATTTGGTCAGCGACTTGATAATAAACGGTTATTGAATTCAACGAAGTGGGGCTACTCAATTGAATAGGGGTTGCCCATCCTGACGACGCAGATGAATTAGGTGATAAAACTTGGTATCCGCTTGCTGGCCAAGTTCCGTTTGACCCGTCCTTGGCGACATAGGTTATTGTTATTATCGTCACGTTTGATTTACATATATTAGTTACATTTAGGACGAGTTCCCTAAAAACTTCACCACCTAAATTTAGGCTACTTTTTGAAAAGTTTAGATTAATGTACTGATTTCCAGCATCAGATATTGCCGATGAGAGGTTAGGTGTTGCTGTTGGAGCTATGGTTGTTTGTGGTGAAGGCGTTGGAGTTGAAGTAGGTGATTTGTGATAATCAGAAATAACGATGTACGACTCCGACAGGGCTATTACTGCAATTACCAAAGCTATTATGGCTATTGACGCCAGCACAATGGTTTTTTTATTCATTCTCTAATCGTCATAATCATGAGGGAAAAAGACACGATAAAAGGGTTCTTGTAAAGGTTTCTTGACTGGGTCATGTCTAAGTTTCTTGACTAGGCGGGAACACAGAGCCATATATGCTTGCAGATTAGGCTGGAAAATGATTCGAGCCGTGTATAAGCTAAAAAAGCAGGATAGTTAATTTGAACTGCAACTGCCCTAAAATCACGCTTTTCGTTCTTTTCCCATTTCTCATCCTTTTTCTTTCTTAGTTGTAAGAAACTTCTGGTTTATTTCACTACTACTATCGGGCAAGGTGCATAATGCAGCACTCTCTCACTTACACTGCCTAACAGTCGCTCCCTCATCTTGCTTAGCCCTCTGTTCCCAACAACGATAATGTCAAACCCTCCGTCCTTGGCGGTGTCAACGATTTGAGTGGCAGGATCGCCCTCCTTTAGTATCGCGGTAACTTGCACGTCAGGCTTAACTGTTTTGGCATGTTCCACACTTTTAGTCAAAACCTCGTTTTCAATAGCCCTTAAATCCTTGGCGATGACGGCAGTGTTGCTCGGATAAGCAGCTGATTCTTGGGGGACTGCGCTCATTTCTAACGACTCAGAAACATGCAGGATCGTGACAGGTGCACTGAATTTTTCAGCTAAATCTAAGGCGAAATCAAGCGCCCTGTCAGAATCTCCTGATCCGTCAACACCCACTAAAACATTCCTGATCACATGGAAGCCTCGGAAGATAATTCTTGATTTAACCATTAAACTTTTCCTTAAACCAAACTTTCTAAGCAGCATCAATGTAATTTTGCTTGAGAGCCAGATGGACGACTGTTTGCCGCGGATTTATTAAACAATATAAGCGTAAAGTGCTAATTAATACGTGAAAAGCGCTCGGAGGGCTTACCGGTAAATAAGCGTGTGCAAATCGCAGCAGTAATGCTTATTATTGCAATGATGATTTTGCCAGCTTTCAGTTTGCCGCATGCACAAGCCCAGGCGAGCCAAAACCAAAATTCATGGACTTCATTAGCGCCTCTGCCGACAGCTCGAGGGGAACTTGGCGTTGCAGTTGCTGACGGAAATATTTATGCTATTGGAGGCTTCGATGGGAATTCACAGCTAAACGTTAATGAAGAGTACAATCCCAGCACAAACGAGTGGGCGACTAAATCGCCTATGCCAACCGCTAGAAGCAGCTTTGCCATCGCCGTTTATAACAACAAGATTTACTGCATAGGCGGAACAGTTGGCAGTAACGAGTACGTTGGAAACAACGAAGCATACGACCCGCTAACGGATACTTGGCAAACAGAGGCTTCCATGCCTACGCCTAGAGCTGACTTAAGCGCAAGCGTAGTGAACGGTAAAATCTATCTAATCGGCGGGGAAGTGTACTCAAACACAGGCCTGAATTATGTTGAAACAGACGTTAACGAGGTTTATAATCCAGCTACTAACTCATGGAGCACAGCAGCATCCCTCCCATCGGCTGTTTACGGTTACTCTTCGGCAGTGATAGATGGCAAGATCTACATTATTGGAGGCTCAAAAAGCTCTGCGACAGCGGGAACCAACATCTTTGTTAACTCGAACCAAGTGTACAACCCTCAAACTAATAGTTGGAGTTTAGGCGCGAACTTGCCTTCTTCAGTAACCTATGGAGCTGCCGCGGCGACTGAAGGCTTCATGGCTCCTTCACTGCTTTATCTTATGGGCGGATTTTTTGTTAGTTCTTTTATCAGCACCGTGCAAGTGTACGATGCAGGCAACAACTCTTGGGAGACAGGCGCTTCGATGCCTACGGCTCGAGCGTACCTTGGCGTTGCTGTTTTAAACGATGTTTTGTACGCGATCGGCGGATTTGACGGTGTAAACTGGCTAAACACGGTTGAGCGGTACACGCCTGTTGGTTACGGAACGGCTCCGCCGCTGATTCAGATAACTTCGCCCGAGAACAAAACTTACTCTAAAGTAGCCCTAAGTTATACGGTTGACAGAAGCACCAGTTGGACAGGCTACAGCTTAGACAATGAAGCGAACGTAACCATAAAAGGAAACACTGAACTGTTTAATTTATCTCAGGGGGCACACAGTATAATAGTATACGCCAATGACAGCGCTGGCAACATGGGCTGCTCTAACAAAGTTTTCTTCTCCGTGGATTCGCTTGCGCCAAGCATCGTGATAATAGCTCCTCAAAACCAATCTTACGGCTCGACAGACATCCAATTGACTTTCAGTTTGAACAAGAACGCAACATGGTTGGCTTACAGTTTAGACGGCGAAAAAAACGTAACTATAATCGGAAACGTAACCTTGCCAGCGTTAACTAACGGTTCACATCGCCTAACCGTTTATGCCACCGACGAATACGGGAACAATGGTTCAGAAACGGTTTACTTCAACATAGCGCCTTTTCCAACACTCACGGTTGTAGGAGCCGCAGCATCAATAACAATCGTTTTGGCAGGAGGATACCTGCTTATACCTAGAAAAAAATCAGTCAAAGAGAAGAAAAGCCTTCCAGCCTAAAATGTTCCTATTCAGCTGATTCTTTAAACGTTAGAGCTTAATGGTGTTTCTTAGGCTTTCAGCCGCAGTCTCAGGCTTCACAGTGTTAATGTAGGTTCCCGTGCTTATCTCGAAGCCTGCCCAAATTGACAGTTTAGGGTAAATCTCCAAGTGCCAATGATAATAATCCTTTGCACTCTTGTTAACGGCCAGGTGGAACGCGTAGTTGTAGGGTGGGTCGTTCACTAAATCCTTCAGGGCTTTGAGGCTTGCCTTAAGAGTTTTAGCGAGCGCTGCCACTTCCTTGTCGTCGAGGCTTAGAATGCTTGCGGCGTGTTTTTTAGGCATGACCCAGAACTCCATCGGGTTGATGCTTGCGTAGGGAGCAAAAACGGCGAAGTCAGCTCCGTTATGAATGAGTCTTGGACCTCTTGTTTCTTGATCAATGATATCGCAGAAAACGCATTTACCTTGTTCCTCGTAGAACTCCTTGCTTGCGTTTAGCTCTTCTTGAATCATCGCGGGAACAATCGGCATTGCGATTATTTGGCTGTGCGCGTGAGAAAGGGAAGCTCCTGCCTGCTGCCCGTAATTCCTGAAAATGGAAACGTACTTCACGTGCGATTTTGAGCTTAAATCCCTGAGCCTATCGATGTAAGCGTGAATAACCAGTTCCAACTGTTGCTGCTCAGCGTCAGATGGTCCCTCATCATGGTTTGGCGACTCAATTATCACCTCGTGATTCCCTATCGCGTCGCCGAAACATTCGCTCTTTATGATATGCGCCGCGTCTTCAGGTTGTTTTGGAGGACTGAATGCTGGGTAAAGGTTTGGAATGCATCGGATAAGCCAGTTTCTTGGGCGTTCACCAACCAAAGGGTCTTGAGATTTGCGCAAACCGCGGTTGTCTTTTAAGTAAAGCATTACAGCTGGGGGCGTCATGTTTTCATTACCCGGGCACATTGGGCAAACAGCCGTTTTTGCTTGTTCAGTTTTTTGCTTAGCGAAGTCAGTTGGTCTGCGTCCCCGTTCAGTTGCGATGACAACCCAGCGGTTCAACAAGTAATCTTTTCTAAGCTCATTATACGGCATATGCTAAACACTCGGACAAACAAAGGTGCTGAAGCATTTTAGCGTTTCTCCACCGATAAAACTCTTCATTAGTGGCTCCGCATGCCTGCGAACGCAAAGTAAGCTTTTCGGACGCTTAAAATAATTAGCTAGGTCCAATCTTCGCCCAGAAACATGACAGCGGCTGCATGAAAAGTTGAAACCAACGTTTTTCCGATAAATCGGAAGATTTTATATCCATTTCTTGCCATAGGTTCAGCAACCGGCTCTCCATCGCTGAGAATTATGATTAACCAATCAAGTTCAAGTTTGCATCTAGCTAAATTAAAAACAGAGTTTAACAAGTGGCGAATAGCCTTTTTGCTTTTCGCGTTAATCTACGCTATCCTGCTCACTTTAAACCTATCAGGCAGCTCGATGCAATGGGACGAAGTATCCAACCTGAACGGCGGATTGATGCTGAAATTGGGATCCTACCAAAACTTTGTAAGAGGCTCTTTTTATCCGCCGCTTTTTGATTTAGCAGCCATGTTTTCCTTCAACATTTTAGGCGTAAGCTTGGTTTCTGGCAGGCTCGTCTCCGTTGTTTTTTCTCTTCTTACTCTTTGGGTGGTGTTCGAACTTGCCAGCCGCATGTACAGCGGAAAAGCGGGGTTAATTTCAGCCATTCTACTGGGCGTTATGCCTGGTTATATCTGGCTCTCAAGAATGGCTATGCTGGATGTAATGCTCACCTTCTTCTCGACGCTTTCACTGCTCTTCTTTTATCTTTGGCTAAACAAGCACCAGAACAGAATGCTGGTTTTCAGCGGTTTAGCTTTAGGTTTAGGTTTTCTCACGAAGTATCAAGTCGTCGCTGTAGGCGCAGCGTTGATTGTCAGTCTATTAATCTTAGGGTGGGGTCACCTTAAAGGGCTATTTGCAAGATTTACCCTGCTCGTGGTTGCCGCCGCGGCAACGATTACTCCGTGGATAATAATTGTTTATAGGGTTTACGCCGCTCAAATTTTAAGCCAGTGGGTTTACGCCCTTCAAATAGGTAACCCTGGAAGGTCTTTTTACAGCGGTCGCTTTCCAACTCCAATCTTTTACCTGATAGAAATGACATGGCCCTACAGTGACACTCATCCAATTTCGCTTCTGCTTTACGCTTTTGGCTTGCTTGGTTTGGGCTTCTTTGCGATGAGACGCAAAAAAGAGGATAAGTTCGTTCTCACCTGGTTTCTGAGCGTTTATGTTTTCTTCACGCTAGTGTCAAATAGAGATTGGCGCTATCTTGTGCCGTTGTTTCCCGCGCTGGCTATTTCAGCGGCAGGTCTTACCCTGTTCGTTTACTCTAAGGCTGAGAACGGTTGGAAAAGAAGCATAAGCGTAAACAGAAAGAAGGCTTTCAAGTTTGCCGCAGCGTTACTTATTGTTTTCATCTTGGTCGGCACGGCCTACAGTATAAGCAACGCTTACGATTGGGTCGTCGCGGACCAGGTTCAAGTTGAAATCCAAGCCGCAACCAACTACGCGGTCAACCATGAGAGTGCCAACCAATCAATTATGGTTCTTTGCCCATTCAACCTCTTCAGCGCGGGCATGGTGAACTTTTACCTGTGGCAGGACGGCTGCTATAAGATTAATACGTACCAGTACCCAGAAAATCCAGTAGATACTTACACGCCTACTTTTAACATAACTGAATTTATCAACATGTGCAAAGAGAACAACGTAAAATTCGTTTTCACCTACGAGTACGGAGGCGTAGTACCCTACTACAACACAACCCTTAACCTGATGCAAATCTACATGCAACTGTACGCTTCAGGCAACTTTACTAAAATATCTCCTCAAGAAACGTTCGGAACAGACCCGCGGAGAATATTCATTCTAAACTTTACGGGCTAAACGCTGTTTCAAGCGTGCAAGTAAACGTGCGGAATGAACCGTTACACGAAAGATTTGCCGGCAAAAATTGAATTCGTGAACTGCGCTGCGTCTATTCATCATTTTTTCCGTAGGGTTAAGGTTCAAACGGTAGATGCGAAGGTAAAAGAATATATCTGTTAACTTATCATTGTTATTTTTCAACTTTAATGCATAATAGGCGGAAAGATGGATCTATCCAGCAAAATTCTAAAGCTGAAGAAAGAGAAGAAAGCCGTCATCCTGGCTCATAATTACCAAAGGCCAGAAATCCAAGATATAGCTGACTACATCGGTGACAGTATCGAACTCAGCCGCAAAGCGGCTGAGGAAAAAGACGCCGAAATGATTGTTTTCTCAGCTGTGGATTTCATGGCTGAATCAGCAGCAATCCTCAACCCAGACAAGAAGGTACTTTTGCCCTGTTTAGGCGCGCGCTGCCCCATGGCGCAAATGCTCACGGTTGACGAGATAAAACGTGCTAAGAAGCA
Organism: Candidatus Limnocylindrales bacterium; assembly: GCA_035319575.1. Taxonomy (GTDB): domain Archaea; phylum Thermoproteota; class Bathyarchaeia; order Bathyarchaeales; family Bathycorpusculaceae; genus Bathycorpusculum. Next base: position 29,523 of record DATHCJ010000035.1, read on the forward strand.
GCATCCAAAAGCTCCAGTAGTGCTGTACGTTAACACTTTGGCTGTGTGCAAAGCGCAATGCGACATCTGCTGCACCAGCGCCAACGCCGTGGAGGTCATAAAATCCCTCGATGCCGAAACAATACTGTTCGGACCGGACAAGAATCTTGCCGAGTACGTCTCGGACAAAACTGGTAAAACTCTGGTTCCGATTCCGGAAAACGGGTTCTGTCCGACACACCTGCTTTTCCAGCCTGAAGACGTTATGGTCTTGAAAATGCAGCATCCGGACGCAACGGTCATGGTTCATCCAGAATGCAGTTCTGAAATGCGTAAGGTGTCAGATTTCGTCGGGAGCACCTCAAAAATGTGTCGTTACGCCAAAGAATCCAGCGCTAAAAACTTCATCGTAGGCACTGAAGAAGGTATCCTTCACCGTTTGCGCGGGGAAAACCCGGGGAAAAACTTTTACTTGGCTTATGAAGGCGCGGTTTGCCCGAACATGAAGCTGACGACGCTTGAACGGCTCTACGCTGCCCTGAAAGAAGAGAAAAACGTCGTTAAGGTTCCAGAAGCAGTGGCCAAGAAAGCGCGCGGGTCTTTGGAGCGTATGTTCGCTGTTTAAATCGTTACGAATTTAGTATTAGGCGCTTCTAACTAAACCTGCTCTCTGCCGAATTTTTCATGGATTTTAGTGATTACTATCCCTGACAGTTCTCTCAGCGGCTTTTTAGTTTTCTCCGCTAATTTTTTTAAGGTCTTCATATTCCTATTGCTTTTTACCATTTTCAACATCGTTTCTTCTATTTTTCACAAACATTCTGCGGACCTTCGCTTTTTTCAAACCTTCTTGGTTTACTACATTTTCTAAAACGTTTTAACGTCTAACCATATGAAAAAAGTGGAAGAGCGACTGAGGGAAGAATTAGCGCAAAAAAAAGTTTACAACGCTTCCAGTAACACGAGGCATAATTCTTACTTAAAATTTATTCTGGTGGAGTTGTAACTTTGCCTTTTTCAGTTTCGTGATGATGATGTTCTAGTTTTTTACGCGATCGTCTAATTCAGCCAGTTTTTTCTCTAAAGCCTTGATCTTAGATTCAGACAAAAATATCGCCTCCCTACTATTTTGACTACCCGTAATATACTTAAGCGTTTTGCAATCGAAGATATGCTTCATTTAAGAAATCTCTACCCGAAATGCTCATAGCCAGTAGTCGAGT
>DATHCJ010000036.1:0-2518 GCA_035319575.1 Candidatus Limnocylindrales bacterium
GCAGAACTGGCTTCAAGTTTCCTGAAGGGGCTTTGCAGGCATCGATGTTTTCGGCCACTTCAGCTTTTGTCTCGGACATTTTGCCAACCACTGTGCCAACGTGGAGTTGGTCGACGCCGATTACTCGCGCCACGGTCGCTATGGGACGCATGGCGATGCCGTGCAGGTGGTTCTTCGTGAAAGCCGCGTGTCCCGCCCTGTGAGCGTGAATAATGAGCCCGTAGTTTTGGTCCCTGAGGGTCTGCAATGCTGACCAGCCGCAGGTTAGAATGTCGATCATTACGTATTCGCCGCCTTGAGCGACGACTGATTCCGCCCGTTTCAGCATCAGGCTGGTTTCAGCGGTGATGTTAATCATGTAGACTTTGCGTTCACCCGTTTCTTCCTGCGCTTTATCCCGCTTCTCCAGGGTCTGCGTGAGACGTTCTTCGAAGGGGTTGAACTCTTGGCTGCTTAGGTTTTCGTCATCTTTTACGATGTCGCAGCCGCCGCTCCAGGCTTCATAAGCGACTCTAGCATGGTCCCTCGTGTTTAGCCCGAGTTTAGGTTTGATTATTGTGCCGACGAGTGGGCGGACTGGAACTTTTAAGAGGCTGCGGACTCCCGCTACGCCATATTTTGGACCTTTGAAGCTGCTGATTAACGCTTTTGGCATCTGGATATCGAGGAGACGCAGGTTCCTGAGTGCTTTAAGCCCGAAGACGTTTCCTGCTACGCTGCTCAGGATGTTAGGCATGTTTGCTGGCTCAAAAAGTTCAGCAGGGTAAGCGATTTTCACTACGTTGCCTTCTATATTGAAAACGTGGGCTGCCAGCTTTTTCACGTACGGCTGCTCGGTTCTAAGTTCTGTCCAGGTGCCCACGGAGCTTTCCGCGGCGACGCCGCCCGCTGCCTCCTTCAGGCTTATGCCCTCGGGCTCCACGTAAAAGGTGCAGATTAAATCCGTTTCTTTAGGCTTGTAAGATAAATCTATAAAGTCAAGATACTTCAAAGCAGTCCTCTCAGGTTTAGGAGAACTTATTTTCCCTTAAAATCTTTAACTGTTCTTTCTCAATCTAAATTGAGCTCCAATCCATTTTTGGAAGCATGGGAAGATTTAGGAGTTCAGTTTAAGAAAATTTGGCCTCGGTGTTGGAAAAGTATAACTTAACAGTTGGAAAGTATAAATTGCAGTGGAACCAATTTGGTATGTTGATGCAGCATGCCCAAGAGAAACGTTGGATCAAAAGGCCAACTTGTAATCCCCAAACAGATGAGAGACGCCTTAGGGTTAAAGCCAGGCGCGGAGGTCAGTCTTGAGATGCGAGACCAGGAAATTGTAATCAAGAAACCAAAAGTAAAGGGCAGCTACACAGAATATTTCATAACAACGGCTTCACCTAAACTCAAGAAAAAAATCGACATGAAAGAACTAATTAACGAAGAAGTCGAAGAAAGAAATGCCATACATTGATTCAAACGTTTTCATCTACCCAATTCTGTACGAGGAAGAACAGGAGCCTAAAGTGAAACAAGCCATAGAAACTCTTCGGGATGTGGAAAATGGCAAGATGCCCGCTTTTACGTCAACATTGACTTGGGAGGAAGTTGTTTGGGTGGTTAGAAAGACCATGGGTAGAGATGAGGCGGCAAGTCAGGGGCAGAAGCTTCTGGGGTTTTTGAACCTCAGTTGGATACCTGTTGATGAAAATATTTTGAATCGGGCTCAATCCCTGATAAACAAGTATTCTTTGCTTCCACGAGACTCCATTCACGTCTCTTCAGCTATCGAGAGAAAAATTGCAACAATCATCAGCGACGACAAGGACTTCGACGAGGTAAAGGAAATTAAGCGAATTCCTCTCTAAACATTAACAAACGAAAATGTGTGTTTGTTTGTCCCAGTATTCTCTCCCTGTCAGCCATGAACAGCCTTAAATCTGTCTGACGCCATATATGTTTATGGTGATGTTTACGTCCAAGAAAACCACAGTAATTCTTCGAGACGATGTTTACCAAACGCTAAAGGACAAGGCAGGCGCCCGCAACATGTCCAAAGAAATCAACAGAATCCTCGTTGAGCATTTCGCCAAGACCGAAAGCATGTTTGGCACCATGAAGAAAACCGGCACCTCAGACCTAAGAGACCACAAGGACCGCTGTTTATGAGGTACGTGATAGACTCTTACGCGTGGATTGAATACTTCATGGGCACAAAAGCAGGCGAATGCGCCAAGGAAGTAATTGAAAGCTCCGCTGAGAAAATGACCCCTACAATCTGCCTATCTGAAGTCTACGGAAAAACTCTCAGGGTTGAAAATCAAGAGCTTGCCGAAAAACAACGCTCTTTCATAAAAGAAAAAAGCGCCCTGACGCTTCTGGATGAACCAATCGCCATCGAAGCTGCTAAAGTGCAAACCCGTTTGAAAAAAGAAATTGACGGCTGGGGACTCGCTGACTCAATTGTTTATGCAACCGCGGCAGTAAAGAACGCCGAAGTGGTAACCGGAGATGAACACTTCAAAAAACTGAAGAATGT
>DATHCJ010000037.1:0-17565 GCA_035319575.1 Candidatus Limnocylindrales bacterium
ACGGATAAATCACCTGAACAAGCTAGCGCCAACGCAGCATTTGCGCCTAAGGTATTTTTTCCAGTGCCTTACAGATTTCAGCTTGGGCGTAGCGGTATCGCTTGACCAAGTCTCGGCCAAAATCAGTTACTTCAGATGACCCGCCACCCTTCGCCCCGCCATGTACTCGCGTAACAAGAGATTGGCCCAACCGCTTTTCAGCCAGACTTATCCTGTGCAACGCGTAACGATAGGACATTCTCAAGTCTTTCGCCGCCATGAGAAGTGAATGGCGTCTATCAATTGCTTCGAGAAGATCGGCAATTCCGTCACCGAATACTGCCTCTTTTTTTTCGTTAACCATCCAAAGCTTGTATCCATACTCAAGATCCCGCAACAGTCTGCACCTTAAAGTATCTACATCACTGAAAGGAAATTAAATTTGCGCTTATCGCCTTTCTTATTAATTGAAAAGCGTTTTTTGCTTTGCATGAGCTTAACAGTTAATCTATGCTTCGACAACCTTGACGTTTTTTGGGACATTAAAAATTGCCTCCCTTCTTCACGTTGCCAACTGCAAAGCGTCTAACTTTCAGCCCTTTGAACTCAACAAGCAAGCCAGTTAAATTTTCGATATTTACTGATCTGAATAGGAATGTCGCCCGCGCTAAGAAATGATGCTTTGGGGTGTGGGCGTTGATACGTAGACACGCTTATTCAATATTAAACTTCTTGAAATAGGGTTGTACCTTGTTAAGGAGAAGCTGTCTTAACTCAGGTTGATTTCTACCAAATATGTCTGGGATATCTAGCACAAGGATTTTGTGAACGGATGAATTATTAACTTCTATCAAATACTGTTTGTGTTTCTCTTCCATGGCGAAAATTATTTCAGCCCAGTTAATCAGTTCCGAGGTAACGTGATTTGGAGAGTCCTTTGATGTGCCAGCAGATTTGGCTTCAACGTTTGCGCCGTTAAACATTTCTTCGGCAGTTGGGCTTCGTGCCTGAGCGCATGTGCAAACAAACAAAACTCTCTTTTTCGGCACTGCAATCGTCTCTAAGTGATCTTCCTGCATGCCCAAGCTTACCTAAAGTGTTCGTGGCATGTGCAACCATGCGGTTTGGGGCTTCCGCAGTGGGGGCACACGTAATGTTCAAGCGATATTAGCCTTCCGCAAAACCTACAAGGCCTCATATGACATAATGCACCTCCTGCTTAAGCATTCAAAACGTGGAAGATTCTTGTTTAGCGTCAAAAGACTCTTGCCTATTCCCCTTTTTGAAATACCAAATAAGCCATTCCTACCCTTCTCACAAAAAACAATTCCGATCAATAGTGGAAACTTTCCTTCTAACTGTCAAATTCTATGCGTTAAGCTCAGATTTAAGGTTTCTTCAGGTTTCTTTTCGCCACACTGTCGAAGAGCGCGCTGCCTTGTCCCGAAATTAAATTAATATTTATTTTAGAAGAGGGGCCCCGTATCAAGTGACTCACGTCCAAGCTTAGGAGGCGAGTCCTAGTGGGACAAGAGGAACATGAGACCCTAGAAACCCTGCTCCGCTACGCAGACCTGAGCTTTGCCAAAACAACAGTTGGCAGCTGCTTCCACGCCGACGGCCCAGGAAGGCCGCCACGGAACCCAATGCATGGGGTTCTTCAGAACATTCATCGTCATGAAAATGAAAGGCTACGTAGGCTACGAGAAATGACCAAAATACCGACGCGGATCTAAGGCTTAGAAGGATATGCACGAACTTCTGAACTGGAAAATCGTTTATAATAAAATAATTTATATAAGCGATTTGACTGTAGATTTTTGGAGCTTTTGAAGATGATAAATCAGAGTGAAGTTGAACTGATATTCAAGAGAATCAAACCACTCTTTGTCGAACATAAAGGTGATTTTCAACTGATAGAAATTACCGAAGACGGGATAGTGAAGGTAAAGCTAATTGGAGAATGTCAACTTTGTGTTTACAAAGAAAAAACCCGCAGAGCAATTGAAACAATGCTTAAAAACGAAGTTAAAGGTGTCAAGAAAGTAGAAGTCGTGTAACATAACCAAACAATTGAAACATAGCGAAGAAACAAACCTATAGAACAAAACAAAAGCAAATAAAACTTTCAAACTCCCTTACTTGTTTACATCTACCTTCTTATGCAACCTCTAAGAGCGAAGCCAACGTAATCTTTCCAACGTTAAGATTAATACAGTTCGTTTGGTCTTTTTCCTTATCATTTTTTTCTTTTTGTTCTTTTGTTGATTGTTTCTTTCTTCGCTTTTTTCATATCTTATTGTTTGTTTAGTGTTGTGAAGGACAGGTTCCCTTCACCGCACCCTTTCTAATCGAGAGTAAGCGAATAAGTACGGTGAGGAAGAGGATAGAAGAAGAAGATGAAGAAGAATAGGAAGAAGAAAACAGAGAGAAAAAATTAAAATCTAATCCCCAAACACCCAAACTAAGCCTATCTCCCCTAAAAAAACCCAAATAAAGTTTTATTTTCAAATTAAGTGAGCGCTCCTTAAACTGCCTTGTTGTTGTCAGTTAACAGTCACAAATGATTATCGGCAAGGGCACTAATTGTGAATTGGAGTCTTTGGTATGCCTATACAAATATTCTTTAATAGGTATTCGCCTGAAAACGACCCATTGTTCAATGAATCAGCACGAAAAGTAGGAATGGCGTATATCAACAAACGCGGTGCACTTTTGGAAAAACACGGAATTAAGGAGCTTGGAAGCTGGATAGTTCCTATAGAACATCTTACCATCTCCGTGTTAGAAGCCCAAAGTCTAGATGCCTTTCAAAAACTCATGATGGAACCAGAGTATATGGCATTGTTGGCGTATGTAACAGAAGAAACGAAAGTTGGAATTAGTGCGGAAGACGCTATGAAAATGTTAAAATAAGCCAAATAATCGCACGCCTGAACTAAAAACTCAAAAATCCTCTTTTTTTGTTTGTACAAATGGCTAAACACATACTCAGAATACACAAGCATGTCTGTCTGCTAAAGGCTTCTTTTTCCCCGCGAGCTCAAGTCTTTTATAAAGTCGCTTCGTTCCTTGCGCTCCGCTCACAACCAACAAGCTCAACATTAAGAAAAGAGAAGTTCAAAGCGCGCGCCATGTTCAAAAGTCTTAAACCTGCACAGAGTAGAAATAGACTAAGATGCTCCAAGACTATTTATGAAAAGACAGATTGGATTGGTGGAAGGCTGAATTAAATATCTATACCTCAGATATTTGGGTTGATTTAGGTTTATACACTATAATTTGATTTTGTTCTTCTATTACGGCTAAGCCATGTTTTTTAGTAATTGTCTTTAGTTGCGTCTTGCAAGCACTATCCATAGAGGCAGTTATACGCACTTTATACCCTTTTGACAGGGTATCATTTGGGTTTGGCTCTACTAAAGTGAATGAATTGGACGCCAAATCACATTTAGCTAAGACTTCTTTCAGGTAAGATGATGCTTCTTTCCTATCCAATAGATTCCCCATTCCGCTATAAATGCATAAAACTAATAACATTTTCGCTAATTTAGAAGTTTTAATTTATGATAAGTCTTAAACCAGAATAACATAAATATAGACTATCCATGTCAAGCAAATCAAATTGTTTTGACAACAAGTTTCTTTATTCGTTGCTAATTATCTCGTTTTTCACATTGTTATTCCTTGTTCCAGCCTACAGTTGCGCGCACACACAAACCCGCTTAAGCCCGAACCAAAATCACCGCTAAAAGACCGACAAAAAAGGACCAAAAAAGCCGAATCAACGCGTTTTACTCAAGTATTATTCTTGCGTCAACCGCTTTTGCGCCTTTCTGGTAAGCCAGCACAGGGTTCAGGTCTAACTCTTTGATTTCAGGGTTCTCCATCATTAGCCGCGAAGTGCTCAAGAGAACATCAACTAAAGCGTCGACGTCGGCGGGCGGCGAGTTCCTGAAGCCTTTCAGGAGCGGGTAAGCCTTAAGCTGCGTGATCATTTCCAGGGCGTCGTCGGCTGTTATGGGCGCGACTCTGAAACTTACGTCTTTAAGGAGTTCAACGAATATTCCGCCTAAGCCGAACATTATCGTTTGCCCAAACTGCGGATCCTTGATTGCCCCCACGATGGTTTCGGTCGACTCCGGAGCCATCTCCTGAACGAGAACACCCACGATTCTTGCGTCAGGATTGTACTTTTTGACGTTCACCAAGATTTTCCGGTAAGCTTCCGAGACTTCAGACGAGTTTTGCAGGTTAATCATGACGCCGCCAGCGTCGGATTTATGGATGATCTCCGGCGAAACAATCTTCAACACAACGGGGTAACCAATTTCTTCAGCGTACTCCGCCGCTTCCTCCTCGTTTGCCGCCACTTTAAACTCGGTAACGGGAATACCGTACTCCATACAGACCATCTTAGCTTCCGGTTCAAGAAGCGCCTTCCTGCCCTCTGCCACTGCCTGCTTGACAATTCTTGAGGTTTGCTCCAAACCGCATATCACCCTTAACAAACAATCTTCCGTGTAGTGACATAACTTATTGGCTTAAATTTCTTGTGATGCTGCAACACTGACGTTTTAAGCCGCTCTCACGCAGGGACTGAAGTGTAGATGTGTTCTACACTTATGAATTAGTGCGTATTATGACATAATATTTAATAGGCGACCGCACCGAATCCTAATACGGACCAGCTATGCAAAAGCCTAGCCTTAAAGAACGAATCAAAGATTCCATATCCAAACTAAAGCCGAAAAGGAAAACAGACAAATCACCAAAAAAAGCGCCAGAGAACAACACTAAACAGAATAAGGAACGCGCTAGACAAGGATTCAAACTTCCAAAAATCAGCTTCGGCTTCAAAAAGAAAAAACCCGAACAGGAACTCCCAACAGTCAATAAAGCCTTACCCAAAACGTTGAAGATAGTAGATAAATACTCGCTCTACGAGCCATTCTCTCAGGTTTTCATAGTTCAAGAAGCAAAAACAGGCGAATACAAGTACATTCTCGACGAACTACAACTCGACACGTTTGAACGAGGAATATACAACCACGTATTAGAAATACTGCTCGCGGAAATTGAATCTCCAAAAGAAGAAATCGGGGACCCGAGAAAATTTTTCGCGCAAGAAGCAAAGAAAATTGTGGATAAATACCGAATCAGCCTCGGCTGGCTGCCCGACGTTTCGTGGTACAAGATTCTTTATCACGCAGAACGCGACTTGGTAGGTTTCGGCAAAATCGACCCGTTAATGCGCGACCCCAACATAGAAGATATTTCCTGCGACGGTGTAACCAAGTCAGTATACATTTGGCACCGAACATTCGAAAGTTTAGAAACCAACATTCAATTTGAAAACGACGAAGTTCTTGACAACATGGTTGTAAAACTCGTTCACATGGCTGGAAAACACGTGAGCTCAGCTTTTCCGATAGTCGACGCTTCTCTTCCCGGCAAACACCGCCTGGCAGTCTGTTACCGCCGAGAAATCACGCCCTTTGGCACGGCCTTCACAATCAGAAAGTTTCGAGATGATCCGTACTCAATAATAGACTTAATCAACATAGGCACGTTCACGGAAGAACTCGCTGCTTATCTTTGGATATGCCTTGAAAACCGGGCATCCGTCATGATTCTCGGCGGAACAGCCTCAGGCAAAACAACAACACTGAACGCTTTAGCATGCCTCATCAAGCCAGGAAGCAAAATCATCACTATCGAAGAAACTGCCGAATTGAACCTTTCCCACGAAAACTGGGTGTCGCTGATTGCTCGCCAAAGCTACGGTTTGGGCGGAAGCAACACTGGCGAAGTACCCCTTTTTGACCTTGTAAAGGCCTCAATGAGACACCGCCCTGACATTCTAATCGTAGGTGAGGTCCGAGGACAAGAAGCGTACGTCCTATTCCAAGCCCTTGCCACAGGCCACGGAGGCATGTGCACAATGCACGCGGAGAATTTGGATTCAGCTGTGAAACGCTTAACTCAGAAGCCCATGGAAATTTCCCCGGCCTACATTCCATTAATGAACATTGTCATAAGTGTGCAGCGTGTCCATCTTGTCATAAATGAAGTCAAGAAAGCGCAGAGACGTATACTATCAACGAATGAAATCGTCGGCTATGAAAACTACGCTAACGTCTTCCAGTGGGACCCAGCCGAAGATAAGCAAGTAGCATCCCTAGACAACAGCGCGATGTTCTCATCGATTTCCAAACGGTTAGGCGTATCGAGACAAGAATTGCTTGAAGAAATGAAAAGACGCGCCGCCGTACTCCATTGGATGCGACAGCAAAAAATCAGAAGCTACAAGGAAGTAGCAATAAACATTTCAGAGTACTATTCGAGACCAAAAGAATTCTACCAGAAAATTCGGGAAGACAAGGAGGTAAAACCAGTTGCCACTGTCACAGAAATTTGAGGCGCTGTCTTATCGCCTCTTCGGCCGTTTTGTGCCATACTTCCTGAAAAATTTTTTCCCGACACTCAGGGGCTCCTTGGAAAGAGGACACGTAAGAATTTATCCTGAAACGTACGTTTCAATGATGTTTTTCATTGCACTGCTTACGCTTCCTGTGTCAGTGCTTGGCATAGTGCTCGTTTTGCTCTTTCACTTTTTGCCTCTGCTTATTCTAGTTCCGATTCCGCTTTTTGCAGTGATCGGTTTCTTATTCATGCCCACATCTAAGGCCAGCGACAGGGCATCAAACTTAGAGCGTGAAATACCCTTTGCTGCAGCGTACATCAGCGTCATGGCGTCAGGAGGCATTGCACCATACACCAGCTTCAGACGCCTATCAGATGTCGAGCTAATGCCAGCAATGCGTAAAGAAGCAAGAGACATAATGAAGGATGTTGAAGTCTTCGGAGTCGACCCGTTGTCAGCCATCGAGTCAGCTGCAAAAAATAACCCTCTGGATATCTTCAAAGATTTCTTAAGCGGTTACGCTTCAACAGTCATAATCGGCGGAGACATCGGTCACTTTCTTGAACGAAAAGCTGAAGACATATTCAAAGCTCGCGCACTTCGCGTTAAAGCGGCTGCTGAACGCTTAGGAATGCTGCTCGAAACGTTCATTATCGTCATGGTCATGATGTCACTTTGCTTTTACATACTCTTCGCGGTGCAACAAATCCAAGGAGGTACCAGCGCAGGAACTAACATTTCAACCTATTCAGGAATACTCATGTACACTTACCTGTTCACGCCGCTGCTTTCATTCATGTTCGTGTACCTGGCTCACTCCATGCAGCCGAAAACACCGTTAGTCGAAATGAGACCCTACAAAGTATTCGCCGTCTCGTGCGTCGCCGGATTAGTAGTGTTCTTGCTCCTGACAAACTTCATGGGATCAACGCACCTGCCGTTCTTCAGCACTTTGCAAGCGGTGGGCGTTGACTTACCCGTAGCCATAGCGACTGCTTTATTCATATCTACCGCACCCGCAGCAATGGTCAACAACCAATTGACTAAAAGCAAAACCAGCATGGAGCAAGGAGTCACCAGTTTCCTCAGAGATCTCACCGAAGTTCGAAAAACAGGTCTTTCTCCCGAAAAATGCATCGAAAGCCTCTCAAGACGTGATTATGGAGCGTTCAGCAGGGAACTACACAAGATCAGCTCTGAAATTTCCTGGGGAATACCCTTGAAGAAAGTGATGAGCGATTTTCTTCACAGAACACGGAGTTGGATGATTCAAATAGTCATGTTTCTCCTGGTCGAAACCATCGATGTCGGCGGAGGCACAATAGCCATGATTGAATCGTTAGCTAACTTTAACAACCTAACAGATGAAATTGAAAAAGAGAAGAGGATGGCTGTTCGTCCATACGTAATGATGCCTTACTTAGCAGCAATTCTCTTGGTTGCGACAACCACTCTGATGCTGAGTTTCACCACTGGTTTCGCAGTAACCGGCTCAGCCGTCACGACTGCAAGCGCGTCGGCGGCGAAAGGCATGACACAAACAATATTCCTCACTTCCGTCGTTTTCAACAGCTACCTGATCGGCATAGTCGCGGGGAAAATAAGTGAAGAATCAGTCGCCGCAGGCTTCAAACACGCAGCTATTCTGGTTATTATAGCAGTAGTCGCTGCAAAACTGATACCCATGTTCGTGAAAATTTAAAAAAGGAAGGATAAGACACGATGTTTAGCAAGAGCCGAAAAAAAACATGGCAGAAAAATAAGCGCGCGATTACCCCAGCAATTTCCACGATCATAATGACAGCGGCTCTTGTGGTACTAGTCCTCATCGCTGCAGACTTTGCGGACAACGAGTTAACCCTTCAAATGGCTGAAGGAGAATTCAGCTCAAGCAAAGATTTCATGCAGTCAACTGGAACGCAGATAGATAACGTCGCGTGGACAATCGGGAGAACGGAAACAGTTGATTACACAGCCAAGTACGGCCAGGTAGCTTTCGCGCCCAAAGTTCTTACTTACACGTTTAAAATCTACGACAACAGCGTTCTGCTTAACACCTACAACTTTACAACCGGTATGATACTCTACAACATGCCTGCGAGCACTTACAGTATAGGCAACAATTACTTCAGCAGAATAATACCCTTAGACAGCAATTCATTCTTGCAGTCGGGTGTCTCTTCACCAGTGTACCAGGAATTTGTAATAGAAAGCATACCCGCTTACGGAAGCTTTGCAAGAATAGTTACAGTCCCGTCAGTGAGATATTTGACTTCAATGATTGATGGCCAAAACTATTATGAGTTCTACTTGCCATCTCTTGTTTCGGGACAAAGTCCGTACGTTTCACAATCGCTCACCCTTACAGGCAACGGCTTGAATCTGGCTGCACCGGCCAGTGCTGTTACCGAAGTACAAATCACAGTCGCAGCTATTCAATCGCCTCTTCCCCTTGGTTTTAACAGTTTCACCACTTCATTCTTTAACTTTAACAGCACGACGGCAACTGTGAACATCGGTCATGGATCATTAGTTGAAATTTACAACGGGCAAGTAACAGTTTCGATTGGGTTGACTTAACGCTGAGAGGTGTGATGTATGGCAAACATAACTATCGAATACATGATTTTGATTCCGGTTTTAATCCTGCAGATATTCCTGCTTCCTTATGCGGCAAGCGCAATGATGAGCTATTGGACAACTTCCAGCGAAACCATTACACTTCAAGATGCGGCCAGTCACATTGGCAGCACAATCCAACAATTTTATTTATTTATCAACAATCCGACTCTATCGACTACAACTATTACGGACAATCTTGGGATTCCTCAATTCATAAACGGCAACGCCTACGTTGGCAAGGCAAGTTTATCTCCGGTCTCTAGTTCAGAACAGGTGCTGAACTTAACCCTCTCGTTGATTCGAACTTCAATTTCGACTTTCTCAATCGTGGACTTGGGACAAAACGTGCATTGGAACTCCAGCTGCACTACATTCACGAGTAACTCACTTAACCCCAGCATTAATGCTCTCAAATACAGCAACGGTACGATTTTGCTGTATTTCTCAGCATAGGAGGAAATCAAGTGTCAGGTGTATCCGTAGACCACGTGGTTTCAATCATCATTTTACTAGTGGCAGTCATGCTCTTTGTGGGTCTTTTCGACCAAACACTCTCCAGTGCAGTTAACTATCAACGCAATTCCACCACTGCAAAAGAGTGTGATGACCTTGTAGACGAAATGTTGTTGACTTCAGCCCCTCCAATAAGTGGAACTCCCGCATGGTTCGGATTGCAAGGTTCAATGTTACAGACTTACAATCTTGATCCGTTTCTGCTGATGCGTCTAGATTCATCAGCTGAACCGCCTTTAAGTTACCAAAAAACAGGTCAAACCTACAGCGAAATAAAAGCAAATCCAAACACTTACTTACTGTACCCCTACGATGACATGATTAACTCTTCTACTGCATTGGCACTGATGGGCCTAAACGCTGATTATGGGTTCCAACTCACGTTGACCCCGACAATCAATGTTTCAATAAGCGAGGCTTCTGCCAACCCATTAACTCTGTCGTTGTTCGTCACAGGCGCTAGTTTTCCGCTTGCAAATTCTTGGGTGAACTGCCTGTTGCTACCAATCTCGCTTAATGCAAACACGAACTGCCCAGAGTTCGGAACAGTTCAAACTCAGTCAGTTCAAACAAGCAACTTAGGGCAAGCTTCTGTAACATTCGCAAACTTCGTTCCTAATCCGAATCTCACTTTTGTCGTTTTTGCTTATGCCAACCTTGACGGAATTTCAGGAATAGGCTACTACGTTAATCCTCCTGTGGGGAGCCAAAGCATTATTCCTTTCCTCGATCCGCTCTCCACACTAGACGTGACCTTGGCAAACAGTAACGACGTTCCTACTACTTCAACTTCTGCCAGCACATTGTATTATAATTCAACTTTTATTTTCGAGAGCGAAAATTACCAGTTTGAACAAGGTTCAATAGGAGGCTCCTCATCTGGCTCGGTCACTTCAGGTCCAGGCAATTTGCCTCCTTCAATTTCTATGGGTGATTACACACCTGGTGTTCTTGTCATCGCCTATAAGAATGCTGGCAACAGCGGCGTTGCCATGATGCCATGGGGATTTAGTTCGCTTGGTTTTTCCTTGACTTTCGGGAAGCTTCCGGTCAATCAGTCATGGATCGCAACTGATATGCGCCAAGTCGAAATCAACAGCGTTTCTTATCAAGCGACACTTTATCTTTGGAGCACGCAAAGCTACGGGGGTATAGCGCTACCATGATGCGGACAGTAGAGGCTCTATTAGTTATAATACTTCTCGGAGGTGCCTATTTCGCTGTTTCATCCTTGATTTCGCTTCCTTCGCCAAGCCAAGCGTCTCCCACGAACCTGGATAGGCTTGCTTTAACTACACTTCAAGAACTTGACTCCAGCTATGACCTGAGTTCTGCGGCTTTCCAGACGAATAATCCGACGGCATGGAGTAATCTTCAGATTGCGCTCGCGGCGTCGTTGCCTGCAAACATAGTTTACAACTTGACAGTCTACAACGTAAATTCAGTTTCTAACGGGTCTTCGCTTTACTCGCCTGTCGCATCGTTTTCTAATGCTGCCAGTCTCGGCGTGGGCTCAGAGGCTTCCTCGTACTTAGTTGCATCATCCAATGTAACCTACGTAATTACACCGCAAATGATCTCAACAGGTGGAAGCCCCATAACTCTTTATATCTTGAACTGCAGTGACACGGAGGGCTGGTGGATTACTGGCTACACAGCTGCCAGCTTAGCGCAAGCGGTTTACACCCTTCTGTCACCTTATTTCAAGACCACAGTCATGGTTCAAAACACGAATCAACTGTGTCAATTGCTAGATGGTCACTCGCTGCAAGGAGAAGCCATCAACAATGCAGTTATCATTAACACCTGCGGCGAAGCGGTGCCCATACCCTCAGCCTTCAGCAACAATGGGGTTAATTCCACTCAAGGCTATGACTCAACCGACAACTCTTACGCTAAGTATGACTACACTTTGGGGAAAATGACTGAGTTTTACAACTGGACGTGGGTGAGCATTGTCGGTTACCCATTTTACTATGTTACGAACACTGGTTTCTTAACGCAAGATAACATTCAAAACGGTTTTGGAATATATGGAATGTTCCAAGTGGCCTCCGCAGGACTCAATGCTTTTCTTGAAGGATTAGGCAACCAAGCCTATGCCTACAACAGCACTTGGATTACGGGTTCACCCGGGATCGTATATTTATCCAGTCAGTCTCAAAGCCTGTGCAACTATTATGGTCTTTACCCGTCTTCGTATCAGACCTCCACACGGGCGCTGCCTACCTCGATAACGAAGCAGTACAATTTGGCAGTTGCAACATATCTTTTTAACACAACTTTTAACGGGGGACAGTACAACCCAGGTGCAATCTACCGGCATTTAAGCAAAAGTGGAAGTGTCACCAACTATCAAGGCGGATTCTTCGCTTTAGGAATGGATCGAATTCCAGACATTAGACTAGTCGCGTTGGGCATTTTGTGCGGCTATCAGCCAGTGAGATATGGCGCGCTATACTCAGCTCAATCAAGTAACAGATTAGTGGTGCTTCAGTTAGGAACGGTGGGAGGAGGGTAAATGAAGAGTAGAATTGACAATCGCGGACAGTTCTCTATAATCGCTGCGCTGCTTGTTGTAATCGTCCTGATAGGCACTTTAATAGCCGTCTATGCCATGATCCGGTACGACTCAAGCCAGAATCAATCGCCGCAGACGTTAACTGCTACGGATGAAACGAACTTAGCAATTCTCAAAGCTTTAGGTTTCACTGTTGGTTATTACGGTTCGATGCTTCAAGTAACAGGTAACCAAACGTACGCTGAAGCAAACGCTACGGCCTACATGAACAATGCTTTGCGATACATTGAGAGCATGAATCCTTCTTGGGGTGAATCAATAAGCATGACTTCGCTGGATCTGAGAACTGACTGGTTCACGAACCCAAGTATCAGCGAAGGTCAGATTTCGGTTTCTTATGATTTAGCGAACTTGGGTATCTACGGCATAAATTACACGACTTCCTGCAGTTTAGCCGTTCAAATCTTCAAATCTCCAAACAACAATCAGGTCTGCTTAAATGTTACTCAAGACTCGAATGAACCTTTAACCAGTTTAGGGCAACAAAATTTTGCCTTCTACGAGTACAATTACGTCACCAGCAACTGGCAGCTAGTAAATCCAAGCATGACCCCCATTATTTTCACAAATGGCACCTATTTGATTAACACTCCTCCTGGAATAGAAAATTCGGCATTTATGGTTCAAGTGACCGATTCACGTGGAATAATGGTTGAAGCATCATCATACAACAGTTTTAATTTGAACTTTGCGTTTGGCTCACAATCGATAACGCAGAACTCTCCTATCATCGTGCAATTACTACAGAACGGCACCATGCAAACTTTTGGACAAGATCTAGTTAACACAACTCAAATCCTTCCCATTCCTCCTATTCCGGTAAAGTCCATAAATCTATGTCAAACCGGGGCAACTACGGATATTCCGTTTCAAGTGGAGGATTGGTCGTCTGGTTACATGATTCCATTGGGCTTGACGAACTGTTACACTATATTCAGCAATAGTCAAATGATTGTTTTTGAAGTTACTCCATCAACATCACAGTTAACATTATGGTGGAACGGAAGCGACACAGCTATCCAGCCCTCCGCGGCGTATACCGACAAGTATTTCACAGGCGATAACCCTGGAGCTGGAACACTTTCAAATGGAGCCGTTACCTTAAACGTCTATTACGGTAATGGTGTCTTTGACATACAAACAATTGCGGGCTCGGTCACTAGCACAGCAAATTTTATGCGTATCAATAAGGATGCCAGCAACTATGGATCAGGACCCGCCTACATAATACAATACGGTGTAGTAAGGGACATTGTTCAAGAAGAAGCCGAATGGAGCGGCGGAATTAGTGGCTGCCCGAACGTTTACTCTCAAATTGTGATTACGCTTCCCGCCAACGCAAATTACTTTACTTACCAGCTTAGAACTATTTTCATCAGCTCTACAATTGCCAGAACAGTCACCGATCTTAGTCCCCTTCAACTAGCGACTACGGCGACTCAAGTGCAACCTATGACTGAGAACGGGACTTCAAACGGAATTCCAATTGTTTCAAGCAGCTACGCATATTTCACCAACAGCACAGGTAACGCCCATCAATGGAGTGAACTAATCAACAGTGGCCTGCAAGGGGCAGGAATAATGTTCACAAGCTCTGAAAATCAGCAACTGTACGCTTTTGACTCTATGACTAATCCCCACGCTTATACGGGAGCGCTTTATGTTACTAATACTCCAACTATTGAGCTTGACCCTGTAACCTCGGCCGGCTCGGCTTCGTTTACTTCCGCCAAGGACATAACCTGGTATGGCGCAGTGGCAACGTTCAATGGAGCAAATCCGATATATGCAACCACCGGAAATTCTGGTTTGTGGTCACTCGTTGCGCAGCCGCCTACTGTGACTTTTATGCCAGAGACTGCATGGATTGGCGTTTCCACGCCAGACGCTCCTGTCGGTTTCCCTGTTACTGTAACAGGCGGCGGATTCATACCTAATTCTGTAATAACGATCAAGTTCAACGGCCAAACTGTAAATACCACCAAAGCGACTGGCTACGGGACAATTCCATCGGGAACTACATTCCTCACTCCCTCTTTACCGTTCGGATCTTACACAATAAGTGCGCATGACACGAGTTCTGATGCTGCAGTGGCAAGTTTGACGTTGATTCCTACGCCGACAGAAACCGTTACTTTCCAATCCGGTGGGGTTGGCAGCGATGCAGGTTCAAATACAATTCTGACGATCGATTCCGTAGCGTACACGTATTCTACACTTCCAAAATCGTTTAACTGGCTAGCAGGATCGACGCATACAATAAGCGCATCCAGCATAATTTCCGCGGGAAGCAGCAAACAATACGCGTGGGTTTCATGGAGCGACACAGGAGCTCAAACGCACAACTACACTGTCCCATTATCAACCGCTACAGTCACGGCCAACTACAACACTCAATATCAAGTGACCTTTAACTATCAGGTTTCCGGCGGCGGCCCCGGCTACTCCGCGCCTTCTGTAAGCTACTATCAATCAGGCTCACAGTTATCTATTACCGCGGGCCAATCAGCCGCAGCATGGGTAGATTCGGGTTCGACCTACACGTACACAAATAATCCGCTGCAGGGTTCAGGTTCAAGCGAACGCTGGTCAGCTTCAACTGGCGCGTCAGGAACAGTATCATCTTCCACAACTTTTGACCCCACTTTCTACAACCAGTATTACGTCACCTTTGGTTACGGCGACCAAGATTCCAGCACAATTACTAGCGGCAGCCAAATAGGCTCTTACTATCAATACGGGTCCTCGTCCACGTTCAACTCTGGCTCTTCATACGGGGCAACTTCTCCAGTTTCAGCGTGGGTTGACGCCGGCAGCGCAGTAAGCTATCAAACTTTCACCTCTGGTAGTTCGAGGTGGGCTCTATCTTCCTCGCCCGCAACCTTCCCCGTGAGTTCTTCGACGACAATATCAGACACCAACTTTTACCACCAGTACCAGGCCACTGCAAGCTATTCGATTTCAGACAGTTCAACTCCATCCTCAAGCATTGTCTTATCCGGAACCCAGTTTGGCTCAAGCAGCTACACCTTGACTCTAACAAAATCAGCTCAAAAAACCTGGCTGGACGCCGCTACAAGCTGGTC
This sequence comes from Candidatus Limnocylindrales bacterium, assembly GCA_035319575.1. Taxonomy (GTDB): domain Archaea; phylum Thermoproteota; class Bathyarchaeia; order Bathyarchaeales; family Bathycorpusculaceae; genus Bathycorpusculum. The sequence goes on from DATHCJ010000037.1 coordinate 15,209, forward strand.
AGTGACAAACCCTATCACTTCTGGTTCCGAAAGGTGGGACGCCTCTTCCGGCACATCCGGCACCATGACGGGAACCGCAACAATCGCGCCTTCCTACTACGACCAGTACCAGTTCACCCTAGCCTACAGCGTCACCGGCGGTGGCACAGGATACTCAGCACCGACCCTCACGGCGACGCAGTTCGGCGTATCATACAAGCCCACACTAGGCACGACAGGCACGCAATACTGGCTTGATTCAGGAACTTCATGGTCCATCACCAACCCGCTCTCAGGCTCAGGCTCCTCCCAACGCTGGCAAACAAGCCAGACCGCAAGCGGCACGGTCAGCTCCTCCTCACCCACCACCGCAGGAAACTCCTTGACGTTCGCGTTTTACAACCAGTACAAGGTGACATTCAGCCAGTCCGGCATAACCAACTCTGCAGGCTCCAACACTGTTTTGACGGTTGGTTCCACGAACTACGCTTACAACGCTTTACCCAACGGCGTCTGGTTCAACAACGCAACAACCTTCACCTGGACATCCCCCGTTTCCGGAGGAACGGGCCTGCAGTTTACTTTCTCAAGCAGCACGGGCTCCTCGCCAATAAGCGCAGCTCAGACTTACTCTGCGACGTACACGCCTCAGTATTACTTGACCGTGACCTCGTCATATGGAAGCCCAACAGGCGCAGGCTGGTACAACTCGGGAACATCTGCCCCGTTCTCAGTAACTACACCCGCATCAGGCGGAACAGGAATACAATACGCGTTCACATCATGGACTGGCTCGGGTGGCGGATCTTACGGCGGTTCAAGCAGTTCTCACTCGGTTACGATGAACAACGCGATCACCGAGACGGCTAGTTGGCAGACCCAGTATCAAGTGACCTTTACTCAGACGGGAATAACCAGCGCCGCAGGCTCAAACACGGTTTTGACCGTGGGTTCGACAAATTATGCTTGGAACGCCATGCCAAGCAGTGTTTGGGTTAACAGCGGCACAACATTCACCTGGACCTCGCCAGTTTCCGGAGGCACAGGCGTGCAGTTTGCTCTCTCAAGCAGCTCAGGCACGTCACCAATAACCGCGGCTGAAACTTACACTGCCACCTACACAACCCAGTACAAAGTGACGTTTACTCAGACAGGAATAACAAGCGCAGCAGGGTCGAACACTGTTTTGACTGTTGGTTCCACGAACTACGCTTACAACGCGTTGCCCAGTAATCTTTGGGTTAACAGTGGCACCGCCTTTACCTGGGCGTCTCCTGTTTCCGGAGGCGCTAACGTTCAGTTTGTCTTTTCAACTAATTCAGGTTCTTCACCCGTGACTGCATCTGGGACTTACACTGCTACCTACGCCACCCAGTATAAGGTGACGTTCAGTCAGACAGGAATAACGAGCGCAGCAGGCTCAAACACCGTCCTCACCGTCGGCTCCACTAATTACGCTTACAACGCCCTACCCAATGGCATATGGGTTAACAGCGGCACAACCTTCACGTGGGCTTCTCCAGTCTCTGGAGGCACCGGCGTGCAGTTTATTGAAAGCAGCAGTTCAGGCAGTTCGCCTATCAGCGCCTCAGGAACTTACTCTGCAACATACACGACTCAGTGCTACTTGACGGTAACTTCAACATACGGAAGTCCGACTGGTCAAGGCTGGTACAATGCTGGTGCGTCTGCAACCTTCTCAGTAACGACACCCGCATCAGGCGGAACAGGAACCCAGTACGTTCTCATAACTTGGACTGGATCGGGCAGCGGAGCCTACACGGGTTCAACCAGTTCCAAGTCGGTCACGATGAACAACGCGATAAACGAGACAGCTAGCTGGCAGACTCAGTACTACTTGACTGTAACTTCTTCTTATGGAAGCCCGACAGGCCAGGGTTGGTACAATGCGGGTTCGTCCGCTAGTTTCTCCGTAACTACGCCTGCGTCAGGGGGAACGGGAGTTCAGTACGTGTTCACGTCTTGGAGTGGCTCCGGCAGTGGATCTTATTCGGGTTCGGGCAGTTCTCAGTCAGTTACCATGAATAACGCTGTTACCGAAACAGCTAGTTGGCAGACTCAGTACTACTTGACTGTGACTTCTTCTTATGGAAGCCCGACAGGCGCAGGCTGGTACAACTCAGGAACATCTGCCACCTTCTCAGTAACGACACCCGCATCAGGCGGAACAGGAATACAATACGCGTTCACATCATGGACCGGCTCAGGCACCGGAGCCTACACGGGTTCGACAAACCCTAACTCGGTAACAATGAACAACGCGATCACCGAGACGGCCAATTGGCAGACCCAGTATCAGGTAACTTTCACCCAATCTGGCATAACCAGCGCCGCAGGCTCAAATACCGTTTTGACCG
>DATHCJ010000038.1:0-14802 GCA_035319575.1 Candidatus Limnocylindrales bacterium
AGGAGTTTTTAGACTGTCGGAGGAACAAGAAATTAACAGAAAAACTCTTGCCATTTGCCTTTTGATTTCAATCATGCTGGTGACATGTTTTATGAATCAAGCCATTTGGCCTAAAGGCTTTGCTGCTGCTGGCTCGGCTTCGAGCACCGCCACTTTTGGTTGCACCACTGTTGGTGCAAACACCTGCAATTTTCCGTCTAAGTACACAGTGTCGTGCAGTTTCCAGGCGCCGCAAACTGGAACAATTACGGCTATATCGATGTACATGGAACCTGCGCAAGCTGACAGCCACGTTATATTAGGAGTTTACAGCAACCTCAACGGGGAGCCCTATCAGCTTATAGCCAAAAGCACCTTGATAACAATAGAAAACGGATACTCTTGGGTAACTGCGTTATTTACAGCATCAGTAAGCGCTGGAGACACCTATTGGCTAACAATGCTGCCGAGTTCAACAGTTTATTGGAAATACAATTCCGGCGGCAGCTCAGAAATCGGCTTCGGAATAGACGCCACAACACTCTCAACGAGCTACGGGTACTTCGTAGCATGGGAAGCCGGTGAAATGAGCATCTACGCAACATACACAGCAACCGCAAGTGCCTCACCAACGCCTACGCCGACCCCAACGCCTACTCCTTCACCCACCCCTTCGCCAACCCCTTCACCCACTCCAACACCCAGCCCTTCGCCCACTGCAAGTGGTACTTCTTCGGTGAACATAGGAGTTTTCTCAAACTCAGCTTGCACCTCAGCAGAATCCTCGATCAGCTGGGGACAACTAAAGCCCGGTGGGACAAGTACCGTCACGGTTTACGTTCTAAACGAAGGCAGTCAACCTGTAACTTTGTCTTTGTCGCTGACTAACCTGAGCCCATCTACCCTTTCAAGCGACATCACGCTCACCTGGAACTATGCTGGCCAGACTTTAGCGGCTTCTTCGTCTCTGGAGGTCACGCTTTCGTTGGCTCTTTCGGCAAGCGTCTCAAACACAAACAACTTCACCTTCAACGTAGTGATCAGTGGGACGAGCACCTGAGCTAATCTCCCACGTTTTTAAAAAGGTAAATAGAGAGTAGCTTTTTTGTATAATTTCGTTTTTTTAGGTTAGCGCGCTCCAACTGCCGAGAGATAGAAAAATTGAGCAACAGCGACATTGAAACTCATCGCATAGATTCTAAGCATAGGTCGGAGAAGACCCTGCGCAAGGCCAAAGTTGACAGGCTTCGGCTGGACGAGAACGATTGTCGAATCCTCCCACCAGTAATGCTATACGAGCATCACCATCTCCGGCCGCTATTGAAAAACGTTGGATGCCCACAGATTTGAATCAAGAGGTTAGGAGTTCGTACACATTTTTGCCCGTGATTCACGAATTTTTGAGAGTTTTCTGTTTTATTAATCTGAATTTGTGATTCACAGGACATTTATTGCACCTACCCTAAAAGAAAACAGTAGAGGAATGAGGCCGTAATGACTCAACCATTTGCGCTTGCCGAAGCTATTCGAAAGCTGGCTAATTGGCGTTTGAACTTAGACGCCATCAAATTGGACAAGCGCACTTTACGCCTATACATCCGCCCTCATAAAAGTGCTCGAACGCTCTCCGATTTCTCACATAAACGATTTTGCAAGAGACAAACCTTATGATGGACAAGATAATCAACGAAGATCTTGAAAAGATAAAGGGAACCGTTAAAGGATACGGTTTTGCTGGAAAAAAAGTGCTTGTTACTGGTGCCGTCGGTTTTATCGGCAGCTGGCTTTGCGACGTGTTAGTGGGTTTTGGCGCAGATGTAGTGGCTGTCGATGATTTGTCCACTGGAAGAATTGATAACATTGATCACTTAACGAAGACCCCCTCTATTAAGTTCATTAGATCAGATGTTTCTGCGTTTGAAAGCGCTGACAAGTTCGATTTTATTCTTCATATGGCTGGACACACTTCTCCAAACGATTACCAAGTGCATCCTATCGAGACGCTACTAACCAGTGCTTTAGGCAGTTTTCGAATGGCTGAGCTCGCGAGGCTTAACGATGCTACTTTAATGTTTGCTTCTACCTCGGAGGTTTACGGTGACACAGAAATTGTTCCAACTCCTGAAAGCTACTTGGGCAAGGTTGACCCCATCGGACCAAGATCCTGCTATTATGAGGGGAAGCGCTTTTCTGAAGCTCTTCTGATGGCTTATTTTAGGAAATATGGATTAGATATTAGGATTCCGAGAATCTTCGACACTTACGGTCCAAGGCTTCGAGAAGATGGCTTATACGGGAGAGTTATTTCCCGGTTTATCATTCAAGCTTTAACCAATAAGCCGATAACGGTTTATGGCGACGGTAAACAAACAAGATCGTTCTGTTACGTAATTGACACGATAACAGCATTAATGCTGTTAATGACAACGGCTAAAGCAAAGGGAGAAATTGTGAACGTCGGTAACACAAGAGAAGTCACAATCTTGGAGTTACTGAATAAAATTGTAGAAGACACGAAATGCAAATCAACCATAAAGTTCCAACCATTGCCGCCGGATGATCCATTGAGGCGGTGTCCGGATACGAATAAGCTGGAGAGACTCGTCGCATGGAAGCCAACCGTTGGCTTCGAACAAGGGTTAGGGAGAACGATAAAGTGGTTCAGCGAAAAAGGGCAGAGCAATCCTTTCAATTCGATCAGGACTTCAATTGTCAGATTAAAGTAAAGCGCAATTCGATTTGAGATCGGATCAGCTGGAACACGTACCTAATTGTTAAATTTTCTTTGAAAATGATGGCAGCTGATATGAATAACGACTTTTGTTAATTGGAATTCGCTCAACGCGTAATTCGCCTTCTCAATAAAAAATAAATTGTAAGTTCTCATGATACGGATGTGAAAGAACAGTGGCGCGACAATGAAGGGAAGTATTGCCTTCAGGATTTCGCAGTCTCCTTTAGACTGTAGGCATTACTTTCCCGTCAGTTTTCTCGTAAAACGCATCCAAAGATAACCGGTATTTGCGACGGGGCGCTTCAAGAAGGTTCCTCTTAGCCACTCTGATTTAACTTATTGAGTTCTTTCATCGGTGTGCGCCATTTTTCTTCTATCGAGGGGATGTTAGAGAATAATTCATCATTTTGTTTACGCGTCCCCCCCATCATTAGCGCGTACTTTATATAGAACCAGACTCCACTCATCTACGGGTGAGCCCCATTTTTAATGAGATGCGAGATTTTTCCAGCAGGTACACTTCCATACTCAAACCTCTCGGATTGTCAGACTACGAAATCAAGGTTTTTCTAACTCTCATAGAAATCGGTCCATCAAACTACAGGATTCTGGTCAAAGAATCCAATGTTCCAACAGGAAAAATCTACCAAGTATTATCTACCTTGGAATCTAAAGGTTTTATTGAGGTCGTTCCAGGAAAACCAAGGCAATTCAGGGCAACTCAACCGAAAAAAGCATTAAGGAGGAGACTGAGGCAAATGGAAGACGATTACCTGGATCTTGAACATAGAATTAGAGAGGGACTAAAAAACCTGGAACTAGAATATAGCCAAAGGTACGAAAACACGCAAGGAACAGTAAGTGAAGTTGTTGCCGAGTCCGACGCATTTGAAAATGTCATAAAAGAGAATCTTCTAAGAGCAGAGGATGAAGTTTTGATTTCTTCAAGCGAACTCGTGCCTAGATTGCACCTTGAAGACTCCGTTAAGGATTTACAGTTGAGGGGAGTTAGGATAAATACAATGAACCAAAGACTCCCCCCTTCATACAACTTGATACCTGACCATCACTCTGATGAACCAATTGGTCTTGGGGTTAACAAACTATTAGAATCTGTTCCCTTCCAGTACGTAATAGTAGACAACAAGAGTGTGTCGCTTCTCCTGGACAGTAACGAGAGAGAAACCTGTGTTCAGATCCAAAGTCCAGCGCTTTGCCGGGTGCTTCGTGAAAGCTTTATACAAAAGTGGGAAAAAAATAAAGCACTAACCAAAAGGGACAAAAACCACATGATGAATATGGATCTGAACGAATAAACTGACCATCACAATTTTGACTTTTTTATTCTCTTCGTAAAAGCGTTGTAAGTTGAAGCCGTTTTCGCGTTTTCTGGGCTGAAACCGGAAAAAGCAACTGCAGGCGATATCTTCCACTAAAGGAAGCGTTCAAATCCTTCCTCCAACATCATTTGCAAGCAAAGCCGCACAACAACAACGACGGAGCCTACATACTTTGCAAAATTATGTTTACGAAAAGCTTGCAAGCGCTTTGAACAAGCTTCCTAATGGTTTTCCCAGAACACCCTCAAACGTGGAGATAGAAGTTCTAAAGAAGATATTTCTTGAAGAAGAAGCTTCAATCGCGAGTCAACTAAACATTTCCATGGAGTCAGTTGAGGCCATCGCCAAGCGCGTCGGGCTGCCTATCAAAGAAACTGAAACGCAGCTGTTGAAGATGTCTAAAAAGGGCCTTTTATGGAGTAATAAAAAAGAGAACAAGTTGTATTTTAGGCTGGCACCTTTCATAGTGGGCATATACGAATCACAAAGGGAAACGATGAATCACGAACTGGCTCACTTGATCGAGGATTATTTTGCGGATGGTGGAGCAGTTGGAATCATGAAGCCACAACCTGCTCTTCACCGTGTTGTTCCCGCTCAAAAGGCATTAAAGTCTGAGTGGATTCTCCCGTATGATGATGTGAGAGCAATTCTTCTAAAGTCAAAAACATTTCGCTTAGTTGACTGCATCTGCAGGGTACAGCAGAATTATGTCGCACGCCGGTGTGATTTCCCCTTGAGAACTTGTCTCACCTTTTCCACATCCGAGAGACAGCCAAGCGAGAATGATATCTCGAAGGAAGAAGCACTGGATTTTCTTGATAAGGCTGAGGAGATCGGCCTCGTTCACACAGTCAGTAACGTAATGAATGGACTCGGTTATATCTGCAACTGCTGCGGTTGTTGCTGCGGAATCCTTAGAGGAATAAACGATTGGGGAATTGAAAACTCCGTGGCTGACGCGAATTATTATGCTGAAATCGAGGCAAACAAATGCTCGGGATGCGGAAAATGCAGGAATAGATGCCAAGTGCACGCCATATCAGAAAAAGGAGGAGTGTCAGTGGTGAACCATAAGAAGTGCATTGGTTGCGGTTTATGTGTCACAGTATGCCCCAGTGGTGCCGCGAGACTAGAGAGAAAGTCGGAAAGCGAGATTGTAAACCCTCCAGTAAATTTTGAAGCTTGGGAGCATAAGCGTCTTCTGTATCGAGCAGAAAACATGTAAATTAATGTTTTTTTCTCCGCACAGAAAAAAAACGGTTTAGTGATTCAACATCTTTTGGCTTTTAACAGTTTATTCGCACCGTTATTTTCTAGGCACTAGGCTAAGAACTTAAATAGTAAATACACTGCACAGTGTTTGATAGGAACACTCGTGAATCGGGAAAAAATACTCATATTTAATCTTCGAAACGTCGAGAGTTCACTCCTTGGCGTGGAGAAAAATTGGAAAAAGATTGACGACAAACTCGATCTTGAAAAGCTCGGGAGAAGGGACATTTTTGATTCCGTCATTAGAGAAAGGATGATGAATGCCTACAAGCATCTTAATGAACTTCTCGTGAACAGGGTTGAACCATTCTCAACAGAAGGCATTTATGAAATTCTGGAACTCAACAACATTGTACACTACGGGTTTGACCTAAAACTGCGGCTCGAGTACAATCAGGCAATTTTGGCCAACTCACAAAAATTCACGGAAAACATCGAGCCAATAGAGAAGTGGTACAGGAAACACATGAAAGGTGATCCACATCCATTAAAGGTAGCGGCTGAAGTGTATGTGGCTGTTCTCGGTTTCCCTCAACTGTTCATCGAAGGTAATCATAGGACAGCCAACTTAATCTCAAATTGGGTCAGCATGTACTATGGACACCCCCCGTACGTGCTAAACGCGGAGAATGCAATTGCCTACTTCAAGCCATCAAAAGAGATCAAAAGATTTGCGGACAAATCGACTTGGAGAGGAAGATCAAGGCTGCCGAAGTATAGGGACTGCTTCAAGAAGTTTTGGGAGGAAAATATTGATAGCAAGTACGTTGAAGGTTAGAAACTTACCATTTCCTTAGTTTTCGTCCGATTTTGCTTGAAAACAAACACCAAGACGCTTAGGTAAATCGCTTGCTGTAAGGAGCACGTAAGTTCTATGGAGAAGCCTTTCAAGTCATTTTCGCAAGAGTCCATTGCCAAAAAAGAATTAACTAAAAAAAAGGAAAAAGTACGCCCAACGAACCGCTAACACGAGGACAGTCAAGAACCGCCTATCGTGATTTGAAGAGGGTTTGTTTGCAGTTCGTAAATCGAGTTGCTTTTCCCAATAATGTAGTATGTTCCAGGCGAAACTGAGGTACCCGTTGTTGACGGGTTACTATTACAGGTCTGTGGCCAAACGTAGGTTGCTGTTACGTTTTCTCCGGGCTGAAGCGGCTCAATCATGGCGAACATGGGGAAAGCTCGACCTATGGACCATTGGTAGACGAGATTGTCAGTGCCGTTGGTTACGATAAAGTCAAAATCCATTCCTGTATGCGTAAAATTAGCTGTTTTGCTGCTAATGTTAGTGATCGCAAGTGTTATGTTAACCGGCTCCCCAACGCTGTAGACGGTTTTTTCAACTGAAACGGTAAGTTCAAAACTGCCAGTTACCGTTGCCTCAGACGTGGTCGCCGGCGAAGTTGACAAGGGCGTTTTCGTTGGAATAGGAGAAGGCGAACTTGTAGTTGTTGGAACGGGACTGTTCGGTGATTTAGTTGGTGCAATTGAATTTGCAGGCGAGTTGGGAGCTCCTACGAAGCTTGTTTCCAGCTTGCTCAGGGCTAAACCTGAGACGACTGCGCCAAAAACAACAGTCGCGGCTATGATTGCTAATACTTGCTTCTTGCGTAGAGCCATTGTGCAATCGACCTTATTTCCGTCAAGTTTCTACGCATCACGCGTTCTTAATGCTATTCTTTAGAACAGGTTTGTTTAGCAGGTTGCTGATGAGGCAAAATATCTAAACCATTTTCCTACACCTTAATGAAAACGCCTACAGACCAAAAAAAACTCCGATTGGAATTTCCATCCTAATTGCGACTCAAATCTACAATCTCCCCAATGCCTTCTCGAGGCTGTTGAATACAGCCTTTTGGTACTCCGATCGTGTTTTTGGCGCTTAGTCTTGCGTTCTGATAAATGAAATTTTCCCCCGCCCTAAAACCTAATAAGAGTTCAAATGTATTTTTACAGAACATGCCCTTTAAAATTAGAGCGTTTGAAGAACCCGATTTGCCCTTCATTCTTGAACTGCTTAAAACACCAGAAAGCGAACAAAGGCTGATCTACATACACTACGGCGACGGCAACCTTCTCTCTTGGCTGCAAAAACGCAGAATCCAAGTTCTTCTAGCTGAGGAAAACTGCGAAATAATTGGATCTGCCGCCTACAATGACGGGTTTTGGGGAGAAGAAATTGAATGGCTGATTGTCCGCGAAACAGCAAACAGAAAAGCTGTTGAGGAAACGCTGTTAAGAGAAATTGAGATGTACGTGAAGAGAGGTACGGTTTTCACTTCGATCGCCCGCGGAAGCCCAAGAGCCGAAAAATGGGCGCAAAGATGGTATTTGCCCAACGGCGGACTGAATTATATGGTTACGAAACTTGCGGAGTTGAAATCCCTCCCTGAGATCCCAGAAAGCGTGTTGCTGCGGAACCTGAGGCACGAAGAAGAGGATAAGTTTGTCCAGCTTGTCAACGCCGGATTCGGGTTCGAAAGAGTCAAGGTGGGCGACATTCAGAAATGGAAGATTGAGAGCCCGCCTTTTGATGAGCAATGGATTCATGTTGCTGAGATTGATGGAAAGCTTGTTTCGGCTGTCGTCGCGAAGCCTGATATAGGCTACAACACATTTTTCAAGGCAAAACAGGGTTATTTAGGTCCAGCCGCAACGCTCCGAGAGTATCGTTGCAACAACCTGGCGTCGGCACTCACAGTGCGTGCAATGAACAGCCTGCTTATGCAAGGAATGGATTCTGTGTGCTTGTTTACTTCCCAGACAAACACTCAATCCATAACAATGCTGCGAAAAATCGGTTTTGAAATCAAGCAAAGCTGGAATTTTATGTTTAAACATTTCGGATAGAAAGTAATCTGGTTTCTCTGTTCCTTTTTCTCGCCTCGCTGTAACCCCGCAAATTCAGTTATTCCGAATTCAAATCAGCACTTCATAACCCATTTATTCGTTTTCGAGCGAGTTAAAGTGGCAAGAACATGCGGGAATCATTGAAGCTAAACGTGAAGAAATGTTCTGCAACGGTGACTAAAAATTGAGGATAGGCTTCTTCGTTTGGGAATACCCACCTGCCTTGGTAGGTGGACTCGGTACTTATGCAGATTACATAACGCGTGAATACGTGTCGATGGGTCATGACGTCACAGTTTTTACGCTAAACCCTGGAAACCTGAAAACCAGAGAGGTAATCAAGGGAGTTGAGGTGCATCGGCCTCTGATAGCTGATGCAAGCAACATCTTTCCAATGTTTGTCACCGATGACCTGAAAAAATGGGGCACGAACATCAGCATGTTCAACAATATATTTATCTACAACGTGCTAAGCGCGACTAAGTTCATAAACAGCATGATAAAGAAAGAAAAATGTAATTTCGATGTTGCCTGTGTTCATGACTGGTTAAGCAGCATAGCCGGAATGATGATCAAGAACGAAACGAGGATCCCCGTCGCGTTTCACGTTCACAGCACAGAATGGGGAAGAGCTGGGGGGCCAGGTTCAGAAGTTGTCTCGCATATTGAATGGGCTACAGCGGAAAAAGTCGATAAGATATTAACTGTTAGTTACGCGATGCAGGAAGACTTGGTTAGGCATGGTTGGTCTAAATCAAAGATAAGTGTCGTCTGGAACGGCGTAGACCCACACAAATACAATCCGAATACAGCGACGCCTGAAGAGATAGAGATGATAAGATCAAGATACGGGGTAAAACCCAGCGACAAAATGATCCTGTTCATAGGAAGGTTAACATGGGTTAAAGGCGTCACAAACCTGATTCAAGCGATGCCCTCAGTGTTAGCAGATTACCCGAACACTAAATTGGTTATACTTGGAAAAGGCGAGCAGCAAAATGACGTAGCCGAGTTAGCGAACAGACTTGGCATAAAAGACAAGGTTTCTTGCCGATTCGAGTTTGTTCCCGAAAGAGAACGCATCCTTCACTATGCAGCCTCAGACGCCTGCATTTTTCCATCCACGTACGAGCCCTTCGGAATCGTAAGTCTCGAAGCCATGTCGATGGCTAAACCGATAATAGTAGGGGCGCAGGGCGTTGTAGGCTTCAGAGAACAGGTTGTGCCGCATGGACCTGAGCAGAATGGTGTCCATGTGAACGGCGGAAGTCCAGTTGACATCGCATGGGGCATAAAAGAAATCCTTTCTGATCCTTATCAAGCAAAGAAATGGGGAGAGAACGGAAGAAAAAGAGTGCTACAGTATTTCACGTGGAGAGAAGCTGCCGAGCAGACACTGCAAATTTATGAAAAGCTTTGCTCAGAAATGCGAGAACAATTCGGGGTTCTCGATTTAGCGGAAACTGTTGTAAAAACGTGAACGTCCGCGAACGTTGCCAGTCACATTTTTATCTGACCTGCAGCCAAATCGCCCGTTTGGTTTTACCTCGAAGGCACAGCAGGTGATCTTCAACATGTCAAGGGATTGAAAAGATGATGCAACACTGCACGGTAGAGATAGCCTTAACCCCGCATAAATTGAATATAGCTAACTAAGCGCTCAACGTGTTTTCGCAGGCTGAACTTCTGGAAACTTATTTTTAGTCCGGTGCCAAATGCGCCAAGTAGCGAGCTTTACGGTTAAAACGGGCTGAAGACCACGTTGTTCTCAACGAGACCAGTTGAGCCGTTGGAATTGTGATTTGATGACGAATCGATAACCCTTGTCGCTAAAATGTGGTTGTTTTGGTATTTCTTGGTGGTAAAATGTAGCCCGGGAGAGATTCGAACTCTCGTCGGCGGGTCCAAAGCCCGCTATGCTTGACCACTACACCACCGGGCTGCTGACGCCTCAGATTTGGCGCTAAAGTTAGGACGATTTTTTTCTTAATAAGCGTTCTTACAGTTCGCTTCAACAATCCCGCGTCGCTAAAGCCAACAACGCGTCTAACCGATCAATCTCTTCATGTGCGGAACCTTTTTCAAAGCGAGGATTATGCCGAGGCTAACAAACAAGGTTATGACCGTGTTTAGAGGGATTTCGACAACGGAATTTAGTGTGTTGCCGTTAATAACAAAGCCTAAGTAGCCTTTCTGAATGGTCTCCAGCACCATCACATGGAACAAGAATATCGGCAGTGTATTTGCACTAATCAGGGTTAACAGTCTTCTTCCTGCCGATTGCTTGGGCAATTCCACGTTGTGTTGCTTGCCTGTTTCGTTTACTAGGTTTAATGTGGATGCTAATGAAGATGGAACCGGAGTTGCCGCTCGAATCATGTGACTCTGAACGGAAGGTTTCGCGACGTCAATCAAAAGCATGAACAGCGCGGCGGAAGCTAAAATCAAAGTTGGGCTGAAATACTGTTGGAAGTAGTACATTTCCACTCCTCCAACTGTAGCAGCTATCGCGTACGTAGCCACCATCGTCAAAGCTATTCCTAAAGCCGTCAGAATCGCCAGCCTGGAGCGGCGAACTTGAACGGTCACAAGAAATGCGCCTAAAATGAAGTACCCTGCGTAGCTTGTAAACTCTAAGACGTTGCTGTCTAACCGGAGGCTGGTTACTTGATACAAGGCTGGCAGAAGGAACGCGCCCAGCAGCCACAGCACAAGAAGGTATTTTATCAGGTCTCGTTCCATACGCGTGATTAATACACGCAAAATCGGCGTCAACAGATAAAGGCCGACAAGCAGGTAAAGATACCAAAACTGGTAGTATGGACCAGTAAGAAAGCCTTGAATAATGGAGGTCGAGGTGATCGGTAAACCATTAATTTGGTGGACAACCAGAAAATCCCATACAAAATACACTGCGCCCCAAAAAATAAACGGTAAACCTATTCTCGTCCATCTTTTCTTGAAGAACTCTCTGATAGGCTCGCTAGATTTGCTAGGTTGAAGCAGAAGCGCGCCAGTCAACAACAGAAATAATGGGACTCCTAACCGTCCCGCGGTTTCGTAAAAACTCACGGTGTTCCAGCGGATGATTTCAAACAAGCCCATACTTTGAACCGTGTAATCGTTCGATGCATGAAGCATGATGACTCCTACGATAGCTACGGTTCGGATCAAGTCTACTGAATCGTAGAAGCCTCCCTCTTTGACCAATTTTTCTCCTTTTGCCCTAAATAAATCAAATAAAGCGTGAGTCTGCTAATAAGGGTTGAGTGGGCGACGCAACTTTTTCGCCATAAAGCTGTTATAGCTGAATAATCAATAACTCTGAAGGCAAAGTATGACGAGCAAAGTAAAGTTGTTAGCGTTTGGAATCGCGGTCTTGATCATCTTGCTAAGTGGCGAAACATACGCTTGGCAAGTGCTGGATAAAAACAGCGGTCAGAACAACCCCATCCGCGTCGCTTGCGTTGGGGATAGCATAACCTGCGGAACATTGTACCCTGACGATTTATGGTTGATGCTCGGCCCCAAATACCTGATAAGTAACTTCGGCGTAAACGGCGCCACGATTTACATTCATTCAGGCAACCCTTACGTTTACACGCCTGCTTTCAAGGCAGCCAAACAATTTGAGCCTCAAATCGTGATCATCATGCTTGGAACCAACGACGCGAACCCAGCGCTTAACGAATCGAATGCAGATTTTATCAGCGAATACACGTTACTAGTTACTCAGTTCCAAGAACTCGCGAGCAAACCGAAAGTGTGGGTTGCCGAACCACCCCCCATTTTCCCCAACAACAGCGGCTTGAACGGGACGTACCTTGCGCAGAACATAATTCCCGATGTGCAGCAGGTCGCTAAGCAAACTGGCGCAGATTTGATCGATGTTTATACGGCCATGCTCGGTCATTCAACGTATTTCTCTGATGGAGTTCACCCCGACAGCGATGGCTCAGCTGTTGTGGCTAACGTCACGTACACTGCCATAACATCGGCGGTGCGACCTTCGGCTTGAATTATTCATGCAATGCGTTATGGATGGGCAGGATTGATACGAGCATTCAGTCGTTTATGTGAGTTAATGATTTTTTTACTTAATTTTATTCGGGGAAACTTGGAGTGTCGATACACGGTCGAAATCGTGATGTGCAACAGGTTTATTAAGACCACAAAGCTTAAATAGGCAAACGTTGACTTTGCTTAGTTTGCGCGGGCCGAATGTACTGTTTCTAGCCCAATTTGGACTATGGTGACGGTTCTACGCATATTGAAATGAGGCAGAGAGAAGATTGAGTAAAAAAGATGCCAGAACACAACAGCGCTTGGTTGATAAGTGCCCTGAATGCGGAAGTGAAAATTTAGTTCACGATTATGACACGGGTGAAACCGTATGCGGCGATTGCGGATTGGTTCTGTACGAACAGATGATGGACAAAGGACCCGAATGGCGCGCCTTTACTCAAGAGGAAAAAGCGTCAAGAAGCCGGGTTGGAGTTCCAACATCATACTCTGTTCATGACAAAGGCTTATCCACGGCCATTAGCCAAGTAGACC
This sequence comes from Candidatus Limnocylindrales bacterium, assembly GCA_035319575.1. GTDB lineage: Archaea > Thermoproteota > Bathyarchaeia > Bathyarchaeales > Bathycorpusculaceae > Bathycorpusculum. The sequence continues at coordinate 12,736 of DATHCJ010000038.1, forward strand.
GAGACGCGTTTGGAAGGAAACTGCCGCTTTCCACGAGGCTACAAATGTGGCGACTCAGGAAATGGCAGATTCGAAGCCGGGTTCATTCATCTATCGATCGAAACCTTGCCCAGGCGATGGCTGAGCTTGACAGGCTTTCAGACAAGGTTTACATTCCGCCGCCGATTAAGGAAAAAGCCGCTGTGGTTTACCGTAAAGCCTTAGACAAGGGTTTAGTTCGAGGAAGATCAATCGCGGCCATCGCTGCTGCGGCGCTTTATGCTGCTTGCCGAGGAAGTGGAACACCGCGGACACTGCGGGAAATTGCTGAAGCGAGCCTTGTTGACAAGAAAGATGTTGCAAGATGCTACCGGCTGCTGCTTCGTGAGCTTGAAGTTCACATGCCTATTGCTGACCCCTTGACTTACGTTTCAAAAATTGCTGAGAAAACTGGGATTTCAGGAAAAACTCAGGGTGCAGCCATCCAGATTCTTAGAGATGCAAGGCGGAAACGTGCTGCTGCTGGGAAAGACCCGATGGGGTTAGCCGCTGCTGCCCTGTATATTGCTTGCTTGCAAAATAACGAGAAGAAGACTCAGAAAGACATCGCTGAAGCTGCGGGTGTCACGGAAGTGACGGTGCGTAACCGCTACAAGACGCTTAAGAAGCAACTAAATCTTGAGTTGCCTGATTAAAAGGGCACTTTCTTTTTTTGATCAGGCGTCAGTTTCTTCTTTTTCTTTTTCGTCTTTTTCAAGTTCCATGAAGACGCTTCCGACGTAGCCGCATGCTTCGCAATAATACTGTTTAGGAAGTATTCCACCCGCGGCGAGACTGCTGACAAGCTTTATTTTTGGGCTGCAACATCTTGGACAGTAAATCTGGGTTGGACTCCGATGTCTTATGGACTTGAATACTTCGCGAACGTCATCTAGCCCTTTCATTTGCTTGCACCTTTGAATTTTGACTGCGTTTACTGTACTTCAATGTTTTCCTGCGGATAGCCGATTTTCACGAGAAATTCGCGCACTCTGTCCCTGTGGTCTCCCTGCAGCATGATTTGACCGTTCTTGCTGGTTCCGCCGCAGGCGCAGAATGACTTGAGTTTTTGTGCGACGTTTGATAGGTTTGAGTTTTTGTCGTCCATGCCGTCTACTATGGTGGTTGGTCTGCCAAATTTTCTTGTTTCAAGTCGTATGCGAATTCTTTCTTGCTCTTTCTCTATTTCTCCACAAACGCATAAGTCCTTTGGAAGCCCGCATGTTGTACAAACTTCAGCCATGAATCTCAACAATGAATTGTCGTCTGAAATATATAAGAGTTTCAAGAAAAAAAATTTTTGTTGCGACTTTTGCCCACGTGAAAGTTGCGACTTTCCGCCTCCGATTTTTGTGTGCTGAGTTGCTTTTTTGGTTTGGGTTTTGAAGGTGTTTGAGCGTTGCGACTTTGGGATGGGCGAAATGCGATTTGCTATGTTGAAGGCATTGTCGGTTATGGCGCAGCGGTTTGAGAAATCAGGCTGTCAGACCGTGTGACTTGGATGCCTGTTTGTCCTCGTTTATGTGTCATGCTAGAAAAGCCGCTCCACCGCAGCTTTTTGGATGAAGGGGGCGAACTCAGAATAGCCTGAAGCATGTGCTCCCCTGCCAAGTTTCGGCGTGGTAGACATCTATCCATCATTTTGCTGGTATCTTCAACGGCTGATTGGGTTTGCTGAGGCTCTGAAGCTACCCGCGGACATCGATTGAGTCCACAAGTTCTTCTTCCTTGTTCTCAATATCGAAAGTTACCAGTTTCGCTTTCTGGCATGCCTTAACAAGTCTTTGATCTGCAGTTACTAATGCGTCGCATTTACTCTCGATGCATGAGACCATTTGAAGAGCGTCACTTTGGTATATCTGATAAGTCAGCAACCTATCCCACGCTTCCGTCATAATTTTTGATGTCACCGGAATGATTTCAATTGTCTTCAACCTGGCAAGCTTTGCGGTATCTTCATCGAAATAAGCGATTGCGTTTCTAAATTCCTTCTCAGTTAACCATTTCCTTCTTCGGTTTGCATCGAAAACACCTAAGAGTTCGCCTATG
>DATHCJ010000039.1:0-77038 GCA_035319575.1 Candidatus Limnocylindrales bacterium
AGAGGCGGGTTTTCCTCGGTTAATTTCACGAACGTGCCAAGCTGCTTAGCCTCTTCCGTTAAATCTAGCTGCCGTAAAGTAGACATCTTCGGGATTCCCCGTTGATCCCAGCCTCGCTTAACATAATAAGCATCAAGCATACCGTTGTATTTTTCCAAGTCAAGCGCCGCACCCTTCAACGCGCCTTCCGTTAAAGGTTCTTTAAACCACCTTGCAGGCGGGACATCCAGGTTCCTGCTCCATTTTTCCCCGTACTCCCGCACCCAGAAGGCTCGGATTAAAGTGAGAATTCTGTTGCTGATTTCATTCAGCTCCTCTAGAGTGAAGTCTTTTCCAGTTGCTGCCTTCAAATACTTCTGGTACCACTCAAGCTCAAACCCCATCTGATTGTTGGGAAAACGGCAGCTGACTAATGCTTCGAAAACCCCGCCTCGGACAAGTTGAACTTCAACGAGGTGATCAACCTTCACTTGGTCATAGCTTGCTCTGCCAACCTTCGTCTCCCAACTTATAACCCAAGCGTCTTTATGATGAGCACCTATGGAGCTGGTCCCGTACGCCAAAGCCATGCCGGGTGCAGCGTGGCAGTCATAAGCGGAAACCTCTAAGCCTTTAACGTGCATTGCCCAGTCGCCTGACCCGTTGCCAAGCAACTTGGACGCAGCCCGGACCCCTTCAGCTAAGATCGCGCCTAAACCTCGCCTGTAAGCAATATCTTTTATCAGTTGTTTGAGACTTTCAAAGTCGCCCCACTCGATCTTCTCCTCTATCAGACCCTTCTCGGAGGCTTCCATGGCGAAGCCAATCGCGTTGCCAAGAGAGATACTGTCCAACCCGAACTCGTCAGCCATACGGTTTAAAGTCGAGACTTGCGCAAGGTTTCCCAAGCCAACGTTTGAACCCAGCATAATCACGTTTTCATAATCCAGCTCCGCATCCTCGCCCTCGCTGTCCTTAACAACGTTACCGCACGTCATGTTGCACTGAGGGCAGCCGCGGTTTGAAACTTTGATTTTTTCCATTGCGAACCCGCCGATTTCCTCAGCCTTCTCAAAAACGGCTTGCCTATAATTGAAGGTGGGCAATGCACTGTTCGCTTGGGACCACTCAACCGTTGACATGGTTCCCTGCCGCTTCCAAAAAGGATACTGCGGTTTAGCGAGAATTTCCCGGTAACCGTCAATCGCCAGCTTCCGCATACCCTCCGGGTCTGCAAGAGGTATCTGCGCTGTGCCTTCGATTACTATGGCTTTCAGGTTTTTGGAGCCCATGACAGCGCCCATTCCCGGTCTTCCGCCAGCGCGTCCCCCTTGCGAAACAACATTCGCGAACTTAACTTGGTTCTCTCCGCCTTGCCCAATCGAGACTATGCCTACCGCACGCCCGTACTTTTGTCTGAGCTGCGCCTCCGTTTCGAAAGCGCTTAAACCCCAAAGGTCCTTGGCATCCACGAACTCGGTGTCCCTATCCTTGATGTAGACGACGACTGGCACCTCCGATCTGCCCTCAACTATGAGAGCGTCGTAACCAGCCTTGCGCATGTTCACAGACGCTAACGTTCCGATGTTTCCGTCGCCGTAACCGCCGGTTAAGGGACTTTTTGAGGCTACAACAAGCTTCCCGCTGTTCGGTAAGCCGATGCCAGTCAGCGGTCCAGTAGCAAAAACGAGTTTATTCTCGGGTGACAGCGGGTCGGTTCCCTGTTTCAGCCTGTCCCAGAGGATTTTGACTGCGAAGCCTCTGCCGCCGAGAAAATTCAGCGCCAAAGCCTCCTGGTATTCTTCTGGAGTCGCTTTATGTTTGGTTTGGTCTATGTTTAGAAAAGTCCCTGTCCAGCCTAACATCTTCTTCACTAAAACCTGTTTGTATTAATAGGGATGTGGAAAATAAAAATATGTTGAAGAGCAACGGTTTTACGCGTCATACGCTGCGCATAAGCCTCGGGCGCCGTTTAATGTTCGGAAGCTTTATTTTTTTCGGTTCGCACGTTTTGCGTTACAGGTAAGACAGTTTGAGTGTCAGGGTAACTCGCAGGGCGCAGAATATTGAGTATGCCATACGAGACGTTATAGCGCACACGACACAGCTTGTGAAAGACGGCAGAAAAATCTATTACTTAAACATCGGCGACCCCGCAGCGTTCGACTTTAGAACTCCAACGAACGTTAAGGACGCTTTGTGCGCGTCAGTGCAGGAGGATGCAAATTACTATTCGCCCTCAGAAGGAAGACTAGAACTAAGGGAAGCAATCGCTAGAAAAGAGAAAAAAGTCAACAGCGTGGACATCACGGCAGATAACGTGTTAGTAACTGAGGGCATTTCTGAAGGAATCCAGATGATCCTTGGCGCCCTAGTTGAAAAAGGCGACGAAATCCTGTTTCCAGGCCCGACGTACCCGCCGTACATTTCCTACACGCGGTTTTTCGACGGTAAACCTGTCTCGTACGAAACTGTCGAAGAGGAAGGTTGGCACCCGAACATCGATGATTTACGGCGGAAAGTGACAGAGAAAACACGGGCCATCGTGATAATTAACCCTAACAACCCGACTGGCTCCGTCTACGACAGGAAGGAGATTAAGAGCGTTCTTGACGTCGCGGGTGAACATGACCTGCCCGTGCTTTCCGACGAGATTTACGACCAGCTAACCTACGAGAAAGAATTCGTCAGCGCCGCCCACCTCTCCAAGGATGTGCCGGTCGTCGGGTTAAACGGCTTCTCCAAGGTTTACTCGATGACAGGCTTGCGGTTAGGCTACATGTACTTCAAAGGCGAAGGCAAACAGCTTGAACAGCTCAAAGAAGGCGTTGCGAAGGAGTGTAGAATCCGCATATGCGCCAACACGCCCGTGCAGATCGCCGCAGCCGCTGCGCTTAACGGACCCCAAGAATGCGTCAAAGACATCGTTGACAGGCTCAAAGAGCGAAGAGATTTCGCTTGGAAACGATTAAACGAAATCGAAGGGGTAAGCACAACCAAGCCTGAAGGAGCATTCTACATCTTCCCAAAAATCCTCGACGTCGGCTCACGATGGAAAACCGACATGGAATTCGTCGTCGACCTGCTCAAAGCAACTGGCGTGCTACTTGTTAACGGTTCAGGCTTCGACCCCGTTTACGGCAAGGGACACGCCAGAGCGGTCTTCCTTCCGCCAATTTCCGAGTTGGAAGAAGCATTCAACGGTTTGGAAGCTTTCATGAAGAAAAGCAAAGGCGAAAAACGATAATGTCACCGCCACAAGTATCCGTGCTTTCAACAAAGCGTTGTTTTTTGGCAGTGGTTCTGTTGCACTTTAATGCTTTTACTCTTTGGTAAAGCTTGCAACTTTTTCCTGTATTTTTGACCCTCACGAAGTTTGATTCGAACTAAATGAACAGAACATGCCTTGTGGATCGTCTAGCTTGGTTAGGACGTTGGCTCTATGAGCCAAAGGTCCGCCGGTTCAAGTTCAGCGTGGACCCGCTTGGATTTCGAAGACATCAACTTAATCCACTTAAGTACTTAGCCTAATTAAGTAAATGTCAGATTACCCCGAAGCTTTTTTGCACATTAACCCAAGAAGTGATTAATATGTAGACCAACAGGGAACCTAAAATAAGCTTGACAGAATCTTAGGAAGAAGAAGAAAAATGGTTGCTCCGACCTTCTTCTTCTTTTGCCGAAATTTGTGAGAAAATCAACCGAAAGAGCGAAAGAGACTTCTGCTGTAAAACGGCAACAGGGAATTAAAAAATTCAAACTTTTACGCCCTGTGCTGGGTCTCCGATTACCTTTTGGAACTCCGCCATAAGCTTCTTTGTTACGGGTCCGGGTTCGCCTGTGCCGATTTGGCGTTTGTTGACTTCGATGATGGGCACCATCTCCATGGCTGTTCCGGTGAAGAAGGCTTCGTCAGCGGTGAATATCATGAACGGCGTTATGTTAGTTACCGTTAATTTTATGCCCAGTTTAGCGGCGAGCTGAGCCACGACTTCCGCTGTGATGCCTGCCAGCGCTCCCGTTGATGTCGGCGGCGTCATGAGTTCCCCGTTTTTGACGACGAAAACGTTTTCGCCGACGCCCTCAGCTAAGTAACCGTTGCTTTCCAAGCAGAGCGCTTCGTCAACCCCGTTCGCGTTCGCCTCAATCTTCGCGAGTACGCTGTTGAGGTAGTTGAGAGACTTTATCTCCGTTGGCGTTGAATCCACCGAGTTCCGCCTAACCCACGAGAACATCGCGGTTATTCCCTTCTCTTTAGCTCCGGACTCGTGCAGGCGAATTGCGTCGGTTATGATTATCACTGATGGTTTGGGGCATTTGCGCGGGTCAAGACCAAGGTCGCCTACACCTCGAGTAACCACCAAGCGGATGTACGAATCTTTAAGCTTGTTTTTCCTCAGGCTTTCCAAGACAGCGTTTGTCATTTCCTCTTCGGTTAAAGGAATCTTTAGCGTTATCGCGTGGGCTGAACGGTAGAGTCGGTTGATATGCTCTTTAAGCTTGAAAACGACTCCGTTGTACTCGCGGATCCCCTCGAAAACACCGTCACCGTACAGTAATCCATGGTCAAAAACGGATATTTTAGCCTCTGATTTAGGATAATACTTGCTGTCAACGTAAACTAGCGATTCATCACTCATCTGGCTTCCACTTCATATGACTGTTTCATATTATTCGATTATTTTGATATAGTTTACGCTAATGATACACCTGAATCATTTATCAGCCGTGAAACTGGGGCCTCTTTGAAAGGTACATCGGCAAAGGCAAAGGCTTGAACGGTTTACCCGCGATTTTCTCAGATACTTTAGCTATCAAATCGTCAACAGTCATGCTTTGAGGAGCCCCCTTGAGCCCGCGTTCCCTGACGGACAGCATTCCTGACTCGACTTCTTTCTCGCCGACGACAACTATGTAGGGTACCCATTCCTGCTCACCTTCACGGACCTTCTTCTGCAGAGTTGACGCGCTATCGTCTATGTCAACGCGGATGCAGTGCGAAGCGATCTTTCCCGCAAGCTCCTCCACGTTACCCATGAACTTGTCGGATATCGGGATAAGCCGCACCTGAGTAGGCGAAAGCCACAACGGAAGCATGGGCGCTTTGCCGGCCATCTGCTCACGGTAAGCCTTCTCTAACAGCGCGTAGATGTCGCGTTCGATGCCGCCGCTCGGGGAGCAATGCAGAATCAGCGGGTATTGTTTTTCGCCTTTCTCATTCACGTAAGTTATTTCGTAGCGTTTAGCGTTTTCAACGTCGATTTGATCCGTGCTGAGCGCAGCGGCCTTGTCCTGGTTGTCCACGAAGTTTAGGTCCCATTTAAGGACGAAGTAGAAGAACCGCTCATTCCACACTTCAGCCAGCATGGGTTTTCCGAAAAATTTTGCTAGGTCCGCGATGAAGTCTTTGTGCTCTTCGTAGAAGGCCCTCGTGAACCTTACACCGATTTCGTAGTCATCCTTTACAAGGCCAATGTTGCTTAGAACGTCGAGGCAGAGGTTAAAGCGGACCATGAATTCTTTTTTAGCCTGGTCAAGGTCAGCACAGAAGGCATGGCAGTCCGGCATGGTGAAGGCTCGCTGACGTTTTAGCCCGACGACTTCCCCGCTTTTCTCACGCCGAAAACTGTAACGGGTCAACTCGTACAGTTTGATTGGCAGCTGCTTGTAACTGAATTGGGCGTCGTGCATGATGAGGAACTGGCCAAAGCAAGCTGCAAAGCGCAAGAAAAGTTCTTTATCTTCAGATTTGAGCGTGTACTGGCGGGCTGGGAAGCGGTTGAGGTAACTAGACAGGCTGGGGTGGTTGAAGTCGTACATTATGGGTGTTTCAACCTCCATGCCGCCGTAAGCAGCTACCCGCGCAGTTACATATTGCTCCAACAGTGATTTAATCATGCGTCCCTTGGGGTACCAGCGGAGGTTTCCAGGGTCACTTGCCGGCTCGTAATCAGCTATCTCCAGCTTCTTCATCAAGGGCACATGCGGAGGCATCACAGTTACTGCCCTAGTTTTCTTTATCTCGTACTGCGAAAATTTTTGCAGGTTAACATGCCCCTTAAAGTTGAATTCCTCAACGGGTACCAATGAACCGTCAGGCAGCAGGATATGCCAGAACGACCGCATCTTCTCTTCTGCTTTCAACGCCGCGGAAACTGGCTCTTCCTCGGCTTTGCATACGACTTCAGCCTTTGCTTCAACGGTGACTGGTGTAGGCGCGTAACTTCGTGCCTGTTCAGCGAGCGGGTGCCCTTTAACTGAGACAGTGAACTGCTTGTTCCAGCCGAATGGAGCCCGATAAGTCTCGACGCCTTTCTCTTTCGCGTAGGCTTCCATATCTTTCACGATTTTGAGGGCTTGGCTCGGGTTACTGAGGTTGCTGCTCAAGTGAGCGAACGGGTAGATGAGAATGCGGTTAGTTTTCTGTTTGCCCAAAAAGGCGCGTACGTCGTCTATGGCTTTCCGCGCTGTCGCGACGTCGTCACCTTCTTCCACGGCGGTGAATAAGACTAAGACTTCTTCTATGCGGTTTTCTTTTTGTTCCGCTTCCTCAGCAATGGCAATTTCTTTTTGGACAGGCTTGAAAACTATAAAGTTACAGTGCAACTGAAGTATTCGCATGACACATCACTCTTTTCAGTGACCCCAACGCCACTTTTCAAGTGTTTTATCCTTCTTGGTCTTCTTCTTAAACTCTTTGTAGTGTTCTTTGCAAATAAAAGCGCGTTTTTCCCGGTTGCTGACGCTTAACCCAGCAGCCTTGACTTTGCTAGAAGAGATTGAACGGGCAGCTTCTCTACCGCAGCCTGACACGCTGCATTTAATACCTTTTTCTATGCGACCCACACTCAAAGCCTCGTCTGCGTTGGTTCATGGTTCAATTTGTAATGTGCACTATTGCTTAAGTTCCTTTTCGTACAGGGTCTTCGCTCTGGCGTAAATTTCTTCTTTCTTTCCAAAGTATGTAGGGCCGATCCCTTCGACAACCATTGAAGCGGCAGCTGAACCCACGCAGGCACACCATATTGACTCTTTTTGTCTTAGGTACTCAGTCAAGAAGCCGGCGATGAAAACGTCTCCTGCACCCGTCGGATCGACTAAAACTTGTGAAGGGCAAGCCGCAATATTGTACTGTGCTCCTTCAACTGAGAGCACGGAGCCTTTGGTGCCCATCGTAACGATAACGGTTCCAACGCCGAAATCGTGAATGGCTTCGATTGCCGCTTTAAGCTCAGATTGGCCTGTTAGCGCGAGAATTTCCGTCCGAGAAGACTTGTAAATGTTGATTAAACTGAATATTCGCTTGTCCACCGGAGACTTCTCCGTTATGTTTCCCGCTTCGTCGAAACTTCGAAGCAAACCCTGAGGATCCAGCGAAAGTACGTCTGCACAATGTTTGACACGCTCGATTACTTCGAACGATACTTCGTTGGCGATTGGCCCTACGTGAACCGCCTTGGCATTTAAATCTGCCGGCACGTCAGCCAACTCTATGGGGGCTCCCTTTTCCTTCAAACTCAGCGTTCTCTCAGACAAGTCTTTGCTGTAACTCAGCTCAAAGCTTGTGGTGGGCTGACCTGGCTGTTTAATCACGCCTGAAATGTCGATGCCTTCCTGCCTTAGCCACCACAGGTAAGCTTCTGGAAAGTTCCCGCCTACTTTAGAGATTAAGGAAGCTGTTGCTTCTAAGCGTTTAGCTGCGAATGAAGTGTAAGTTGCAGAACCCCCTAAAACCACGAAGGGAGCGCTTCTACTGGGCAGTAAAATTCTATCAATCGACAAGTGACCGATAACCGCTACATCAACGTTTTGAAGCACTGCCCATAACCCGCGCATTTAATATTTGTTCATCCAATATAAATGACTATATGTGAGTTAGGATTGAAGCAGTAGTATAGCTTTAGCCAAATCACCTTGGCATTCCTCAAGAGCCTCTTTCGCTTTCTCCATGCTTTTGCCCGTTTGATCCGCCACCAACCTCACATCTTCTTCGGAGAATGTTGGCTGCGCCGCCTTTGCAGCTTGCCGCTGGGCTGGGGCTTGCTCTGAAACTTGGCCGCCGATAACCTGGTACATCTTTTGTCCCTGTACTTCCAAAATTGCCACTTGAGGCTCGTCTATGACGATGTCTTTTCCGCTTGTCCTTATAACGACCTGCTGAACGTCTGGGACAGTCTCCATGTTCATTCCCATTCGCTGCATCATGCGTCTTTGTTCTCGAGGATTCATGCGCCTATTCAAAGATTTTCACTTCCCACGAGGTAATCTGCGGTAGAACATGATATAAACTTAACTTTACCTATCTTTTCGTTTCAATTTTAGTTTAAAGAGAAACATTGCTAAATTCCGCTCTACGTTATTGACAGGTTGGCTATATCATTCTCAGGTATGTAAATCCATGTGTTAGTCTGTATTTGAGTTATCATTCCAGACATCCCCTCATTTGTGCTAAAACATGACCAAACGCTGAAAAGCTAAACAATTTAAATCCTTCTAAATCCTTTCGTACGGACTAGTGGAAATATGCTTTTTTAACATTTCTTCTCGCCACTTCTTTTCCCAACTTGCCCAACCAGTTTTAACTAGGTCTTCTCTCAGATGAGGGCTCTCCGCAACCCACTCCACAAACATCCAGAAGCGCCTCTTATTTTGAAGTATTTCTTTTGGTATTCCTTTCTCAACGCACCACCTAATATACCCGTTTTCAACCATCTGCTTAAGTTCGCCTGTAGATCCAACTTTTTGAACTTTGAACCCTCTGGCTTGCAAATGCGTGGTTACGCTGGACAAAACGTATTCTGAACAAACCTTAAAACAAGTTTCAGCATCCGGCTGCATGACCTCGACGATTTCATCGGCAATCTTTACCGCGTCACCCAAATATTTCTTGTTCTTGAAGTTCGGTGACTGAAAGGATGCTGTGGGGATTCTGCGTTCCATCAACATAGGTTCTGGAGGCTTAAGCGCACCCACCACTACGCCTAATAACAGGTCACTCCATCCTGAAGCATCGATTAGAATTGTTTTTCCTGAGAAGAAACAATCCAATCCCAAGTTTTCATTCCCCAAATCATAAGTATTATGGAAGTCTGTTTTCTATCTTTTTGTTTTTTCACGAATTTTTTAGTAGCTTAATCTTAATCTGAAAAAAAAGTATTTTGCGGGAGAAATCGCCAACTAAATGGGTATAAAAGCTTATGCTGTCGCCTGTGCCTACGGATTTGAATACGTGATCTTGATTGCTGAAGGAGATACGGAGAAGCCATTTTTGGCTCAAGATTTTTTCAAGGAGCGCGACCCTTGGAGATTGTGAAAATACCGTGAGTACTTTGGCGCCGTCTACATCGACTGTTGGAATCTCGCGAATTTAACCGCAGAATCAACTTTGAGCATCTTGGGAAGCTTTTTCTAAAGTAAAACAAAAGAAATAAGTGTCCGATGGAATCGGGTGACTGATTTTTAAAGTTGCAAGATGGATTGTCTTTTTGATGAGCGTTACTTTTTGCTTTAAGCCTTCGTAGCTCAGCGGTGTCAGATTCGCCCCAGAGGTCATGAACGTCTTCCCCGACGTTCTTAATCTGAACCGATTCTTTAGTCTTAAGCTGGAAATTAAGCTCGTCCGTGAGGACCATTGGAGTATGGTCCCATCTATATGGTTCTTTAAAGGCGTCCAAGTAAATTCCAGAGGCTCCGATGATGTAAGAATGAGGGGGAATTTTTGATCTTGGGGGGGACATGAGTCACCTAGGTCTACGTAAATGTCCAGCCAGCATGGTTCTTTTCGTCTTTCATCTCATAACGCGTCAGTTGGGCGTCCCACTCCATTTCCTTTTCATCAAGAAGGCCTTCTATTTTGAGCCATTCGTCCACTTTGACGGAATCGTCCACCTTGACGGCATGGTTTACCTTGACGGGTTCGTTAATGGCTTCCGTAGTGAAATAATCTGTAGGGTAGATAAGTTTCCGTTTCGGCGTGTCACCGTGGTTGGTCCCTTCAAACCCTAAATATATCTCTCCGTCGCCTTCGGTATTATCAACTATTAGCTGAACTGACACTCTGCCAAGTCTTACTGCCCCAGGAAATAAATTCATATTTTGCTTTTATAGAGCATCACCCGGAAAACTTCGTGTAATGTGAATTTCATACACAAAGATTCCTGCCTTCACGCCTGGATCTTCGTCCATTATTTTCTTGGTTTCATCAATATTTTTGGAAAAAACCATGATTCCTGCAACATTGCTGTCATCTCTGACTGGAAGTGCAATACGTAACACGCCGTCTCTTCTCATTTGATGGTTTCTTCGACCGTGTTCCCAAATGATTTTGTCTGCGCCAGATTCGTTCGCTTTTGGTGTTTTATGCAAAATGACGAACGTGTATGGCTGGGTCTTTTTTCTCATCTCCAGCATATATTCATCAGTTATCTCGGCCAATCCGAATCAACCTCATATTGCAATTTTACTTTACGCAGCTAAATATACCTGTCTTCAGTTACGCGCGGGCGTGCGCTCAGAATAAACTAAAAATCAAACTAATATCTTGAAAAACTTAACTTTTTCAAGCTTTTCGTTGAAAATTTAGTTAAGGGAACTATTTTTTTTACGTATAAAAAAATTGTTAAGCTGCTGTAAGCTAACTGACCCGTTCTTTGAAGCGTTACTCGCAGTCTTTTCGTATGCGAGGCATGCGGCGCAAAAAAAAGAAAATATAAACACCAAAGCGAGTGAGTCCATAGTTTACAGTCACAATTAGACTCATTCCTTAGCTAAGATTTCCACCGCACATAGGACAGGAAAGCTTGTTCAGACACATTAACTGATACCAACAGGTGTAGCAGAAATAGATGTTACATTTGAGACAACACTTAAAGAAGCCGCCAATCATTTTGCCGCAAGCGTCACATGGTCGAGTTAAGTCAGGCATAGTGAACGCGGAGTGTGTAAGTTGTTCAAAAACAAATCGTTGAAACTGACTCTTGGCAAGGTGGAGTCCACGCTGAAAGTGACTGATGCGTGTAACCGTCAATCATAAATACTCAGCCTATGAATAGGCTAATAGGCAATTAACTATGCAAAACATTTACTCGATAAAAGCGGAAACGGGAGAGGAACAACAAAGACGCCATGACAGGTCGACGCCTTTCGCTCCGATTCTAGCCACCATGGGCGGGGTCATTGTTTGGCTCATATTTATTTTGCTCTACGCTCTGGATTGGTCAAAAAATTACAGTCTTTTCCAAAACATAGTTGTCTTCATAGTGTCAGTATGCGTAACCGCTTTAGTAATCGGGATGATGTGGGTTATCTGGGGAAGAAACAGGTATCACTGGTGGACAAGGCAATATTGGGAATAAACAGTTAATTGCTGAACACTAAACTCTCGAGTCATTTTTGAACGATGTCAATTATGACGCCGAAAGGGTCTTCGAAGTAAAAAGCTCTTTCTCCCGGCCACTCCTTGATGATTCTGCAGCCGTTCTTCACAAGATACTGTTTTGCTCTGTCGTAATCATCAACTTCGAGAGCGGGAATGAACGGGATAGTCTTGTCATCCTTCACAACGTAGAGCGTAATGTCGCCTGCGTCATAGACAAGCCGTTCACTGTTTCTTTTCAACAATTTAAACCCTAGCACACGACCATAGAAGTTTTCTGCTTTTTCCAAATCCGTCACATGCACGGCAAGGTTAGTGCTAGCGGAAAACCTAACCATATCCTTAGGTGATGGTGTGCTTGTGCTTTTCATAATTAGGCCTTCTCTGAACTTTTCATAGTTCGAGGTGAATTTTAACATTTACTATGCTACAGTTCAAGCCCTTGCATTGTTAGTTTGTTCTGATTAAGATTACCGGGAGAATTCTCCAAGCTAGTCTTGAGGAAAAAACGTCAAAGTTATGATGCCTGATGAAGCCGTATCCGCTGACATGGTTTGCTGCAATATTCAAGAAATGAAAGAAACGGAATTTGTGGCTGCAGTTTAAATCTTTAAATAAACACTCGTAGCAACAATCATTAGGTGCCGGTTGTGGAAAAGAAGAAGCCTAAAGAGCAAAACATCCATGATGAATGCGTAAGAAATATTGCTGAAGAGCTCAAGAAAGATAATTGGCTCGTGAAGGCGAACACCGAAGGCTGGGAAAAGCCTCCTGAGATAGGCGGCATCGTCCCCGATGTAACGGCGCATAAAGGTTGTCTAAAACGAGTTTGCCAAGTGGTGAGCGAGAAAGATTTTGCGGGCAACAAAACACAGTACAGGGATTTTAAAAACTTCTGCAAAGAATACGATTTTCAATTGTACGTTGTGGGCAAGAACGGAAAACTCAAGCCAGTTGACCCTGCAAGCCTTAGCAAGAAATGAATGTTCTCTTCGTAACACTGTTGGTTAACCGACGCAAAAACAATAATTGAACGAAAAAAACGGCTTTTCACCTGCTGAAAACCTTGTCACGGAGTTTCAAAGTTCAGTCTCTTTCACTGATTAAAGATTCATAATGATTAATAACAAAATCAGCCAATCAAATTCGGATGCTCATGGACAATATTCATGGAGAGAAAAAAAATCTTGTTGAATTCATCAACTGCCTAAGCGTCGTGGAATCACAAGCCAGCTTACTGTACAAGAATATTTCTGCCAAGGTTGATAATCCGTTGGTCCGCGCTCTCTTAGACGAAGTAGAACTTGATAGCCAAAAACACTCTGCACTGCTTAAGGGCGTCAGCGAAAGCATTGCGCCTCCAAAAGCAGACCTGAAAGAATGCGCAAAACACGACGTTGTACTTCAAAAAATTCTCGAGCTGCAGAAGGAAACGGCGAAGATGAGAAGGATAACCTTAGAAGATTTGCTTAGCCTCAACGAAAAACTTCAGCTTATGGAGAGTCAGATGGGCGAGGAATATTACGTTTTGGTTCAAATGAAAACTTTGACGTTTATGATGAAGCAGATAAATCAAGATTACAGCATCGACTTGACAAGCGCAAAACGAATCTTCACAACAATCATAAGTGACGAGGAACGTCACACGGAAGTGCTTGAAACAATAAAGCAGATGGCGCTACCCAAACAGTCAGCTGACAGCTATCCACTCGTGAAATTCCAGAACCCAGATGCCTGGTACCGCCCTCCAGCGTCCTCGCTATAGAAAAAGCTCAGCAAGTAATCCCAACCTTGTTTCTTCAGAAATTGTTTGCCCTTGTCTAGAAGGGTTACGTTTAAGACAGCATTTCGTGGTTCGCAAAAGGTGTACAAAAAAAGTAACAGGAGTTATTTTATCCTGTTTTATTTGGATTTCACTTGGACTTTGCGTTTTGCCTTAGGCGTTTTTTTGGGAAGCTTGATTTCTAGGACGCCGTTGGATAGGTCAGCGTTAACATCGTCTACTTTTATCTCCTCCGGCAAATCTACGTATCGATAGAAGCTTTTGCACGCTCTCTCTTTACAAATGTAGGTTTGTTCTTTCGCGTCGTATTTCCATCCTGTAACTGCGGATATTTCCACAGCATCGTCTTGGACGTTAATTTCAACGTCTTCTTTCTTGAACCCCGGCATTTCCGCTTTTAACACGTACTCTTTCTCGTGATCCTCCAAGTCTATTGCTGGCACTCTAGTTTCTGGCATGGGTACAATCACATCGGAGAAGGGTAAGAGGATGTCTTGAAAATCGTTTCTGAACCTTTCAAAAGTTTCATCGAAAGCTTGCCAAATGTCTTGTGGCTCAGCTTTTCGTATTGCAGTTGGTTTTCTCGGAGCTTTTTTAGCTGGCAACGCTGCTTTTTTCATCACTGCTAAGCCTGTTGGTTTAGCCGGTTTGTTTACCGGTTCTTGTTTTTTAGTTTCTGACATTAAAAAATCGCCTATACTTAATTGGTTTTTTAAGAATTTATTTTTTACTGTGTTAAATTAAACTCAAAATCAAACGGGCACCTTGAAAAAATTAGCTTTCCTTTGTCCCATGTCGCACCTTAACAGCTACTCCACTTTTAAACGCGGTTATTTCTAGGCTTGAAAGCGTAGCTTTTCCCACCGCTAAAACGTTTCCTGCCTCATCTAAAGCGATTACTTCGTCGCTTGCACGGATTTCACTGTCAACCTTAACGACGTGGACAGCGAAAACGTCTCCTCCAGCAGCAATGTATTCCGAGACGTCATCCTTAACCGTGACAAAACAATGGGCAAACGCCGTGTTTTCCCTCATAAACCTGGCTGCTCTGATGCTTAACGAAAATAACCCGTCGGTCGGGCGAAGAGTGGCTATTCTTTTGCCGTCTAAGTTGATGAATCGGATCCTGCCCGTTCTCGGCGAGTACTCAAACTTTACGTTTTCTGGAAACAGCTTCACACCTATGCCTTTTCCAAACTGGTAATCAGCAACCGTTCTAGTTTTGGCAAGCTCGTTTTTCAAGGGTCCACCGTCAAATGCTTTTTCGGTCTTTCGACAAGTATAAACATAACAAGATAATAAAGACAATGAAAGGTGAAGGCTTGCATGAGATGTGAAGTCTGCGGACACAAAATTCACGCTGAACCAATAACGGCAATAATTGAAGGGGCGAAACTGACGGTCTGCGTTGAATGCTCGAAGCATGGAAAAATAATTCACCAAGAAGAAGTCGCCCTTCCAAAGCCAAGTCTCAAGAAACCGCAGGCGCCGATACCGGTTGTTCAGAAAAAGCCCGTGATCGCTAACGTACAAATCACTCAGGAACTCGCCCAGGACTACGCTAACAAGATTAGGGCGGCAAGGGAAAAACTAGCACTCACCCATGAGGAACTCGGCAAAAAAATAAACGAGAAAGCCTCAGTTCTGAGAAACCTTGAAGCAGGCAAAATGGAGCCGAACAACCAGCTTGCCTCAAAGCTCGAGCACATGTTAAAAATCAAGTTGCTTGTTCCAATCTCTGAAGAAAAAGTTGGTCAGATTCCTAAATCCGCCGATCAAGAATTAACTCTTGGCGACCTGATCAAGATGGACAAGAGAGGCGCGGAGGCGGCGACAGAACGAAAGCCGTCATAGTTCAGCGGCGACTGAACCGTGAAAAGTCAAGTTTAGAAGAACTTAAACGATTAGCGCAATCGGCAGGGTACTCTGTTGTTGCTGAAATGGAGCAGACTCGAATCCCTGACGCTCGCTATCAGATAGGCGCCGGAAAAGTGGAAGAACTCGCACAGTTAGTCAAAGAAACGGACGCAGAAAAAGTAATCTTTGACAACCAACTGAGAACGCTGCAAACGTACAATTTGGCTAAAGCAACCCGAGTTGAGGTTATAGACCGATTCCAGCTTATTCTTGAAATCTTTACCAAACGTGCAACAACGACGGAAGCCCAGTTTCAAATTCAATTAGCCACTCTGCAGAACGAGCTTAAACACGCGAAAGAAAAAGTTAGACTAGCCAAGGGGAGGGAACAGCCTGGGTTCATGGGTCTTGGAGCTTACGAAGCAGACGTTTACAGCGAAGCCATAAAACGGCAAGTTCAAACGATACTCAAAAAACTCGCTAGAATCAGAGAGAAGCGGGTGATGCACCGTGAGCGCAGACTGGAGCTTGGTTTCTTATCAATATCGCTGGCGGGGTACACGAGTGCTGGCAAAAGCACGTTATTCAATGCTCTAACAGAAGAAGCCGTTCCCGTGGATAAATCGCTGTTTACTACTCTTTCCACGACGACGCGGATGGTGGAGTTTTCAAACCGCAAGTTCCTGTTAACCGATACTGTTGGCTTCATTGACCGTTTGCCTCTCGGGCTTATTGAGGCGTTTCATTCAACGCTTGAAGAAACGATCTATTCCGACCTTATAGTTCTAGTTTTAGACTTAAGCGAGCCTCAGGAAACTATTGAAAAGAAAAACAGCGTCTGCATGGAAACGATCGATTGCCTTGGCGCTCACGGCATCCCGACCATAACGGTGCTTAACAAGGTTGACCTGATAAGTGAAGCTGAGCAGGCGCGGAAATTGGAGATTCTCAAAGAGAAAACCAAGAACCCCCTTCTTATATCAGCAAAATGTCAAACAAACCTTGACGAGCTAAAACGGAAGATTGTGGCAATGCTTGAGAATTACGTTCAAGCCCGATTTTCTGTTCCCTTAACAAACAAGACCATGCCGTTTATCTCGTGGGTTCACGGGAAGGCAGACGTGAGAAAAGAAAACTTCACCAACGACTCAGTTGAAGTGGTTTTCGAAGCTACGCCCGAGCTAACTGAGCATGTGAGAAGGAAAGTGGAAGAGTTAAATGGCAGGTTCGAAATCAACCCGAAAATCAAGTAACGCGCCCGAGCTTGTTGTGTTAAGGTGGGGTCATCGGCTACAGCGGGACGCGCGTTTAACCACTCATGTCGCCTTGACTGCGAGGGCGCTGTGCGCTTCAGGCTTCATTCTTTCCGATGTGGAGGACCCCAGTATAGAACAAACGGTCAGAAAGATAACTAATCGCTGGGGCGGAGCCTTCCGTTTTGAGATGGGCACACCCTGGAAAAAAGCCGTGCGCGACTGGAAAACCAGCGGCGGCGCTGTTGTTCATTTAACGGCTTACGGGGAAAACATTCAAACAAGCGACGTCCTGAACAGGATTAAGAGTTTAAACAAGAACCTTTTAGTCATCGTCGGCAGCCAGAAGGTTCCAGGCGACTTCTACTCGAGCGACGTATCAGACTTCAACGTTTCAATCGGAAACCAGCCTCATTCGGAATGTGCCGCACTCGCCGTGTTTCTGGATCGATTTTTCGCGGGTGAAGAGTTAGCCAAGAGCTTTGACAAAGCTAAAATGAGGATTGCGCCGTCTGCAAGGGGAAAGAAAATAAAAAGTGAACCGGTAAAATAGACCTCCAGCTCAGATTTAGCGGTTGCAGATCGGGGAGGGATTCCCGCCTTGTTTTGCCGGCAAATCAGACTCGGATAAGGCTCACTCCAAAGGGTATGAGTCTCTTTGCTAACAAGAATCTTATTTCAGCTTTTTTCCGATAATTTGTCCATGGTTTGAAGCTCACGAACTAAACCTAAAGAGTTTCAAAATCCCCCTTTTCTCAGGAGTGCTTAAATGTATATAGCTTTAACAAGGTCATCGATAGGCAAGCGTCCACCTTGGCTGAACAAGAAGCGATGTTAAAGAACCATCGACCATCAATCTCTCGAAATCTGGTTAAAAGATTACTCGGGGTCTCAATTGGTGGGTTTCTCGAATGGTTCGACTATTCGATCTACGCAGTCTTCGCAGTGATTATCTCCAAACAAATCTTCGGTTCGATTGGCGCAATCTTTCTTGTTTTCTTATCGTACGCGTTAGGTTTTGTGATGAGACCAGTCGGCAGCTTCTTTTTCGGCCACATTGGCGACAAATTTGGAAGAAAAAGGGCGCTGACGCTTACGTTCTGGATAATGGGAGGAGCAACAGTGCTTACTGGTTTGGTGCCCGGTTACGCCAACATCGGAATCGGTGCGCCTATTCTAATAACCTTGGCTCGTGTCACGCAAGGGTTTGGCACGGGTGGAGAATGGGGAAGCGCGAGTGCTTACTTGATTGAGCAGGCCGGAAGCACAAGAAGAGGTCTTTATTCGTCAATCCAAGAGTTTATTTCACTTCTCGGATTTGTAGTCAGTACAGCTGTTGGGTTAGCCCTCGTTCACCTCCCAACTTCTTTTCTATCGTCTATTGGATGGAGGATACCCTTCTTGGTCGGAGGATTGGTGATAATTCCCTTGGCTTACCTCTCGAGGAAAGGAATTCCAGAAACGAATCTCTTTGAAGAGACAAAAGCCAAGAGTGAAATCAAATCATCTCCAATTATAGCAACTCTCAGAAATGATTACAAGCCTTTCTTGATAATCATTTTCGGAGCCGCTGCTTTAACCACAGCATTTTATGGTGCAATAACATACATGACTACCTACATTGTTACTGTTGTTGGTCTAAGTCTGAGCATTGCTCTAATTGCGACGTTAACTTCATTGGTGCTGGTCACTTTTTTAACACCGGTTTTCGGATACTTATCCGATAAGTTCAAGACTAGGAAAAAACTCTTTTTGTTGTCCACGCTTCTGCTGATTCCTGTAACCCCCATCTACTTTCTCACCGTGGGAACTAAACAGATAGTACCAATCATGTTCATGGCTGCGATCTTCGGAATTGCTGCCTCCGTCGGCACTGGAACACTTATTTCATTCATAAGTGAGAGTTTTCCAACTTCGGAAAGGGTTACAGGTAACGCGTCATATAACATTTCAGCGGCTTATTTCGGCGGATTTGCGCCAGTAATTTCTATTGCACTTATTGGCTTTTTGCATTCGGAGCTGGCGCCTGCATATTATGTTATGGCGGTTGCAATTATGTCTGCGGTCGTTATCTGCTTTGCAAAGGATACTGGAAAAATGGAAAAGCTTCCAGAGACAAATGACTCTTAAGTGGGATATGTAAGGCAGGATTTTCGCGTTACAGTTTCGCGTCTATTTCATGGGTGCCAAGGCTTTGCTTTCTCCCACTCGTGTGTGAACAGGTCTTCTGTCCATTTTAGGAAAGAAGCATCCTCACCGTAGAAGGGTGAGTAGCTCATTGTTCCGTCGTTTTCAAGGATTGATAACAATGCTGCCTTATCCGTTACGACGATGTACCCAAGAACTTTTGGAGTCGTTCTTATTTCGGGAAGTCGTTTCCAAGAACTAAGAACTGACGGCGCGCCGGGGATGAAGCTTTCAAGCATCAGCCACCTCATTTTGACTCCTTGCTGGCTGCGCTGCCTCAGTATTTCAATGAGAGCCACTCCGCCCAGAACAACCGTATCTATTCGTTTCTCAGCGGCCAGAAACATCTCTGTAGTCTTGTTGATGTGCTCGACTGTCGTTTGAATCAGCCTACTTCCAGAAAGTTCTGCAAGGCGAGCACGGAACTCAATGGGGAGAAGCGATGAATCATGATCACGGAAGTACTCTTTATACCTGGAAACAAATTCCAACGGTGAGCAGATGCTGAGGACCAGCTTTGCGTATCCCGTTAATGTGTATGTTCCATCGGCCTGTTTTTGGATCAACATAGTTTCGCTTAACCGCTGGAGTTGTCTGCAAGCTTCCGTGTCGGTTAGGTCAAGTTTTCGAGCGAGTTCTTGCATTTTCAGATTTTTATTCTGAAGCTCATGCAGTATGCCGAGCCTACTTTCGCTTGCCAATTCAAAAAAGAGCTTATCTAGTCCCTTCTCATTGCCCATTATTCCAGTTCTCCGATTCACTTCAGTGCGAAGTATTCCATTTGGTGTGTACCACTACACATGCTTGCAAGATAAAATTAATGGCTGTTCAGCCCCCTATCAATTTCTGAGGAATAAAAACATGGACGAGAAAGAACGGTTCTTTTCGGTGGAGCTACAATCCAAGACTAACGTGAAAAGTGTTACTATGCCCAATGGCGGCCTTGAAAACGTGTTAATTGAAGGTACAATTGGTCGTCTGCAGCATGCAACATTCATCGATGGCGTGGTTTTAGAGGTTCTGTGCGATAAAGGCGTTTTAAGGATTAACCTCACCCCGAATGAGATCACGAAAAAACAAATGCCCGAGAAGGAGGCATGAATGAATGTTGGAAGTGCAAGATTTGGTCAAAGAATATGCTGATGTCAAAGCGGTTGACGGAATATCATTCAGCGTTAACGATGGCGAAGTTTTTGCTTTTCTAGGTCCAAATGGAGCTGGAAAAACAACGACCGTCGAAATTCTGGAATGCCTTCGCCCATTAACAATGGGATCTGCACACGTTTGCGGCTACGACATAACAAAAGAGAGCGAAGTAAAGGAAATCAAGAAAAACATTGGAGTTTTGCCACAAGACTACAATGCGCTAGACAAACTAACTGTCAAGGAAAACATAGAACTGATCGCGGAAATGTATGACAAGCACCTCAAAGTATCGGAGGTAATTAAACTTCTTGAACTTGAAGACAAGGCAAATGCTAGGTTTGAAAACCTCTCTGGAGGTCTAAAACAAAGAGTGGGAATTGCTGCCGCACTAGTAAGCGACCCAAGACTAGTGTTCCTAGACGAGCCGACTACTGGGCTTGATCCCAAGGCAAGAAGAGACGTTTGGACGGTGCTTACCAACCTTAAGAAGCTAGGCAAAACGGTTTTCTTAACCACCCATTACATGGAGGAGGCACAAGTTCTAGCCGACAGAATAGCAATAATTAACAAAGGCAAAATAGTCGCAATGGGTTCCCCGCAAGAGTTGATTGATCAATACGGAGGTCTTAAGATTCTCATTATAAGAAAAGTTGACAAGACCTTGGCGGAGAAGCTTAACGAAAAGTTTGATCATGTAAGTATGATTTCTAACGGGGATATTCATGTCAAAATTGAGACCACAGATAAACTCTATCAGATAATGAGTTTCTTGACTCAAATGAAAGCTGAACCCGACGTAGAAATCCAAACGCCAACGCTTGAGGATGTTTTTCTCAAGATTACATGCTCTAAGATTTCGGAGGAAGGTGAAGCGAAATGAGATTCATAGCGATTTTCAAGGCTGTAACAAAGAACTGGCTCAGATCAAGAACCGGTCTCTTCTTCAGCATATTGTTCCCGATTATGCTGCTCTTCACCTTTGGCTCGATTTTTGGAGGAAGCAGCTACGTTCCATCGATAACTGCAGCGTTCATAATGACAAACGGCATCATAGGCTTAACGTCTACCAACACAGAATTCAAGCGCAGGGGAATAATTAGACGATTATCGATAACGCCACTGACGAAGGCAGATTGGATTGGAGGATGCGTTCTAAGCCAAACATTGCTTAATCTAGTGCTCACAGGTGTAATGATCGGCGTAGGATGTGGCTTTTAACGTTAGAGTTATCCCAGATCCATTGATGATACTGATGATCTTCCTGGGATCGATATTGTTCTCGGGTATAGGCATGGCACTGTCAGGATCGCTTAAAGATGTGGAAGCGGCGTCAGCCATAGGAAACGTGATATCGTATCCTATGATGTTCCTCTCAGGAGTCTTCGTCCCGCTGTCAATCATGCCAAGTACTTTGCAACTGGTGTCAAAGTTCATTCCATTGACGTATTTCTCAGACGGACTCAAAGCCGCAACCATTACCAAATCAACTGGCACAACTCTGTATGACATGGGAATAATCGCTGCTTTAGCCGTTGTCTTCATAGCTTTAGGAGTGTTACTCACGCGCTGGAAGGAAAAGTAGCTTCAACGCAAGCGAGGCGAAAACAACATGAATGAGACGAAACCAAAAACTCTAATAGCCTACGGAACAGCTTTCGGGGCAACCGCCCGCACAGCAGAAGAAGTGGCGAGAATTCTCCGGGAAAAAGGCTTTGATGTCAAGGTTGCAAACCTGAAGGAAGAAAAAATCCAAGATATATCTGGTTACGGTCTTGTTGTAGTTGGCAGTGGCCTGAAAATGGGAGACTGGGTTGGTGAAGCAGAGAATTTTCTGAAAAAATTCCATGATAACTTTGAAAACAAAGAGCTTGCTTTGTTCATTTCCTCATTGGTACCAATCGAAGAAAAAGAAGGGAAAACAGAACAAGTTGAAAGAACGCGAAAAGTCGGGTTGGAGAACAAAATACGGAAATATAATCTCAAGCCTATCTTGACCGGAATGTTTGGCGGGGTAATAGACTACAACCAGCCAGGTTTCATGATGCGAAAAGCTATGGAATTAGGCTACAAATCGGTACTTCAAAAGCATGGCTTTAAAGAAACAACACCTGGCGTGTATGACTTGCATGAATGGGACAAGATTCGAAGCTGGGCAACGGAACTAGCGGATAAAGTCGGAAATGGCGGTGGTTGAATATGAAGCCCAAAATCTTGCTCGTGGGCTACAATGGCGCAAACAACACAGGAGCAGAAGCGAAACTTCTTGTCGCCATTGACGAGATACGCAAAGTTTTAGGCGAAGAAGCTGAACTGACAATCCCAACTTTGAACGAGGTTAACATCAAGAGGTATGTGAGAGAAGGTTCGAACGTCAAAATCAAGACTGTCAGACCTTGGATTTTCCCTCTTGACGTGAGAAAGCTCGTCAAAGAAACCGATTTGGTAATGCTGGTTGAAGGAAGCACCTACATGGATACTTGGGGTTCGGCGCTCCTTTGGTACCTTTGGGTTGCAGACCTTTCGCTTATGCCACGCTCTCAAGGCTTACCCACTATGCTGACCGCGTCAGCGCTGGCTTTGCGAGTAACAAGAAAAATCATCCAGACCAAAGGCAAGAGATCAAGCATGGCGGAAAGAAACTCTTTCATAAACCGTTTGAAAGATGGGCGTCGACTTAGCTATGCTGAGTTTGGTGTTCCCAACGGTAAACCTCTGTTCCATTTTCACGGCTACCCAGGATCAAGATTTGAAGGCAAACTCGTCTGTGAGGCTGCAGCAAATTGTGGCGTCCGTCTTATCGCGATAGATCGACCTGGCATGGGTTTTTCCGACGCCAAACCCAATCGCTCAATACTGGATTGGCCTGAAGATGTGGTTGAGCTTGCTGACTCAATCGGAATCGATCGTTTTGCTGTTGAGGGAGTATCAGGCGGCGGCCCTTACTCTTTGGCTTGTGCCTACAAGATTGCGAATCGAATAACAAAAGCCGGCGTCATCAGCGGGACATGTCCATTTTGGGATGCGGGAACTCCGTGGGAAAGACCGGACAACGTGAAGAGCGTTGAAGATTTTTGGGGGAGTTTTTCACAAAATCTGCCAAAGCCAGATCAAGAGTTTCTTTTTGATCCTAAAATAAAGAAACTGTTATCCGAAGAACTCTTTGAAGCATTTCGCCAGGGCGCTGAAGGAGTTAATCAGGAAAGAGAGTTGTATGGGAAGCCTTGGGGATTCAGGCTTGAAGACATCCCATTAAACGTTAAGGTTTATGTTTGGCATGGCAAACTCGACTTGAATGTGCCCTTCTCGTCGGCGAGGGCTATGGCGCTATCTATTCCAAATTGTAAAGCAGTTTTCTACCCGAACGAGGGCCACTATTCTTCAGCCTTCAACCATTTGAAGCAGATTTTCAACACTTTAATCAGCTAGCTCTTGTTTAGGGCGCGCTTAGAAATTCCCGCACGCGCGTTTGATTAAACGGTTTACCTCTCTGCCAACAGTAATCGAAGAGGTCTCTTGCCCATCCCAGAAACTGTGCATCTGAACCATAGAATAAAGCACTGTCTCCTCTGGCGTCAATTGAAATCAGGTCAATCGCAGCGGATTTTTCGCTTATCAACATCGTCGCAGGGATCTGATGAACCGTCTTTTTTTCAAGCAGACCCTTTGTCTCAGGGATTTTCTGGTAATATTTCAGATTACTTTCCTCAAAAACGGCTTTCATTGTGACGCCTTTTCTAATTTTTTCGATTGCTTTAGCATTTATGGCATGAATAGGTCTATCAACGATGCATAAAAGGAATTTCTCGGCTTCTGAAATCAGGGATTCCATGCAGTTCAACACCTCAATAGTGCCGATGGTCGAATTAGTTTGTGAAAGCTCACCCAATCTGTTGATGAAGGGTTCAGGAAGCCGCCAGATGTCTCTTGTGAGCAAGCTTTGCTTGAACTTAAACGCAAACTCAAACGAGCGGGAAAACTGCAGCAACAGCTTTCCGTATTGCGTCAATGAATAGGTTCCATCCGGCTGCTTCTGAATCAGCGAAGCTTCACTTAATCGAAGCAGTTGTCTACTAGTTTCTGTGTCAGTTATCTTAAGCCTCCGAGCAATCTCCTGCATCCTGAGACCACCCGCCTGCAACTCAAATAATATGCCGAGCCTGCTTTCGCTAGCAAACTCAAAAAACAACTTATCTAAACCCTGCATACACTCCAACTTCGTCCACCCCGCGATTTTTCACCTAATGTTTACTTCCACACTGCAATGTGTAATACTAAACATTGCTGCGAGACACAATTAATGGCTATCGGAAGCCATTGGGTAAACCGAGGAAACAAAAATGGAAGAAATAGATAAAGAACGTTTCTTCTCGGTGGAACTGAAATCAAAGGTTAATCTAAAAAACGTCACCGTCAACGAGAACAGCCAAGAAAATGTTTTAGTTGAAGGCACTCTTGGGAAGCTAGAGCACACGGAATTTGCTGATGGAGTAGTCCTCGAAGTTTTTGGCGACAAAGGCGTTCTCAGGGTTAACCTAACAATAGACGATATCAAAAAAAGTGTAAATGCGGATCAGGAGGTGAAAAAATGACTTACTGTACACAGTGCGGAACGATGAATCCTGATTACGCAGTCTTTTGCCAAAAATGCGGCGCCCAACTTCCATCGACTCCTACACCCCAACCTCAGTCGACGCAAGGCACGCCCACAGTTAACAATTACTATTACGGTCGGCAAAGACGCCGCGATCGCAGAGGGGCAGGAGGCAAAGGAGGAGGCATAGTAGCACCTTTCATATTTGCTGCCATATTCATCGTGATTGGGATGGCTGTCTTCTTCCCGAATCTTCCTTGGCAGTGGTTCTGGGGGGTCCTATGGGTACTGATCGGCGGTTTAATTGTCGGATTCTGGGCCTTGCGAAGATCTCAAGGATCTGCACAGCTGCCTCAACAAACCGTAGGTTAAGGTGAATGGACAATGATAGAAACAAAAGAATTAACGAAAATGTATGTCGACACTCACGGAATAAGCGAAATTACCCTTGCGATTTCAAACGGTACCTCAATGAGTCTGCTCGGAAGAAACGGCGCTGGAAAAACAACACTAATCAGAACTCTTCTCGGCCTGTTAAAACCCAATTCAGGCGGCGCAATAATCGAAGGGATCGATGTTATCGCAGATGCAAGGGATGTCAGAAAAATTACTGGATACCTTCCAGAAGCATTCGGACTGTACAACGACATGACAGTAACTGAAATTCTTGATTACGCAGCGAAACTTGAACGCATCGAAACAGTGGAAAGAACAAACCGCATACACTCTCTGCTAGAAAAGCTAGATCTAACCGATATCAAAGACATGAAAGCCGGCAACCTCTCCAAAGGCCTAAGTCAAAAAGTAGGCTTCGCCCGCGCATTGCTAAACGACCCACAAGTAATTTTCCTGGATGAGCCAACCTCAGGACTTGACCCAGTCGCAGCAAGAACAATGGAAAACCTAGTAACTGACCTGAAGCACGAAGGCAAAACCCTGCTCATCACGTCACATATTCTGCCGGAAGTTGAAAAAATGTGCGACCACGTCTCCCTGATCAAAAAGGGCCACCTGCTCGCGTCAGGCACGCTGGATGAAGTCAAAAGCAAATACTGCCACCCCACGGTCTTAATCAGATTACAGGATCAGAACTGTGCAAAACAAGCAGCCATTTTATTGAGAAAAAATTTCAACGAACCAATAGATCAGGAAGACGACAAAATCATCGTGCAAACCAACAAGCCCGACGAGGTCACAGCATCGATAAACAAGAAGCTCGAAGACGCAAACCTCGCTGTTTACGAGATAAAGAAGCAGGATTCGAGCTTGGATGATGTCTACTTCAAAGCTATGGAGGAATAAGAATGGTTAATGTAATTTTAGAGATTGCAAAAAAAGAAATCAAGACCTTCTTTAGACAGAGCAGAGCTTTTGTCACGGTAGTTTTACTGCTGATATTCGGTTATATTTCAGTGTATGAGATTCAAAACGTCTTGCAGCATAGTGGTTACACTTCGTCAGCGCTTTCGGCAGCACTTGGCACTTTTCTTTTTTTGGTTGCGGTCTATCCCGCAAGCATAACTAGTGGCATATCGTTCATGGCGTTCGCGGTAGAAAGAGATCAAAAGACTCTGGAGTATCTTTTGTCTCTGCCCCCAAGTGACAACGAGATATTTCTGGGAAAGTTCTTGGCTGCCGTGATTGCTGGGCTATCTTGTTTGGCCTTGGCTTTCTCATTGGTAATAGGCTATACGGTGTTTGCCAACGCAATCGTTTGGAATGGGCCACTCTTCAATGGTTCGCTAAGTCTGCTTGCCTTCGTCGTCGCTCCTATGCTTGTTGTAACGTTTGCGCTGATTGCTTCGATTCTCTCACGCTACCTTTCAAGCCGCGACTCATTCGTCACAAACTTAGTATCAATGGCCGTCTTGCTTGGAATATTTGCTCTGAAAGAAACAATAACACTCGACGCTTTCACGTTCAATCTGCTAATAGGCGTAGTCCTTGCTGTAGCGATCGTTGGAATGGGTATCTTCGGCGCAAAGAACTTCAATCGCGAGAAACTCGTCGCCCGCTTGTAGGTAAAGGCCATGAAACTAATCTCACCCCCTTTTTCTTTCACCAAAATACGACTTAAAGAAAGTGTTTGAAAAATGCCACAACAAAAAATAGAGCGAAATGGAAGAAGAAGAAGCCAAGTCAAGTTAAAACCTGACTCCTTTTCCGACATTATTTTTGGTCTTGCGCTTTCAATTGGCTCTTTGATTCTAATCGAGAATCGGGTTCAAGTTTGGCAGAGTTTTGTCTGGAACCTGATATTGTTTGGCTTTAGTTTTGCAATTATTTCTTTAGTTTGGCTTTCGTTTTCAGGGACAATGCGGTTTCTTTCAACGGAAGTGCCAGCTGTCATATTTCTAAACTTAGTGCTCTTTTTCTGTGTAATTCTTGAGCCTTATCTCTTTTACATGCAGATGAGTAGTAGCGGTCAGCTTTCATCGGTGATTTCTCAAGTTTTTGCTTTTGACGTCGGATTTATGTTTTTTGTGCTTGGGATAATGGCTGAAATGGTTGTAAAAGAGGCCAGGCTTAACCATCCAAACTATCACTCTGATAATTTGAAAACTTTGCAAAATATGATTTATCCGAGATACATTGCTGGTGCTTTATACCTGATCTCTGTCATTCCCTTTTTCTGGATTCAAACACCACTCGGTCACTTAAGATCCATAGTGTGGACTTCCGCCCTTGCTGTTTTCTTCGCTTACACCATAAAAGTTAGCCTCTCTCACTCAAACTCTAAAGGCGGACAGGGTGCAGTGAAAGCGACTGATACAAGCGAGTCAACAAAGATATGCCCTTGCATAAAAGAACAGGAAAAGTCGCCAATGAAAAGAGTTTTTGACCAAGTTGATGAACGCTTGATATTCGTCAACGACCAGATGTCAAGGTGAAAAAATGACTTACTGCACTAAATGCGGAACGATGAATCAAGATAACGCCGTCTTTTGTCAACGATGCGGCGCTCAACTCCCGTCGACACAGAATATGCAATCCCCTCAACCGGCGCCAGGCGTATCTGCAATCAATAACTACTATTATGGTCGGCTAAGACATCGCCATCGCGGAAGATTAAGCCGAGACGGTCAAGCAACACCGTCCGAATTCGCCGAAAAAGAAGTCATTAAAGAAATAGTTCTTATACCCTGCCACTATTGTGGCGCACTCATGCCTCAAACGTCAACAGTATGTCCAAACTGCGGAGCAACAAGAAAAGCGTGACAATATTCCTTTGTCCTTCAAAAAGAGCTCAGGCCTACGTCAATACTCGAGTTTCACGCTGGCTCATAGGTATTGGCATGATAAGGGAGGAAGTAATCAAACTCATTAACGAAAGAGACGCGCAGGCAAGTCCACATCCTGAGTGGAAAGTGCCTAAGTTACTTGTTGTTCTATCAGAGGAAAAATATTCTGAGGTGATAAAGCAATCGCAAGGTGAAACACGAGAGGAAAAAGGGCTATATCTTAGTCAGTCAGCGCACTTGGAAAAACCGCCGGAGGAACTGCCTGTCCATCGGGAGGAAGCGGCGCTATGTACATAGATAGGCGTGCCTTGGCAGATACTCAAGCCAGCGAGAAGATGAGTTGTGCTAAGGAACGACAAGAGGATTTGATGGTGAAAGCTAAGAAACGGTGGGGTGTAACCGATAATATTGACAAGGCAGGTTTCATGCTAACCGACGGCTCATTGCTTGACTTAACTCACGACAGACCGTGGATGCTTAATCATGAGGAAGCGGCAGAGAATGTCACGGGGTTGGCAGCTATGTCAAAAAGACCTCCATCAGCGGGGTTAACCCTTCAGTCAGAGGGGATAACGAAGCTTCTGAGTGCAGGCGCAATTCGTCTGCATATGTCGTTGGGAGGGGGCGATTCGCTGACTATACAACTGAATGAGAAAGCTGTTGTGACCGGAGAACAGTGGCAAGCTCTTGAGAAGATTTTTGAGGATAAACCGACACTTCAGCGAATATTTGTTGATGTCACCAACGATAATAACAATATCGAATGGTACGATGAGATAGAGGGCGCC
Organism: Candidatus Limnocylindrales bacterium; assembly: GCA_035319575.1. Lineage (GTDB taxonomy): Archaea > Thermoproteota > Bathyarchaeia > Bathyarchaeales > Bathycorpusculaceae > Bathycorpusculum. The sequence continues at coordinate 28,201 of DATHCJ010000039.1, forward strand.
GACAGTATTGAAAAGTTTAGGCAGAAATGGGAGGACTTTAAGCAAGCCGGAAACATACCGATGATGAGCGGGAAGCGCTCAGGCATTTAGTCACTGATCAACGCTTTGCCTCGTTTTCCTTTTTCCAACAGTTCCACCCATTCACAGCGCGTGCTATAGTCTGTCAAAACCATTTTATCCGCCTTAATAGCGGGATCTTATCGCTAATGTTTCACGCGCGCTAAAACTGCTTTCTCAGGCTTCTTCTTTTTAAGAAAAGTAGCAGCCGCCGTCACCCTGACCGCTAAGCCGCAAACCCAAAAGTCGCATACCACAAAAAGGCTCAAGCTCTAAACTAAGAAAGCAACTTGAAAACGCCAAAGAGCCATGCCTGCAAAGTCGCAACCGGTCATCCCAAAAGTCGCAACGGTCAAGCAGTTTCAAGTCCCAAACCAAAAAAGCAACCCAAAACACAAAGAGCCAAACCTGAAAGTCGCAACTTTCACCAGCGCAAAAGTCGCAACTTAAAAATTTCTAGCAAACAAAAAACCCGCAAAAACCTCAAAAACAGCAAAACCAACAGCACCTAAAACTTCCACGGTAAAAAAATTTAAAAGTGCAAGAACAGTTTTATTAGGGAAGTTTCAGTATTATGTGTTAAGGGAACATCAGATTATGCTATCGACCATCGATGATGCAACTTTAATGAAGGTTGCCGCGGCTTTAGGCGAAGATGAGGCTGTTAAGCTTATTGAGTACCTCAAGGGCGTAGAGGAGATAACTGACGATGAAATAGCTAACAAAACAAGCATCCGCCTCAACTCGGTTCGCAAAATCCTCTACAAGCTCTACGACCACTCCCTCGTAAGCCTCAGAAGGACGCGTGACCCCAAGACTGGCTGGTTTATTTTCCACTGGAGACTTCAACCGGACCAGTTGGAAGGCTTCATTCTGAGCCAAAAAAGGCGTGTTCTGGAAAAACTCAACGTCAGGCTGGAGTACGAGAAGAACCATGACTTCTACTACTGCGGTAGCCCCGAATGCAAGCGGGTTCCTTTTGAAGAAGCCGTTGAAATGGTTTTCCATTGCTCAGGCTGTGGTAAACCTCTTGTGCATTCAGCGAACGAAAAGATGATAACTAAACTCTCCGAGAAAGTCGATCTGCTAAGGAAGGAACTCGGTGAGTAATCCGCTTCCTTCAAGGGAGCAAGCAATCGAACTTCTCCGAAAAAACAATTGTCCACCCCGAGTTGTCAGGCACTGTGAAGCGGTTGCAAGTCTATCTTTAGAGATAGCGGACCGACTTCGAAAGAAGGGTTTGAGCGTGGACTTAAATCTGGTTGAGGCAGGCGCCCTCTTACACGACATTGGCCGTTCAAAAACAAACGCTGTTGATCATGGACTAGTCGGTGCACAAATCGCTGAACAAGAAGGATTGCCAGAACCGTTAGTGAAGATAATAAAAAGACATGTCGGCGGAGGAATCACAGCTCAAGAAGCAGCTCGGTTTGGTTGGCCTCAAGACGTTTACGTGCCTCTTGGTTTGGAAGAGAAACTTGTTTCATACGCCGACAAGCTGCTTGATAACTCCAAGCAGAGGCGCGTTCCGATCGACTTTGAGATTGGGCGTCTTCAAGCACACGGACACAAGGATGCTGCGGAGAGAGTTAGGAAGCTTCATGAAGAAATAGCTGCGTTGCTGGATAATTGAACATGACCGTTTTAACTTTACTTGTGAAAGTGCGCAGTTCTGCCCAATTAAAACTGGTGGATGACTTGCTTAAAGCCGAGTTTGAGAACTTGGATTTAGACTTCAAAGTTTTAGGTGCCGATGTCAACCGGTGGGTGCAAGTTTCTATTTCAGGAGAAGATGAAGTGTTAGCCACAAACTACATCGGCAAGGAAATAGGCGCCTGCCCAGTAAGCATAAAAAAAATCAAAAAATTCTCAGTCCTTAAAGGATTCATCACAAAACTCGACACTGCTAAAAACGAGTTGGCGGTGGACGTCGGCGTTTTTGAACCAAGAGTAACTCAGGCAGCCGTCTCTTTAGCTCACTTGCAAGCTCAACTTGCGGATGGCAGAAAGACTGATTTGAAAAAAATCGCGGAGGCTTACGGGTTTGAGGAAAACTTGCCGTTAGAAGTCAAAGTGGTCAATTTAGGCGGTGGAGGAGAAGACGGGCGAATGCAAGCTGAACTATCAACGGCTCAAATCGAAAAGCTTCTCCTTTGGCAACGATCACTTTTGGACAGGTTGATAGTTTTAGGCGTAACGGCTGGCGACGTCGAGACGGTGCTTGAACGAACACGACTCAACAGGGACGTCATCGGCACTGAGCGATTGGGCTTGTTTGAGTACGCCTTGACGTGTAAACTTGGGACTGACGCAGCAGGGTTGATTCCGAGAATAGGTCGGTACATGCGGAACGCGGTTTTCGTTGTCTTTAACCCCAAGAAAACAATGGGGGTTATCGGTGAAAAGCCATTAAACTTATAAGTTGTCAACATTATTAGGTAAAATCTGTTTTATTCAAATCAAGCAAACAGGAAGGGGGAGAACAGAACTTGAGTCAAGTAGAAGATAGGGAAGATAGAAAAAAATACAGGATTGATATAGGCGCTTATGGAAGCATAGGCGTGGAAGCACCGACCAAAGAGGAATGCTTGGAATTATTCATGGAAGTCACGAAAACAAAACGTGACTCAAAAATCGACGAAGCCATCAGATAAACTTAAGCAACTAAAGCCGGCATGCTTCTAATTTTCCCTGCCGAAATAAGAGGATAGATCAAAAACCGCAATTTCCAGCTTCTTTAAAGCACATCATGTTCCTCTTTACAGTGCGCGTCGTAGTCTTCTCTGTTGTCAAAAATCTGCTGGTCAAGGGGGCACTTCAACTTTTTATGAGCTGTTATTTCGGGCTTAGGTATGGTGATGTCGGATTTTTTTTTCGAACGTTTTTCTGACATGAAATCACCTCACTCGGGACTTTAAAAGAAATCAACGTTGCAAGTACAAGAAATCAACGGACGAACTAATAATGCTATGGGTTGCGCACAACAAAGCGATCATCGCGCCCTAACAAGCTCGGAAGGTTAAGAGAATTCTTTCAGGGCATTTTCAAGCTGGTCAAAGCTCTTAACTATTCTATCGGAATGTGCAACAATCCAAGGGCTCAAGCAGGCAATATCCGAAACGACGACGACCTTTTTGCCTTTACGCTTGGCGTAAAACAGCTCCATGCATGCTCCAGCCGAGAGTATCGGAAGATAAACCGCCATGATATCGCATCTTTCAGCATCCTCCAAGTCCCTCTGGATAAAATCGAAGGTCGGAACTTTGTCCCACCAGCATCTTTCGTCTCCATTATAGAGGATTTTTTCTCTGTTCCACGGGTCGATAACTTCAAAGCCTGCTCTGACTAGGATTTCGGTGATTTTGAGCCTGTATTCTTGATGGTTTTCCATTCCGAGAATAGGACCAGCAATAAACACTTTCTTCGTCATCTGGCGACCAACTGCGGGAACTACGTATGTATGAGATTCCGGTAAAGATTCAAGCCAGCTTTTTCTTAAACTTTCCTGTTGTCGAGGGTTCAAACAGGCGTAGTCACGATTTTCATCCAGACCACGGCGCTTTTTGGCGCGAATTTCTTTAAACATTTCATGTTCTGCAACGAAACAAGAATGTTTGACCGATTTTATCGGCAAAAATTGACGCTTTTTTTGCCTCAGTAAGGAAGGGTTGAAAAGACGGCTTCTTTGGCTCGAAAGGCGTTTGGTTACGTTTGGCTTTGGCTTTCTCCCTGAGGCTTCTTTTCTCTGAATACGGGCAGGACAAATTCCAGGATAATAACGACTATGATGATCAATAAAATCAGTGGCAAACCCGCGGGGTCATCTCTTATCAAGATTGTGACCCAACCAAACCATGGAATGCGCATGACAACTTTACCCACCACCATGTTGGCTGGGACTCCCGGCGGAACTCCTGGTTGACTACTGCTGTCCCACGGGTCGAAGCCAGTCTCCGGCTTCTGCGGCCAGGGGTTTCCGTTGCCGTCGCCTTTGGTTATGAAATAAAGCGTGCCGTTGACCGTTTCAGCGCTGACAATGCGGTGTACGATCAGATCGCTTGGGTCGTCTGGGTCATGGAAGACTATTATGTTGCTGTTTGGGTAGTCCGTGTTCAAGTCTTTCGGGTTAACGCCTTGAACGATTATGATGTCGCCGACACTTAGGGTTCGGTCAAACGGCGTGGACAGGGTTAGCCAGAAGTTGTCGTCGTTTACGTCGTACGGGATGTTCATGCTGCCGCTTACCACTGTCAACGCGGGGTAAGGCGTGTGTAGCGCAAACTGCAGACCGAAGAACAGCCCGAGAACTACAGCGGCAATCAGAACAATTGTAATCACTGTCTTAAAATTCTCGCTTTTCCAAACGCTTCCTTTCGTAGCCAAACGTTAACCTCGCGACATTAAATTGTTAATGAAGTTATACGCGAAAGGTCACGGTTAAGCGTTACGGAAAGCCAAAGCTTATCCGAGCTTATCAATTGTCTTTTGAAGAACCACGGCTAGGTCAAGTCGTACTCCAACCCTTTTGGGTTCAGTTTCCACACCAAAACGATTGCGTTTTCGAGAGCTCACGGAATCTTTCTTGTAAGCGGAGCTTGCCTAAATTTTTTTAATGAATGCTTGAGTGATGTCCCCTACGCCATACTGCATCAGCCTAACCTCTTTTTCTTCAATTTCTATCCATGTATTGGAGGTTTTCGCGTCGCTAACCCAAGAGCCTGTGTTAACCAAGCTCTGTGTCGGACTAACAAAAGGCCTGTGAGTGTGGCCGAAAATGAGCAGTTCTCTCTCTTTCACGCTTTCAACTGCTTTTTCTTCAACTTTGTTGAAAGCTTCAGACACCCTAACTGATGCTGGTGCCATTAAACGCTGCAGGTACGCATCCCTAAGTACCTCAAAGACGAACTCAAGCTTTCCCAGTGTTCCAGAGTTTCGCTTAATTACCTCTTCAACAGCATCAGCATCTTGAATCTTTTTTTGATTACTTTCATTTACAAGATTCCAAACGTCGGATCTTATTTGCCCACTCGTGTCTGACATGTTATAGCAAAGTGCCTCAATAACCGGCACGCTCTGTTCATCATCAAACTCCCAACCATGCTTAAACACGTATGTCACGCCTTTGCCTTGAATGGTAAGGTCTTTTTCGAAGGTTATAGGATAGTTATGACCCTTTAAACATAGCAAATGGTAGTCGTGATTTCCTACGACATAATGAAAATTTTTACCGTGTTTTAGAGTGAGAAGCAATTGCGCAATTTTATGGTTTTCCAAGAAGAGCCCACTTACATCCCTTACCCACATATCAAAACAATCACCTAACGCAACGACAGTGTCAACGTCAGGCCTATCAGTAACCTCTTTGAGGAAAGCAGCAAATGCGTCTACGTTTGACTTGGAATCGCCAATGTGCACATCTGAAAAAGCTAAAATTGCCACGTAAATCACTGAACTACGATTTTCGTCGCTTACCTAATAATTCTAACACGAATTTTTAAGGTTTCCTCTTTCGGGTTTCTTCAGGATGAAAAATAACCTGCGCGTCAGCAGTCGCCAAAATGCACATCGGCTGTAATTTGCCTTTTTGAGATATTGTTAATCCAACACTGGACTCGTTGTCTTCAAACAGATAAAGGCGCTGTTTTGGCCTGCGGGAAGCATAAGATTTTTCTTTAAGCATCAATGGCCAACCAAAAATAGTCAAGAAAAAGGAAAAAAATCTTAGTCAAGAAAAATTGACTAAACAAATCTTTACAAAAACGCCTTTAAATTAAAACTAACAGTTTTTTCGCATAGGGATGGATGGGTGCCGACTCCTTCACGTGTATGGGACAAGAGACAGAGGAGAAACAGAAAATGATTCCTGTCTTGCAGCCGATCTGGAAAACTGAAAGCGACCGCGTCAGCCTTGAAACTTTACAATCACTTGAGACAGAATGCAGAAACTGCACGCCGATAACCCCGTTGGAATGCATAAAAAGCTGCCGAGTTTACAAGCTAAAAAACGAACTTAGACAACTCTGGCAATCAATGGACAATCCTAACTACATGAAAGAGCTTCTCAACGTGCTAAAGAATGAGACCAGAGTTCACATCTTGCAAGCCATCGCGATCAGGCGATATTCTATGAGCGAACTTCAACAAGAGCTAAAAAAGGCAGGCCACAGGCATAGCCAAGAAAACATCAGCAAAGAATACCTGCGTCCTCTGATAGGAGTGGGGCTGGTCACTGCCACACAAGACGAATATTACACAACAACCTTCAGCAGGCGCATAACCGAACGGTTGGGCTGTTTTCCGGAATTCGCGAATAAGCTGCCAGCGTCTTCAGAATGTTACGAAGAATCTCTTTTGCAAAACTTGCTTTCGGGGCCTAAAACCTTTGAAGAGATCAAAGCAATTATGCCGACGAAAGAAGTTTCGCGAACGCTAAGGCGCCTACGTTCAGTGAGGTTGATAAGAACACCAAAGGATAGAAGTTACATATTTTTCTTCAAGTCTAAGCGGGACCCAAACAAGGACAACTTGGCGGATACGGAAAAGAGAGTTTACGACGCGGTGACTTACGAAGGAATTTCAGCTGGAAACCTCGCAAGAAAAACGGGGCTTTGCATGAGAATAACCTACAGGTACGTGAGAAGGCTGAAGGGCAAAAAACTGGTATTCACGCGAAGAACACCGAAAGTTTACGGTTTAACCTGTAAGGGCAGAAAACTGGTTCAAGTAATTCGGGAGTTGCAGCAAATAGTCGAAGCCGCATGGAACTCTTCTCAGCAAGTCATGCAGGAATCGGAGCCTGCAGCCGAAGTAAGAAGCTTATCCAGCAACGAATTCTTCCGCTAAAATCAATAGCATCCTAAAACGTGAGGATCAGTCACAGGATGCTTCATGATGTTGATATGGCTTGAATATCCGTAGGCTGACCCGTGTCTGCCCAAACCCCGACGCCTATTTCGTTAACACCGCCGGGGTAAGTTTTGCTAAGATGCAGCGTCACGTACCAGTATGGGTACAACGTTAAGTTGTTTGCTCGAGGTTTAGGATAAAGCTCCGCTGACACAGGGCTACTTAAGACATCAAAGTTGGAGACTCGGGTCCCATTCATGTTGTAAGAGTATGTTTTAACCGCGTTCAATGCGATCTGCACGGCTTGAGCTTGAGTGATGTTGACCACAGTGCTTCCAACACTGTACAGGAACCAATCATCACTGAACTGAGTTAGCCCGTAGTTGTTGTAGACTAAATTGAGGCTTTTTGCTTGAAAGTTGGTTCCGTCAGCTGTGTACATTAACGTAATATCCGCAACGCCATTGTAAGATGAAATTTGAAGATTCGTGTTTCCAAGAGCCTGATTGGTTGTTAAGTCATTAGCTGAAGCAATCAGATCGTTGACCTGGCCCAAGTAGGAGTAGTTGAATGCAGCTTCGTACCTCTTAAGCAATCCTTGACAGGCTTGAATGATATCCGTCGGCTGCGGTGTTGAGTAAACCAAGGGGAAACTGGGGTAGCCTTCAATTTGACTTATCTGAAACAGTGAAAAGTGGCCGTCTCTGAATCTGAGGGTTAAATCAAATTGGCTTTGAGCATTCGTGAGAGAATACTGCATTATTTCTTCAACCATGCCACCTAAATCCGTCCTAACCTGCACCGTATCGCTTAACAGCGTCATCTGGTACTTTGAGGTGTCAATCTGCAGAACGTCTTGGATTGTGGTTTTTGCTTCAGCGGCGTTGTCTGTGGTGTTCGATAACAGTAGATCTTCGTTCTGTAGCTTAATGTTACTGTAACTCTTTTGCAGACTACTGTAGTTATTCGATAAGTTATTGAACGAATTAAACTGAATAAGAGACAGGGTTCCTAGAAGAACGATAGCAATGATGAGAAAGGCGTATAGCGTCTTCCACCTTAAAGGCAACGCCGAAAAACGTTTAGTGTGCGTTTCCGGAACCTCTTCTGCTCCTTTCATCAGTGAAACCGCTGCTTTGCCGAAACTTGAAAGCTCGTACTTCCCATTCTCATCTTTAATTACGAGCTCGCCCAGGTTTTCCAGATGGTACGTCAAATGAGAGCTTGGAATCTCAAGCGTCTCAAGCATTTGAGAAAAAGTCATTTTTTCTTCTGAGAGCATTCGAAGAATTTTGCGGCGTGCGGGATGCCTAAGCGAGCTAAACATAACCGAGTAAGTTTCTTCTTCTGAAGTAGTCATCCTTCACGCCCGTATTAGACAGAGTAAATAGAACAATTAGAATTTATCTGAAAAAGCTCGCGTAAGTTTAGTCAAGAAAATCTAGCAGAAAATGGTTAGTAAAATTTTCTTGTGACAAGAAATCTTTACAAGAAGCATTTTATCGGCAGAGCGATACGTGGTTTAAATGTCTGAGGCTCTTTAATGAACAATAATTTACCTGAGACTAAGCTGAAATGCGTAACCGTCATGGTCTTCGAAGAGAAAGGAAAAACGATCCTTCAACCAATGATAAAAGGGCAAGATGTGCCTAGTGTTAACGAATTATTTCAGAGAAACATCCTTGAAGTTTGGCTGCCCAATGGGCGACCTGACCCTTCCCAGTTCGACATTGGCATCATCAAGTACAGGCAGATGATTCAGCCTTCAAAAATGTGCAGCAGAGTCAAAAGCAGAGTTTGCCTGAAGAACCGTTTTAAAAGGTTAGCCTCCTGCGAACAATGCCCCATCGGCAAACAAGAGCCTCAGACCCGAAATGGCAGAGGATACACTCAGGTTCCCAACTTGTCTCCCCAGTTATGGAGGTTAAACAGGTGCTCAACGTGATGGATTGGTGATTTGAAGTTGACCCCCCGTAAAGCCCCATTGTACATGGTGACCTGGCGATGCACACGCAGATGCGTCGGCAATTGCTTGTACTGCAGTTACACGCCTCCGGTGCCGCCCGAAAAGGCTGAAGTGAACACTAAACTTGCTTACAAAATCGTCGATGACATTTATGATTTTGGCTCCCCATGGTTTGGAATAAGCGGCGGTGAACCCCTTGTAAGAGACGACATCTTCGACATAATCCAGTACGCTAAGAATACGGGTTTTGAAGTCAGCTTGATTACAAGCGGTTTTGTCTTTGATGAGAAGCGACTTGGCAACTTGGTCAAACATGAAGTGCACACGGCCGTCAGCGTAGACGGTACACGTGAATCCAACGATAGAATCAGGGGTAAAGGAAGCTACGATAAAGCGCTTTTCGCGATGAAGAAGCTTTCGGAAAACGGCATACTGGACTGTGTGGTGACCACCATGACAAAGTACAACATTAAAGACATGGAGCACCCAGCGAAGCTGGCGGCTGAGTACGGCGCGCGAATGGTGGTTTACCATAATCTTGTTCCAGTGGGGAAAGCAAGCGCAAACATGCCCGACCTAGCACCTACACCGGAAGAATACGAGTTCGCGTTCAATCAAATATATGACCTGCAAGTGGCCTACGCTGGAAAACTCAAAGTAAACGTTTACGCTCCATTCTACGCAAGGATAGTGCGCAAGAGGAACCCAGCTGATTTCTGGGACTGGTTCAGAAACGGCTTCCTCGGCAAATGCAGCATCGGCGGCAACTATATCAGCATAACTGAAAACGGGGACTACCGTGGGTGTGGGTTCCACGAGGGGCACAGGTTAGGAAACGTGCAAGACAAGAAGCTAACGGCGGCTTGGAACGACCTGCAGGCTTCAGAACTGCATCAAAAGCTCAGAGATAAAAGCAACATAAAGGGAAAATGCGGCGTCTGTGAATACCGGGAAATCTGCGGAGGATGCCGTACAAGAGCTGAATACTACACTGGCGACTTGTTTGAATCAGATCCCGCCTGCGCGTATGTTCCAAAAGTGATGCTTGGAGAATAAGCAGGGGTAACCTTGAAGAGGTCGGTTTTGAGTGTATCCTTGCTCATCTTGATTACAGTGGGGTTACTGTTAACTGGGGAGCCGCGTTTTGGTTCAGCCCAGAGCGTAACAAGCTTAGGAAGTCCTGGAGCGCCGACTATTTCTTCAGTAAGTCAGATTGTCGCGACGCTGTCGCAAACTATAACTATTCAGGGTAGCGGCTTTGGAGATGTTCAGCCCCAACTTTTGGATTTGGGCGATGGATCAGTCGACACCGTCGGAGGAGGTAATACCCCGACCATGTATGTTCTGGATGAAAACACAAATAGCGGCGGCTGGCAAGCCGGTATCCAGAAAAATTCCACTTGGGGTTGGGATTCGATTGGCATCGTACTGGTGAGTTGGTCCGATACCGAAATAGTGCTTGGCGGCTTCGGATCCGCACTTGACGTAGCAGGCGGGCAATGGGTCATTTCACCGGGAGACCCTATACTTGTAGACGTGCAAACGGTGAATGGTGAAGCGAACTACACTACAACCGTCGTTTCAAGCCAATCCAGCCAAAACCCTGTTTCTAGCAGCCAAGCGCTTCCTGAAATCTCTTCGGTAAGCCCAATCGCCGACGTTCGATTGCAAACCATAATCATTCGGGGAAGCGGCTTCGGTGATGTCTTGCCTCAAACGCAAAGTCTCGGCGACGGCTCGGTGGATTTCGTCGACGGAGGACCCACACCTGCCCTGCAGATTCGCGACAATTGTCTTATTAACGGTTGGAACGCGGGATTGCAGCCTAACGGAATCGGCATCATCCTGGTAAGCTGGTCTGACACGAAGATAGTTCTCGGAGGGTTTGGGTCAGAGTTGAGCACCAACGGTGAAGGTCGCTGGAACATGATGCCTGGAGACCCCATACAGATACTGGTAAAAGTCGGCGGCAAAGTAGTCTTCTACAGCACGTCTGTGCTTGGTTCCCCGGCGAGCTCCAACATATTCAGCGGATTGGCTCCCCATATTTCCTCGGTCAGCCCGATTTCCACAAGCGCAATACAGAAAATAGTCATTAAAGGCACCGGCTTCGGAAACGTTCAGCCTCAAACCATGACCCTTGGCGATGGTTCAGTAGACACCGTAGGCGGCGGCACGACTCCGGTGATTCAAGTTCATGACGATGGCTGGTATGGTTGGGAAGCGGGCACTCAGGATGGCCCGAGCACAGGCTGGGATTTAATCGGTGTGATAATAGACAGTTGGTCAAACACTGAGATAGTCCTCGGCGGTTTCGGATCAGCCCTCACCACAATGAGTAGTCAATATCAACTCTTAGCGGGAGACCCGATGCGGATAGTGGTGATGACTTCAGGAGGCGTAGCACAGTATGATATGACCGTAGCGGGAGGCTCTACCATGTTAACAAATTCTTCAGCGGCGCCCCCAGCGACTCAACTGTTGGTTTCCTGCCAAAGCTCAACGTCCATCTCAAACTTCAGGGTCACGATTAACGGAAGCCTAACCTATAATGGCGTAGGCATATCCGGCGCTCCAATAATCCTTTCCTACAGCATCAACGAAGGAAGCTCCTGGCAGGGTCTAACCACCATAGATACTGATTCAAACGGCGACTTCTTGGCGGAATGGTTGCCCTCGGTCACTGGAAACTTCCTGGTAAACGCCACATATGCCGGGAACTCCACTTATCCTGGAACGAGCGCCGTTGTCAGCCTGGTGGTAACCCCGTACTCGTATGAGAACGCTCAGGAAGTGTTTTTAGTCGAGTCAAACTCTACAGTGTCAGACTTAGCGTTTAATTCTACGAGTGGCCAACTCAGCTTCACCGTCAGCGGACCAAGGGGATCAACGGGTTACGCCAACGTGTACATTTCCAAATCTCTCATTAACGACACATCAAACATAAAGGCATACCTCGATGGAAACCCGATAAGCTACACGGTTACGCCGACATCTGACTCGTGGATACTCCACTTCACGTATCACCACAGCACTCACGAGATAACTATAGACCTGAACAGTGAACCTACGGCAACGCTGAGCGTCGCACAATTGTTGCAAGGAGTCGCTTACGGAGCGATAATCAGCCTAAGCGCGATATCCGTTCTTCTACTGATTACAAGAAAAGACAGGTCTAAGATGCCGACATAGCAAATAAATTTAGGCTCAGATGGCGAGCCGAGCCGGACTTGAACCAGCGACCTTTGGCTCGTAAAGCGCTCTCACTACAAACTTATGCAATTTACTATGCAGTTTAAACAGATTGTCACAGTAAAATGAAAATTATTTATTCAACGTACTAAACTTATCTTATCTAGGTTGAAAGCTTTGGGATATGTTCGAGTTCACGGAACAGTCGCTAATTCGTCAAATCATGAATTAAAAGCTGAGGTCGATTTTCTCGTTGATACAGGCGCTATTTACTCTGTTGTTCCAAAAAAAGTAGCTGAAAAGATAAGCCTTAAAGAATTGGGTAAACGAAAGTTTAGAACGGGCAGTGGCATAGTTGAGATGCCGATCGGTGAAGCGTACTTGACCGTCGATGGTGAAGGGGTAACAACCATTGTAGCAATTTCCTTTGATGAAAACATGCCTGTACTGTTAGGCGTTACTACTTTGGAACTATTGGGATTACAAGTTGACCCTTTAACTGGCAAATTGAAACCCCTTGACTTACTTATTCTCTACCATAAAAAGGTAAAGCCCTAGACTTTCAGCGTCTAAATTTTTTTGTCAACCACGCTAAGCAGTGGCCCTATTTGCCATTCTGACTTAGTTCGTATGATTTCTGACGAACGGTTCTGATGATTTGGACATGTTGAAAACTGAGTGGGCGTTTTCAACATAGTTTGGTTGCGTCACCGTTAAATAAGACGCCTAATTGCCTCATAGTGGATTCGCCATATTAAATGCTTGGAGGAGAATAAATCATGAAAGTCATTGCTATAAATGGAAGCCCCAGAAAAACATGGAACACCGCAACCCTGCTAAACGAAGCACTCAAAGGCGCCGAATCAAAAGGTGCAAAAACAGAGATAATCCATCTCTACGACCTCAACTTTAAAGGCTGCACAAGCTGTTTTTCGTGCAAACTAAAAAATTCCAAGTCGTATGGCCATTGTGGCTACCAAGATGAGCTTAAACCTGTTTTGGACATGATACCAGAGGTTGACGCGTTGATTATAGGTTCCCCCATCTACATTGGCATGTTAACGGGCGAGATGAAGAAGTTTTTGGAACGGCTGGCTTTTCCGTATGTTGCATACGACAAAGCACGTTCTTTTCGGTTCCCCAAAAAGATGCCTGTCGGCTTAATTTTCACGACGGGCGCTCCTGAAGAATATCTGCAAGCTGCGGGCACAAACCAAAACATCAGTCAAACCGAAAACCTGCTAAAACGATTCGGACCCGTTGAGTTGCTGTTGTCCACGGATACTTACCAGTTTGACGACTACTCTAAGTACCAGCAGGAATTTGATGTGAAAGCGAAGGCGGAACGCCGAGAAAAAGTGTTCCCCCTGGACTGCAAGAAAGCGTTTGACTTAGGCATCCAACTTGTCAGCTAAAAAAGCGGAAATAACTAACTAAAACCCCGCTGAAGACGGGTGAAATTCGCAAACACCTTTTGGAGCCGCGAGGGCTGGCTTTGCAGTTTAACAGATGAGGGGCGACAATTTAACCCAGCTTCGAAAGGCCTTATCTTTGTTTCTCGTGCAAAATGAATTGTCTTGTAAAACGAAAGCTCAATTGATCAGGAAAGGGTTAACCCTTTTTTCTTCACCCATTATGGATGTGGGTCCATGACCTGGGTAAATTAGAAAATAATCAGGCAGACGCGCAAGCCTTTGCAAAGACAACTTCATATCACTTTCTGAGCTCCCTGGAAGGTCTGTTCTTCCAATGCTTCCTGCAAACAGCGTGTCACCCGTAAAGACCAATCGTTCCCCAAGAAGGCAGATGCCGCCAGGCGTATGTCCAGGAGTATGCATAACCGTTAACGATTCATTTCCGAACTTGATTAAGCTACCCTCATCCAACAGGACAGTCGCGGGGAAATTTGATTTTTCTAATACGGCGAGGGAAGTTGCGTCAAGGCGGTGAATACATATGGGAACGTTGTATTTTTCTTGAAAAATGGCGTCCCCGCTTATGTGGTCTGGGTGCCCATGGGTATTCACAATTAACTTTATGTTCAAGCCTGCGTGGGCCATGTAATCGAAGATTTTGTCGGCTTCTTGAGATGAATCTAAGCCTGGGTCAATTATAATTGCGGCCTTCGTTTGTTGAGAGGAAACGACGTAGCAGTTTGTTGATAGGCAGCCAACCGTGAACGTCTTAATCAGCATTCAAATCCACAATTGAGTAACGTTGAAAGGCTAATAAACAAATTGCCCCTAAACTTGCAAGGCAAAACACTATACTGAGCAAAAACGCTTTACGGAAGCTTAAGAGAAGCGGTGATGTTCACATTTAAATTGACCAAATGAGGACATTCGGACAAATGCCCGCCCTTTTAAATATTTAATAGGCTGGCTGGTAGCGGGAACAAGAGGCGGACCGAACAAGCGAAGATAATTAAAAGACTGAAACATAGGTCATTAAGCGCGCGCTAAAAATAATTATAGAAAAATCGTAGGTTTGCGGCAGAATTACGGATTAAGTCAGTAAATGGTGGGCCGAGCCGGACTTAAACCGGCGACCTTTGGCTTGTAAGAAAAGCGAGTCAAGTGAGGACAATTTCTGCAAGTTCTTTTGCTGGCTAAAGCACTACAATCTTTGGGTCGCCGAAATTTAAGAAATCCTTATCTCTGGTTACAAGAACTTCGTCGTTTGCGACCGTTATGCCCGCTATAAGCACATCAAGCTCGCTTACCATCTTACCCTTTCTCGCGAGCTTTTTGTAAGCTGTTATAGTTTCTCTGAGTGCAGTTTCCTCAAATTCGTAGATGACAAATTGGCTGAGCCATTCCGAAACTAAGCCGACTTCTTTTTCGGGGACACCGCGCAATAGCTCATACTTGTTGATAACTGTGGTAGCAATCCGTTCATTCTTAGAATACGACTCAATCAAATTCCTGACTTCTTTCTTTTTCCTGGCCGCATCAACCAGCAAGGACGTGTCAAAGATTACCATTTAACCCTCTCAAGAGAGTTTTCGCGGAGTCGAACGCTTTCTACCTTCCTTCACCTCGTCCATTATCTTCTCCGCACTTTCATCGCTTAGTGCTTCATGAGTATCTAAGAATTCAAGGATTTTCTGGGGGTCGCCCTTTCTTTCGCATTGGTCTATGAGCTCTTTGAGCAGCTCGGTGAAAGACTTTCCGTTTTTCATTCGGGACAACTCGAGGTAGACTTCATCTGATATTGATATGACTCGCACCATACGAATTCCCTATAAGAAAATATGCATACATGTATATATGTATGATGTGGGCCGAGCCGGACTTGAACCGGCGACCTTTGGCTCGTAAAGCCAACGTCCTAACCAAGCTAGACGACCGGCCCGCGTTTGGTTATTTTCTCGGTTAAGCACTATTTGACCTTTTTCTTTGAACGGCAGGAATTGGCTGGTTAACAATGTGCTTTGAGAGTCTGTTTTCATTTTTGCGCGGGTGCTGCTAGAAAAAAAGTTTTTACGGAGCATTGTCTGTTAACGTGCTGGACTATTTTTTTTTAAAAAAAAAGAAAGGATGGATGTGCTTCATGGAAGATTGGTTTATGAAGTTTTTCGCATCGGCATTGATTTTCTCATGCCAACCAGCATGATTACTAGGGCAATGATCAGCAGGATCCAGCCTACCCAGAACAAGCCTACGCTCGTGCCTGATTTTGCGCCGTGATAGTACGATTCTAATCCGGCGGCTAGCACTATGATTATTCCTAGCACATCCGCAATCAATGCGCCTATTTGCATGTTATCCATCCGTTTCCCTCTAAAATTTAGCCACTATGTGTTTAGTGTTTCTTTTCATATATAAGCTTATAAGCGTTTGAAGGATAAGCAACATACTGCCGCCATTCCTGTTTCTTAATCAACAGCAGCTAGGCTGCCTTAGGTCTAAACAGAGGGGTTATTTGGAACAATGTTGTTTCAGAACTCGATTTATATATCGACGCTGACTTATTTTTTGTCGGTGAAAAAGTTTGACTGAAAAACTTTTAGAGTTTTTGAACAAGGCAATAGCCCGTGAACTCCAGGTCAGCATACAGTACATGTGGCAGCACGTTCAAGTTACGGGCGTAGACGGCGCGGTCGTGGAGGATACTTTCCGCAAGATAGCCATCGCCGAAATGAAGCACGCTGAAATCCTCGCGGAACGTCTCGACTACCTCGATGGCGTACCCACAACTGCTCCTGACCCGATTTTTGTGGGCGGCAGCCTCGTCGAGATGCTTACGCAGGACCAGCGGGACGAGGAATCAGCCATTGAACTTTACAAGGAAGGAATTCAGCTTGCAGCTAAGGAGGGCGATTATACGACGAGAAGGTTGTTCGAGGAGATTCTGGCGAACGAGGAAGAGCACATTAACACCTTTGGCAAGTTGCTGGTCGGCATGAGTGAACCTTTCACGCAGCCGGGCATCTCGCAAATCGGATGACCCGACTGGAGATTTCGATAAAGCCCTGAGCTACAGTGCAAGAAGAAAAAAATCATTTTTTAGGCTTCTTCTTTTAACAGAGTTGTCACCGACAAGAAGAACAACAAAAATGGAATGGCAGCTGTTGTTCTACTTCTAAGGAAAAAAATCCGAGGGAACAGAAATGCGATTCAAAACTAAAAAAGGAAAAGGATGGTTGTTTACCGCAGTTTCATTAAAACCATTTCTGCGGCTAAAACCATGGGTTCCCACGTTTCGCACAGTGGCGGCGCGTAGGCCGTGTCGGCTTTCGCCAGTTCCCGGACAGTCATCTGTTTTTGTATGGCGAATGAAATGGCGTTTATGCGTTGGGTGACTTCTTCCCCGCCGATTATTTGGGCGCCGATTACGTGTTGCGATTCTTTCTCGACGATAAGCTTGACTTTGATGGGTTTAGCGGTTGGGTAATAGTCGGCTTTCGTCTTGCTGCTGATCGCGCCAGTAACGACTTCAATCCTGTTTCTCGCGGCTGCTGTTTCGGTCATGCCCGTCGCGCCCGCCTCAACCTCGAACAATCGGGTTACTGCTGAGGCGAGGACGCCCGTGAACAGCGCGTAGTCGCCGCCCGCGTTTGTTCCTGCAACTTTGCCTTCCCGAACCGCGATCGTGCCGAGCTGAGCACAGGTTCCCCTGTGAGTTATCATGTTGGGGGCTTCAGCGCAGTCGCCCACTGCATAAACGTCTTTCACGTCTGTTTCCATGCGTGCGTTAGTCTTGATCGCGCGGGTTTCGCCCAGCGGTATGCCGGCGTCTACTGCTAGTTTCGTGTTGGCTCTCACGCCGAAGGCGCTGATGAACAGGTCGGCCTCGATTTTTTCGCCTGCAGCCGAGACACCCGTGACTTTGTCTTCGCCGAGGAACTCTTCAACGGGTTTGCTGATGAGGATACGCATGCCCTTCTGTTCCAGGTGGTCTTGGACCAGCTTTGCCATGTCCGCGTCAAGCAGCTGAGGCAAGATTTGAGGCAGCATTTCCACGACTGTAACCGTTAGTCCACGCTCGATTAATGCAACGCCAACTTCCAACCCGATCAAGCCTGCGCCCATGATGACCGCTGATTTCGCGCCTGCTTTAACTGCGTCATCAATCTTCTGGCCGTCCTCTATGCCGCGGAGGCTTAGCACGCCGGGTTTTTCTCTGCCCTTGATAGGAGGAGTGAAAGAGTCGGCGCCCGTTGCGATAACTAAGCTGTCGTACTGGAGAACTTGGGTTGCTCCCGCCTTGTCTAGGATCGTGACGGTTTTGTCTTTAGTGTTTATGGCGGTTGCTTTGGTTTCGCTGAGCAGGTTCAGCTTCAACATCTGGAAGTACGCTGGCGGGTAAACAATCAAGTCGCTGAAACTTGGAATCTGCCCGCCTAAGACGAAGGGTAAGCCGCAGCGTGAGTAACCAGCGGTTTTCTCCTGAGTTACCAGGGTGATTTCGGCCGTTCGGTCTTTTTTGCGTGCGGCGGAGGCTGCTTCAACGCCTGAGGCGTTTGCCCCGATTACAATTACGCGCCTTGCCATCCCGTCTGCCTTCTCTTATTTGGATTGAGCTTGGGCCTTGTGCCATTCAACGGCTTTGTTGAAGTCCATCAGGTTTGCAAGTTCGGCCTGCAGGTTTGAGGGTTTAACAACGATTAACCAGCCTTTCCCGTACGGGTCCT
The DNA here is from genome assembly GCA_035319575.1 of Candidatus Limnocylindrales bacterium. Lineage (GTDB taxonomy): Archaea > Thermoproteota > Bathyarchaeia > Bathyarchaeales > Bathycorpusculaceae > Bathycorpusculum. The sequence goes on from DATHCJ010000039.1 coordinate 46,398, forward strand.
CGTTTAGGGTTTCAGGCTTCGACTGCACCTCATCGTTGACTTCCTCGACCGTTCCACTTACGGCGGCGACAAGGTCTGACACGGCTTTAACGGACTCTAACGTTCCGTAAGGCTCGCCCTGCTTTACCTCAGTGCCGAAGCTTGGCAGTTCAGCGTAAACGATTTCTCTTAGCGATTTCTGTGCGTAGTCAGTGACGCCCATTCGGACTTTTTCTCCTTCAATTTTTATCCATTCAAAATCTTTAGAATAATAGAGCCCTTCAGGCACTTCGTATGAATCAACTTTCACCATACACTTTAACCTTCCAAATAGCGATTAGTATCCAGTTTATCTTTTAAGCTTAAAAAAGGTTTCACAAATGTTATGTCAACTTTTCAACGTTACGCTCGCTAAGGTCTACCACAGAGCGCTTCCACGCTTCTACGGTGACATCGTAAATGATTAACGGTTCTTCTGAAGTGATACTTCGCCATTAAGCCGCGGTAAAACCAAAGTTGTTAGAAGTAGTAGGACAGTCGGAAAAGCATTGTCCTACTACTTCTTTGATGCTTAATGCTTCTTGTTCTCTTTTGGTGCACGCGTGAGTCTTGGTTTTCCGATTGCTAGCAAACAGGTTCAACGGTGGCCAAGCAACCGATCATGAATAAGAAGTAAAAGTGTAACGTTATCCAAGTTGACTTAACAACACAGAAAAAGGGGCTTAACGTTCGCGTCTGCCTGCTATCCAGTCTTCTGTCCATTGCCGAACTTGCGGGTCAGGCACCTGCGAGGGAAGGTCTTGAAATGCGTGGGGAGTGTGCTGGTTTTTTGGGTAATGCTTAAATTTGTAATACATGTATTACATGGATGGTGCCCTCATGCAGAAAGTCATGGAAAAAGAAACAATCGTGCCCGTCCGCTTCGCCAAGCATGAACTGCAAAAAATAGATGAAGCCGCAAAACGCATGGGCGCAAAGTCAAGAAGCGCTTTCTTAAGGCAAGCCGCTGAAAGGTATGTTGAAGAGGTCGGCAGCTTAAAAATCATTGAGATAAGAGAAGACGTCAGCTTCAAGGAGGCTGCTGCGGAGATTCTTGCTTACTTAAAAGAGCACAAGGAAGCGGAAACCTTCGATATCGCTAATGACCTCAGATTGGACTTAGACTTCACAGTTAAGGTTTTGAAGAAGCTTTGGGAAGAGGGGAAAGTTAGTTGATAGGCAAAGAAGTGGGCGACCAACTATCGGCTGAGCAGATTGTCTGTGAATGCCGCAGAATGAAGGGTCCAGTTCTAATTCACAAAGGCTCGCATAGGGCGCAGCGGTACGTTTTGGAGGGGCTTCCGGCGGTGGCGATTGTTTCAAAAAAATGGCGTCTAAAAGAGTAAGATTTTGCGGGGTTCAGTTTACCGTTCCCGTTTGCCTGCTATCCAGTCTTCGGTACACTGCCGAACCTGCGGGTCAGGCGCCTGCATAGGTGGGCGGGCTTTGAGTTTCTCAAATTTATAAGGGTGCAGGGCGCATTCATATCCTGAAGTGACCAACATGACTAAGACGGTGCACTTAGACGACGAAGATCGGAAACTCCTAGCTGAAACCAAGCAAAAACTCGATGAAGCCACCAAACTAATGGAAGAGTTGATGGAGACCTTCGAGATTCAAAGCGACACTGCGATGCTTAAGGCGATCCATGAAGGAGAAGAAGACGTCAAGGCTGGTCGAGTCAAAGAGCTGCGAACGCTTCTGAAAGATGAAGCCTGTTGAAGCCCAAGTACACTGTTGTTTTGTCCAGACAAGCTGAACATTTCTACAGAAAGTTAGATCAAAAAATGAAAGGCTACGTTCGAGAAAGCCTGATCAGTTTAGAATGCGAAGCTTATAGCGGAAAGCGACTTCACGGCGACCTGAAAGGAAGCAACAGTTTACGCGTCGGAAAGAACCTGCGCATTATCTAAAGTTTCGCAAAAAGAAAAAACAGTTTATGTAATAGCTATAGGCTTCCGAAGAAACGTCTATCAGTAAATTCGCGCTGTCGACTTTTGATTATGAATGTGTTCAGCGTTCTCGTTTGCCCGCTATCCAGTCCTCCGTCCACTGCCGCGCCTGCGAATCAGGGGTCTGCACGGGCGGATGCTTAAACGCGTAAGACGGCATGCTGATGAGGGTTCCGCTGATTTTGCGGTCCAGGGCGATTTTGGCTGCGCGTATGAGGTCGATGACGACGCCTGCGCTGTTGGGGCTGTCTTCCACCTCGAGTTTGGCGCTGATGGTTATGGGTCGGTCGCCGAACGCGCGGGTTTTGATTGAGAGGTAGCAGATTTTCTTGTTCTTTAAAAACGGCACGAAATCCGAGGGGCCGATGCGGGTGGGCAGGTTGTAGGGGACGAGGCTGGTGACGGCTTCGGTTTTGCTGATGCGTTTGCTGGTGAGGCGGTTCTCAACGGTCATGTTCTGAAAGTCTGTGTCGCCGCCCAAGTTGAGCTGGTAAGTTTCATCCACGATCGCGCCTCGGTCGAGGCAAAGCCGCACAAGCGTGCGGTGCAGGATGGTGGCGCCTACTTGGCTTTTGATGTCGTCACCCAAGACAGGCAGCCCAGCGGCTTCGAATTTCTTTGGCCACTCGCCGCTTTTGTCTGAGCCGATGAACTCGGGCATGCAGTTAACGAAGGCGCACCCGGCGTCGATGGCGCACTGCGCGTAGAACCGCACCGCGTCGTGGCTGCCTACGGGCAGGTAGTTAACGAGAACTTGGGTTTTGGCGTCCTTGAGGGTTTTTATGATGTTTTCCTTCGTGGTTTTGCTGTCGTCGTAGACGTTGAAGGTTTCCCGCATATGGGGCGCTGCGCCGTCGAGGATTATGCCGGGCGAAACCTTTACTCCGAGGTTGGGGACGTCGCTGAATTTTTCGCAGCAGTTTGGTTTCATCCAGATGGCTTCGGAGAGGTCTTTTCCAATCTTGTCTTTGTTAACCTCGAACGCGGCGACAAAACGTATGTCCCGTATGTGGTAGCCGCCATAGTTCACGTGCATCAAGCCGGGAACGGTGCTGCCCTCTTCTGCGTTTTTGTAGTATTGAGTCCCCTGAACCAGGGCACAAGCACTGTTCCCAACGCCGACGAGAGCTACACGGATTTCAGGCATCGAAACGTAACCATCCACGAATGTTCAATGTTAGTTTAGCCTTAATGTTCGCCTGCGCTATAACTTTTTCCCAACAACAAACTCTGTTTCGAGCGTTTGCTCTGCGACGCTTCCCGATAGGAGGGTGAAGTATCTACGGAAAGTATCTACACTTTGCCTTTGCACCGACCAGGCAATCAAGCTGAGACGCCTGTAGCGATTGGGCTCTATTTTCTCATCCGTAGCAGGCTTACCTTTACACCGTCGAATTCTCTGTCACTGCCGATGACTAATGTTGTTTTGAAAACTTTGGCAGTGGCAACAGCGAAGGCGTCGGCAAGAGACATGGAATATTTAGACTTCAGAAGGGCCGCTTCACGCCATAGTCCGTCGTCTTCTACTGGAACGACTTTCAGACCCATCAGTCGGATGTTCTTCACTTTTTCCTCAGCTATTTTCGGGTCTTTGCGACTGAGAATGTAGTAGATCTCGGCTAGATTGATTATGTTTATGTTGCCGCCGGCTGAGCCGCGGCCGATTTGTTCAAGAATATCTTCAACAACGTCTGCGCCTTCTTCATCGAAATAGAAGGCAAGCAAAGCTTCTGAATCAAACGTGTACTTTTCGGGCGTGCCGTTCAAGGTTCCGCTCTTCCGCTCGTTCTTCTTTCCGCGCCTCTTCAACAAGCTCTCTTGCAGTTTTTCCTTTGAAAATCTCCTTCAAAGAGCCGCGTTCCTGACTTGGCAAAGGCACCGGTCTGAGAACAATTCCGCATTCGTTTTCTTCAAATATGACCTTGTCTGTGATCCCGTATTTTTGGCGAAATCTTTTGGGTATCGTCGCTTGCCCCTTTTTCGTTACTGAAACAACTTCAACCATCCCGACAAACCTGAGTAATACTTTTGATGTCAGTAATACTTAAGGTTATTGGAAATGCTTCTCTAAAGCGTAACAGCTCAAACAGGGACACCGGCCTCAGGCGACATGGCAATCTTAAAAGGGAACCGCCGACACAGTAGCTAACAAGCCGAAGATGAGATTTATGAGTAAACCCGAATTGGACATTTCTTATTTGCCGTTCAAAGAAATCATCGTGATGGAGAAAACCCTCTTCAACACGCCTGAAGACATAGCGAGGTTCACTTCTGTAATAGCAGGCGGCAAACTAGCCGGGTTGTACTGGGTTGAAGGCGTAGTCTTCCTTTATTTTCCGCTTCCCGCCTCAACTGCCGCGGTGGCAAGAGAACTACTGGAAAACCGCAGGGTCTACTGGACCTTCGTCGGCTACGCGCTCATGCCCAAGTATTCGCAGACGATTGAAACCAAAGAGAAAATGATTGTTCCAGTAGTCGACATATCATCAGACCCAGTTCTGAAACAAGTCGCTCAATGGCTAAAACAGCAGAAACAGTAAGCCCATTCGAAGGCTCGTCTTTGCCGCAAGTAACCTTCAAGGGTGCGGTCTTCTCAGCCAGCGGAGAGGGACGAAAATTCATGAGTTTACCCTGGGTTAGACGGCAAATACAGGAAAAACTCGGCTTTACGCCGTACCCTGGAACGTTAAATTTGAGGCTGACTGAAAAGAGCGTGCAGCGAAAAAAGCTGCTTGAAAAAATCCGAAAGTTCAAGATTGTTCCAGAGAACGGCTACTGCACGGGTACCCTGATTGAAGCGCGCATAGACGGAGTGAAGTGCGGTATTCTAATTCCACAGGTTCCCAACTATCCCCGAGACTTGCTTGAGGTAACCGCTGCTTCGAACCTGCGGGAACATTTCAAATTAGACGACGGCAGCGAAGTCTGCGTCACGGTTGAACTGTGAAGGCGCACTCTTTTTTCGCAGCTGCAATACGCTCTTGAGCAAACCCGGCTTTCTTGAGGTATTCGCCGTAAGTTACGAGGGCTTTCATCGCTCTCGCTGCAGCCTCAGGGGAAGAGTACGAGGGCACACAGAGCCTGTCAAACCTTGAGCGTGTGTACAGCGCCATTTCTGTCTCGCCGATGTCGCACATTACTATGGGCTTTGTGTACTTCAAAGAGACATTAACTACGCCGTCGATGTACTTCTCCCGCAGCCCAGGCATGTGGTGCAGCCCAAGCAGGATTATCCCGTCAATTTCCGCGTCTTGAAACATCAAGTCGGCGGAAGTCACAAACTGATCATCAGTCACTGAGCCGGTGAGGTCAACGGGGTTTGATGTTGCAGAAATCTTAAGGATAAGGTTTTTGTCCTTGAGCTCTTGGAACTTCTTAATCGTGCTATCTGAGAACGGACCAACCGTTAAGCCAAGGTACTCACACTCGTCAACGGTCATGACGCCTGGTCCACCCGCATCCGTGAGTATCCCGATGTTCGTTCCCATGGCAGGCGGCTGCATAGCCAAGGCTTTCCCCATGTCAAAAAATTCCTCCATGTCTTCTGCCCTGATGATTCCACCCTGCTGGAAGGCAGCATCATAAATCTTGTCGGATCCGGCAATGGCGCCGGTGTGTGAGGCAGCTGCTCGAGCGCCCTGACTGCTCCTGCCAGTTTTAAGCGCTACAACGGGTTTTTCAACGGTTACTTTTTTGGCCACTTCCAAGAATTCTCTCCCGTCTTTCACGTCTTCTAGGTAAGCAAGCACGACTTTAGTTTCCTGGTCTTTAAGCAAGTAGAGAAGTATGTCTGATTCGTTAACGTCGCATTTGTTGCCGAAGCTTACGAACTTGCTGACACCCATCTGCCGACCCGTTAAATAATCCAGAGCTGCCGACCCGAAGGCGCCGCTCTGCGTAATCATCGCGATGCTGCCTGGCATCGGCCTCGGGGTCGCCACAACCTCGTCTCCCGTGGTTAAAGTCTTGGTTTCTGGAAGGAAAAGTGTGTCCACACCTGTTTTTGAATAGTAAATTCCCAAACAGTTGGGTCCTAAAACGCGTGTTCCACCGCTTTTAGCGATAGCGACCACTTGATCTTCAAGGTCCGCGTTTCCAACCTCTCTGAAGCCAGCGGTAATGATGATGCATGCTTTGACCTTCTTGTTCGCCGCCTCCTCCATCACGCCAGGAACAGCCAATGCTGGAATAACAATGACGATTAAATCCAATTCACCCGGAATCTCACTTAAGCTTCGGTAACACTTTAACCCCAGTATTGAATCTTCATTTGGATTAACAGGGTAAAGTTCTCCGTTAAAGACGCCACGCAACTTGTTTGTCGAGAAGTTTTTGAAGATAACGTAGCCTGCTTTATCGGTTTTTTTTGTTGCGCCAATCACGGCGACCGAGTGTGGATTAAAGAATGCATCTAGTTTCCTTAATCTTTCCTCCATACTTGTTTCACCCGCTAACTTATGATGGTCTCAGAATCCTGTTTTTATCTCTTGTTCTTCAAAAACGCAGTTTCCACTACAACACTATCCGTCCTTATCTATTAATCTTCTTCGCCGCGCTTTTCCTAACTATAACCAGCGGCTCATGCCTGATTCCCGATAGCATATCCCATGTTACGCCGCTAAAACCCACGTGAAACCTCGCCGCCATATCCCAAACTGTACCGCCTGAACCTGGACCTCTAGCCCTGTCGGCTATGTTGGTGATCGTTAATGCCTCACTCGCTTGAAGATTGGAGCCCGCGACGGCCAACGGTGTCGAACTTTTCCCGAGCCTAAGCATCCTGCCCACAACGAACGTTGCAACGCCGCCGAAGGAATGTATGCCCCGCATCGGTTTCGGTCTGGGTGTAAAAAAGAAGTCTCTAAACTTGTAAGTTTTATCGGTGTCGGCTACTATAACGCAGACATTTTTATTTAACTTCAGAAGCAACTGCTCCTGGATTTCTCTTGCCACACCAGCCGCATCCTTAAGAGGCAAGCTCACGTACGAGTAAGGCAAGTTTGACCCGTCAATCCCGCCTTCAGAACCAAACATGAGCGCCTGCGATAAACCCGCCTGCTCCAGCGCTAACTGTTTGTGTCGGCTGCCTGACTCAAGCGGGTAGCTCCTCAACCTAACCAACAGTCGGTGCCCAAAACCGCACAATATTCCAAGAGGATATCCCCACACGACCCGCATCCAGAAACCTGCCAAAAACCTCGCGTTTGAACCAGGCTTTTCTAGGTTTTCATCGATTATGTTGCCTGTTGCTGTGCAAACTGCTTTTTCAGAAATTATGACGAAATCTCCATTTGCGATCTTCCGTTCTGAAGCCTCGATTATTTTTCTAATGTAATCGTCCCCGGGTTTCCAGTAACTGGTGCAGACCGCCAACGCGTAGTATTTAGTCATCGGCTAGGCACTTTCACAGATGCAGTTTCAGCTCAATCTTAATAAAATGTCTTGTTCAACGCCGCTTAAACCAGGCTGCTGAGCGGGTTAACCCTGATAACTTAACGTGGCAACGAGCCTTCTTCTTCTCGGAGAATTTTTCCGGCCAGTTTTCTGTTTGCTTGGATTCTGAAGAGAACACCTAAAACAGCGAGTAGGGGAAGCGCACGTTTGACTGGTAAAACTTGCCTTTTATGGGGATTTGCTGTCCACAGACTGGGCATCGCATGTCACTGGTCAGGTTCCATTGGGTTATTTCGAAGCCGTAGCGTTTGATCAACAATTCGTTGCAGTTCGGGCAGTACGTGTTCTCTGACGGGTGACCAGGCACGTTTCCCAGGTAAACGTAGTTCAACCCAGCCTGTTTAGCTGTCATGTAAGCTTTTTCCAGTTCCTCAACGCTTGTGGCGGAAACCGAGGTCATCTTGTAATCAGGATGGAACCGCAGAAGATGAAAAGGCGTGTCTGGACCCAAGTACTCTTTGATCCAGGTTGCTAATTCTTTTATCCTATCCATCGAATCGCCAATTTTCGGCACGACAAGGTTGGTGATTTCAACGTGAACCCCGTCTAACTTGAGCTCTTTGAGCGCGTCGTAGATTGCTTCAACGTTAGGTACTGCTGAGAAGGACTTGTAGAAATCGGGGTCAGCGCCGCCTTTAAAATCAACGGTTGCCGCATCCAAGAAGGGCGAAATCGTCTTCGCTGCCTCAGGAGTCATGTAGCCGTTGGTGACAAAAGTGTTAAACAACCCCGCCTCATGCGCCAGCTTGGATGTATCGTAGGCGTACTCCATGAAAATCGTCGGCTCCGTATAAGTGTAACTTATTCCTTGACACTCGCCGTTTAAAGCTGACCTTACTATTTCCTCGGGCGGGAAAGGTCTGCCAGCAACCTCATGGTCTTGGCTTATCATCCAGTTGTCGCAGAATTGGCAGCGGAAATTGCAGCCTGCCGCCGCAACCGACATAACCAACGCGCCCGGGTTAAAGTGTGACAGCGGCTTTTTGCCTATAGGGTCAACGCCGGCGGACACGGCTTTCCCGTAATTAAGAGTGTACAGGATGCCAGCTTGGTTTTTTCGCACCAGACAGAACCCTGAAGAGCCATCACTGATTAAACAGCGCCTTGCGCACAAGCAGCATTTTACCTTGTTCTCCTCTTGCTTTTCATAAAGCATGGCTTCATGAAGCGACATTTCTCCCACTTATCCTCAAAGAATAAAAAGAGTGTTTTTATTTAAGCGTTAACCACGGAGCTTGCTAGCGTACTTGAACTTGAATTTCCATAATTCCTTTTCCAAGGTTCCCATGCAGACTTATGCACCTTCATCCAGTACATTGGGAAAATATCTAAATTCAGAGAATCTTGTTGTGGAAACATGTTGGTGCGCCTGTGTGGCATACGACGCCTTTCTGCTCGACCACGTAGAGTAACGCGTCGAAGTCGCAGTCTGCGGTCACTGAAACGATTTTCTGGGTGTTTCCTGACGTTTCCCCCTTAACCCACAGTTTATTTCTGGAGCGGCTCCAGTAAGTGCCCTTGCCAGTGGTAAGCGTTTTCTCCACGGCTTCACGGTTCACGTAGGCAAGCATCAGGGTTTCTTTCGTTTTAGCATCTTGAACAATCACGGGGATGAGTCCATTGCCTTTTTTGAAGTCCAGTTTGTCAAGCAGTTCTGACAGTGTCACTGTCTAATTATCACCCCCGCCTTACGCAGGTAATCCTTCACGACTGGAATCGGGTACTTGTTGTAGTGGAAAATTGAGGCTGCCAAAGCCGCATCGGCTTTTCCATGGGTTAACACCTCGAGTAGATGCTTGGGTTCCCCGGCGCCGCCGCTGGCTATGATTGGAACATGAACTCGCTCAGAAATTGTGCGTGTTAATTCGATGTCATAACCATCTGTTGTGCCATCTCTGTCCATGGAAGTTACGAGGAACTCGCCCGCGCCGAACTTTTCTGCTTGCAGTGCCCATGCTATGGCATCGATTCCCGTGGGTTTTCTTCCGCCATAAGTGTAAACTTCAAACCAGACTTTGCCTTCGCCTGTATCAACCATAATCTTGCCGTTGCTGGGTATACGGTTTCTTTTTGCGTCTATGGCTGTGACTACACATTGCTGCCCGAAAACGTCGGCTAACTCGGTGATTACTTTAGGATTTTCCACTGCCGCAGTGTTAACCGATACTTTATCGGCGCCACTGCATAACACGAGCCTTGCGTCGGAAACGTTGCGGATTCCTCCGCCGACAGTAAACGGTATGCTAATTGCTTTCGCAACGCCTTCAACCACGCCCCGCAGTATATCTCGCTTCTCAGGAGACGCGGTTATATCGAGGAAAACCAGTTCATCTGCGCCGTCGTCAGAGTAGCGTTTAGCCAACTCAACAGGGTCGCCTGCCCGCCTAGGATTCAAGAAATTCACGCATTTTACCACTTTTCCATGGTCAACATCTAAACACGGAACGATACGTTTAGCTAACGGCATCTTTCAGGCCTCCCAACTTGCGTATGGCTTCCTTAAGACTGAACCTGCCTTCGTAAAGGGCTTTTCCAATTACAGCGCCTTCCACTCCAATCCGTTTTAGGGCGGTTATGTCTTCTATGCTGCCAATCCCGCCAGCCGCGATAACTTTAGTGTTCGGGTGTCGGCTAGCCTGCTTGAGCATCTCAAGGTCTGGACCGCTTAGCGTCCCATCTTGGGCGATTGAAGTGATGAGGAACGTTTGGACGCCAAGCATTGTGAATTTTAGCATCGCTTCTTCCACTCTTAATTTCGTCGCGGTTTTCCACCCTTCAACCATAACCCATCCGTCTCGGTTGTCTAGGGCAACAATAACTGAATCAGCCCCACACCGTTCCTGGATCCTGCCGATGGCTGACGGCTCGTTGAATGCTAACGCTCCAAGAATAACTTGGCTAGCCCCCGTCTTGAAGAGGCTCGCAGCTGTCTCGAAGCTTCGGATTCCGCCGCCAACTTGAATGGGCAACGCCACCTTTGAGGCTATTTCGGCGATAACCGCACGATTGTTTCCAGTACCGAAAGCCGCATCCAAATCAATAATGTGCAGCTTCCCAGCGCCCTCGTCACGCCAGCGGTTAGCAGCTTCCAAGGGCGTACCGAACTCGTCGTACACTTTGGCGGTCTTGGGGTCGCCGCGGGTTAAACGGACGATTTTGCCTTTCATGAGGTCGATGGCTGGAATTAACTGCACGTTTGTCACCTAACCACTGCTTCGGCGAAGTTTTTGAGGATTCTTAAGCCGAGGTCGCCTGATTTTTCCGGGTGAAACTGGGTGCCGTAGATGTTTTTGCTGGCTACTGCCGAAGTGAACGTTGTCCCGTACTCGGTTTTTGTACAAACTATCGACTCGTCAACAGGTACCGGGTAGAGTGAGTGGACAAAGTAAACGTAAGAGTCATCAGCTATTCCCTCGAAAAGCTCGTTTTCTTTCACGATGGTCAGCGTGTTCCAGCCCATGTGTGGCACCTTAACCGTGTTTGGCAGTCGAACTGTCCTGCCTTTGAACAGTGCTAAACCTTTTCCCGGTCCTTCTTCGCTTTGCTGGAAGAAAAGCTGCAATCCAAGGCATACGCCAAGCAGAGGTGTTCCCTGTTCTGCCATGCTCTTGAGCGTTTCTTTTACTTCGTCAAGCTTTTTGGCGGCTGTCGTGAAGGCTCCAACGCCTGGCAAAGCAACAGCGTCTGCTTTAGCTAATTCCACTTTTGAAGTGCCTATTGATGCCTCTAAGCCTACCTTTTCCAGTGCGCATTTGAGGCTCAGCAGGTTGCCTACGCCGTAGTCGAAGATTACTGCTTTTGCCACTTAGATGGCTCCTTTGGAACTTGGGATTCCTTTCCTTCTCGGGTCTAAAGCTACTCCTTGCCTAAGCGATAGAGCAAGGGCTTTTACTGCTGCCTCGGCTTTGTGGTGGTCGTTGCTGCCGTACTCGACGAACACGTGAACGTTTGACTGAAGCGAAGTGGCGAAGGATTCAAAGAAGTGATTGATGTCCTCGATTGGCATGTTCTCCACTTTTTTCCCCCGAAGTTTCAGGTCAATCTTAAAGTAGGGGCGCTTAACCAAATCAACAGCTGCGAACGCCAAGGAGCAATCCATTGGTGCCGCCGCGCTGCCGAAGCGTGTGATGCCTTCTCGTGTGCCTAAGGCTCTGTTTAACGCTTCGCCCAAGCCTATGGCTAAGTCTTCAACGCAGTGGTGAATCAAATCGCCCTTCACCGACGCGGCGATGTCGATTAAGCTGTGTGTGGCAAGAGAAGTTATCATGTGGTCAAGAAACGGCACGCCCGTGGCTACGCTCGCTTTTCCTTCCCCGTCAAGGTTCACATTCACTTGGACTTCGGTTTCTTTGGTTTTACGGTAAACTTCGCCGGTTCTCATGTTTTTTCACTCATGTATTCTTTTAAAACTGCTAAGAGTTTGGCGTTCATCTGGGGCAATCCAACCGTGGTTCGCAGGCAATTCTCATGATCGAGGAGTTTACCCAGTTTCTTGATGATTACGCCTTTCTTTAGGGCTTGTTCATAGACTCGTGTGTAGGGTTTTTCTGTCTGGAATAGGACAAAGTTTGTCTTTGAATCAAACGCCTCAACGCCTTCTATGTCGTTCAGTTGATTTATGAGGTTTGCACGTTCCAGCTTTAAGGCGGCCACCGCTTCACGCACTAGCCCGATGTTCTCCAGCATTTTTCTTCCCATACTTAAGGAGACCACGTTCACAAGGTACGGTGTAGGCGTTTTGTTAATCGCCCTTGCCAGCACAGGGTCAGCTACAGCGTAGCCTAACCTGAGGCCTGCTAAGCTGAAAGCCTTCGAGAAGGTGCGCAGCACTATGAGGTTTTCATACTTGTTTATCAACTGTACAACCGAGTAGTCGGCATATTCGGCGTAAGCTTCATCGACAAGGATTATGCCCGGAAACTCTTCGATTAAAGATTCGGTTTCTCTTGGTTTAAGCTGATTAGCCGTTGGGTTGTTGGGTGAGCAAAGGTAAAGCAAGCGAGCATCCGAGGTGAACGTTTTCTGCATCGCTTCAACGTCCACGGAGAAGTCATTCTTCAGCGGTACCGCCACGAGCTCTGCGCCTTGATCCTGGACGCAGTAATTAAAGACGGTGAATGTTGGCGTGAACGTGACTGCGGTCTTGCCCTCTTCGAGGAATAGTCGTATGACGCGCTCCATGACTTCGTCGCTTGAGTTCCCGACGGCAACGTTCTGCTGGGTTACTTGTAGGTATTCGCCGATTTTTTCTTTGAGCTTTGCTTCTTCTTCTTGAGGGTAAATTCGGAAGTCGCATTCTTCCGCTACTTCTTTGAGAAGCGGGATAATCTTTTCTCTTGGGATGAACAGGTTTTCGTTATAGTTAAGCTTCACAACGTCGCTTGGTGCAAGGCCGTACTCTTTTGCTATGGTCTCGTTTGTCTTCTCAGCAGCGTACGCTTCTGAACTCATCAGCTTCTCAAGTTTCTCAGTGAGCCATTTTTTACGCTGATTCATCATTTTGAAACCTCGCTTCAATCGCTCGGTAGTGGTTCGGAAGGTTTTCGGCTTCCGCCATAATCTTAATTGTCTCTTTAACCTTCTCTAACCCTTCTTTCGAAGATTCAACTATGCTTACTCTCCGTGTAAAATCCAACGCTGACAGCCCCGAGAAAACCTGTGCAAACCCTCCAGTAGGCAAAACATGATTAGTTCCGCTGCCGTAATCGCTCAGCGCAACCGGGCTGAACGGTCCGGCAAGGATTAGCCCGGCTGTAAGCTTGTTCGCGATCTTCTCGGGTTTAGCGGTCATGACTTCCAAGTGTTCAGGAGCAAACTGGTTCACTAAACCTTGCGCTTCTTGAAGGCTGTTGCAGACTATTATGAACCCGTACTTAGATAATGCCTCCGAGATTTTTTCGCGTCTTTCTGCTGAGACAGCAAGCTTTGAGAGATAATCCTGAACTTTCGACGCGACCTTCTCTGACGTCGTTATGAGTCCTGCAACGCTGTCTTCTCCATGCTCAGCCTGCGAAACCATGTCGAAAGCGATGAGCCGCGCATCTGCAGTTTCGTCTGCTAGGACGACCACTTCGCTTGGACCTGCGGGCATGTCGATTGCAACATCTTTTGAAACAAGTGCTTTCGCGGCCGTTACGTATCTGCTTCCGGGACCTACAATTTTCTTCACTGGCGTTACGGTTTCGGTTCCGTAAGCTAACGCGGCTATAGCTTGAGCTCCGCCGACCTTGTAAACCTCGTCAACCCCGCAAACGTCTGAGGCGACAAGAACCAGTGGGTTAACCTTGCCCTCAGCATCCGGCGGCGAGCACACAACTATTCTCGGCACCCCAGCAACCTTAGCTGGCACGGCAGTCATGATCAAAGTACTCGGATAAGCCGCACGTCCGCCTGGAACGTAGCAGCCGACGCTTTCGATTGGCTTCAAAATCGTCCTGACTGTTATGCCGTCGCTGCTGGCTTGAGTTTCGGTTTGCTGGAGTTGTTGCCTTTGGAAGCTGCTTACTTTTTGTTGCATGAATTTGAGAGCGGCGACTTGTTCTCTGCTTGTTTTCCGGTAGGCTTCTTTGGTTTCTTCTGCTGTTGCTCTGAGAGTTTTCCGCGTCAGTTTGGCTTTATCGAATTTTCGTGTGAGTTCTACTAGCGCTCTGTCGCCGTCTTCTTTTACCTGGTTTATTATGGTCTTTATGCTGTCTTCGACCTGCTCGGCAGCCTTCGAGTCTGTTTTTTGCCGTTCAAACCAGTCAAGCGGCAGCTCATCTGCTTTCCACGTTTTTACTTGGACTTGCTTCTGCAAGGGTTCTCCTCTCTCTTGCTGATCTCGTCTAAAGCCAGCACCTGCCGAGGCTCATACACCACTATGCCTTGAGCTAGTTTGCGGATTTTTGGCAGGAGCTCGATTAGGCAGTCTTTCTCGATTACAGTGTTAACGCTAACCCAGTTTTCGTCAGTCAGGGGCGCCACTGTTGGGTTTTTCAGCGCTGGCAGTTCGGTCAGCAGCTTTTGCAGATTTGATTTTTTGACGTTGACGAATATGTGGATTCTCTTGGAGCCGTCAACGACTCCTTTAAGCAGGGCAAGTATGTCATGGATTTTCTCCCGCTTCTTCGGGTCTTCGAGCGCCTTTTTGTTAGCAATAAGAACCGCGGCTGACTTCATGACGGTGTCTATGATTCTCAGGTTGTTTGCTTCAAGCGTGGTTCCAGTTTCAGCGACGTCCATTATGCAGTCGGAGTTTTCCGGCGGCTTGGCTTCGGTTGCGCCAAACGAAAGGAAAATCTTAGCTCTTGGGTTGTCGCCTTTTCTCCACCACGGCGTCACAATCGTCGGGTCGGCATCGCCGAAGCGTTTTTTGTATTGAGGCGTGTTTTTTAGGTATTCTGAGGCTATGTTGAGGTATTCCGTGCTGACTCGGAAGTTTTTACCTTGACCCCAGACTGATTCCATGAACTCGCCCATCGTAATGTTTTCGCTAACCGTTTTTGGCACGGCTATGACAAGATTGATTTTTCCGTATTCGAGGTTCTGTAGAATTTCTACGTCAGCACGGGTTTCTTTGACCCAGTCTACTCCAGTTATGCCTAAGTCTTGTAATCCCTCGCTGACAAAGACGGGAATTTCTTGAGGTCTTAGAACTTTTATTTCTATTTGTGGGTCGTTTATGGTCGGTCGGTACGTGCGGTCGCTTCCTGAGATTTTGTATCCTGAACGCGCGAAGAATTCCCCTGTTGCTTTTGATAGGGAGCCTGCTGGTATAGCAAATTTTATTTTATCCAATAATTTTCACCTAAATTTTCAGAGAAACCTCTGAGTGTTTGTTGTTTTGACAGAATGGTCTTTTGAAGGATTGCACCTAATAACAATTGGCTTTTCGTCTTTGAAGTTACGCGGTTTGGATTGCATTTAATGAACACAATCGCCTTGGATGAAAGCAATCCCTCATCATGTACCACTGAAAGACACCTGAATATTCCGTCTTCCTAATAAACTGTTTCCTAATATTTAACTTGTCAAAAACGCAAAAACGGCTAAACTGAAGGCTGCTTATGTTTTTTTATTTCAAAAACCAGCGGCGGCACCGAATTTCTCGTTTCTAACTCGACGCTCAGCAATCCTTCCATTAAGCCCTTCCAAATTTCGCACTCGTTAATAAACGGTGTTTTTAGAAGCAAAAATTTGTCCTTCAAGTAGAAGTCCCCGAAGCCCTGAGCCTTCAGCCGTTCAAAGACCTTTTCCCAGTTGGCCTGTTCACTCGTCTCAATCGTTAGGGTGGATTGGATTGAAACTTTTAGTGCATCGCCCATTTTTTTCCCGATCTCATGCCAGTGTTCTCTGGGAATCTGCTGGGTTAGGATATTGAACAATTCAACGTTTATGAGTGCTACGCGGCTTATCCCGCAGTAGTATTCGCCTGGGAAGCGCCAGTCATAGATCATCATGCTTCTGTAGATCTCAAGCAATTTGGAAATCAGCGGTTTAATCCCTGGCTCTTTGCCTTCCGCAATTAATGATTCGATGAATTCTCTTTCGCTTTTCTCGAGGATAATCGTTGTTCTTTTTGCTTCGTCATTTCGTTCTTTCGGAATATCGGGGATTCTAATGCTGCTTCGTTGCATACAGAGTATTTCTATCTTAATATTTAATATGACTTATGCATTTAGGAAGTGTATTTACAGTAAGCTTTTCGAAGTTTCACGAATAGTTAAATAAAACAGGCTTGTGTCTCTATAGGCTTGCCGATGAAGAGTCCAAAATGCTGATTGATGATGCGCCCTGGGGTATCTGAGGCAAAATTAAACGGTTATCAGTTTCTTTCTAATGAGGAACAGCATGAAGGTCATGCCTACGGCGAAGAGGAAGAAGCCGACGCCTATTGAAACATAATAGTCCAGCTTCAGCAGGTTCGCCATGGCGTACGGCACGTATGTCGGACCGACAAAGATTAGAAGCATCGACACGATAACCAGCGTTATTCTCCAGAACTTGCTGTATATACCCGTAACTTTCACGTCTTCTTTATCAGTCATGCAACATCCACTTACAGTTCTTCTGGTGCATTGTTTTCTACTAAACCTTCTTTTATCTCTTTTCCTAAAGCCTTCATCAAAAACTTGAAAACGAGAAATCCAGCCTCCCGGTCCGCCCTAAAACCGGTGGTTGTCCCAAGCAGGCTGACGCCCTCAAGCTTCCTTTCTTTCGCCAACGCCAAGGTCAGTCCTGTGCCGCCGACGATTCTGCCTTTACTGTAAATAACCGCGCCCTTCTCCATAAACTCCCTCGCCAACCTCGGTGACGTTGCAGCGATGTAAACCTGAGCTTTCTCTTCAGTGATCGGTATGCCCCCCATCGTGACGACGAAGTGGCAGCCCAAAGACGCTGCAAAATCGATCACTTCTTCACAGACGTCATAGTGAGCGACGACGTCATCAAACGAAGGCTGAACCTCACCGGTCATGATGACCAGGTTGTTCTTCTCCATGGGTGCGTAATAAAACTCGTACCTCGGTAGCTGGGCAATGCCCTTAGACGTTATGGAAACGTAATCAGGAAAACTAGGTGAATACAACTCGGCGAAAAGTTTCGCGTCGCAGAACTTGATCAGCAGATGAGCCGCAATTCTGCCGACGTTTCCGAAACCAGGTAATCCCTGAACGAAAACAGGATTCTCCAACGTCGGCTCAGAAAGCTTACGCAAGTAGGCTTTGTCCATCAGCAAGCACCATGCAACATACAATAAGTGTTGACCCTAAAATGTTTTGCCGACTGGGATGGGTTTCGCGGGCGATCTTGGTTTTGTGTGTGCGCGCAACAGTTGGGTATAGGAAGGCAAAGTAGATACGATTTGTCAATACATTTTGTAGATATAGTCGAGGTTCCTGGGGCAGAGTGAGTGTTTTTTCATAGATTGCATAGGCTTGCGCAGGTGAAGACTCTACGGTGCTATGAAGTTTTCAAGCGGCCTTAAGCTCTTTTGCATATCTGCTGATAACGAAAAAGAAACTATTAATATTTGATGAAAAGACTATTAGGTTGCTAAAAACAAGTTTTAGCGTGATTCAGCGGGGTGGGGTAGCCAGGATTAACCCGCTGGGCTCATAACGGCGCGCTGTCGCTGTGAGACACCCAGAGATCACTAGTTCAAATCTAGTCCCCGCTACCAACAGTTTTTCGCTCACCGGCAATCTTTTTTAGTTAAGACGTTAACATGAGTCATTGGGTGAAGTCGTTGGAGCTCAACATACCCAAAGCATTAGTTGATGACTTAAGTGCGGACGAACTGAAGCTTTACTTGGCAATCATACTTTACAGGGAAAGAAAGATCTCAGTCGGGCAAGCGGCAAAGCTGGCAGGTTTAAAACTGCGCGATTTTATGTATGAGCTAGGCAAACATAAGGAGTCATTCACCAACATCACGCCAGAAGAGCTGGACGAAGAGCTAAGGCGAGTCAAGTGATAGTCGCCGACGCCGGCCCTCTCATTGTTCTACTTAAGATTAACAAGCTTTCAATTTTGAAGGAACTATTTGGAACAGTCAACATTCCAATCGCTGTCCATGACGAGATAACTGTCAGGACCAAGGAGAAGGCTGATTTCTCAAAAATAGAATGGCTCAAACCCACAAGAATCAAAGAAGACGGCGATTACAAACTTTTGGAAGAACTGGTTGATAAAGGAGAGGCGGAAGCAATAATTCTAGCTAAGGAACTAAGAGCCACCTTGCTAGTTGACGATGCAAAAGCGAGGAAATACGCTGCTTTACTGAATGTCGACGTGATTGGTACATTGGGGCTCCTAAAACTGACCAAAAAACACGGTCTACTGGCCTCTGTCAGAGAGGCAATCAAAGATATCCTTGACCAAGGCTACTATATCGACAACAGGCTTGTAGTGAAGCTATTAGAAGACGCTGGCGAATCCTAATTACCTAACAAAAAGCCCAACCGAGGCGGCGGAGCCAGGATTAACCCGCTGGGCTCATAACGGCGCACTGTCGTCGGGAGACAGCCAGAGATCACTAGTTCAAATCTAATCCCTGCTACCAAACTCTTTACCGTCAAAGTGTAGATGCAAAGTATAGATGCTTTCCGTAGATGCTTTGCCTTCCTATAGGGGGCTATTGCGCGCAAACACATTAAAGATAAGCCGGTTCGAGTCACTAGCAACACTTCAAGTGTCTTAGTTAAGTGTTAATTTGCTGGAGATTAAAATGGAATTTTCATGGTAAAAGTTAAGAGAAGCTAAAGTGTCGTTAATAACAAAAGGATTCGTGTTAAAATTGCAGACTAAGACTGAACATCCTTACGTTGAAATTAATCCGAAAATTTGCAACGGCTCCTCAGTAATAGTGGGTACGCGAATAAGAATAGTAGACATAGCAGTCGAGTATGAATACATGAATTGCTCCCCTGACGATATTATTAACGCTCACCCGCACTTGAAACTGAAACAGGTACACGATGCCTTGTCTTATTACTATGAGCATCGAGCTGAATTAGACCAAAAAATAAAAGAGGACGAAGAGTTTGTTCAGAAACTACGACAAGCTCAAGAAAAAGGGCTAATTATCTCTTAAAAAATTTTGTTTACCGATTTAACTCACACTAAAAATCTTCTCGGGTCAGTTTCTATATCCACGATGGCTGGCTTATTAGCCGCGAGTGCTTTGTCAACTGCTGCTTCAAGCTCGCTCGGCCCAGTGACCTTGATGCCTAAGCCGCCTGAATGCTCCGCGAAATCAGCGAAGTTGTAGTCGAACAGGTCGGTTTGCCAGCTTTCGTAGCCTTCCACTTTCTGCTCCTGCATTATCATTGCCAACCGTTTGTTGTTCATCACGAAGACTTTAACGGGCAACTGGTACTTCAGCGCGGTCAAGAAGTCGCCCAGAACCATCGTTAAGCCGCCGTCGCCGGTCAAACAAGCAATCTGCCTGTCGGGGTAAGCTAACGCTGCGGCTAGTGCTCCGGGTAAGCCGAACCCCATCGTTGCCAACGTGCCGCTCATAACCATCTTCTGCGACTTACGCATCCTAAAGTTCCTGCCGAACCACCAGCAGTTCTCCCCGACGTCCAGAGAAATCACGGCGTCGTCGGCGAGCTTGTCGTTCAGAACTTTGATTATGTACGGGGGTCTAATCGGCTTCATGTCCGGCTTTGATTCTTCTTCCAATTGGCTTAGCCATTCCTGCTTTAACCTGGCAATTTCAGCTAAGTAGTCAAGGTTCCTTTTCTCCTGCGCTTTCTCCGTTAACTTTGGAATGAGCACTGCGCTGTTACCGAGCAACCCCACTTCAACAGGATACCTGCGCGCAATCATCAGCGGGTTAATGTCAACCTGAACGGTTTTCTTCTGAGGAATCTGCGTCAGGTCAGAGAATGAAGAACCAATGACGATCAGTAAATCGGCTTTTTGCATGAGTTCCCCCGCCGCGGTTGAACCTATGCCGCCGTGACAACCAACATACAACGACTCGTGTTCGTCAACAACACCTTTAGCTCTAAAGGTCGCCATAATCGGCGCCGAAATCTTTAACGCCAGCTTCAACAGCTTGCTGCCTTGACCTCTTGCGCCAAAGCCTGCAAGAATCACAGGTCTCACGGCTTGGTCGATAATTTTTGCTGCTTTTTCAATCAGCCACTCTTCTTGGCCGTAAGCGAGATTAGGCATTCTGCCCTCAAACGGCAGCATATCCGCTTCATAGGGCAACTTCTGAACGTCATTGGGGATTCCGATGTGAGAAACGCCTTGGTCCAAAAGTGCATGCTTAACCGCCAAAGTAGCCAGCGCAGTGGTCTGGTCTTCGGACATTAAAATCTTGTTAAAAACGCATATCGGCTCAAAGAAAGCGTACTGGTCAATCTCCTGCGTCGAACCTGGGCCAATCAGTTGCCTCGCTACCAAACCAGTCAACGCTAAGACGGGCGCATGATCCAACTTCGCATCGTACAAGCCAGTAGCCAAGTTCGTCGCGCCGGGACCAGAAATGCCCAGACAAGCAGCAACGTGCCCCGTTAGTTTTCCGTAGGCTGAAGCCATGAACGCCGCAGTCTGTTCGTGCCGAACCTGAATATACTTCACTTTTCCGTTGCTTTTGCGTATCGCATCCACAATGCCTAACGTCGAAGTGCCTGGAATACCGAAAACGTACTTGACACCCCACTCGGCAATCTGGTTTATCAGAACTTCTGAAACGGTGTGCTCAGCTTTTTTCTCTTCAACGTGCTCGGCCAACAGGACAAAAGATGATTTGGGCGCTCCGCAAATTGGGCAAACCCACTCTTTGGGTAAATCGCTGAATTTCTTTCCTTCTTTTGCCTCATCGTAAATGTAATTGCAAACTGTGCACCTGTACTTCGCCAAAAAAAACGACACCTCAAAATAGCCTGTCATTAAAAGTTAAATCGACCTCATCCTTATCAGCTTATTGGAACAGGCAAAAAAACAATCGAACAATTCATAAACCGCTCCAAACCACTATTCCTTAAAAGAGATGTGCATATGGACAACTGGGATGTCATAATAATCGGCGCTGGCTCCGCCGGCTTATCCGCTGGAATTTACTCTGTTCGAAGTGGACTCAGAACCTTGATTTTGGAGGAAAAACTGCCGGGAGGAACAATCGCCGACGCGTCAACCGTGGTAAACTACCCGGGTTTTGCCGAAATCAGCGGCGGGGAACTTGCGGAGAAAATGACTTCACAATGCAGGAAAGCGGGCGCAATTATTCACGACTTGGAACCTGCCACTGAATTAGACCTTGCAAGCGAGAGGAAAATCGTCAAAACCTCAAGGGCGACGTATGAAGCTAAAGCAATCGTATACTCCACTGGTTCACATTATAGGGAAATAGGCGTCAAAGGCGAAAAAGAGTTCAAAGGAAGAGGCGTAAGCTACTGCGGCGTCTGCGACGGGCCTTTCTTCAAGGATAAAAGAGTGCTCGTCGTCGGCGGTGGAAACACAGCCTGCATCACAACCCTGTACCTTTCAGGGTTAGCTTCCCAAGTAATCGTGATCCACAGGCGACATGCTTTCAGGGCTGAAGAAAGTCTAGTCTCTGACATCTCAGCCAAAAACAACATCACAGTAATGTGGAACACTGAAGTTCAAGAAATCAAGGGCGACAAGCAAGTGAAAGCCGTGACCTTGCTGGATAATCTGACGGGCAAAACCAGCGAGCTGTTAATCGACGCAGTTTTCGTGCAAATCGGCGAAGCGCCTAACAGTCAACATGCGAAAACCGCAGGCGTAGAAACAGACGAGCATGGATACATAAAAGTGGATACTCATCAGCAAACAAACCTGCCAGGCGTTTTCGCAGCGGGAGACGTGACCAATCAAGCCATCAAGCAGGTTGGAACAGCCGTGGGTCAAGGCATCACTGCGGCTCTTGAAGCCTACAGCTTTATCCGTCAGCCATACTACAGAAAATAAAGAAATCAAATCTAGTCAAGGCGTTATTGGGCGAAACTTTTAGGCATCCATGGAACGATTCTTATTGATGGGTCTTGAAGTTTGTTGAGGATGGCAACATTAAGAAGCAGAGGCGTTAATGATTCGGTGAAAGTGGAATTTGCGAGGGCACCGACTCTTAGCGGTCGCAAATTCGCAATGTCCACGATCAGGTTTGAAACACGCCTTATCGCGTTTTCGTCGTCGCCCGCGACTAAGACATCAATGTTCATCACGGAATCAACGTTTTCCAGGTAGGCCGCGGGAACAGTTTGAAAGGCTGATACAACAGGGAGCGGTTTTACTAGGTCTTGGATGATTTCCGCTGCTGACTTCCCGAGATATTTTTTTATCTGCGCCGTCGGAAGGGGGACATAACTGAAAAGCCCCTTGCTCTTACTCATTGACACAACTGTTGATACGACAACCTGGTCGCGGCTGAGGAATTTGGCGACTTCCCCGACGGTTTGAACTAATCCTGAAGGAGGAAGCGTCACGATGACAACGTCTGATTCTTTTGCCGCAGTAGAGTTAAGCGCACCGTTGATTCTTCCCTGCATCTCATCCTGGTAGAATCCTCTTGCGAGGCTTTCCTGTTCCCTTGCGACTATGCATGCCTTGTCCAACGATCTTGATCCGAGCAGGACATCATGTTTTAACGCCCAACGGAGGGCGAGACCTCTGCCCATGTTTCCTGTTCCGCCTAAAATGCCAAGCTTCAAGAGAGAGCCTCCTTTATACCCCGGCGGGTGTATAATTTGGGTTTCATTTTTCTATTCGGTAAACACGGCGCATTCAAAATTACTAAATAAGTAGGCATATAAACCACAACTATGTACAATCAGGGTTTCGTCAATTTTAGGCTAGCGTTAGTCGTGTAAATGAATGTCAAGCTAAGTGCGATTTTCTGAGCATTTCATGGTAATAGTCGCCTCCGCTACTTAGGAATTGCAAAGCTAAACAGCTCTGCTTCGAATGCTTTGTTGATTTTCAACGACAAAAACTCTGAGAAAGCAAGAATGACGGCGAGGATGTTATATGGATATTGGGGAAACTCGAGAGAAAGGATTATATGATTCTAAAGCCCTTTCCATGGTTCCGATAGGCTTTAAAGCATTCATGCCTAACATGTTGCGGTTTGAAGTAGCCGCGGTATAGGAAAAGAGGCTTTGGAATGAGTGAAAAGTGTCTCGCTGTGGTAGAAATCGACCAAGACTTGTGTAGCCGCTGCGATGTTTGCGAATCAATCTGTCCCTACGAAGCCATAAAACGCGACGCGACTGGAAAAATTGAGATTAACATTCAGGATTGCCAGGTTTGCGGTATATGTTACAGTGCCTGCCCGGTTTCAGCTATTAGAATGCAGTATTACACTTATGATAATCTCTCAGACTATGTTAACCAGGCGCTTGAAAAAACCAAGAATGTTGACACTCTTGTTTTAATGTGCAGAGGAAACTCGCCCTCAACAGGTGAAGTGGAGGATATCCTGAAAGAACAAGGGTTAAAAGTAGAGAATTACATCGCGTTACGCTTGCCGTGCTCAGGCAGGGTCCCGACCGACTTTATTTTTGAATCGCTCAGTTTAGGCGTTAAGAATATTGTTTCTATCCAATGTGAAGACCCGTTTTGTCGGTTTAAAGAGGGCACGAAAATTAATACTCGAAGACTCGTTTTAGCCAGAAACGTCCTTGAACAGTTAGGCTTCGACGAAAATGCGGTTCGAATAGTAAAGTTTTCCCGCAAAGCAGTTTATGACGTCGAAAAATGCGTTGGCTGTGACAAATGCATCTTTATCTGCCCCTACAAAGCTCTTGAGTTTGAACCCTTCGCCACTCCCAGAGTTCTCGAAGAAAAATGTGTCGGCTGCGGCGCATGCCAATTGGTTTGTCCACATGATGCCATTCAAGTAAAAGGCTTCGAGTTCGAAAACGTGGTGGACCGTTACGGGGATTCGGTTGCGAAGCTTAAGGCTAAAAGCGGCGGTCCAGCAATTCTAGCTTTTGTGTGTCAATGGTCAGAGTTCTCAGCCTTAGACAACCCGAACTGCGCGTTTGAAGGGAAAAACGTCTTAGCGCTTGAGGTTCCCTGCTTCAAATCTTTAGATCCAGTCCACGTTGTTAACGCGTTAAACTGCGGTTTCGACGGTGTTATGGCTGTGGTCTGCTCTTCTAAGGACTGCAAGCTCCAAGAGGGCAGAGACACCGCAGAACGAAACCTCGATGTTATGTTGAACGTCCTCAAGAAGAAGGGGCTGCTTGAAAGATTCGAACTTTACGAGGAGTCGCCTAGGTGTGCAGGTGATTTCAACCAGAAACTTGATGCTTTCTACCAAAAGATTTCAGCACTATCCCAAAGTGAAATGGTCGTCGTGGAGGCGAAAGCAAACGTACAGAATAGTAACTAAGAAAGAACTTGTTCCCAAGATAAAACTGTTCGAAGTTGAAGCACCGGATATTGCTGCTAAAGCACAAGCCGGACAATTCTTGATAGTCATAAACGGCAAGGAGGGCGAACGGGTTCCATTAACGATCTGCGGGTACGACAGAGCGAAAGGAACGGTGTCGTTTGTTTTCCATGAAGTAGGGAAAACCACCAAAACGCTTGGTTTACTAAACGAAGGCGAATGCATCGATAACGTTACTGGCCCACTTGGCAATCCTTCCGAAGTTAAAAACTTCGGTAAAGTCCTGTGCGTCGGTGGAAGCGTGATGATTGCGCCCCTGCTCTTGCAGGTTAAAGCCATGAAGGATGCTGGTAACGTCGTAACTACGATTCTAGGCGCGCGGACAAAGGAGTTCATAATGATGGAAGATGAGGCTAAAAGTATGAGTGACAGCGTTTACATCGCAACTGACGACGGCTCGATGGGTTACCAAGGTTTAGATTTTCTTAAAGAACTGTTAACGAACGAAAAGTTCGACCGGTGCGTGGTTATGGGTCCGGTTATTTTAATGAAGGACGTAAGCGAAATCACCAAGCCTTACGACATCCCGACGATCGTGACGACGACGCCGATAATGATCGACGGCATGGGCATGTGCGGAGTATGCCGAGTCACAGTTGACGGCAAAATGCAGTTCGGCTGCGTGGACGGACCAGAATTTGACGGTCACAAAGTTGATTTCGACGGGCTTATCCTTCGGCAACGCACAATGTTGCCTGAAGAAAGGTTAAGCTCCGTGCTGTGGGAAATTAGAGGAGGTTGCAAGTGTGGCGGAAGCAAAGCCTAAACCGAAATTAAACAAGAAAGCCGTTGAAATGGCTAAGCAAGAACCTAAAGTGAGAGCTAAAAACTTTAGCGAGGTTGCTTTGGGCTATACTGAAGAGCAAGCGCTTGAAGAAGCCAGTCGGTGCCTGCAGTGTGTGAAGCCTCAGTGTATGGGCGGCTGTCCCGTGGAAGTTCCGATTCCAGCTTTCATTAAACTTCTTAAAGAAAAGAAGTACGATGAAGCCATAGCGTTGATAAAAACGAAGAATGCTTTGCCAGCTGTGTGCGGAAGAGTTTGCCCTCAAGAAGTACAATGCCAAGATAAATGTCTCGTTGGAAAAATCGGTGAACCCATAAGCATCGGGCGGCTTGAGCGTTTTCTTGCAGACTGGGAGCGAGCTCACGGCTCTCAAATTCCAGATAAAGCTCCGTCGACGGGCAAAAAAATAGCGATTGTCGGCGCTGGTCCAGCTGGTTTGACGGCCGCTGCTGACCTTATCAAGCTTGGTCACGAAGTTACGATGTTTGAAGCGTTGCATGTTGCTGGTGGAGTGTTGTCGTATGGCATTCCAGAGTTCCGTTTGCCAAAAGCCATAGTGCAAAATGAGGTTGAATACATCCAGAAGCTTGGAGTGGATTTACGCCTCGGCAACTTGATCGGCAGGATTCACACGATCCCAGAGCTCATGAAGGAAGGCGGCTATGACGCGGTTTTCATCGGCAGCGGCGCAGGTTTGCCGCAGTTCACGGGTTGCCCGGGTGAAAACCTCGGAGGGATCTACTCGGCTAACGAGTTTCTGATACGTGTTAACTTGATGAAAGCTTTCCAGTTCCCTGAGTATGATACTCCGATACGCATCGGCAAACATGTAGTAGTTATCGGGGGCGGAAACGTGGCTATGGACTGCGCAAGATGCAGCATGAGGCTTGGCGCAGAAGTATGCTTACTCTACAGACGTTCACGCACTGAGTTGCCTGCGAGGCATGAAGAAATCGAGAACGCGGAAGAAGAAGGGTTAGTCTGCAACTTCCTTGCTGCGCCAATCGAGTTCTACGGCGATGAAAAAGGCT
The DNA here is from genome assembly GCA_035319575.1 of Candidatus Limnocylindrales bacterium. Taxonomy (GTDB): domain Archaea; phylum Thermoproteota; class Bathyarchaeia; order Bathyarchaeales; family Bathycorpusculaceae; genus Bathycorpusculum. The sequence continues at coordinate 72,549 of DATHCJ010000039.1, forward strand.
GGGTTAAAAGCATGAAATGCATCGCGATGGAGCTTACTGAACCTGACGCTAAGGGCAGACGTGGCGTGAAAGAGATTCCGGGCTCAGAGTTCACGATGGACGTTGACACGGTCATCGTTGCGATCGGTCAAACACCCAACCCAATCATTCAGCGCACGACTGAAGGCTTGCAGAGCGACCCGAGACACGGAACTATATGCGTCAACGACACGGGCAAAACCAGCCTTGACGGAGTCTATGCAGGAGGAGACGTCGCCACAGGAGCAGCAACGGTCATCAGCGCCATGGGCGCTGGCAAACGCGCGGCAAAGGCAATGCACGAGTACCTGATGAACAAAGAAATAAAGTAGGCAGTTTTCAAGCGCGTGTAAGCATTTTCTTTACGGTAGACATTTTACTCCCAAAATATCAAACTGCCCCATAATGGCCTTGCGGCTATGTTAACTCTTCAAACTTGCGCCTCAAAGATCTCCCTCTGCTAGCGCAGACGACGAACGGGTTAACCGTTACGGTTATTAGAAGTAGTAGGACAGTCGGAAAAGCATTGTCCTACTACTTCTTTGAGGTTTAATATTGGCTATGTGTGACCGGCGTAACTGTGCCTGCCATCCTGCTTTCAGCAATGTTACAAACGTGTTTGGGTATGCATAGTGTAATATAGTTTCGACGCTAATGGAACGTGACCTAGAGCGGTTAAGCATGAGGAAGATGAAAGGGTCAGGCAATTACCTCAAGAACCAGGTTAGAAAAAACTTGGCGAAGGCGATTCTCTGCGTGGCCTTGTTTTGTTTAATCTTTTTTTCCGTAAGCTTAAGTGTTCTCTTGCACTTGAGCCTGAGCATTTTTGACTTGGTCGGAGTCCTGCTTTCGCTTGTGCCATTAGCTGCTTTTTACTATTACCTCCGCAAGTACCGAATTTATCGTGGCGGTTGGGCGGGCGAAGAACAAGTGACTAATCTGTTAAGCAGAACGTTGAGCGACGATTATTTACTGTTAAACGGCTTGTACCTGCGTGATGGCGGAGGAGACATTGACCACATCGTTCTTGGTCCTAATGGGGTCTTCGTTTTGGAGACGAAGAACTGGAGCGGCACCATAACCTGTAATGGCGACGAGTGGCAAAGAGGAGGCAGACACAGCTTCAGGAATAGTCCAAGCTTGCAGCTTAAACGGAACGTCGCCAAGATAAAACACATAATCGACTCTTCTCGGTCCTTGAGTTCTCTTGGAGTCCGGGTTGAAGGCATATTGGTCTTCACGAATAACCATGCGACTCTACAGTTGAAAGACCCCACCGTTGTAATCCTTAAGCTTGCGAAACTACCCAACTACATAACCACACAAAGAAACCCCAGCGATTTGTCCAGTCAGCAAGTCGAAGCAATAGGAAAAGAAATCAATCCTCAGGCAAAAAGGCTAATGTGATATCGTTTCCGGGTTCGTAATTTTAACCCATGATTTTCTTTTAACGCAGGCAAACGACGTGATGCTGGTTACAAGCAGAGTGCCCAACGTGACGAAGTTTGCGATGTTGCTGGAAGGATGTAGAATCATGAAAATGGCGGCGGCAAGAAAGATGTAAAAAGTAAAGGCGCCCGTGACGAATTGTAGGAAATGGAATACTTTTCGTGCGCGATAAGCTTGTGATTTTAGCTTGTTCAGGGTGGATTCTACTTTTTTTGAAACATCAGGGAGATCATCCAGGACCAAAGTTAACCCGGTTAAAACGAAAAATCTGCCCGTGTTAACTTCCATACTTCCCGTGTTCACCAGAAAGAGCGTGATTAAGGAGACGGATGTGAACGCTAACACGTAGACCGAAGACATCAGCAGGACAAAGAAGCCGTAGACGTAATGGTGGAACCAGAGCCGTCCTGTATGAAGAGCTCGTCCTATGCTCGCGCTCGGAAAAATGTTGATGAGCGCGGCTGCGGCAGCTATCAAGAAAAAGTTGCCGCTGACAAGGTAGGGCGCATAAGGCTTCCACCAGGGCCAAGCATGGTAAAAACCATACAGGATTCCGGATACCGTAGCTACTGTTATCAATGCGTTCAGGATTAGCGTCAGGCTAAATATCTTCTTAGTCATTACCCAAACGGCATTGATCTTTTTCAAACCTGACAAGCTGCCTCCTATTTGCGGTGCGTTTTTCTCGTTTTTCAGTGATACTTGCAACATCCCTTTATTATAATTAACGCATGTTAAGTGGTAAAAAATACTTAACCGTTACTAACATATAATCTATATTGCATTTAGAGAGGATCTGAAAATTAGGCGGAAGCTTCTGATTGCCGTTTTTGCTGAGTGCCCAGCTGCGTCAATAACGTGTTATCTTTTCAGCAAACCTTGTCATTTTAGCAAAGCTGCTTTCAAGAAATTCAGAAGAGAAAGCTTTTGAACCATAACTAAGCCTTATGCCTGCATTATCTGTCGAGCATGAACGCTTTCTCGTGCGTAAGCTTCTCAGGCACTTGGTCCAGAATCATCTTCTCAGCAGGCTTCCTAGTTAAAAGGACAGGCGACAATCGATTCGCGAGTTCAAGCGCCGAAGCCAACTTGCTCGTTCGCTCCGCGTAAATTTCAAACAGCACAGCGCCTTTATGCACCGTTTCACCGAGTTTCGCATGCAGAATCATACCTGCGCCTTTTTCTTTAGGTGCACCAGCTTCCCTCGCAATCCGTACAATGTCCTCGGTGCTGAGCCAGATGACCTTGCCGGTTCCTTCAGACCGCACTTCGGAGCGTTCTGGTCCTACAGGTACGTCGTCGGGTTGAATCTTCGGGTTTCCGCCTTGAGCAGCGATGATTTCCCGCATCTTAACTTCTGCTTTGCCAGAATCAAGCACGTCTTCAGCTTTGGCTCGACCGCTCTCTACTCCGACCATCTCAAGAAGCATTCCTGCAAGGCTGACCGCTTTGTCTCGCAGATCCGGCGGGCCTCCGCCTAAAAGAGTAGTTAACGCTTCTCTGGCTTCAAGTGCGGGTCCGATGCCGCAGCCTAAGGGTTGGTCGCCGAAAGTCAGGGCACACTGGATGTTTAACCCTAAACGTTTTCCCAAATCCACAAAATCCGAAGCCAAAGTGTACGCTTCAGTTCGCGTTTTGATTTTGCCAGCCATGCCCGTCGGGATGTCGATGGCCACATGCGTGGCTCCCATGGCTTTTTTCTTGCTGAGAATCGAAGGCAGGAGCATGGGGTCAATACCCAACGGGTACTCGACTTGGATGAAGAGGTCGTCGGCTGGTGCAAGCTCTAAGGCGCCGCCCCAAACCAAGCAACCGTTCGTTTTCGCCACTACATCTTTTATCTCATCTATGGTCAGGTTAACGGGGCAAAGCGCTTCGACTCTGTCTGCTGTTCCAGCAGGCGAAGTAATTGCTCGTGATGAAGTTTTTGGGATCGTGAACCCTGCCGCCGCGATAATTGGCACAACCAACATTGAGGTTTTGTCGCCGGGTATCCCGCCTACACTGTGCTTGTCAAGAACTGGTCCCTCGCCGAAGCTGAGCGTTTTTCCCGTTGCGACCATAGCCCTTGACAAAGCCTCATTCTCGCTTGCACTTAAACCATGAATGCTCAAAGCTGTTAAGAAAGCAGCTATTTCAGCCGAGCTTAAATGCCTCTCAACGACATCCTTAACGATGGTCACGATATCTTTCTCGGGTAAACGTTCCCCGCGCAGCTTAGCCCTAACGTTAAACAGCGACTCGGGAAGAGGCGCCAACTGCACTGAAACGGTTTCGTCCTCCTTTACGCCGAGCGCAGTGGCGGTTTCCTCGTAGAGTCCGATGCGTTTATGCGGGTAGATCGCCGCGATGTTTGCGATTGCAATCATCTCCTTGTTCGCGTATTTTATGCGTATTCTGTCTGAACTGTGCACGCCCAGCACGCTGGCGCTTTCTTCGCTTAGGATGGCGATTCTGCTTCCGCCTGTCATGATAGGTAAGACTTCAACCGTTAACTCCATTTAAGGTCACGTCTATACTGATTGGATTAAGAAATAGTTAAAGATTTAAAACCGTGATAATCCAGTTTTGACCATCTTCTTTTTAGGAGTGTATCTGTAGCTTTAATTTAGCGGTTTTTCGATGCCTTCTATAAAATATAAGAGCGACAGCTCGTAATTCCACCATCCACTTGCTTTAAAAGTACCGTACTCGGGAATGTAGTATGAATTATCGTATGCGTAGCAAAAACTTGGCTGTCCCTTGGAGTTTAAAACCAAGTTGCTAACGGATGACGAATTTATGGCTAATAACTGTGTTTGCCAACTTGAACCCGTCCATTCAGCATACTTAACGTTGTTGGTTCCCAAGTCTGCTTCTTTGCTGTAAGAATTTACGTTGTAATAGCGATAAAGCATATTTTCTGTGTATATTATGTGAGGATTCCCGTTTGAATCTAAGACAATTGACGATGGCGTCAATCCAGAAGTAAGACTTGAGTTGCTTTGCCTTGTGTCGATTGTTTGAATAGTCCAGTTTGTGCC
>DATHCJ010000040.1:0-33336 GCA_035319575.1 Candidatus Limnocylindrales bacterium
CTCGTCGAAAAGCTTGGTGTAAGTGGCAGGGTTACTTCTCGGTGTCCTGCCAATCGGGTCTTGGTCGATAACTATAACGTTCCTGACTAGTTCTGGAATGTCCATCGATTCGTGTTTGCCAACTTTATCTACGTGTTCGCCAAACCTTTGCCGCAAGGATGGAATAACAGTCAAATTCATCAGCGTGCTCTTCCCAGAACCAGAAACACCCGTGACTCCGCATAGGATGCCCAGCGGCAGCTGCAGGCTGAGGTGTTTAAGGTTGTTTTCTTCTGCGCCCTTAACGATGATGTAGCCGAGGGGTTTGCGCCTTGATTCTGGCACCTCAATTCTTAGCTCGCCAGAGAGGTATTTGCCAGTGAGGCTTCGCTTGTTAGCCATAATTTCTTGTGGTGCGCCTTGGGCTACGACGTGCCCTCCGTGGATTCCTGCGCCTGGTCCCATGTCAATGATGTAGTCAGCGTTTCGTATGGTTTCCTCATCATGCTCAACGACGATTAGCGTGTTGCCCAAGTCGCGCAGGCGATGAAGTGTGCTTATCAGTTTCGCGTTGTCCCTCTGGTGCAAGCCGATGCTGGGTTCATCAAGAATGTAAAGTACACCCATGAGGTTGCTGCCGATCTGCGTGGCTAAGCGGATTCGCTGGGCTTCGCCGTTTGAAAGGGTCCTTGCCGCTCGTGAAAGAGAAAGATAACCTAAACCAACATTCTTCAAAAAGCCAAGCCGCTCATTGATTTCTTTGAGCACCTGCTTGGCGATAGCTAACTCTTTTTCGCTGAGTTCCGCTGGCAGGTTGCGGAAGAAGTCAACCGCTTCTTCGATTGAAAGGTCAGTAACATCAATGATGCTCTTGTCCAAGATTTTTACTGCAAGCACTACAGGCTTCAGTTTTTTGCCATTGCAGGCGTTGCACGGTCTTGAGGTCATGAATTTTTCAATGTCTTCTCTTCGCCATTGGCTTTCTGTCTGGCGATAGAGCCTCATGGTTTGAGGGATGACGCCTTCCCAGCCGTCGCGCATCCACATGTTTGCCCCGTTTGACCAGTGCCCGTTGAGGGGTTCCCTGTCGCCGTACAGCAATACGTGCAGTTGCTGCTCAGTTAAATCCTTAACCGGGGTGAAAACGTCAAACCCGTATTTTTTGCCGACCATCGCAAGCTGCTGTGCACGCCAACTCAGGTCCATGCTGCCGTAAACTGCCAGCGCGCCGTCCATGATTGAGAGGCTTTTGTTCGGGATAACCTTGTCTTCGGATACCTCCGTGATTTCACCTAAGCCGTGGCAGCTTGGGCAGGCTCCAAAGGGCGAGTTGAATGAGAACATGCGTGGCTCGAGGCTTTCGAAAACGATTTCGGGATGGTTCGGGCAGGCTCCGAACGTGCTGAACATGGTTTCATCTTGGAAGCGTTCTAGTTCCTTTTTCTCTTCAGCTTTAGTTTCATTTTCAGCGTCGACAACTATCATTGTTCCCTTGCCGACTTGGAGTGCTTGCTCCACGGCTTCGCTGATGCGGCTGCGTTCTTCATCAACGATTTTTACTGTGTCGATTACGGCTTCGATCCAGTGCTTCTCGTACCGCACCAGCTTAACTTCTTCCTTGATTACGTCGGAATCGTAAATTTTCTGGTCGACGCGAATTTTGGTGTAACCCTGTTTTTTGAGGTCGTCGAAAACTTGCTCGTGTGTTCCTTTCATGCCACGGATTATCGGGGCTAGGAAAATGAGTGTTTTTTCCTTTTCAGCCATTATCAGGGTGCTTATGTTTTCTGGGCTTTGAGGATGAATTGGACTGCCGCATTTTGGGCAATGATGCGTGCCGATGCGTGCAAAAAGAAGCCTCAAGTAGTCATAGATTTCCGTTACTGTTCCAACTGTTGAACGGGGATTTTTGGTGGTGCTTCTCTGTTCAATCGAAATAGCTGGCGACAAGCCTTCAATAGAGTCAACATCGGGCTTATCCATCAGACCGAGGAACTGCCTTGCGTAAGCGGACAGGCTTTCAACGTACCTTCGCTGCCCCTCAGCGTAGATCGTGTCGAAGGCAAGCGTGGATTTTCCTGAGCCTGAAAGCCCGGTGATCACTATGAACTTGTTCCTCGGCAACTCTACGTCGATGTTTTTGAGGTTGTGCTCTCTTGCACCCTTAACGCAGATGGTATCTCTCATAATCTAACCAGTTTCCTTCTCCGCTCTTCGTGAATTGTTATCTGTTTATCCAAGAAAGATTAGAACTTTTTTGCTCTAGTCCCAAGTTTTCTTGGTTTCGCTTTCGTTTTTCATTTTCCTGGACAACGCCAGGTTCAACTGTGAAATCGTGTCTCTGAGTTCAATAGCCCTTTCAAAGTTGAGTTTCTCGGCGGCTTCCCTCATCTGCGCGTCAAGCTCAATAATCCGCCTTCTAATGTCAGACTTGGGCAGGTGTTTTACGCCCTTGATCTTGCCTTCCTTAACCGATACGCTCTTCATTATCGTCTTAGGCGTGATGCCGTGGACTTGATTGTAGCGTTTCTGGAAGCTGCGCCTGCAATTGGTGATTTCCATGGCTCTCTTAATCGACGTCGTTTCCAGATCAGCGTAGAGAATGACTTTGCCGTTGACGTTTCTTGATGCGCGCCCGATGGTTTGGATGAGACTTCGCTCGTCTCGCAGGAACCCTTCCTTGTCAGCGTCTAAAATGAAGATGGTTGCTACTTCTGGGATGTCTAAGCCTTCCCGCAGCAGGTTGATGCCGACTAAAATGTCGAATTCGCCGAGCCGTAGTTGCCGCACAAGCTCGATGCGATCCAAGCTTTCAATGTCTGAGTGCATGTACCTGACGCGGAAGCCTTCTCTAACGAGGTAATCCGCAAGGTCTTCAGCCATCCGTTTCGTCAAAGTCGTGATCAGTATGCGGTCGCCCCTCATGATGGTTTTCCTAGCCTCTGCCATCAAGTGCTGCATCTGCCCAGCTACCGGATGAAGCTCAACTTCAGGATCCAAAAGACCCGTTGGCCGTGTGATTAACTCGACGGGTGAACCGCTTTTTCCCAGTTCGTACTCGGCTGGGGTAGCGGAGACGAAGAGGACTTTGCCCATTTTCCCCTCGAACTCTTCAAACCTTAGGGGCCTGTTGTCAAGGGCGCTGGGCAGTCGGAAGCCGAAGTCTACGAGGTTCTTTTTCCTCGAGTAGTCACCGTTGTACATGGCGCGTGCCTGAGGGATTGTTTGATGGCTCTCGTCTATTATGAGCAGATAATCCCTTGGAAAGTAATCCATAAGAGTGAACGGCGGCTCGCCTGGTTTTCTTCCGTCGAAGTGTCTGCTGTAGTTTTCCATTCCTGCGCAGAACCCGATTTCCCGTATCATTTCTAAGTCGTAATTTGTCCTTTGCTTCAGCCGTTGCGCCTCAAGCGGCGGCAAGTCGGCAAGCCTCAGGTCCAACTCCTGCTTAATGTGCTCGAGCGCCAATGCGTGCTTCTTTTCGGGAACAACGTACTGGCGTGCAGGGTAAAGAGTAAACTTGTCGACCGCAACTTTAACGTCGCCTGTTAAATGGTTCACTTCTTTGAGCTTTCCAACCGCGTTCCCCGCGAGTTCAACCCGTAAAATGTCATTCTCATACGATGGCACGATGTCCACTGCATTTCCCCGTACGCGGAACCTGCCGGGCTCAAGAACCATGTCATTGCGGTCGTACTGCATGTCAACTAGGGCGTGGATGAGGTCTTGCCTTGAGATTTGCTTTCCAACTGTCAGGTCCATAGCCATCGTTTTGAAGTCATCTGGGTTTCCAAGGCTGTAGATGCAGCTTATGCTGGCTACTATTATGGTGTCGTTTCGGCTGACCAGGCTGGACACGGCGTGCATCCGCATCTTCTCGATTTCCTCGTTGACTTCAGAGTCTTTTTCAATGTACATGTCCTGCGCAGGCAAGTACGATTCAGGCTGATAAAAATCGTAGAAGCTGATGAAGTATTCAACGCGATTCCTCGGAAAGAACGCCTTTAACTCGCTGTAAAGCTGAGCTGCCAAAATCTTGTTATGCGAAATTATCAGGGTTGGCTTTTGCAGATGGTTTATCACGTTAGCCATCACAAAGGTTTTTCCAGACCCTGTCAAGCCTAGAAGCGTCTGCTTGCTCTTCGTGGCAAAGCCATTCACTATCTGGTCAACCGCTTTTTCCTGACCAGGCGAAATCTTAAAAGGTGCCCTTAGCTCGAACCGCATTATGTTTCTCCGTAGACCACGCTAAGAATGACCCGACGAACTGAATTAATAAGGTTTTTTCCTGTAACTCTTGATTTTCTCACCAGCTCACGAAGACTTCACTTTGTTACGCGAGTGGGATTCCGCCGATCCAAACTGGAACAATCTGGAAACTTGTTATTTCTCTCTTACTTGTTGTGGCTAAATAAATGGAAATAGTTGCAGTCCCTCCGCCGTTTAAGCTCGCGTATGACAATGAGTCAGGTGGCTGTCCCACATTAGTTAAATCAGTTGAGTTGACTTCATCGTTGCCGCTAAATATTTTTGCGGTCAAGTAAACCCAGGCCCAAGCTGGATTTGGAGAATTTGGGAACTGAGGGGTGGGGTTTTGTGCTGAATAATCGTTGCGTACGGTGACGTTTATGATGACGCACGGTTCCCCTTTTTCAACGACCGGTGGGCCGCCTTGTTGACCAATGGCGCTGCGAGTAGAATAAGGATAGAAACTTGAACTGATGCTGGTGGAGACTACGAATATTCTGCTGATGTTTCCTCTGAAGACCAAGTAGTAGCCGGAGGCGGGTTGAATTGGCCCGATAACTGGTGTTACGGCTAGGGGCGCCTTATGGAAGAATTGTGGAATAACCAAGAATTCAGACACTAACAAAACTAAAACTGCCAATATTACTGCTAAAATTATGAATTTTTGTTTTGTGCTGAATCGCGTTAAAGGGTTACCGAAGCTCAGCATCAACTAAAGCATTGTTTTCAAACCTTTTAACACTATGCAATAGAACAGACTGTTCTAAGAATTGGTTTATTCAGCATTAGCGTCTCTGAAAAATCAGGCCCTTCAAAATACACGAGGCAAGAAGACGATTTTTTCATGAGACGGTTAATCTTCCGAATTTGCCGACGTTAAGCTGGATTTCACCCTTGAAGCTGGTTACGTAACCGTTGTCTATTTTAATGTTGTCACCGACGTTAACCTGCTCAATCTGCTCGTTCCAGAGCGTCAGCTTGATGCTGCCAGACTCGTCTGCGACCACCGCGTCGACGATTCGGTAAGTTTCGTCTTTGAAGCGTGATTTGACTTCTCGGGTGTCGCCTTTTTCAACAACTTTCGCTTCAACACTGACGCGTTTCATCCCGTTCTGCAAATCTTTAATCGACGTCAACTTAAGTCACCTAAACAGTATTTATTGTTAAAGAGTTTTCACTTGCAAAGGTGAATTTCAATCATATAAATATTGCTTAAGCATTAACCCGCATGCCAAAAATGATGGAAAGAAAAGAAAAACCATGAAAAAACGTTCAAGGCTATTTTAAACGAATCCAACTAGCAAAAGCAGCAGCAGAATTGTCACGGCAACGCTGACCAAGGCGATCGTGAACCTCTTCGCGACTGAAAACTCCGGTTTCAGTGTCCCTATCATTATTGTGCATAACGCAAATAACCACACGTATGAGATGGCGAACATCACTAAAACGGCACCTCCGAACCCGGCTGTTGCTGCGTTAATACTCTTGAGGATACTTTGGGACTGATTGGTTAAACTGCTTGCCTGTCCGGAGTAAGTTGTCGCTCCGAAAAGGTTGAAGCGGACGCCAAGCGTTACGTCATACGGGTAGTAAAGGGCGGGTAGAGTGGCTGCCGCGACAAGGTTAACCGCTTGTCTGATAACCATCACGAACAGTGCCAAGCTCGAACCGATGAAGATGGGTTTCCAAGCTCTGGTAGTTTTTAACGCGTAAAAGAATAGGTAAATCATTCCCGTTAAAACGAACCAAGCCAATATAAACCAGAAGCCCCACGACGGCAAAAACTGTTCAATAAGACCGACGCCGCTGGATTGAACGGGCGTCTCGTACAGGCCTCGGAAGAATAGGGCGCCGATGCGGAGGGTTATGCTTGAGTTTGCTGGGTACGTCAGGCTTAATTGCAGAGCTGTGATGTTGCCCCATGATGCGGGACCAGTTTTTGTCCAGCCGGATGCGTTGGGTCCGAGAGGGATGGTTAAGTTGTTCCAAACGCCGATTGTCGACGGGTTTGACAGGGAAGTGGTAAGGTCGTAGGTGTAAAAGTCTGTTTCATTAATCGAGTACAGAGTTAAAGTTGCACTTTGAGGCGCGATTGAAGGTTTTACCTGCTTTAAAGTCATGGAGAGGTTTTGGTAGCCTGACGGTGCGATGCAATCAATTCTGAATTGGTTGCTCAACAAAGCGGTTATGCTATTTGTGCTGTTGGCATCCATTTCTAAGCTGCTGTTTCCAAACATGCTGTAGTTGCCGTTGATAGCGGCCACGAAGATGGTGTAGTTGAAGGGGTCGGCGAAATTGTTGCTTAAGGCAACTTTTGAACTGCTGGTCCAAACCGTGGAGTTGAGGAAAGATTGCAGTGAGCCAACTTGGGGCACGGTGTTCTCGACATAGATCTTCGAAAACTGGACAAACTCGAAGCCGACTGCAAAGGCGATGAAAAGAACTAGAACCACGAACGCGGTGAGGTACTTCGGGTTCTCAATAACTTTTTTGAAGGCTTTTGCAGGTGCATAAACTACTTGCGCCAGTTCATCAAGAATCAATCTTTCGGCTCCTTCGCTATGTGACTTTCACAGTGATTTATTAAAGTATTTGTCACATTCCAAGTTTAAGGCGGCGGTAGGTAGTGTAATCCACGTACTCCACAAACGGGTTCTCAGCTTGGAATTTAACATTAACCTTCTGAGATTTCCGCTTATCGACGAGCTGGCTTGTGGTTCTAAGAAGGTACGCGTCACTTCCCGCACCTGAACCGTAACTTGAAACCAAGATAAGCTCTTCAGGCTTTGCGATATCTAACACGGCGGCTAAACCTGTGGGCGAGCAGCCTGAGTAAGTGTTGCCGAACTTGTTAATCATGAGAGAAGGCAAGTACTGCTCATCCTTAAAGCCAAGCTCCTTAGCCATTCTGACTGGGAACTGAGGATTAGGCTGATGGGTAACGAAATAGCTGAGGTCGCTTGCCTTGAGGCTGAAGCGTTGCATAAGTTTGCTTGTTGACTTTCGCACGTGCTTAAAGTAAGCTGGGTCACCCGTGAATCGTCCGCCATGCATCGGGAAAGATTCACCGTCTCTGCGCCAGAAATCAGGCGTATCAGAAGTGCAGGAATACCATCCTTCCACTTGAGCAATCACATCGTTTTTTCCGAAAATGAAGGCTGCGCCGCCGTAGCCAACAAATGTGTCTAGCTCGCCGCCTGGACAGCCTCTGGGTGCTGCTTGAGCATTATCTGTGCCGATAACCATGGCGTAGTCTACGCCTGAACGCGGGTAGTTAACTAGGGAACAAGCATCCTTAAACATGCTTGAAGCTGCTTTACAAGCAAACTCCGTGTCAATCGCGTCGACGCATTGAACGTCGCCGTCTTCTTCGCCGAGCTTAAGCACCTGAGCTACCTTTGCCGCGATAGGCTTAACTGCATAGGGGTTGGATTCTGAGCCAACGTAAACTTTCCCGACCAGCTTGCTGTCAACGCCTGAATGAATCAGCGCTAGTTTCCCAGCCTCCACGGCCGCTGTCACTGCGTCTTCATCGATGAATGGGATTGCGCGTTCCATTCCGCCTTCCTTTATTCGAAACCTTGAAGTATAAACGCCATAACCCACCACTCCAGGGACTTCGCATTCTTTGCTTGGCGAAACTACATTATACTGTTGATGCGGATAGTACTCGTCGGCTAAAGTGAACGCTAAAGAGATTGTTGGAACAACATCACTTTTACCCACCGAGTATCGCCTTCGAAAACGCGGGACCACTTCTCTTCCTTCAAGGCTGGACAAGTCAATCTTGTCAGCATCGCATATTAACTGGTCAGTAAGTCTTGCGGGAACACGAATTTTTCCGTCGTGAAAGGAAACGATCCCGTAGACAAAGCTTGAAAGTTTCGCGAATTTGTTTGTGGGTTCATTGACGAACGTGCACAGTTCAAGTTTTCCCTTATCATAAAACAGGTCAATACTGTCCATTTTACCAAAGCTTTTCCTGCCGCAGTTGCTGCAGTAATCTCTCACTTCAAAGTATTCTTTGTTGCAGCTTTGGCAGCGGCTTGCCCGTAGTCTATCGCCCAAGTAAGAAACTCGTCGCTCTATCGGTTCACTACTCAATCTTTCTTCTCTCCTAGCAATGTAACATAAGCCTTGGTCCCAAAGCCTTCAAATTCCAACACACAACCCTTCTTGGGTGAACCGTTACCTAAGTTAACTTGACGCTCACAAGCCTGACCCTTCAGCTGCTGGTAGATTTCAAAAATCTGTGCTCCCCCAGAGGCACCAAACGGGTTCCCATCAGCTTTCAACCCCCCGTTAGTGTTTACGAAAAGTTGCCTGCCGTTTACTTCATAGAAGTTTCTATTGTTCAGATAGCTTTCGTAGATGCTCTTCCAAGCTGTTCCCGGTTCAGTAAAGCCTAAATCTTCGAGGGAAACAAGCTCCATCACGGTTGACTGATCGCTTATTTCGATAACCTGAATGTCAGACAAAGCAGTGTTAGCGATGTGCGTTGCGTTCTTCATGGCGATTTCAGCCGCGACAAAACGAGACAAGTCTTCTCTTGCAGCATAGTTCAAGTAGTCAGTAGCTGAAGCGCAGCTCAAAACGTAAACTGGATTTCCGCATAACTTTTTGGAAGCTTCCTCGTTTGTGAGAATCAAAGCGGACGCGCCGTCGGAAATAGGGGCAAAGTCGAACAAGCCTAAGGATTTTCGCGCTGTTTTCCTCGCGTTTAGAACTTGGTCAATCGTGATTGCTTTCTGGTACTGTGCGTACTTGTTTTTTGTTGCGTTCGCGTGACTTTTAACTGAGACCTGAGCTAGGGCGACGTTTAGTTTATCAAGGTTTTCGCCAGCGATGTTATGTTTTTTTATGTAGGCTCTCAGCATTAGCTCATGGTTGGACTCTGGGGTGCCTCCCGCATAGTAGCTCCACGGGTCTTCCAGAAGCATCAGGTCGTCCCGTATTTTGTCCCAGCGGTCCGTCATTTTTTCGATGCCGCCAACTAGGACAGTGTTGTAAACTCCAGCCTGAATCGCGTGACAAGCCGTTAACAAAGCGGCGCTGAAAGACCTAGTTACTTCCATTGGCACGTGAAGTTCCGTGAGTTCTGAGAGGAACCCCTCCTCCAAGCCCAGCTTGTTTGTTATTGGGAGAAAACAGTCTGACATGTAACAAGCTTCGAGGTCTTTGCGTTCCATGTTGCACTCGTTTGAAGCGGTAAGCCAAGCTTCCTCGATTAGCTTCTCGGGCTCTTTCCCATAATGCTCCCCAAACTTGGTTCTGCCAACAGCGACTATAACAGGTCGATTTTGCAAGATGACGTCTTCCCTTTTTGATAGCACTTAACCTTTTCTGAAATGGCTATTAAGTGTTTGCCATATTTCCGATAATAAACGCCGATTAACCAACGTACTGACGGGAAAAAATATTATCATCTGTGAAATTGTTTTGAAAATAAAGGAAGCTAAGCTGCAGCATCGGGAGAGACGTGGCTTATCTCAGTTATGGTTAACTGGCGCTTGAGGGCTTTGACCAGGTTTAGGAGGTTTCTGCTTAGCTCAACTGGGTAGGCAGGCGCGCCGGTTAAAGCCTTGTACGCGTCTGGAAGCTTAGATAGGTTCTCGGCTGCGTTAGCCCGAATCTCCTGAAGGGATGGAAACGCATAGGTTAAGCTGCCTTTTTCCATGACTTTAACGAGCAAGGGTTCACCGTCAACCTTTTCGCCAGCCAAGGCAATGGTGTCTTTTTCAAAATCTCCTTCAGCGTCTTCGAAGCGGTAAACTTGCTTTCGACCGGGAAGAGTTATTTTATCCTTGCTTAGCTTCATTATCGGTGAAAAACTCCCGTCAGCCGTCCCCGTCTCGCAGAGCTTATAGATCACGTCAAGGTAAGGTCTATCCGCGGAAGTGCCCATTTTTGTCCCGACGCCGAAGGAATCGATTCGCGCACCTTTGTTGAGCAGCTCTTCAATCTTATACTCGTCTAAATCGCCGCTGGCGAAGATTTTAACGTAACTCAAGCCTTGAGCGTCAAAAAATTTTCTTATTTTTCTACTTGTCTTCGCCAGGTCCCCGCTGTCCAAGCGAACGCCGCCCAGCCTGCAGCCCTTTGCTTCCAGCTCTTTAGCTATGACGGCTGCTTTTTCTGCGCCTGAGAAGTCATCGTAAGTGTCAATGAGAAGCGTTGACTTGTTCGGGAAAGTTGCGGTGAACGCTCGGAACGCGTCGATTTCCTTCGAATACGACATGACAAACGAGTGCGCCATGGTTCCGAAAAGTGGAATTCCGTAAACTCGCCCTGCTAAAACGTTGCTCGTGCCCTGACATCCCGCAATGTAGCTGCTTCGCGCAACCTTCATCCCAGCATCAACCCCCTGTTCCCTTCTTAAGCCGAACTCGATCACTGGGTTCCCCTTGGCTGCGTACACCACACGTGAAGCTTTCGTGGCTACCATTGTTTGCAGGTTGACTGTATTAAGCAGGAAAGTCTCAACCAGTTGAGCCTCAATTATTGGGGCAGTAACACGAATTAAAGGTTCATTCGCAAAAACAAGCGTACCCTCTGGGACAGCACAAACTTCGCCCGTAAACCTGAAGCCGCTCAGATAATCCAGAAAATCCCGTTTGAAGCCTTGTGTTTTAAGGTAAGCCAAATGGTCGTCGGTGAACCTGATGCTTTGCAGGTATTGTAGGCATTGTTCTAGCCCCGCGACTAAGAAGTAGGACCGGTTTTCGGGCAGCCTCCTAATAAACAAGTCAAACGTGGCGGGCTCAAAATTTTTGTTGTCAAAGTAGCTTGCACACATCGCCAGCTCGTAAAAATCCGTGAACAAGCTCATGTTCTCTGTTTTAAGGAAATCCAGAAAATTCTTCATGCGCTAATAGTGGAATAGGAAGGGATTTAACGTTTTCTAAGACGCGCAGCAGGGTTTTCTTGATGTAAGGCTGACATTGAGAAGTTGAAATTTATCGTCTTTGCTCGGGCTGAACTATACTCCTAGAACTAAGTATAACAAGCCGCCAGCTATAGCAATCACTCCAAGTGCAGCCGTCAGGTAGGTAATTTTTTGTTTCCCGGCAACCTTGATTAAAAAATCAATCAGAAACAGGCTGATTACCGTGGAGGTGACTATTGCCACCGCTAGGCCTATTAACCCTATTCCCGCAACTGAAGTTGCAACGCTGTGCCTGCTGGCGACTAAAGTCAACCCGAAAGCTCCAGCTGAGGCGAAAATTCCCGCGGTAAACGACAACCTGAACGCTTCATCAGGCTCAACTTTCAACAGCAACATGGTGCTGGTTGTAATTCCAGACCTGCTAACGCCCGGCAGCGATGATATTCCCTGCATAATTCCGACCAGCAAGTAATCCTTAACGGTCAGGTTTTCCAGCTTTCTAGGAGCTACCCCTTTCTCCTTTCTCTGTCTGGAATACCTTATGAGGGCTGCGTCCCCTATGAGGATTAAGCCTAACACGAGCATGGGTACGCCCAGCGCAATTCCCGTGATTGAAGAAGCGATGAGGTACAGCGGAACGCCGACCAAGCCGGTAATCACGGTTACGACTAAGATGTAAGAGAACAGTTTTCTTTTCATTGGGTCGTGCGAGCCTGCCAGTACTTGCACTAGCTTAAGCATGTCTTTCCTGAAGTAAATTATGGCTGCCGCCAGCGTGCCCACCTCCATGAACAAACCGAAAGCGTACGCTTCCTGAAACGTCAACTTGAGAAGGTAAGTTGAAGCAACAATTATCTGAGTTTTGCTACTTATAGGAAGCCATTCTGAAACGCCTTGAATGATACCTAAAATTATCGAGTAGAGCAGTTGGATAATTGTCATGACATTTCAGCTTGGAAATTTAGGAAAGGTTCTCGGTGCAATAAAAATCTTAGGGTAAAATGTGCCGTTGAATTGCCTTCTAAAACAGTATTTGAGAGGTTTGCAGACTCTATCTCCTAAAATTACGTAATTCGAAGAAACCACAAATGATGTTAGAACGCCCCTTGAAATGGCCTCATATTTGGGGCAAAAGGCCGCCTTCCACACGACCAAATAAACTAAAACTCGTCGACTGGTCTGTTTTGAGGAAAAATGTCTGCGGAGTCTGCCGAGGCGCCGGATTCGCAAATTGATTGTTAAAAACATCAAAAGAACTTTTAGCGAACCCGATTCTTTAAATCAAATTCAATTTAGAAAGCGAGAAGTATTTGATAAAGGATGACGTTCGAGTCCGCGCGATAACCTAAAATTATGGGCTTGAATCATAATCTTACGAGGCTTTTGCATGGAAAAACATCTGAGAAACATGCGTAAAAATGGTGGATCTCTCGAGTGTTTTGGTGTTGTTAAATTTGCGTTAGTTAAAGATTGGAGGGAAAAGCTGCTTGCCTGAAGTCCGAGAGGAAGTCGACGCCCTTGGCACAGTTGAAGTTCCAGCTGATAAGCTTTGGGGGGCTGAGACTCAACGTTCGCTGGAACACTTCAGCATAGGCAAAGACTTGATCCCACGTGAATTGATTACATCCTATGCAATCTTGAAGAAGGCAGCTGCAGAAGCCAATCATGCCAGCGGGCGACTAAGTGATGAGCAATATCGGCTAATCATTCAAACCTGTGACGAAATTTTGGCAGGTCAGCATCTTGACATGTTTCCATTACATGTTTGGATGACTGGAAGTGGAACCCAATTTAACATGAATGTTAATGAAGTAATCTCCAATCGCTGCTGCCAACTTGCAGGAACCCCATTGGGAAGCAAAAAACCGGTTCACCCGAACGATCACGTGAACATGTCTCAATCTTCAAATGATACTTTTCCTTCGGCCATGAATATTGCTGCTGCACTAGGCATCAAACAGCAACTTATTCCAGCGTTGCAAGCCTTGCGGGATGCCATCGCTAAAAAGGCGGGTGAGTGGAAAGACATCATCAAGATTGGGCGCACTCATATGCAGGATGCTACGCCATTGACTCTGGGTCAGGAATGGTCAGGGTACGCAGGTATGTTAGCGGAAGATATTGAGAGAATCGAGGTGGCACTTCAAGGAATTTATGAATTAGCGTTAGGTGGAACAGCAGTGGGAACCGGTTTGAATTCAGCTCCAGACTTTGCCGAAGCTGCAACTGCTAACATAGCCAAGATTACGGGTCTTCCATTTTCGAGCGCCTCCAACAAGTTTGCTGTTCAGGGCGCGCACGATGGTTTGGTGCAACTTTCAGGTACACTAAAAACGCTTGCAGTTTCGCTCTACAAGATAGCCAATGATATTCGCTTGGTCTCTTGTGGTCCAAGAGCGGGTTTTGCTGAACTCATAATCCCCGCAAATGAGCCTGGCTCTTCAATTATGCCTGGCAAGGTAAATCCAACTCAATGCGAGGCGCTCACCATGATTGCTGTACAGGTTATGGCAAATGACATTGCGGTAAGTTTTGGCGGGGCAAGCGGATATCTCGAGATGAACGTTTACAAGCCGTTAATGATCTATAACATTACGCATTCAATCAGCATTACGGCAGATGGCTGCACTAACTTCCGCAAGTTTCTCATAGAAGGAACAGTGCCAAATGAAAAGAGGATCCAAGAATACGTCGACCGCTCATTAATGTTAGTAGCCGCACTCTCACCAGTCATAGGACATGACGAAGCCTCTAAGATTGCTCATTACGCTTTAGACAACGATTTAACCCTTAAAGAAGCAGCAGTAAAGCTCAGGTACGTCTCAGCGACCGAGTATGACCGAATAGTTGACCCGCGAAAGATGGTTCATCCCTACGTAGCAACCTCCTGAGGTTGCACTCGGAGTGAGCTGAACGTTCGCCACACCAGTGCGCGCAACTATAGCTAAGCGACAACGAGCAAA
The DNA here is from genome assembly GCA_035319575.1 of Candidatus Limnocylindrales bacterium. Classification (GTDB taxonomy): domain Archaea; phylum Thermoproteota; class Bathyarchaeia; order Bathyarchaeales; family Bathycorpusculaceae; genus Bathycorpusculum. The sequence continues at coordinate 14,077 of DATHCJ010000040.1, forward strand.
CCGAAACAGAGCGTGCAAAGCCAATTAAACAGTGGTTTATTATGTACGCTTGGAACCGACCTGTCCACGGCCATTGCATTATCCTAACCCCTTTCTAGCCTTGGGCGTAAGCAAGCCTCTATGTACCGTCAAAGTGTAGATGCTTTCCGTATATGCTTTACCCTCCTACACCTTACAGTTGCGCACACACAAAATGCCTAAAAACGAAAAAGAGGATAAACTACCAACTTCTCCATTACAAGCTACTTCACAGCATCGGGTTAAAACCCGACTTTGCATAAGGCTTTCAAAGCAGGGAGGTTAACCCAAGTATTCCAGCCGCAACTATGATGAGTACGGCTGCCCAGTAAGCGGCTTTTTCAGGCTTTTTGTATTGACACCCGTTCATAACGTTGCTGCGACCTACAAGTCTGCCTAGGAAGTACAAGGACGGGATGATAACGATGGGGAATATGAACATCATGTTAAGCATAAGTTGAATGTAGCCGCTAATCGTCGCCACTAGAATGACGGCTGGAAGGCTTTCTAAGGCATAGATTGCGAAGAAACTGCGTCTCGAATTAGGTTGTCCCGCAGCTTCAAGAACACCCCACGCTGAACCCAGAGACACTACTACGAGCGCAAGAAAACCTGCAAAGATGAAAGTCAATCCTATTATCGGAGCAGCAAGGATGCTGAAAACCGGCAGTATTTTTGGTAAATCTCCTATGCTGATTATGCTGCTTCCGTGCCAAACGTTTAATCCAACTATGACGGTTATAATCATGAGAGCTTCCGAAACTACCGCACCGATTAACGTCTCTAGCCTTTCATTTCTCAAGTCACAGACCTGTTTGTGTAATCTTGAATCTGCACCCGAGTGAAAATAAAGCATCCAAGGCATTACAACCGCGCCTACACTAGCCGCAACCAGGTAGGCATAAGACGGATTCCCATAAGGCTGTACAGGGGAAAGACCAATGAAAACAAATGATTTCCAGTCGACATGGAAAACCAGGAGCGAGCTGACAATAGCGATCACCAGTAAGAAGCTTAGGGGTATGAGCACTTTTTCTGCTTGTCGGTATTGGCGGCCCACCACAATTAACGTGTGAATTATGAACGCAATTATTAGGCCTAAGATTATAGGGAAACCTATGAGGTTTAGACCGATGGCGATGCCCGCGTACTCGGCAACGTATTCCAAAAAGTCACTTATGCCCATAGGAATCGCAGCTGCTATCGCCGCTCGTTTTCCAAAGTTCTTTCTTATCTGCGAGCCAAGTCCTGCGCCTGAAGCAATTCCTAAGCGTCCAGCAGCGTCTTGAATTATGAACAGTGGAAAAGTCAGTATTACGAGTATGAAAATCATGTGGTACCCCCAAGTGGCGCCTGACTGCAGCCCAGTTATGACGGAGGCCACATCCACGTCCGCTATCATCACGATCCATGCTGGCCCAAAGTTCTTGAACCAGTCGCTTAGTTTTTGGTTCATACTCTGCTCTCGTTACTTAGGCATACCTAATCAATACTAGAATATTAACATTTAGGCTAACCTAAGTTAGTTTATCCAACACAGACTGAAAACTCATCTCCAAACAAAATGCTGAAGATGCGCTCAAGAAGAAGCGTAATTTCAAAGTCAAAACTTATATCACAACTCGGAGAATTATACTAGTAGAGCTAATGCTCATGTGTGCCGTCTCTGAAAACGTTGAAGAATACTTGGAAGCGCTCTGGATATCGGAAGAAAATGGGCAAAAACTAGCCCATTTAACGTGGGTGGCGGATCATTTGGGGATTGCGGCGCCGAGCGCGCTGGAAATGCTCAAGAAGCTGGAGAAGGAGGGTCTTGTTGTTTACAAGGTGCGCCAAGGCATTGAGCTTACTGATAAGGGAAGAGAGATAGCTCGAAGGATTATTCGGGCTCACAGGTTAACCGAAGTGCTGATGAAGGAGACGTTGAAGACGGATATTCATGAGGAAACGGTTTGCGGAATGGAGCACCACATGGATGAAGAGTTCATGAACGCCCTTTGTACACTGCTGAACCATCCGACAGAGTGCCCGCACGGAAACCCCATCCCCAAAGGCAAATGCTGCCCCTAAGAAGCGGCTTTTTGCTGCGGATGGCTTGTTTTTCCCTTAGCCAAGGCTGAGGCTTTCCAAGCGGAGGCGCGTTTCATGTTGGCTTGCAAGAATTTTTTTGTTAGAAGAAGAAGCTTGGTTTTGCGTTTTTTGAGCAGTTTGTTTTGGGTTGGTTTTTTGGGGCAGAGTTTGAATCATTTGTAGGTTGCGTCAATAGGCGTCAACAAGCGTCACTGAACGTCAATAGACATCACTAGACGTTGCTAAGTAAGCGGTATGCTCAGTTGAGAAGGCAAAGGCGAAACAAGTACAAGAAGACGCCTACCACAACTCATGCCTAAGGTTGAAGACGACGACCTAAGAAAAGACCTCGAAAAAAGCCTGAAAAAGATGCCCTTCTTTTTGAATTACAAAGAAGGGCTTCATTTCCAAGCTTATGAAGACATGGAAAAGCTAAATATACATATGGATAAACATTGTTTGCTGCAGGAAAGCATGTTGTGGTTTGAATGGAAGAAATTGCAGACAGAATAGTAATCGACCCCGACGTCATGGTGGGAAAACCCGTAATCAAGGGGACCCGAATTCCAGTATACCTGATCGTCGAGTTCGTGGCAAACGGAATGACGGAAAAAGAAGTTCTAAAAGAGTACTCGCAGCTAACAAAGGAAGACATCAAAGCTGCGCTTCTCTATGCTTCAAAATGTGTACAGGGCGAAGTAACCATCCCACTTTAAGGAAAAATCTTTGACTCGTATTTTAATAGACGAAAATGTGCCAAAAAACGTAAGAGAGTGGCTCAAGAATAAAGGATTAAACATCGCCACCGTTTCTGAAACTAGCCTCAAACAGGCTAAGGATTTTGCGATAGCCGAGTATGCAGCAAAAAATGACATGACTATTTTGACGTTGGATACGGACTTTGCCCAAATATATCATACCTTAAAAAAAGGAACGCTTTCAGTAATAGTTATAAAAGCAGACCCAGCAACAGCAACTAACATTCTACAAACGCTTATTGCGGGCAGCAAAAAAGTAGATTTGAACAAAACTGAGAACAAACTAATTATCATCTCAAATAAGAGAATCAAAATGGTCTCTTGATGCTATTGTGCTAGATAGGTCCGACCATCTCATTCACAAAAACCCTCGCAGAGATGACCAGAAAATCTAGAACGGCGAACTGTACTAAACCGACTTTTCTTTCAACCGCTTTTTCTGTTTACCAAACTCTTTCGAAAAATCCTTAATCCTCAAAGCCTGTTCTTTCTCGGACGCTTTCAAACTTTGGAGGAACTCAGGTTTCAGTTCGGGCTCATCAGATTTATCACTTGACTTCGTGCTCATGATATGATCACACACTGATAAAATGTTAACTTTGAAATATATGAAACTGCCGCAGTGTTGCAACAGATAATTCCTTGGCGCGGTGCTCGTGCTTTTGCAATCTTGTTCGGAAGGCCAATCGTTAGTCATTACTTGTCAGCTTTGCGACTCGAGCATGTCAAGAAGATAGTTTTTCAAACCGGAAGGATTACGCCGGGCGCCGGGCAGATCTTTGGCGCTCCCTAGCTGATGACTTTTCTGAACTGGTAGAGTGTAGCTGCGAAAGTGACTATCGCGATCAGCCCGATTATCGCGTAAGCCATTGCGAACGTGCCCCAGGTTAGCCCTCCCGTTATTAGGTCTCTTGTCACGTTGGCTGCGTAGCTTAGCGGGTTGTACTTGGCAACGGTCTGCGCCCACGCGGGCATTATCACTGGCGGGAAGAAAGCGGTGCTGATGAACAGAAGCGGGAAAGCTAGGAGGTTGCCGACGGCGGATACGGTTTCTGCTTTTCTTGATTGTAAGCCGACGGAAAGCAGCAGTCCAGACCATGCTAAGTCAAAGAAGGCTATTGTCACGAAGATGAGCGCGACCCCCGCGGCGCCTGTTGCAATGGTTAGACCAAGGAGGCCTGCTACGCCCATTATGATGGCAGATTGAATCATCATTATAAGCAAATCGTTGAGTAGGCGGCCCAACAGTATCGCCGCTCTGCTAGCGGGGGTCAGGAGTATTTTTTGCAGAAAACCCGAGTTCAAATCGTTGACGATTGACATGCCTGAGAGAAATGAGCCTGTGATGGCGTTCAAAACCAGAATTCCCGGCGTAAGGTAGGCGAGATAGCTGCCTGAGATTCCAGAGAAAGCAGTGATTTTCTCGAGGAGCTGGGAGAAGAGCAGGAGAAACAGCAGCGGCGTGAACAAGTTAATGAACAATAATGTTGGGTTTCGCACAGTTTTGGTCAAAGCCCGAGTGAACAGGGATCGTACATCATAAAACAGCGTCATCCTTCATCGCCTCACATTAGGAATGCCTCAGTAGTTTTGCGGCCAAGCTCTTCAGCCCTTATTCGTCGTCCCGTATAATGGAGAAAAACATCGTCCAAAGTAGGAGAAGACATGCTCAGAGACGCCGCTCTCAAGTTGTTTCGATCTAAAATCGCAACCACGTCGGTTATTATCTGATCACCATTTTTGGCGTGGACGACAATGCCCCCGTCTGAATCGGTAACGTCGGCCACTCCGTCTATCTCTTGCAAAACCCTTTTTGTTTCAGTCCTCAGCGCCGCGTCTCTCGGGTTCTTCAGCAAAAGTGTTATGGTGTCGTGTCCTATCGCTTGCTTTAGTTCTGCGGGGGAACCATCGGTAACGATTTTGCCGTGGTCGATAATGCAAAGCTGCCGACAGAGTCTATCCGCTTCTTCTAAGTACTGTGTCGTCAAAAAAATTGTGATGCCTTCTTCCCTGTTCAGCGTCTCAAGGTAATCCCAAATTGAAGCTCGGGATTGAGGGTCAAGGCCAGTTGTGGGCTCATCAAGGAAAAGCAACTTTGGCTTATGAATCAGGGCAGAGGCCAGGTCAAGCCTTTTCTTCATGCCCCCAGAATACCTTCCTGCTTCCTTGTCCGCGAACTCTTCAAGCTGCACCATTTTTAGCAGTTCCTCCACGCGGCTTTCGAGGGCGCTTCCGTGCATCTGTTCGAGTCGCCCTTGAAGTCTAAGGTTTTCTTTACCTGTCAAGTCCACATCGACGACGGTTTCTTGGTTCACGACGCCGATGAGTTTACGGATTTCCTTCGGCGACTTGTCTAAATCGTAACCCGCCACTGATACTCGCCCTGAAGTTTTTTTAAGGAGAGTCGTTAGGACTTTTATGGCTGTGCTCTTTCCCGCGCCGTTTGGTCCTAGAAACCCGAAAAACTCGCCTTCTTTCACCTTGAAGGAGATTCCGTTGAGCGCTTTTGTGCCGTCGGAGTAGACTTCTACAAGGTTTTCGACTGAAATCATTTCTGAAGTCTGGTTCTTCATTTGTTACGCCTTCTTTTCTGCGATGATTGGTTTAGGCATGCCCAAGTTAGGTAGACCTAAACACTTACAGCTTAACACGCGCGGCATATAAATATTTAGGTTAGCCTAAGTCAAGTCTGATGGACAAAAAATATTTTACACTAAATCCCGTTCAGCTGGCCAAACAGCAAAGCTTACTTATTTGGGGAACAGTTGTTTAATGGTGACTTTCAATGCGCAAACAGATATTATTTTCAACCCTTACGGTTGTTCTTCTGCTATCGCTTCTTGCATTAGCTTTCTGCACCACGCAGACCTTCACCGTTCGTGGACTCACCAACTACCCCATAACTCTTAGTTTCAACCAGAACGACTACGTATCGGGAAGCATCGTCGTTTCTGGCGGAGTGACCAATGCCATCAACTTTTACATTACCGACCCGAACGGAAACAACGTGGTCAGCTACAGCGACGCGACACAGGTCAGCTTCAGCTTCACAGCGTCATCCACAGGGAACTACACGGTGCACATGGACAACACGGGCTTGCTCACAAAAACCGTAACGTTCAATTACAATGATAGAGCCGCCGTGCTCGGGCTTCCCCAGTACACTTTCATTCTGCTGCTGGTGGCAATAATTGTGGTAATCGTAGTGGTAATTGCTGTTCTCTTGCTTCTGAGGCGAAGACCCAAGGAAGCGCCTAAAACCGCTTAACCCTGTTTAAACCTTAAAACTCTCTTCCATTGCGAATACTTTTAGTCTATCCTGACTGCATAGATAGTTCAAGGGAAGCTTGTGCCTTTAATTTCAAGGTTTGATCCGTGGCAAAGCGGCTTGTGCACTTGTCCGCCGAAGCTTACGTTTAACCCTTACACGGGCTGCGATCATCGGTGCATCTACTGCTACGCTTCCAGCTATGTTCCAAACTTTACAGATTGCAGAGCTAAAAAGCACCTGCTTGACACTCTGAAGCGGGAAGCGGCAAAGCTGAGGGGCGAAACTGTCTCGATGGCTAACTCGTCTGACCCTTACCCGCGTGTTGAAGCGTCCGAAGGCTTGACTAGGCGATGCCTCGAAATCCTTGCGGGCAGCAACTGCAAGATTCAAGTGGTCACGAAAAGCGACTTAGTAGTTCGGGATAAGGATTTGCTGAGTAAGGCGCCGTCGACTGTCGCGTTAACCATAACGACCTTGGACGACAATCTATCCAGGCTAATTGAACCGTCTGCGCTCCCGGCATCTAAGCGTCTCAGGGCGGCTGAGGATTTGCTAAGAGTCGGCGTGCCCGTTTCGGTGCGGATAGACCCTGTTATCCCGTTTTTAAACGACCAGCCGCAGGAACTTATCGAGGATTTAGCGTGCATAGGCGTTAAACACTTGACGTGCTCAACTTACAAAGCTAAACCGGACAATTGGACGCGGCTAACTCAAGCCATGCCTAAAGTGGCGGAAAAACTGAAGCCGCTCTATTTTCAGCAGGGCGAAAAAATCGGAGGCAACACTCTGCTGCCGAAAGATCTCAGGTTTAGGCTTCTCACGAGTATGCGTGATTTGTCATTGGCTCAGGGGATAAAATTTGGGGTTTGCAGGGAAGGCTTAGCTGAGTTGAACACGGCAGCTTGTGACGGTTCCTGGCTTATGCCTAAGGCGGATAGGGGTTAGCGCTCATGCAAAACCGCGTGGTTATGCTGGTGGATTTCGACTATTTCTTTGCGCAGTGCGAGGAGCTTCGTAATCCAGCGCTTAAAGATAAGCCTGTGGTAGTCGGCGTCTATTCGGGACGCACGGATGAAAGCGGAGCCGTTAGCACCAGCAACTACATTTCCCGAAAATACGGCGTTAAATCAGGCATGCCACTGTTCATGGCTAAGCGGAAGCTCGACGGGACCAACGCGGTTTTCTTGCCGGTTGACCACCAGTACTACGAGCAGATAAGTAATCGCATAATGCAGATTCTCCGACGTTACGCGACGAGCCTCGAGCAGGTGAGCGTTGACGAGGCTTACTTGGATGTTACGGAGCAGGTGCATGGCAGCTTTGTGAACGCAGAAGACTACGCGCAAAAAATGAAGGCGAACGTCGGAAGTCAAGTTCAGATTTCCTTCTCCGTTGGCGTCGGGCCGAACAAGCTTATAGCGAAGATAGCGTCTGACAGTCAAAAACCCGACGGCTTAACCATCGTTAAGTCAGAGGAAGCCAAGAGTTTTCTCGCTCCGTTGCCAGTTGATCGGCTTTTAGGCGTCGGAAAGAAGACTTCGGCGAAAATGAAGTCGCTGGGCATCAAAACGATAGGCGATCTGGCGGGCTACGACGTTCAAAAGCTCACAGCCGTATGGGGCAAAGTACTCGGTGTCTACTTTCATAACGCGGCCAACGCGGTTGATGATGAACCTGTTCAGGAGCAGGGCGCGGCTGAATCCATAAGCCGAATCGGCACCCTGAAGCGGGATTCCCGTGATTTAGCGTTTATTTTGCAGAAAACGGATGAGTTAACTGAAGATGTGGCGAGAGATGTTGCTGAGAGAAATTTGAGTTTTAGGCAGGTGGCGATTTACTTTGTGCTGACAGATTTGAGCAGCAGAAGCAGATCCTTGACGATTGAGCAACCCGCAAAAGATGAACAAACAATAAAGCGTTCTGTAAAGGAGCTTCTTGAGAGGTTCCTAAGCGAAACACAGCTTGAAGTGCGAAGAGTCGGTGTTAAAGTCTCCGGCTTCAGCAGAGAGGAGCCAAGTCAAAAACAGCTAACAAGCTTCTTCAAATCAAGCACGAGCCAATAAACTTTTAGTCTGCTCGCAACATTTTACGTTAGGGATAAAACTTTGAGTCACGATCGCACGGACAAGAAAAAGCTGCCGCCTAACCAAGAAGCCACAGATCACCTTTTGCGTTGGGGCATCGATCATCCGGGGATAACCTCGACTAACCCTCAGCTTAAACTTGAAACTTACACGTTAACCGTCGATGGTGAAGTGGAAAACCCAGTCAGACTAAGCTGGGATGACTTTGTGAAGCTTCCCAAAACCGTCTCAACAAGCGATTTCCATTGTGTTGAAGGCTGGAGCGTTCCGAACTGCAAGTGGGAAGGCGTAAGCATCCGCGAAATCGAAAAAATCGTTAAACCAACAGCACTCGCTAAAGCCGTAACCTTTGAATCAGCTGACTCATACACTACTTCACTTTTCCGCGAAGAACTCAGCGGCGACGACGTGCTTTTGGCGTACAAGCTCAACGACAAAGTGCTTGAAGAAGGCTACGGGTTCCCAGTGCGCCTTGTCGTTCCTAGCAAGTACGCGTACAAGAGTGCTTTGTGGGTGGTGCATATGCGGTTTACCCGCGGCAAGGAGTTGGGTTTCTGGGAAAGAAGAGGTTACAGTGACAGCGCCGACGTCTGGAAGAACGACCGTTTTAGACGGTGAGGAACAGCTCATATCGTAAACAACGCTTTATGACCCAGTTAGTTTTGTTCGACGCTCTCAAGAATTCAAAGGTCACCCCTTTCAAAAGCCGGGCTTTTTCTTTTGGCACTTTTTGAACCGTTGTTTTTGAATCTGAGTGCAGAGTTCGTGAAAAAATGACGTAAAATTGTCCTCTTTCTTTCAAAACGGCGTGTTTAAACTTCAAAATCGAATTTGGGAACGGCGCCGAAGGCAGGACAACGTTTATAAGTTTGCTAAAAGAAGAACCCAGCAAGAGTTAAGAAAATGTCTAGAATAAATGAGCAAGCGAGGCATAAGCCCCACAAACCGGAAACCGTTACAAAAGAATGTCCGATTATTGTGGCAGAAAGTGGAAGTCCAAACGCGCCTTCGCCGAAGCGAAAAGAGGATGCCACACCGATTCTTTACTTAAACAGAGTATAAGCAAAAGCATTACGACTCGTCTGTTAATGAAACATTTTACGGGTTACATAACGTGCTTTTATACTTGACCGACTCATCCGCTTAATGTCAGAGACGAAGAAACTTGGATTATACTGAAGCTAAACTTGGAAGAGTCTTTGTTCTTCGACTTCATCAATGCGAGCGGATTCATGAGGTTGTTGAGAAATTTGCCAGAGAAAAGCAAGTTTCCAGTGCGTTATGTTTCTTTTTAGGCGGAGCGGAAGACAAGAGCAAAGTTGTCGTGGGGCCGAAAGACGGAAAAGCGTTTCCTCCTGAACCCATGGTAACGCTGCTTAAAGGCGTCCATGAAGGCTGCGGAGTGGGAACAATCTTCCCTGACGAACAAGGCGAACCGAAACTGCACATGCACGCTAGTTTTGGGCGAAATGACGCGACGGTTACGGGCTGCGTGCGAATGGGCGTGGACGTTTGGCAAATAGGCGAAATTGTCATTTTGGAGCTACTCGCTGCTTCCGCTAAAAGGGCAAAAGACGAGGGCACGGGTTTTGAGCTTTTAGAAGTCGGCTAAGCAGCTAAGTGTCAAGTTTGGGTTTGGTTGAAGCGCACAAGGAAGAGTCTATCGGGCATTTGGCCGAAGAAGGGCTGGTCTGTTGGGACGCCGAACCTGCCGGTGTTGTAAATCATCTGGAGGATGTCTCCGTAGGTTAATGTGGTGTTGTAGAAGGGCGCGTTCGGCTCGTAATCGTACAGAATTATATACTTGACGTTTTGTTGTTCGCACAGGCTTACGAATTGGGTCATGTTGAAGTTGGGCGTGAAAGAGTCAACGGGCAGTTCTGGGTACTGCCAAATCTGGCCTTGAGTCATGTTTGTGGGCATATAAAACCAGAACATGTCCTGATACACGAAGTTAGAAGCGCAAACAATGACCGCGGACTGGTTTTGGCTTAGGTGACCGGCAAGGTAGTTTGTTGCTGCTTGAATAGGAACGTCAACTTCATCCCTAGCAGTCATCTGGTAAGCGTTGTAGCTGGTATAAGCGATTGCGGATGCGGCGAGGAAAATAAAGAGACCTGCCGCCATTTTCTTATGTCGAGCATCGGTTACTCCCAGAGTCTTGGGCTTCCAGGACCGCACTTTCTCATATAGAAAAGCAAGGAAGCTTGCTGCTGAGATGGCTAAGATGGGAAAAAGCACGTCTACGTAGCGCCATTGCCTATCGGGGATTGCGGTGAAGAAAGCGTAAACCACTATGAACCACGTGATCAGAAAGATGTCTTGCTTTTTTCTTCTGAGAGCGAACAGTCCTAAACCGCATAAGCCTAACGCCATTATAGGTATCGAGACTGGGTTAACTGGGATTCCGTTGAAGGGCGCGGACATCTCAATTAGGTAGAAAACGGGGATGAAGAATCGGTTGCTGTAGGAAGGTCGGTTTTGTCCCCCGACTTGCACCACGTATAGAATCTCTTGAAATTTTGATGCGCCTGCAAATTGGTAAACCATCACGAACCAAGGTGCCACGACAAGAATCGCTATTAAAACTATGACTATCAGTTTTGCCAGGCTTATTTTTAACCTGTTTCTGCAAAGAAGCAGTATGCTCACAAGCATCGCGAGGGCTGCGACTAAAATTTGGTATTTTGCAAGAATGCCGATGCCCAAGGCTAACCCGCTTAAAATGAGGGCTTTGTTGCTGTTGTTGGTTATCCCAGTGTAGAAAAGAAACATTACAAGCGTGAAGAAGAATATGAGTACAGTTTCCAGCAACGTTATCCTTGCAAGCCAGAGGAACCCGGGCATAGTGGCAAGCAAGACGGCCGCGACTATGGCGTTTCTTGCTCCGTACGCGCGTTTGGCAAACTCGAAAACAACCCAAACCGCAAGCAAACCAAAAGTCACGGAAACGAGCCTTCCCGCGGTGGTGCTGACACCGAAGATTTTCAAGTAGCCTGCTGTTATCAAGTCAAAAAACGGCGGGTAGTACCCGTTTATCGAAAGGTACATCCAATTCTGTCCACGGGTCAAGAGTAACCCTCCGTACAAGTGGGGCATCTCGTCCCACTGCGGCGACATGTAGCCCAGGTTTAGCGTGATAAGATAAGCATAGACTACGATGAACGCGAGGAAGGCCAGCCGCCACTTGTTAGCTTTGATTGCGAGTTTTACCCCCGAGCCTGCAGAGACGCTGCCCGATTGTTGCGTTGCATCCTGTGATGTGTCTGGTTGTTTAATGGACAGCCCCTCTCCTATGGCAAAGCATTATTTCAAACCGTGTAAAAAAGAGTTTGTTAAATCAGTTTTGAACGTGTGTACTTTAGAAGTTGCATTCCGTTTTTCCCAAAAGAGTCTTATGGCAGCGACGGAAAATGTATTCGAACCAAGCCTACTCTAGAAAGTCGGCAAGTGTCTGACCATGAAACTGTCAATCGTTATACCCGCGTACAACGAGGAAAAAAGGATTAAGCGTACCTTGGAGTGTTTGGTTGAACGATTTAACAGTTCCTGTGAAATCTTGATTGTGTCCGAGAGTAAGGATAGAACCGACGATATCGTGACTGAATTTTCGAAGGATTCAGCGGTCATCAAGCTGATAACCTCAGACAATAGACTTGGGAAGGGAGGCGCCTTCAAGAAAGGTGCTGCGAACTCACACGGTGAAATTATCATGCTGCTCGACTCAGACCTTCCCGTTCCCGTTTCAGACGTTGAGAAGGTAGCGTCGTACGTGGGCCACGTCGACGTTGCTGTTGCTTCAAGAGAGGTCAAGGGAACAAAAATCCTGGTTTATCCTCCGCTTGCAAAAGTATTCGCCGGCAAAGCTTTCTCCCGAATATTCAATGCATTGTTCAATCTTAACGTTAAGGATACTCAATGCGGTTGTAAAGCCTTCAAAAGAGAAGCGTTGCAAAACGTTCTTAACACTGTTGAGAGCAACGGTTTTGAGTTTGATGCAGAACTGCTGTTCAAATGCAAGAGAAAAGGGTACACGATAAAAGAGATACCTGTAACTTGGAGCTGTAAGTCTGGTTCAAAGCTTAACCTCTTTACGGACACTTTAAAGATGGGTAAGGGTGTTCTCAAATTATGGGTAAAAACGTACTTAGTCGCTCAGAAGACTTAGGGCGAACTGAGGAAGGCGGTTTTTGGAGCAGGGTAAAATTAAACCTGATTTTGGGTCTCGTTGAAGGCGCCAGCGTCTTGGATGTCGGTTGCGGCTCTGCACAACTAGCCAAAACACTATTGGGCAAGGGCTACAGGGTTGTGGCAATAGATAATGACTGGAAAGCGGTTGAAACTGCAAAAAAGAAAGGAATCACAGCGTTCCTGTCTGACATCAACGATTGGGAAACTGACGAGACATTTGACTGCGCAATTCTAAGCGACGTGCTGGAGCATATTGAAGATGACACATTAGCCATGAGAAAAATCCGTGGAATGCTAAAGCCTAAAGGCTGCGTCGTGGTGAACGTGCCGTCGTACCGATTCTTATTTGGGAAACACGACGTTGCCTTGAAGCACAAACGAAGATACTCCGATGATGATCTTAAGGCAAAGCTTGAGGCGTCAGAATTTAAGGTTGAATATTTCAGACACTGGAATCTGCTCGCTTTCCCGATTGCTGTTTTTACGAAGATTTCCAGAAGAGACTATCCGCCTGAAATAGTGTCAAACGTTACTCCCTTGTCTAAACTTCTTGGAAAAATACTCTTTTTAGATTCAAGGGCGAATCACGTGTTTGGGATTTCCATTTTGTGTAAGGCCCGGAAACAGATGCTGACAGCTGGCTTTTCCCATAAAACCATAAGCAACGTGTAAACGCTTGTTTAGTAAGTCACTTATGAGCGCGGATTCATGGTGTTTGACTAAAAATGCCTTATCGAATCAGGTCACTTTTTGGGCACAAGTCTTTTTTAACATTCATGTTTCTGCATGAATTCGCCAATGTTTGACGATTTTTTATTCGCAAAAATTGACGGGATTTTTCAGGCTTGAAACAGCTGTTGTTTACTCGAAAACAATTTTTTGCGGCTAGACGCTTAAAATCAAAAAAAGCGGTAAAAAGAAAAGATTTGGGGTATTAGACGAAGTGGACTTTTATGGCGTGTGTTGAGCAGGAGATGCATGGGTCGTAGGCTCTGACGAGCATTTCCAAGTTTAGTTCGATTTCTTTCTCTGGCTTGTTAAGAATCTTCGGCAGCAATGCTTGCAGGTCTAATTCGATGTTCGCGTGGTTTTGGTTTGTCGGGATTATGCAGTTTGCTTTAGTGCAGTACCCGTTGGCGTTGTAAGTGTAGTCGTGGAACAGGACGCCTCTTGGGACTTCAACAGCGCCGACGCCGCGTCCAGCTTTGACCTTGATTTTCGGAACGTTGTACTCCGGCTGGCTCTTCAAGCCTGAGGCTTCCAGCTCGTCGATAAGTCTGACTGTGTCCTCCACGCTGTGAACAATTTCTACGAGCTGCGCGATGCTGTTCATGAACGGGTTGTAGCATATTGGTTTGAGGTCGAACATTTCCGCTGTCTGCTTAGCCATCGGTGACAGTTTGTCATAATTCAGGTTTAGCCTTGCGAGTGCGCCGACCATGTAGGATTCCCGGGCGTGTTTTGCGCGTTTGGCGGTGGAGTTCGGTACGATGTACTCGTTCGTGTAGGAGAGGTACTCGTTTACAGGAACCGCGCCAGTATCCGTGGAGCCGAGTTTCCCGTCGTATAATGCGTACTCGTCAGGGCTGGTTAAGGCGATGAACTCTGTTTCTCTCTTGAAATCAGGCAGTTTACCCGCTAAACTCTTGATTAAACCTGCGACGGCTTGAACGTCTGGGACAGCCTCTTTGAGTTTCTGTCTAACAGATGTCAACTCTTTGATTGATGGGATTTTTGAGAAGCCGCCGGGTACGAGCCTCTGAGGATGAGTAGTTCTGCCGCAGAGCAGATTCGACATTTCATTCGCTAGCCGATGTAAGCGCAGAACGGTTTTTACTTCTTTAGGGTTTGAAGCCGTAAGAGGAATAACTGAGCCTACCCCTAACAGGTCAGGCAAGACCAAGAAGCCCAAGTGAAGAATGTGGCTCTGCAGATTTTCTCCGTGAAGCGCGAGCTTCCTGAGTTTCAGATCTTGCTCGCTTATTTGTACGCCCATGGCTGCCTCAGTTGCCTTCAATGATGCGAGAGTGTGACCTATTGAGCAGATTCCGCAGATTCTGGATGTTATATGGTGTAGCTCGCTGTATTGGCGACCCACAACCATGGCTTCGAAGAATCTTGGCGCTTCAGGTATCGCCCACTCGCATTTCTCAATTGTTCCCTCATGGACATTCACGTATATGTTGCCGTGTCCTTCAACACGGGTAATGTGGTGCACTTCTAGGTTTAAATTCTGGTTTTTCATTTTCGTCTCTCCTGCCAACCATAATATAAATTAAACTTACTAATCGCGTCGTCAACGGTCAAGCCGTACTTGATTAAGACTTCCTTTTCAGAGTTCTCGTTGGGGTTGTCGATCAAGCCTCTGCATCCCCAGCATATCGTCCCTTCGTTGACGCAGCAGGAATCGCAGCCTGCTCTGGTGACTGGTCCGACGCAGAACTGTCCTCTTTCGAAGGCGCAGACGTTTTCGTTTTTCTTGCACTCAACGCACACGGGGTAAGTGGGTATGTCGGGTCTCTTTCCAAGCAACAGCGATTTAACAACGCTGAGAAACTCTTCTTTAGTCATCGGACATCCGTAAACGTAGGCGTCAACGGGTATCACAGCATCTATCGGTCTGGCAGCGTAAGTGTCAAACAGTCTTGCACTGTCACCGTAGACGGTTTTCTTAACGTCGTCCAACTCTTTGTAGTTTTTCAACGAGTTTATTCCGCCGATGGCCGCGCATGAGCCTATGGCGACGACTATCTTGGCGTTCTTTCTGATTTGCCTAAGCCTGTCCTCATCTTGAAGTCGAGTGCACGAACCCTCGACGAATGCTATGTCATAATTGTCGCTGTGTTCCTTCATGACTTCCCTGAAGCTTACCACTTCCACTTGATCAAGAAGGGCAAGTACGTCTTCCTCCAAGTTCGCGATCTGCAACTGATCACCTTCGCAACCTGCAAAGTCAAAGAAGGCTACTTTAGGCTTCATTCTATAACGCCTCCGGGATTCCTTTGATTTTTGCATAGTTAAACACTGGTCCATCTTTACACACGTAGACTTGGTTAATTTGACAGTGACCACACTTTCCAACGCCGCACTTCATTCTTCGCTCCAAGGACATGATTATGTGGTCATCAGAAACATTTCGTTTTTTCAAGTCAGCGATGACGAACTTGTACATTATTGGCGGGCCGCAGATTACAGCGTAGACTTTTTCGGAATCAAACTTGACTTGGGGAATCAGAGTGGTTATTACACCGACATTGTTCGTCCAAACTTCACTTTCAGGACACCTGTCAACGGTAGGCTTGTAGTCCACGTCGTCTCTCTGAGCTAGAGCAAGAAGCTCTTCGCCGAAAAGCAGTTCCTTCGGTTCCTTGCAGCCGTAAAGCAGCGAAACTTGACCGTAGTCTTTTCGGTTATCAAGCACATAATTGAACAGCGATCGCAACGGTGCGAGTCCAAGACCGCCTGCGACGAAAAGCAAGTCTTTCCCCTTCAAGAATTCAGCGTCAAACCCGTTTCCGAACGGTCCCCTGATTCCAACTTTGTCTCCCACGTTGAGCGTGTGCAGTTTGGTTGTTACGTTGCCTAGCTTACGAACACATATTTCGAACGCGCCCTTCTTCGTTGGGGGGGATGCAATAGAAATCGGCGCCTCGCCTATTCCGAAGACTGAAACTTCGACGAATTGCCCTGGTTTGTGGCCCAGGACTGAGCCGTCGTCCAGTTTGATTTCAAACAGCGTTTCATTAGCGGTCATGGGTTGTTTTCTTACTATCGTCGCCAGTCTGGGCACGTAGTCGATGTTGCCTTCGGTTTGAATCTTAATTTCAGGCGTTATTACAGTTGTCACTTGCACGCCTATGTTTTGGCTTTCATGGTACATGTCGTTGAAAAGGCTAACTGGATTAGCGATGTTTGGAAGACAGTTTGATGAGCATCTGCCGCAGCCAACGCACGAAACGAATCCGAACCGGTCATACAGGTACTTGCCTTTCTTAAAGTATCTGTGCCTGTACCTAGTCGGTCGTGTTGGGCGGAAGTTTTCTCCTGAAGCAATTTTAGCAAAGTCCTCCAATAAGCATCCATCCCACGTTCTAACTCGTTCGCCTCTTTCAAGCGACAAATCAGGATTATCTTTAACATCAAAGCAGTAGCACGTCGGACAAACGAGGACGCAGGAACCGCACGCGAGGCACTCCTCTGAATGCTTCTCCCAAAACGTGCTTTCTCCGTAAAATTTACTTAAAAGTTCAGGAATTAACTCCGGCGGAAAATCCAGTTTTTGCTGTGACATCATCATTACTTCCCGCCTTTTCTGGCCAACCAACTGGATATCTCTTGCAAGCGCATCTTGGACACTGTGCGCGTACTTGTCTAAGAGCTCCTCACCTTTCTCCGAGCCGATGTTGATGGCGTACCTGTTTCCAAGGTCAGTGAGCATGAGGTCATAGCCATATTCGACCGTGGCGCTTCCCATGTACGGCGCAAAACACCATTTTGACATTTTCTGAATATTCACGCCGATAATTATCGATGATTTTCGTTTTTCAAAATAGAATGGGTCTGATTTTGTTTCACTAAATATTTCATCCATGTGGAGAAGGGCTACAATATCGTATGGGTGAACGCCGATCAGCACCATGGGCTTGACATCAGATGGGCTTTTGGCGGAGAAGCCTTGCCCGACATTGTAGGTTACCAGAGTTTCTCTTTGCGGAAAGAAGTACTTCTTAGGTGGAAGAAGAGTAACGTCATAATCCAATCGAAGGTCATTTGCGTTTTCTAAGGGTCCGAAAGCGAATTTATCGCCTTTTGCTTTGACACCTAAAACGTTCAAGGAATTATCTTCTATCAGGGAATTT
This sequence comes from Candidatus Limnocylindrales bacterium, assembly GCA_035319575.1. GTDB lineage: Archaea > Thermoproteota > Bathyarchaeia > Bathyarchaeales > Bathycorpusculaceae > Bathycorpusculum. The sequence continues at coordinate 31,328 of DATHCJ010000040.1, forward strand.
ACAAACTGATTAAAATTTTCCTTTGATATTATACGCATTCTTACTTTTTTCTCCCTTAAGTAATGCAAGCAATTTTTTTTGCTTTTTTGGCTATGAATGGATAGCGATGGATTTATGCTTTTCTGCAAAGAAGACGAAAAAGCATCGACAAATACCGTATGTAAGCGTATATGCCTATATACCACTCATATAACAAGCTTCCACAAGTTTCTAATCGCGTCACAACATGCAACCATGTGGCTGCAGAGTCCTCTAGCGAGCATGTTTCCAACAAATTTTTCTAATTGGCTACCCTTAACCTTTTATACCAGCAATTTTTCGTTAAGGGCTCCGAATAAAAATGGTTTCCTCAAACTTAAAGGAGGATTAAATGATTGTCAGAAAGAGACAACAGACGTTTGCTGCTTGAAAAAGTCCTGAAAGAAAACAACTATAAAGAAAGCGCCCTTCTGGAAATTCTTCACCGCGCCCAAGAAATCTACGGTTACCTAGATAAGGATTTACTCATGGATATTGCCGGTTCATTAAACATTCCTCCCAGCCACGTTTACGGGGTCGCAACTTTCTACAGCTTCTTTAAGCTCAGAAAACCAGGCGAACACATCGTAACCAGTTGCTTAGGAACAGCCTGCTATGTGAAAGAAGTTGAACAAATCATGGAGGCAATTGAAAAAGAATTCAACGTTAAGCGTGGAGGATCCACTCCTGACGGTAAACTTTCTCTGATTGTTACACGATGCATAGGTGCGTGTGCTATGGCGCCGAACGTTGTGGTTGACGACGAAGTGATAGGCAAAGCCACAAAAGAAATAGTTATAGAAAAAATCAAAAACGTGCTCGGAGGGGTCAAAACTGAAAATTGACGATCTCCAAAGAATAGCTGAGCAAGAACTTGATTTCCAAAGAGCGTACAAATACCGCATTAACGTCTGCTGCTCCAGCGGCTGTGTTCCCTTCGGCGCCCTCAAAGTGCTGAAAGCATTCGAAGATGCGGTGAAAGAATTCGGTGTAGAAAAAGAGTGCAAGGTTGCCCGAACTGGCTGCATAGGCACATGCTCTGTAGGTCCAGCCGTGCTTATCGAACCAGGCGACTACCTTTATCAAGGCGTTACCGCAGAAAAAGCAAGAGAGATTGTCCGCGACCACATGGTCTTAAGTTTGCCGGTGAAAGACTATCTGTACCGAAACGAATCTTACTTCACGAAGCAGCAACGCCTAGTTTTAAGAAACGCAGGAAAAATTGACCCGACAAGAATTCAAGATTACATTTCTGCAGGCGGCTACTCAGCCATAGCTAAATGCCTCGCAACCATGACTCCACAGGGCGTGATTTATGAAGTTAGAACGAGTGGCCTTAGAGGTCGTGGAGGCGCAGGTTTCCCCACCGGGCAAAAATGGACGCTTGTGGCAAGAGCCCACAACACTCCCAAATACATAGTCGCCAACTTGGACGAAGGAGACCCGGGCGTCTTCGCAAACAGAACTTTGGCTGAAGCCGATCCGCACGCTATTCTTGAGGGCATGCTCATCGCCGCGTACGCCGTTGGTGCAGAAAAAGGTTACATCTACATCAGATCCGAGTATCCTTTAGCCATTCAAACTTTGCAGAAGGCTATCGCTCAAGCGAAAGCAATGTCACTACTCGGCGATAACATTCTTGAAATGGAGTCGTTCAAATTTGATCTTGAACTACGATTCGGCGCAGGTGCGTTCGTAGCTGGAGAAGAAACGGCTATCCTTGCCTCAGTCGAAGGCCAAAGAGCAATGCCTCGTCCGCGTCCACCGTACCCAGCGAATTCTGGTTTATGGCAGAAGCCGACGCTTATACAAAACGTTGAAACCTTAGCCAACGTGCCGCTGATCATACAGAACGGTGGTTTATGGTTCTCAAAGATAGGTACGCCAAAATGCGCTGGAACCAAATGCTTCTCATTAACGGGCAAAGTCAACAATCCAGGCTTGATTGAAGTGCCGATGGGAATCACGCTGAGAGAAGTCGTGTTCGAAAT
>DATHCJ010000041.1:0-9180 GCA_035319575.1 Candidatus Limnocylindrales bacterium
CTGAGTTCACAGGAACCGCGAAACCTATGCCCTGAGCAAACGGTATGATCGCAGTGTTTATCGCTATGACTTTGCCGTTGACATCAACAAGCGGGCCGCCACTGTTTCCGGGATTAATAGAGGCATCAGTTTGAACAAGATCCTCTATCAAGCCCCTCTCAGACTCGATTGTCCTATTAATAGCGCTAATCACCCCCGAAGTTACGCTTGGACCGCCAGCCAATCCGAAGGGGTTACCGATAGCGAAGACCCTCTGTCCAACTCGTATCTTACCCGAATCACCAAGCTCAGCTGCCTGAAGCGCGCGGTCACCAACTTCAACTTTAACCACGGCTACGTCGTGGATAGCGCATGAACCCACGAACGTTCCCTCCAGCACCTCGTTGGTGCTTAAAGAAACGTTGATTTTATGCGCCCCACCAACCAAATGACTATTTGTTAAGATGTAACCTTTTGAGTCAAGGATAGTGCCTGAACCCACGCCGCCGACTGGCACCGCCTGATAAAAAATCGTATGCACAAGCTTTACCGTGCTTATGTTAACGACGCTTTTGGTTACCTTCTCGATGATGTCTAAAACAGCGTTCTCATCGTAGGACATTCAGGCTTCCTCAAAAAACAGTAAAACTTCGTTTTTAATAAATATTGATTAGTGCTGTTTTAACGGCAAAAAAAGCAGTTTTCCGCCCATTCTTGCGGCATTTCTCCTTGGCATTGCGGGCACATAAAGCCTTTTTCTCTTATCGCCTTGCAGGTTTCGCAGAACAGCCTGAGCACTTCAGACTTGTTGCTAGGCTCTTTAATGAGGCTAGTTATCATCTGATTAATAAGCGACAAGATTTCATCCGAGTTTTCAATCGTGAACAACATGTTTCCCCTTTCTTTGTTTACGTACCTGCTAACCGCTGACTGCGATAACCCCAAAAGCTCAGCCGTCTGCTGCTCGTTCAACCCATGGTTTGCAACGATTTCTCTCGCCATTATAGCCTTAACCGCAGGCAAAATCGTCTTCACTCCTACTTCACACGGAAGTATCAAGTTCGGCACCAATTAGGGTTTATTTTGGGGAAAACTTATTTAAATATGACGCTTGTCATATATTTATGACGCGTGTCATGCCGGGCTATCAATCACAAAAAATAGTTTTACACCAATCTCTCACTCCTTTCCCGCCATGACGCACGCCAATCTAGCATAGGAGACAAAGAATAAGTGGGCAATGTCCTCACACCGATGCGAAAAACAGAAAACAACCGCGACTTAGCCGACATGCTTAAGACTCTTGACGCAGAATGCAGAAACTGCGCTCCAATAACCCCCTTAGAATGCATAAACCGGTGCCAGGTATACAAACTCAAGAACGAACTAAGAAGACTGCGGGAAGCAATGGATAACCCAAACTACATAAAAGAACTTTTTAACGTTCTTAAGAACGAAACAAGACTCCACATTCTGCAAGCCATCGTAAACGGTAGATACTCAGTAAGCCAGCTACAGCAAGAACTCAAAAAAACAGGACACAGCCACAGTCAAGATACTTTAAACGAGGAGTATCTACGGCCGCTAATGGCTGTCGGTCTCGCCACTGAAGCACGAGACATGTACTACGCAACCACCTTCGGAGGTCGACTAACTGAACTGCTTGAGTCCTTCCCCGAATTCGCTGGAATGCTTCCGGCTCATTCAGAATGTTACGAAGAAATCCTTCTACAATCACTGCTGTCAGGTCCAAAAACGTTTGAAGAAATTGAAGCTTTGATTTCATCGAAGATCGCTTCCCGAATCCTCAAACGTCTACGCGCCGTCGGCTTGATCATTACGCCTGACGAAAGGGACTACATATTTTTCTTCAGATCAAAGCGAGACCCGAACAAAGAAACCCTCACGGCTACCGAACAGAAAATTTATGGGACAATTCCAAATGAAGGAATTTCAGCTGGAAAACTTGCGAAAGAAACGGACCTTTCCACGAGAAGAACGTACAAGTACCTGAGAGGGTTGAAAGGCAAAAAACTAATCTTTGTAAGAAGAACACCAAAAGCCTACGGGTTAACCTGCAAAGGCGAAACGTTAGCTTCAATACTTCAGGAGCTTCAGGAAATAGTCGAAGACACTTGGAGCTCTTCCGAACAAGTCATTCAGCACAACAATAACTCTTAACAGGCAAGCCTTAAGGCTTTTCCAGTTTATCCTCCGCCTGGAGCTCCGTGGAACGGAACGTTTTCCCAGAGTAGTTCCCACCAATCATCCTCTGTTATGGTTTCTCCGTGCACAATGATTTCTAAAACCATCTTCAGCATCTCGTGATGCCTTTGCTCGTCGGCCAATATGGATTTCAAGAGGAAAACAACTTTCTTATCGTCGATAGTCGGGATCATGATTTCAAGCTTCTTGATCAGTTCAGATTCTATTTCGATATGCTTTTCGATAAGCGCTCTCTGCTCGTCAAGATCCTCCTGAGTTAACGCAGTAGAAGCCCTAGTCAGGAGGCTAACAGCCGCCATATAAAGCTCTGCGTGCTTTATAGAGTCAAGTGATACTCCCTGCAGAACGCCCCTAACAGCCTGATTCTTCATGGTAAGCAGCGGTTTCTCAAGTGAAGCCACAATTTGTTTTTCAACAGTTATCTGATTTTTCAAAAAATCGATCAGGTTACTCTTTGGTTTTTCCATAAAATTTTCCCATCCGCTAATGTTAAGCCTTGCTCATCAAGTTTTCGGAAATTCTTTTTCCAAGGTCTCGACAGCTGGCAAGCATTTTTTGGTCAGGCAGATACTTGGCAAGCAAAGGCGGCTCGATCACTTGCATTTCAAACTTGTATTTCATAATCTCCAAGATTAGCCTGGGCGCTTCGCCGCTCCAGCCGTAGGAACCGAACGCTGAACCGACTTTGCCCTTCAAGCTTAAGCCTTTTACGGCAGCTTCCTCGAAAAGGTTTTTGAAATCAAGCGGCATCTCATGATGATAAGTAGGCGCCCCGACAGCTATGGCGTCGAAATTGCTTAGTTCTTGAGGATCAACGTGAAAGGCTAGTTCCACCCTGATGTCACCGTTGATTTGGGCACCTTCAGCAACGGCTTTCGCCATTCTCTCTGTGTTGCCAGTCCTGCTGTAGTACAAAACAAGAATTTGCTTCATAAAACAAGATGCGTCTGGATACTATTTCAATATTTTCCTGAAAGTTGTTTCAGTAGCCCATCGCGTGAATTTTGAAGTTTTTTCTTCTTTTGCGGTCACCTTTCCATGCGTTTTTGCTTCAGTTAAATTCACCACTTTCGAGCGAAGAGAATAAGAAAAATCAAAACAAGACATGTCCCCAATGGCTCTCACATGCTTCACGTTAAGGGCCAAAATTTTATTTTGAACACAAAGAAGCCGGGGAAGTCAAATCTTATTCTTCTTCATACGCTTTTCCGGCTTGCACTAACCCGCGAACTCTTTCGCCGCCTCTGTGTCCTGCTTCCTCGAGGCTCGTTTTTCCTAAGGCTTCAGGAGTGCCCTCATGCTGCTTGGCACGTCGAGATCCGCCCTTACTGCCTATCTCACTGTAGAATTGATGTCCATAAGTCTCGGCTGTCTTCTCACCGCCCATCCGACCAGCCTCCTCAACAGTCATCTTTCCCTTCCTTTTCCGTTCAGTCAAACGTTTCACCTCCAAAAAACCTCGCTGCCGCTTTGCCTCTCAAAGCTTCAGTAGCTCTCCCAGTTTTTCAAGCCTTAACAGAACTTTTAAAGGTATGTGGCTGTCTCCGCACAGCAACAATAGAGAGGAGCTTTTTTAAAATCCAAAACAACATTTAAACTATAAAGTGCGTGAAGAAACAAAAACAACGGAAAACATTTCGATTAATATTGAATTAAAATAAGATAAAACACAGTTGCTATTTTTCCTCATGCTCTTTGCCCACCTGAATAAGCCTGCGGACTCTTTGCCCACCCTTTGGTCCGCCTATCTTTCCACCTTTGCGGCCTATTTCACTGTAGAATTCTTCACCGTGGGTTTCAGACGTTTTTAATCCGCCTCTCCTTCCTGCTTCTTCAACCGTCATTTTACCTTTTTTCTCTTCTCTCGACAATCAGTTCACCTCCCACAAAAACAGCAGTTATAACCAAACAACACGGAACCAACAAAACAATCTAAAAAATGGGTCTTTTACATTTCTTCATGTTCTTTGCCGGCTTGGATTAGTCTTCGGACTCTTTGCCCACCTCTATGTCCTGCTTCCTCAAGGCTTGTTTTCCCCATCGCTTCACTCGTGCCTTCATGCTGCTTTGCCCTTTCAGAGCCTCCTTTGCTGCCTATCTCACTGTAAAATTCGGGACCTCGCTCCATCGAAACCTTCTCGCCGCCCTTCCGGCCTATTTGCTTATAGAACGAGCGCCCATGGGTTAGAGCGGTTTTTTCTCCACCTTTCCTTCCAGCTTCAGAAACGGTCATCTTACCTTTCTTGATTTCCTCGCGCATGCTCAAAAACGCGTCACCTCCATTAAACTGCTGAGAAGTCAACAATACAATAGCCGAATAACCGCTCATAAACTTATGTGATTGTAGTATAACAGTAACATGCCAACTAAGGCTTGAAAATGTTTTTTACCCATGAAGAAATAAACAAAAAACAGATAACTTTAAGAATGTTCTATTTTTCCCTCACCTGAGAAGCTAATTTAAATATTCCGAATAAGTCAACTCTATAATCACTGGGTAACCCCGATGAAAATACTTCTAGTCAATCCGCCACAGACTTTTTATCCAGGCTCGGAACCGCCAGCCGGTAACCTACCTCTTGGCTTAATGTACGTCGCTGCGGTGCTTACGAAAACAGGTTACCAAACCGAGATTTTGGACGCTTTTATGACTGATGCTTCATTCCAGAAAACCGGTGAAACAATTACCGTCGGCATGCCCTTCGAGAAGATAAAACAGGAAATCCGCAGTCGAAAGCCAGATATTCTTGGGATAGCAGGACCGTTTACTTGTCAGATAGAAAACTCAGTAAAAGTAAGCGACCTAGCTAAACAGGTTAATCCGGACATCTTAGCGGTTGTGGGAGGACCGCACGTTACGACGGTGCCGAAAGAATTTCTTGAAGAGGCAAGAAGCGTTGACATCGCCGTCACAGGCGAAGGCGAATACATTATGCCTGAGATAGCCGGATACCTTGAAGGAAAAAAACAGCTAAACGAAATTCTCGGCATTGCATACCGCAAAGATGAAGAAGTCAAAGTAAATCCTTCCAGACCGTTCATTAGAAACTTGGACGAGCTTCCCTACCCAGCTTATGACCTGATCGAAATGGAGCTTTACCTGAGCCCAAAAAAAGTAGGTTACCGCAGCTTCAGGAACCGGGCAATATCGATGATTACCAGCAGAGGCTGCCCGTTTAATTGTTGTTTCTGTTCCGTTCACTTGCACATGGGCAAAGGATTTAGAGCGCATTCGGCCGAGTACGTGTTAAATCACGTTCAGTATGTTGTCGAAAAATTCAATGTTAAGAACATCTTCTTTGAAGACGACAACTTAACCCTTGATCTGGCAAGGTTCGAAGCCATCTGCGACGGCTTAATACAAGAGAGAATTAGGATCGGTTGGGAAACGCCGAACGGGGTAAGAGCAGATTGTTTAAACAGGAACCTGCTCCAGAAAATGAAAAAGTCGGGTTGCAAAAGCGTCTTCTTCGGGGTAGAGTCAGGCGACCAGCAGATACTTGATAACGTAATATGTAAGAGTCTTGACTTAAACCGCGTGGTTGAAGTCGCGAAAATCTGCAAAGATATCAACCTGAAAACGGGCGCATTCTACATTATCGGGTTTCCGGGAGAAAAGAAAGAGAATATGCAGAAAACTGTGGATTTTGCCCTGAGACTCAAACGTGACTTCGACGTCGGCATGCACCTATTTTTTGCTACACCATCATACGGCACGAAATTGTACGAGGAATGCAAGTCTAAAGGATACATCCGAGAAAACTTGACGTGGAACTCCTTTGCCGAGGCTCGCCAACCGAAAGGCATGCCGTTAATTTCAACACAAGACTTCGCGCCTGAAGAAGTAAAGGAAATAGCCATTAAGGCGCTTGAGGAATACAAGAAATTGTCCTTAAGAAATCACCTTAAAAACCCTCGAAAAGCGGTGAAGACAGCGTTTGAGCAGCCGCAACTTATCTTGAAATACATCAAAAACTTGTTTGGTTAAAATTTTTAGAAACCAGAATCGTAAATTCGCCTTCGACGGAACGACAAGTTTGCGACGAAAAGTCCTTGATGGCGAAATTAGTCGAGCTATGAAAAATCTCAAAAAATATGATTTAGCTTTAACCGTAAGAAAAGAGAAAAATTATTGCCCACACTACCAAAAAAAGTTACGAAGCGGCTCAATACGCTACCTTGAACCTGAAGCCGCACTTGTCACAACTGTAGATCGCTATGTAAAAGAAGGCGTTCTCGATCTTTCTTTCAGGCTTGGTAAGGTTCTTACCGCAATTTTGACAGCTGACCATACAAGCACACTTACTGTAATTGACAATTAAAGGACGAAGCGGTATATCAACGATTGTGGTCTCACCAAAGCAATCACAAATTTGTAAAGTAAGATGAAAACCTCCGCGGTACCGCGCCTAGAAACTAAAAGCCTGTTGAAATTGCCAAATTCTGTGAACGAAAGCGGGCCCGCTGGGATTTGAACCCAGGATTTTCGGCTCCGGAGGCCGACGCCTTAATCCGTGCTAGACTACGAGCCCACTGCACTAGATTAAGGTATTGTGGTGATGTTTCTGTCTTAACTGTATTTCGGGTTGGTCTCATTCGGTCTCTACCTGTTTTTTGTAGATTTTGACGCCTGGCTCCCAATCGGTGTCGTAAATCCAGCCTTCGCTTGTAAGTTTTATGGCTTCTTCGAGGCTTCTTGCGACGGTGCTTGTCCATCTTGCGTCTGGTGAGGCTACGGCGTCGGCGAGGCTGACGTAGAGTTGGGCTGCGCTCCAGCTTTTGTGTCCTAGCTGGACCATGACGTGTGCGAGGCTTTTTGTTTTAATGTAGGTCATCGTGCCTTTCCAGTAGCGCAGGGTATGGAAGTGGATTTTGGCTAAGCGTTGGTTTTGGGTGTCTGCGACGATTCTTTTTCGCATTTTGCGGAAGCTGTGTCCGATGTAGCTTTTTTTCTTCCAGATGAATATTGACGCTTTTGGATCCAGATTCGCGGGTTTAAGGGAACTGAGTTGCAGTAGTAGTTTTTCAGTGATCTTGTTGAGGCGTGGGTTGCTGCCTTTTTCGGGTGTGATTGAAACTGTCTTTGCGACTTCGTCGATGTCTCCCCAAGTTAGTCGGTAGGCTTCGCCTGCTCTGGCGCCTGTTTCTTTAAGCAGCCAGATGAAGACGCCCATTTGACGACTGAAGCTCATGCAGCCGACGATTAACTGGTCGATCTCTTTTTCAATCGGGATGAATGGTAGCGTTCTGATGTAGCTGTAAACGGGCATTTCGCCTTTTAGGCCACTGTAGTTCATGAAGGACTTGTAGGCTTTGACTAAGGTGTACTTGCGAGCTTCGGTTTTTTTGAGTAAGCCTATGACTTCTCTTGTGTTGATGGGGTTTAGGAGGTCGGCGTTGTTTTTGACGAGGAACTTGAGGTTTTCAGAGTAGACCATATATGTGTCTTCAGCAGCTCCGTCTTTTTGGAGCTGGAACATGAATTCAACGATTTTCCCTTTTAGTGTCTGGCGTTGCTCAGTTGTTAGCTCTGGTCTTTGCGGAACTGCTATAGATTGTTGTTCCGTAACCAAATTTTTCGTCCCCTTCTCAGGGTTTTTGTCGCATATTTGGCGAGTAGAATGTATATGGGAAGCGCTTTTTAATCGCTTTGATTCAATTGTTTCAACTGATTGAACGGCTTCTTTTGCTTTTGCAAGGTCTTGGGAGTCGCTGAATCTGCGTTCACAGTTTCCGCAGCGGTAACGCCTGATGGGATCTCCAAACATCAAAGAGTAATGACCGTCACGCCAAACTTTATCTGAGCCACATTTTGGGCAACTTGGGATTAAGGGAGTGAGGCTGATAGCGGCGGATGCCGACTTGTCGAATCTATCAGCTTTCTGCTTAACGCCAAATAGGTCTAAAGGAGAAGGGGACTGAAAAGACAAGCTCACTCATTCCCTCCCTTTTTTACATCCTCATAAACTTAAGATTTTATTTCGTTCAGAGTGGTCGGCGAAGTCTTGGGCTGCTCGACCTTCACACTTTTAACTACGGGATAGATTTCAACTGTGAAGGAATGAAGCAGCGGCAAATTGTGCTTTATGATGTCGTCAAAGGCCTTGATGGTCAACTTTGCTTTGGCGTCGTCCAAGCCAACTTTGAAGGTTTTCTCGTAGGCCTTCAACGTAACCGAGTAAACGTCAGGCTTGTCAGCGTTAGAAGGCTCCTTAGTATCATGCTCGTCCACAAACATCTCTATCTTCAAAATCGGCTCTCTAACTTGCTTATCCATCATTGTGCCTCCTTTACCTGAGCCTTTACATTATTGGGCTTTTCTTTACGCTTTTTGAGTTCCCAGGGAACATGCGTTACTAGACCGCATCCGCGATAGCTATAGACATGTTTAGGATCATCAAAGGTGATGTCTCCAATTCGGATGCTTCGCCGCTTAACGATTTTGACGTAGCAAGCGCAGGCTTCACCAAGGCAATCGCTATTGTGCTGTTCTGGATAAGCGGCAGCCAGGGGACAAACCTTATGCGATATAATCGAGGGTTCTGTTTGTGTGCAGCTCATCACTCTGTCCTCTGCGTGGTTGTTTCTTCATCAGTTTCGAGTGTGACGGGTAGGGTTGGTGCCTTGCCTTCTTTCTGAAGGGTTCTGTAAGTTTTGATTCCTAGCTTGAGAACTTGATTGGCGAAAGCGCTCCGCGTGGCGAGTCCTCTTAGCTTATCTATTTCGTAGAGGACCTCGGGATCTACAGTAAAAGAAGCCTTTGACTTCACGCTTGATTTGACTTTTGATTTCATCCCTTTCAACCTCTCTTCCCTCTCCCTCTGTGTATTGGGTATACTGTTTGTTTAGCAAATTGTTTATAAACCTAATCCTATTTAGTATACCAATTATACTAATCTTACTGAGGAGGAGATTAACCTTGAAAACTCTCAAAATTTCAGACGACATACACTCCAAATTAACAGGCCTTCTAGG
>DATHCJ010000042.1:0-37844 GCA_035319575.1 Candidatus Limnocylindrales bacterium
GGTAGGGGTGAAATCCTATAATCCCGGGAAGACCACCAGTGGCGAAGGCTGTCTGCTAGAACGCGCCCGACGGTGAGGGATGAAAGCTGGGGGAGCGAACCGGATTAGATACCCGGGTAGTCCCAGCTGTAAACGATGCAGGCTAGGTGTTTGGACGGCCACGTGCCGTTCTAGTGCCGCAGGGAAGCTGTTAAGCCTGCCGCCTGGGGAGTACGATCGCAAGATTGAAACTTAAAGGAATTGGCGGGGGAGCACCACAAGGGGTGAAGCTTGCGGTTTAATTGGAGTCAACGCCGGAAATCTCACCGGGAGCGACAGCAGAGTGAAAGCCAGATTAAAGGTCTTGCCAGACAAGCTGAGAGGAGGTGCATGGCCGTCGCCAGTTCGTGCCGTGAGGTGTCCTGTTAAGTCAGGCAACGATCGAGACCCACATCCACTGTTGCAACTAGCCTTGTGCTGGGCACACTGTGGAGACCGCCACTGATAAAGTGGAGGAAGGAGCGGGCCACGGCAGGTCAGTATGCCCCGAATCTCCCGGGCCACACGCGAGCTGCAATGGCAGGTACAATGAGTTCCGACCTCGAAAGGGGAAGGCAATCTCGAAAGCCTGCCGTAGTTGGGATCGAGGGTTGTAACCCATCCTCGTGAACATGGAATCCCTAGTAATCGCGTGTCACTAGCGCGCGGTGAATACGTCCCTGCTCCTTGCACACACCGCCCGTCGTTCCACCCGAGCGACTTTTGGGTGAGGCGCCGTCTTTCATGGCGGCGTCGAATCTAAGTTTCGTGAGGGGGGAAAAGTCGTAACAAGGTGGCCGTAGGGGAACCTGCGGCCGGATCACCTCCTAAGAAAAAAGCACGATTGTGCCTAATTGGAGGAGCAAGGAGAACATCTGCGGAAAATACGTCAAAGCCCGACCAAACAGCAATTTTGGCTCAGGAATGTTGCAATTCTTCTTCTCTTAGCTTTTATGCAATAAGCATCCCTTCTGGAGGTTCTAACTTCGCTCAGCATACCCCTGAACGGGGAATGTCATCTGCAAGGCACAATCGGATGTATTTGCTTTTTGAGCCTGCAAGATGGTTGGTAAGGAAAGCAAAAGATAAGAGTCCCATCAATAATATTTTAGCAACGGTGTATGCAACTTATGACCCTGTTAACAAGCGACGAAAAAGAATTACTTACGAAAGCAGCAAGTCTCATGGAAGAACTGCTTGAGACGCTTGAAGTGATGCAGGATAAAGAATTGGTAAAAGACTTACGAGCTTCTCTGCGCGAAGTAAAACAGGGAAAAACCATGACGCTGGACGAGCTGGTAAGGGATTTGCATCTTGAAAAAGAAATTTTCGGTTGAGCTTACCGCTCGTTTTTCAAAACAGATTAGAAATCTCGATCAGAAGGCTCAGGTTCAAATTATCAAAGAAATCTATTCATGGGAAAACAATCCTAAGGCGGCTAAGCCATTGCATGGTGAATACAAAGGCGTACTTTCAACTAGAATTGGAAAATATCGCGTCCTTTACAAAATCGAAGGAGAGAAAATTCTCCTTTTGACAGTTGGGCATCGTAAGAACGTCTACAAATAAGAAGAATCCTAAGACAAATAGGTGGTAGGGAAAAGTCGTAACAAGGTGGCCGTAGGGGAACCTGCGGCCGGATCACCTCCTAAGAAAACAACTAGCATAATTGAGCTGGAGGATCCATGGCAAAATTTCAGCGCTTTTGTTTTGAAATGGATGTAAGAATAATTTTTCCGTTTTCAGCTTTGATTTCTGAAATGTCGCCTTCTTTTATTCCGAGCTTCTTCCTGATTTCTGCAGGGATCGTTATTCGACCGTGTTTTCCGACTTTTATTTTCGACATAGTATCTGAATCAAGTAGTGGGTGCTTAATAAAAAATAACTACAAGTCAGAACAGTGCAGAAGATAAGATGGGATTGCCGTCGTTTTATTCAGTTAGTATCTTGGTGTAATCCCAGATTTTGTCGCCGACATAATGTAACGTCTTGACTACTGGGCCCTTCTTGGTTTGCTTAGCCGTTTGCGCGTCCATGAGGCTTTCGCCCTGCGCCAAAGTTTTCCCATGCTTCACGTCAACAACGAGCACCAGGTCACCCTTGTCGAACTCGCCTTCTATGCGAACGATGCCTGGAGCCATAACGGTCGCGCCTTTGCAAACGTAAGGTACAGCGCCCATGTCAACCACGATCTTCGGTGCAGTGGCGGTGAACTCGGTGAAGTGCAGAGTAGGCAGAATCTTGTCGTCAGCTTTGTAGAGGACCGGTTTTCCGTCTATGAGGTAAATCACGCCTACTTCCGACTCGACCACTTCCACGTTGGCTTTGCTGCCGAAGAACGTTTCCAAGTCGAGTTTTAGGCCTGTTGAGGCTTCCGTTAGAACCTGTTTTGCCTCTTTGGTTTTTAACGTGTATCTCCGCTGTTTAGGGGGCATGTTTCGTTACCGTATCTTGCAGGGTTAAAATTTAACTTTGCCCTCAAATTTGCAGCTGAAAACTGCGCTGCTTTTTTATATAAGCCCTTAACCTTTATTGCAATAATCAATTTCCCAAGTAAGCGGGAATTGAGGTCTAAAAACTTGGCCAAGTGTTATAGTTGCGGCAAGGTCTCCTCGGGGAGCATGCCAACCGTCAAGATCGGGCGGGACGAACGGTCTTACTGTGCAGACTGCTACTGGAAGATCGAGAAGGAATACAAGAGCAAAAAGAACTGCGAGGAATGCAGCTACTTCAGCAATGAAAAATGCAAGAAAAAAGGAAAACCGCTTGAACCAATCACCGTTGGGTACAGCACGTATTTCGTGCAGGCAGAAAAATGCGGCGACTACTCCACCGACAAGGAAATCGCCATAGCAGAAATCAAAAAGCTAGAGGCAAAGGGACAATTTGACGAGGCAGCTTCAGAGTATGAAAAGTGGGGCATGACCGATGAGGCGGAACAAGCAAGAAAAAAAATGCCTCCTCCAGCGGGCACCGAAGTTGACGCTTCAGTCAGAAATCTCGCGAAAAAAGGGCAAACACTGACTTATTACTGCTGCCACTGCGGAGCACCACTCAAAATCGGTGCAAAAGCACCTCAAATTCAAAAAACCTGCCCGAGTTGCAAAGGCGACTTGCAAGTTATCAATTTGGGCAAATTTATCAAACAGCATTCATCTTAGCTAAAGAATACCCCAAATTTTCTTCTTGCAACTTCTTCAACCTTGCGGCTGAAGTAATTCGTCTTTTCCACTTTGGAACCTGTGGATTAAGATACTGATCGGCAAAATCGAATAGGTTCCGTAAAGTTGGGAGTTAGGCGGATAAGCTGCTCGCGAAAAAAATAAAGAAAAAGAGATTTGTTGTATGATTTACTGTCCTGAGTTCAAGTTGGCTGCTGACGTCGTCAGGTCACATATGTCGACTTTGAAGTCTAAGCAGGGGTCCAAGCGTAGGTTGTAGTTTCCCCAGCCGGGCATTGAACCGTAAGAGTTTGCGATGCTGCGTAGGTCCGCTGACGTTACGGTTGTTGTTGAGCTGCCGCAGTTAACTATGAACGGATTGAACATTCCGGAGGATATTCTGTAGCAGAGCACGGTTCCAGTCAGTGTGGGAACGCTGCCGATTGTAAGGTTAAAGTCGGACCAATCTGATGATACTGTAAGATTACCTATGGCCTCTTTCGCTAGTGGCACGAAGTGTTGGGTGGTCGTAATCGATAATATGTTTCCGCTGTTGTCAGTGACTACCGTGAAGTTGAGTGTGACACTCCAAACATTCCATGTGCCATTCATATACCAGCCGTAGCCGTCGAAATCTAAAGCTGAATAGTTGCCCTCGACCAGCCTAGCTGCGTCAAAAGAATACGTAAAGTTCTCCTCGGCTCGAATTGCGGTTATGGCTCGGGTCATATTGGTTGTCCAGATGGCTGTAGCTGAGAACCCTTGACGTGTAGCTGATGGTCCGACTATTGTTCGGCTCTGCGCTTCCAGCATGCCTCTCACGGGAGTAGTTGTTGGGCTGGTAAGCCACTCGGTTATATTGCCATCCATCCGTACACAGCTATCCTGAAAGCTGAGTCTGTGAAGGCGAGGGCCATGGACTGTGTTATAGCTCATAAAAGGCATAGCGTAGGCGCCTGCGGCGGCACTTAACGTGGCGACGGCGAGGATTGCCAGCAATAGGATTGCAAATTTTGCTTTTTTCATGTTTTTACACCTTTGTTTTGATACCCCATTCTTAGTTTATAAATAAAAGCGTTTCTGAAGCTATTTTTGGATAATAAGCCATAAAATAGTTCATTTTTGTTCATTAACGTTCATTTATTTTTATTCAGGTTTTTAAGACGAAATTTTTCTTTATTTCCGTTAAATAAACGATTTACATCCTCAAGCGGTATCGCAAGATTTATGACAAAAACGGCGCTGAACGAGATTGCGGGGGCGAAAATTTCGTCGGAATCGCGGCAAAAGAAAACTGAAAGAATCACTTATCCGATTGCTTTAGGATTTTAGATAAGTACTACGTGTTCAGAAGCTTAAAATGGAAACGTAGCAAACTTAACATATCAAAGGCCGCGGCTAGTTCGGGAAGAAAAGGGCATGCAGTCGGGAGAACTTTCGAAAATAGATGAAGTGGCCCTAACTTTGGACTGGCGGTTGAGCACACTCACAGAAGAGGGAAAATGGGAAAATGCCGTCCTTGCATCAAAGAAAAAATAGCGTAATTGCACTGTTGCTTGTTTCCTCACTATTAGTTATTTTGCCGGTTCCAATGGTTAAGGCTCAAACATCAACAAGCGTTAGTGTCGAACCTCAAAACAGTGTCTCCGCCGTGAGTCAAACCTTGACAATTAGGATACAAATAAACAACGTGCAGAATCTTTACGGGCTCGATGTCACCCTTGATTATGACAGCGCTATTCTCCAGCTTGCTAACGCTCAGCCCGATCTAGGCAGCGCCGCGATTTCCGGCGGCGGTGTATTACATGGCGCTCCAGTAACTACCAATCTCAACAACCTTCAGCCAGGCAGCTTGTATTACAACACGTCTCTGTCGACATCAAACGAGTATCGAATTTTCGCAACCTCCGTTGCATCGGCGCCAGCCTTTAGCGGAGGCGGGACAATAGTAACTTTAACCTTTCAAGTTTTAGCAGCTGGAAAATCGCCATTGACATTATCGAGCACTCTTGCCGACTACCCTTCAGATGGCGAAACCTCGAACCCTATTGCTCATACTGATATAAGCGGAACAGTCGTTGCTACTTTAAGTTCATCCTCGCCGACACCGACGGCAACTCCAACGCCTTCTCCTACGCCCCTCACACGTGCCGCCTCCGCAGTACCCGTGGACATGATTGCTGCTGTGATTGTTGCAGTTGTGGTTGCCTTATTGCTCGTTGGGGTCGTTTTGTCGAGAAAAAAACGAAATAAATTAAGGTGAAGATTTTCTTTTCAGCCTGGCTAATCATTTAGAAGATCAGTCTTCGTGGGAATGAGGCATCAGGAAAGGAAAGGATTGTTTTGTGCAGGTTCGGCGATGTTGGGATCGTCCATACGACGATTATTTGAGCGTTGATGAATGCAGGTATATGCGTGATTAATGTTGCGTTCTTTGTGTTGATTGGGTCAGTTCCTTCGCTTGGAGATCCAGTATGGGTAGGCGCCGTATTCCCATAAACCTGATTTTGAAGTGCGCCGTAGGGTCCTCCCACAGTACTGGTTACCCAGTCGCCAGTAGCGTTGTCGCTGAATTCCAAGTAAGGAATGCTAGCTGGTGTAACACATGGATTAGACGTTCCAACAACACATGTTCCAACCCCGGTTGTTTCTACAACAAAAACATAATGCTGTGTTTTTGACACAAGTGGAGCTCCCGTAAACGTGAAATTAACGGGGATTAACCCTGATTCGCTAGTAAAATTGTACACGAGTAACGTGTTTAGGCTGATTGGAATGCTTGTCGCTATGTAAGAGCCAAGATAACTTGTTGGGTCGTACTCAAATAGCTGGCAGAATACGTAGCCAGCCTTAGGCGAAGGCGTCATTGAATAGTTCAATCCAACTGCTGCAACGGAAAGTGTGATTGCATTCAGGTTTGAACTAGCTGAAGCGTTGAATTCTTGACCTAACCCTCCGTAGTCACATAATCCGCCATTCTCGCCGCATGGAGACATTCGATTATCAGCGTTTAAGTTGGATGCGATTAAGACCCCTGAAGAAGGCAGTCTTGAGGCTGATAAATGAGCTGCGAGAAAAGTTACTATGCAACCGGTGTAGCTGTTGACTACTCCAGAAAAGGTTACTCCTGAAGATTCAGTTCCAACCGAAGATGCAATCTTGTACAAGCACCCCATACACAGGTAGCAAGATGTTGTGGCCAATTTCTGGGGGTTCGTTCCGTCAAGCAGGGTAAAGCCGTTAATCGGGTTAGATTGCATCATCGGAAACGATTCGACACTGCCTATTACGCCTATGCATAACTCTTCGGCTTGAGTTGTGCTCGCTGTTATTCCAGTAGTTCCAGAAGGAGAGTTCAATCCGCTGTTTATCGCTATAGTATCGATAAGGTTTGTTGTTGAAACACCTGACCACTCGCACACGTCTGCAAAATTAGCGAACTGCGTTCCCGTGCCTCCCGATACGGTAATGATTATTGCAGTTCCTGCATTTGCAAGCACCACGCCCCACCATACTTCACAGTCTCCTCCGTATCCATCGTACGATAAGGCGTTGTTCCAAATAACGTTGGTTTGGTTCACTGCTGAAACGCTGGGGTCGTTGCCGTTTGTGCAGCTTCCTTGGTAGCAAAGAATCAGTACGTTTCCGACTGTTGGGTTTTGCGATAAAACAACGGTTAAGTTTCCGTTTGCCGTCTGTGCCGTCCCTCCTGCGGGCCCCTGAACCAAAGTTATGCTTTTACTGATAGAAGGCGGAAGTGTCGGTGGCGATGTAAGGGTAGGTGCAGGTGACGGCGAGGAACGCGTCGAAGGCGTGAGACTTGGAGGAGGCGCCAGTGAAGAGGGTGTTGATTCATGCGTTGTTGTTCCGCTAGACACGCGACCGATTGAAAAACCTATTAAAGCTGTAAATGTAGCGGATAGCAGTAAAACAGTCAAGATATTGCTTAGTTTTTTGTTTATGAGTTTACACACGGCTTTGTTTTGGCATTATTTATGCTCGTCTTATTAACGATTATTCCAGTTTGGGAACCAGGAAAAAGCGAATACTAAAACGCGCAAGAATAAGGATGCCAGGGGTTGTCGCTTTGGATTAAGCTCTTTTTGAAAGCTTTTGGGATAATGCGAAAGTAATACATGTCGATGACTAGAGACTGGGGTATCGCAAACCCACTGAGAAAGCGATATTCGCAATAGATGAGACGCGGCATCGTAAGGAAATCGTTCGTCCGGCGATGGAAACAGCCAAACTTCGTTGTAATTGGATTTGAAAATGTACCGGAGACATTGAGAGCGAAAGGTTAGGAGGCACAAGTGAATGAGGGAAACTGGCAGATACGTAAAAAACCTGTTAGATAGGTTTAAATGTGGAGAGTTCGAGTATAGAGGAGATAAGATATCATGAGGATTCCAGAATGAGTGAAATGACAACCGAGATCCTTGAACAAAACCTCGGCAAAGTCGTGCTCGTGCGGCTTAAGGGCGGAAAAAGCCTCCGGGGAAGACTGAAGGGTTTCGATCAACACTTAAACCTAGTTCTAGAAGAAACAGAAGACACAACTGTAGTTGAAGACCAAAAAAAGTTGGGGCTAATTATCGTTCGAGGAGACAACGTTGTCCTGATATCTCCGCCGCCTAGGTGACCGCCATGGGAAAAGGAACACCTTCCATGGGCAAGCGCCAAGGAAAAACTGTCCACATAAAATGTAGGCGCTGTGGGAGACGCGCGTACCACGTGCGCAATAAGCGTTGTGCGGCTTGCGGTTACGGAGAAACAACGAAGCTTAGGCATTACGCTTGGCAGCGGAAGACTCTTCAAAGAGTAAGAGTCGTGTAAAACGAATTTTCCGTAATGACTTGTTTCCTTTTTAAGAGGCAACTTTCTTAGAATTAAATTTTTTAGGGCTTTCCTTGGGAAGCCGCAAGTAAGAAGAATATGTGTAATGAAAAACTGAAAAGGCAAGGATTTAGCTTGGCGCGTTGTAGTAGCCCTTATCCACCTTGACAAAGATTAGTGGACCCTTGCTCTGCGCCATTTCGCGAGCTTTTCTTAATGCTTCATTGACAACAGTGAAGACTTGATCTCTTTCGTTTAGGTTCTGCACGTGTTTTTCTCCGAGCTCCATTTTCAAGAGGTTTTCAGAGAGGATTTCTGTGCCGCATATCTCTCCGTTCTTAATCAGGGTAGTTATTATAATTTCTTGAAGTTCCTGTTTATACTCAATCCGCTTCCACAATGGCTCGGCATTAGTGAGAGTTTTTGAAATTTTGTTCCATCGGGTAGCGTTCTGGTCGCCGATGAGCAGTTTAACACGTTCCTTCCACTTCGTGAACCAAATGCCAATCCAAACAGTCAAAAAGGCCTCGAGCTCGGATGAATCTTCCTTAAAAATGTTCTCCAACCTTTCAACCAACTCGCATTGGCTGGATTCTCTCCCTATCAGATTCCAGTGAAACTTGAGGAAATTTGTGAAATCTTGACAAGCGACTTGCAGTACTTTGCGGTCGGACCCCATGATATCGAGCGCCGGATCCGCATCCTTCAATTTCTCCCCTATCATCAGTTCAACAAAGTTCATGCTGATTCCCGCTCTAAAGCCCTCTCCATATTGCTTAAAGTTCGAGGTTTTAAATAAACTTTGTTTATGCTGAGATATAACTGGTTAGGTCGGGTTCTGGCAATATTTCAACTTTGGATATATGGGCATGAATCATTTAATGATCTTTGGAAGGGCTGTAACATCGTTTAAGATTAAATCAGGGCCTTCTTTGGCAAGCTCTTCAGATTGGAACAGCCCAGATAAAACAGCCACTGTCCGTGCCCCAGCAGCTTTTCCAGCACGCACATCGTTAACGGAATCTCCTGCTATTATACAGTCACATACTTCAACGTCTAAAGCTTGAACGCAGCTGATAATTGCTTCAGGCGAAGGCTTCGGTTTAAACGGGTCTCGAGCGGTAACGACGCGGCTGAAGTATGTCGATATTCCAAAGAATTCGAGTTCTTTCGTTATGGCTCGTTTGGGGACGTACCGCATGGTTATGAGGGCAAGTTTATTTTTTTCCGATAAGGCTTTAAGCGTGGCTGAAACGTGAGGAATAAGTTTGGTTTTTTGCCGCGTGATAGAATAGTAAGTTTTCAAGTATACACTTAGGAATTTTCTTGCTTCGCCATTAGTGATGTCAGTTATGGAAAATCCTTGCTCGAGTCTCCTCGGGATTTCTAAAACGACTTCATTCGGTGGCGGTGTTTGCCCGATAGCTTGGAAGGCTACTCTTGCAGCTTCTGTATAGGCTTCGCTAGAATCAACTATCGTGCCGTCTAAATCAAAGAAGATGGCTTTTGCCTTGAACCCGTTCCCATGCATTACTTTCTCTCCGGCACTTCAATGTGACCACTTTATTTCTTAAACGTTTCTTATCTTTAGCAGTAAATCGAGTTGCATTATAGTTCTATTTAATGATGCATTAATCCGCACCTGAAAAGCTTGTTCGGAAACGCAACATACTCTTCATTGAAAGCCATCCTTGATCCTGGTTGGGAAAGTCACTTTTTGGAGTTGTTTTCCTTGAAACAGTCCTGTTTCTGCAATGAACAGTCATCGCTAGGCAGTTTTTCATGTCAAAAATTGATGTGCAAATTGCCAGTTTTGTGTTAAGTGCTGAAGTTTGACTCTGGAACTTAACCCGCAGCGATCATGACATATGGTTTCTACATAGATTATCAAGCGAATCTCTATAGGAGCCCCATCGCACTGACTTACCTTGAACATGAGGAAGAGGTGAAACAAGATGCTCTCGAGAGATTGCGATGGCTGCTCCATGCTTAAAGAGTGCAGCGTACGCTACAAAAAAGCCATAAAAGGCGAGAAAGTTTACTGCCCAGACGGAACAGCCCACTTAATTGACAGATACAGCATAAATCAAAGCCAGGATATAATCTGCTTTTTCGAAGCGTTTCAATGATACAAGCAGGCTTAAACTACTTAAAACTACCAGCAGTGAATAAGATTTTTTGATTTTTTTGATTTTTTATTCTTAGATTTTGTAGTTTGATGGTTTTTATATAGTAAAACTCCATAAAAGTTATAGTCTATATAGATATACCTAATATAATTATTACTTCATAGAAATCATAATTGGCGAGCAACCATTGACTAAGGAAATCGAAAAACAAAACGAAGAACAACGTAAACTTCAAGTCACAGGCGGATCAACGTTCATACTTTCCCTACCTAAAGAATGGGCTATCCGAAATGAGCTAAAGAGGGGAAGCTCGATGATGGTCCGTGAAGAAGACGATGGATCACTCTCGATAGCGCCGTCGAAATTCATTAAAAAGGAAAAGCAGGATGAAGCCTTCATCAAAGCATCCGTGAGCGACAATCCTGACGCCGTCATGAGGACGGCGATTTCTGCGTATCTGGGCGGCTACAACATTCTGCACATTAGAGCGCCCGCTCAAAAAGTGCTCTCGTCCAAAGTTAGGAATCACCTAAAGAATTTTGCCAGACATTACTTAGTTGGAACAGAAATCGTTATTGACACGCCGACAGACTTGACGCTGCAAGTGTTACTTAATTATCCTGAACTCACAGTTCAGAATGCTTTAAGCCGAATGTCAATAATTGCTTCATCCATGCATAAGGAAGCTTTAGCGTCGCTGAAAAAGCTGGACTATTCAGCGGCAAAGTCAGTTATTGAAACTGACCGTGAGGTGAATCGCTTCGGCTTATACATCGTCAGGCTTTTGAAGTTGGCAGTCTCAAACCCTCGTATAGTGAGAGAAATCGGGTTGGACTCACAGAGGGACTGTTTAGGTTATAGGCTTATAGCGAAATCAGTTGAGAGAACCGCTGATCATGCTACGAAAATCGCCGAAAACACGTTGTGCTTAAGGGAGCAGGTGAACGAGGAGCTTCTAAACAGGATAAGCGAATTGAGCAGTTTAGCAATTTCAATGTTTGAGAGCGCGATGGATGCTTTATTCAGGCGCGACTTTAATTTAGCTGAGTCGGTTATAGAAAAAATAGGTCAAGTGCATAAATTAGAGAAGGAAGCTGTGCTTTCATCGCAGAACGTTAAAACTGAAGAGCTTGTTAACCTCAGACTGCTTATCGAGAGCGTGCGAAGGACCGCGGAGTACGCCAGCGACATTTCAGAAGTTGTTCTGAACTTAAACGTTGAATCGGTTTTGGGCTAATAATTTTAGCCCATCTACCTTGTTTCTTAGGTTGCAAGCTTGATAGTTTCGTGTTATTGCAGCCGTCGCGCGTCTTGCTTTTGCGTGACTTTTTTAATTTCTGTTTCCCATCCTACCTTAACGTTACTTTCTCGCCGGTTGCAATGTAAACTATGGCTTCCATGATGTGCATCGCATGATCCGCAATTCGCTCAAGATATCTCACGACGAGCACGCTCGAGATTGTGGACTCGTTCGTAATGCGTGCCTGCTCCACGAGTTTGTCTAGATACTCAAAGTATGCCTTGTCAACGGCGTTCTCTGCCTTCGTCATCGTCTTAAGAAGTTCGGGGTCTAAGCTTTTCAGTGAGTTAATACTTATCCTAACCATATCAAGCACTTTTTCAGCCATTTTACCGATGTATTCGAATATCCATTTGTCAAGTTTTTTCCCGCTGAAACGCGTCGTGATAAATGATATGTCCCAAGCGTACCTGCCGTAACGTTCAAAGTCGTAGGAGACTTTCATGTAAGAGTTTATGATTCGCAAGTCAGAGGCAACTGGCTGATACTTAGCTATTAAACTGAAAGCCTTCTCCTCGACTTCCACTGTTCTGTTCACGAGGATTTCGGAGAGTTCGTGGACGTTTTTGGAGACATCTTTGCCGTCGATAAAGCCGTCTATTGATGTTGATAGGGCTTTCTCGGCGACCCCTCCCATCTTATAAACTAACACCGTGAGTTCTTCTAAGCCACTGTCCAAGAGTCTTTGCATACTATCCATCTAACCAAACTTCCCCGTTATGTATTTTTCTGTTAGTTCATTTTCTGGTTTCTCAAACACTTCTGAGGTTTCGCCGAATTCGATAAGCTGACCTAAATACATGAAAGCGGTAAAATCTGAAATGCGAGCTGCCTGTTGCATGTTGTGAGTCACGATTATTATGGTGAAGTCTTTCTTCAGGGCCACGATTGACTCCTCAACTTTGGCTGTCGCAACAGGATCAAGGGCTGAACAAGGCTCATCCATAAGAATAATTTCCGGCTCAACTGCAAGGGCTCGCGCAATGCACAGCCTCTGCTGTTGCCCGCCTGACAGAGCGGTCCCAGGCTTTTTCAAATCGTCTTTAACCTCATCCCATAGGAAAGCCATTCGAAGACTCTTTTCCGCCGATGCGACGATTTTCTTCTTATCCCTTACGCCGTTGAGTTTCAAGCCTGCTACGGTATTGTCGAAGATGGACATTGTTGGAAACGGGTTGGGCTTCTGAAAAACCATGCCTATCCGTTTGCGGATAGCAACAGGGTCGACTTTTGGAGAGTAAATGTTTATTCCGTCTAAGATGACTTCTCCTTCAACTTTTGCGCCTGGCGTTAACTCGTGAATCCTATTCAAGCATCTTATAAGGGTGGTTTTTCCGCATCCGGAAGGACCCATAATAGCGGTTACGCTGTTTTCAGGGAACCGTAAGTTGATGCCTCTTAGAACTTCCACTTTGCCAAATCTAGCTCTCAAGTTTTTTGTTTCCAGCTTTGCCGCTGAAAAACGGTGTTTGCTCGTTAACGGGTCTTCATAGTCTTCGTTTCTAATTTGTCTTCGAATTTTCGTCGTCATGGCCTATTCCATCCTTGCTTCCGTTAGGCTTCTTCCTATAACAAGCTTCACGAAAAGATTTAGTGATAGCATGATGATTATTAGAAGTAAAGCTGCCCCCCACGCTTGACTTATCCAGGATGGAACCGAAGAAAGAGCGTAATAGTAAATAAGAATTGTTATTGAAGCTGTGGGCTGCATCAAGTTTTTAATGAACAAAGTGCTTGTGGCCGCAGTAAATAGCAATGGAGCGGTTTCTCCTGATGCTCGCGCTATTGCCAACAATATTCCAGTCAAAAGCCCATTTTTCCCTGTGCCTAAAACAATCCTGAGTATGGTCTTCCATCTTGGAATGCCAAGGGCCATCGAGGCTTCTCTCAATGTCGTCGGAACAAGCTTGAGAGATTCGCTTGTTGTTCTTGCGATGATGGGAGTCATTATAAAACTCAACGCGACGCCGCCCGCAAAAGCAGAATATGTCTTTGTGGTCAAGACGATTAAGATGAAAACAAACAATCCTATCACCATTGTGGGAAACCCGGTAAGCACATCATTCATGAAACCCGAAACTGTTGAAAGCTTGGATGTTGACCATTCTGAAAAAAAGATGCCTGCTCCGACGCCTATGGGTATCGAGATAAGGGTGGCTAACCCCACCATGACGAAAGATCCTTCTATTGCCGGGGCTATTCCTCCGCCTGGAAGATTTGGTGCAGTAGGCCTATTGATCAGGAAGTCTAAGCTCATGGCAGGCGCACCTTTCACGAAGACGTCTCCAAGTATGAGAATCAGAGGTACTAGCGCAAGAACCACAGCCACTAAAACCAGTATGGTCATTAACACGTTGACGATTTTTCGCTGAAGGGAAACATTCGCCGAAAGATTAGATTTTGTCATTACCACGACATCCTGTCAAACCTTTACCTCCATTCCGCGGCTCATCCTCCAAAGCAGAAAACGAGCGACGAAATTGACTAACAGAGCCACAGCGAAAAGAATCAATGCTATTTCAATTATAGAAGATTCATAAAGTCCTGTAGATTCGCCGAATTCATTTGCTATGAGCGAAGACAAAGTGTAACCTGGAGAAAACAAATTCGCAGTAATGTTAGGAATATTACCAATCACCATTACAACGGCCATTGTTTCGCCAAAGGCACGTCCAAGCCCCAAGATAAACCCCCCAAATATGCCCGATCGTGCATACGGCAAGACGCTTTTCTGCGTGACTTCCCAGTCTGTAGCGCCGAGAGAGTACATCGCTTCACGCTGATTGTTTGGAACCGCCTTCAAAACATCCCTAGAAACTGCGGACATTGTTGGAATGATCATTATTGCCAATATGATTCCGGCGCTAAAAAAATCAAAACCCTCAGGATGGCCTGAAAATAGTGGGATAAAACCTAGATAATGATTTAACGGCTTTTCTATGTAATCGCGCAAAAGGGGAACTAAAACAAACACTCCCCACAAACCATACACGACGCTGGGCACAGCAGCTAGCAGATCAACAACTGTACCCAATGAATAACCAAACATCCGATGACTTTTTAGCTTCTCTGAGATAAAGATAGCCACACCAAGGCTAATGGGGAACCCTATAAGAATAGCAATAGCTGACGTAACTAAGGTTCCGTAGATAAACGGCAAAGCGCCGAATTCATTCTTATTTACTTCCCACTCTTCTCCACTCAAAAATGCTGGCCCGAATCTGAATATTGAAGGGGCTGCAATATGATAAAGCTCAACTGTAATTGCAACAATAAGACCTATAATGAATAAAGCTGCAGCTGCAACCAGAATTGTTAGTATCGCGTCTCCATTTAGCCTAAACTGCAACTTTTCGTTGCCTCGTTGTTTGATTTAACACTAAAAAAAGGGGAGAATAGTCTATTAAATCCTACTCTATAGGCGTTCCGTTATAGCTTACCAATTTCAACGTCGTATTGTCAATAGCGATTATGCTAGCCGGCAATGGAACATAGCCCTCACTTACACCCAAGCTTTGACCTGAGTTCACGATCCATGAAAAGAAATTCACAAGCGCGGCGCCTTGATCATAGTTAGACTGGTGTTCATAGATTAGGGCGTAAGTCATGGTCACAATTGGGTAGATAGTGGTAGCGGATGTGTCTTTGTATGTATTGTCAATTATCGAAATACCCGTCCACACTCCATCGCCTCCAGGAAGAGCAGTTGCTCCTGCCGCAAGCGCGGCCGATATGCTTGTATCACCAGCGAGGATGAAGTCGCCCGCAGCGTCTTCAACCTTGCCATAGTAGATCAAAGTCTGACCCGGATTTTCAAGTATGTAGGAAATCTCAAGCGGACCAATCGCGCCAGTAGTTTCACCGATGTCCGTTGCTACTCCAGCATTTTTAGTCCCTTCTAGTTCTCCCGGAAGTTTCGGCCAAATGCTCGCACTTGTACTTGGCGGTCCAACAACCGACGCCCAAGCACTGTTTATGTCGTACAGGAAATCTGTAAAGGCGAACATAGTACCACTCGAGTCGGCTCGGTGTACGCAAACTATCGGTAGGTTAGGCAATTTTACTCCAGGGTTAATTGCTGCAAGCCGAGAGTCGTCCCAATTCGTTATATTGCCCATAAAAATTTCTGCAAGAATAGTTCCTGTAAAGTTGAGAGTTGGGGTAGAAGATCCTTCTCCAAGGTTATATGCTGGGACAACCGCGCTGGCAGTTATTGGCACAGTTAAACAAGTTTGGCCTGAAGGCACAGCTTTGTACTGGGTCGCCGATAATGGCGCATCCGATTCGCCGAAGTTTCCTAATCCGTCAGTTATAAAGTCAGTAATTCCGGTGCCGCTTCCAACTGCATTATAAGTGACTGAAATTTGGGGCTCTACGTTTCCGTATTCTGCTATCCACGTTTCCATTAGAGGGTAGACAAGTGTACCTCCATTTCCCGTTAATGTCGCGGCTGCTAATGTAGTGGTTTTACTTGGTGTTGAGGGTTTCGTCAGATACACGTATGCAAAAACGCTTCCGATGATTATGACGATAACTACTACTGCTAGGGCTATAAGGTATGTAGTTTTCATTTTTATTCCTCACTCCCTCAATTCACAATGTAGACTCTATTTTTATATCAATTCCCAATATAATTGATATAGACTATATAGACACTTGGGGGCGGGGTTAAAGATCACTATAGATAAAAGGCCACGTCGATTCAATTATCATTCCCGAAGACTAAAAAGCGAACAAACCATAGCCAAAGACGAAGGATAAACTAAATCTGCATAAAGTGCAGTAGTTTTTCAACAACATGGCGAAATGTTGTTTCTTTCCCTCTTCTCATCAATGGATGAGAAATTAACAAGCTGCAAACTTTAACATTTTTTGAAGAAAGGGTTTCTTTCACCTTTCTTTCAGGAACAACCTCTCATGTTAGCCGTTTTGATCTTACCTTGGGCACCATCACATTTATTGCAGGACGGGGGCAATGTTCAAAAGCTACCCTAGGCAGAACATTAGCCTAATGATACCGCTTCTGAATGTTGATTGGCAGTGCCTCCCAGACGAGTATTGCCTTAGCGAGCGCGATACTGACGTATTATCGCTAATAGAAGCTGAAGAGTTAGCAGTGTTCACGTTCGACGGGTTAAAACGAAGATCAGGGTTGCATCCTGAAACGCTGTCCCGTATTCTTGCGCGGCTGGAGCAGGAAGGCGTAGTCAAAAAGGAGCATGAAGGATACAGAGTTACGCCAAAAATAACCAAGCTGAAACTTAACCAGACGCGAAATGAGGAGCCAACAACACCGCTTATTCAAACTTTCCTTCCGTCAGACCTGATGACGGAGCAGCTTATTCAATCGCTTAAAGGCAAATGGTTCGGTTTGCTGCGCTGGATTGGCATTTCAGAAAGTGATAACCGAGGCGTCACGTTGAAGTGGATCACGGAAGACGGCGGAATCCAGATAGCCGCAAACATCCAAGGAACAGCGCTTAACATAGAAGCAAAGTTCTTAACAAACAACGACCTGAACCTAGCCTTGAAAGCTTCTTACCAGCTTATGGCGAACATCGGCAAGCTCTGCCAAGTTTCACGCGTAGCGAAGACCGTGGCTTACTACGGCGGCTCAAGCTTCTTTATGCCAGCCTAAACTGTGGTCTAATTTTTCAGAGAATTTACTGACCGGACGTGTTGACCATTTGTCTTCACTCTTGAGCTTGTTTCGGGACCAACAAGTTGTTTTCAAACCGTGCCATGATTTGCAAAAGTATTTCAATTCAAACTTGAGCGATCTTAAGAATTAGTTTGTTTTTAAGGGTTCTTTCGTGAGAAGCAGTATAGCTTTCAGATTATAGGTTTACGCGCGCGCACTCGCTTCTACACTGATTTAGTCTGATTTCCCCTGTAAAATCGTTGAATTTATTCCAAATAGGTGGCTAAATAGGGGTAAATTGGGAAAAAGCATTTAAAACCAAAAAAAGCTAAGAAACTAAATTAAGCGCCTAGCAAGCTAGGCGACGGGTTATGGGGCTATATAATGGTGGAGCAAGAAACTGAAGAAGCGAATCTGAAAAATTTAAAGCTTGATAAATTGAAGCCTGACTTGAACTTCGATTACCACTCGTCCCGATTCTTTTCTTTGGTTTTTCTGGGTGTCTACATCGTTGCCGTAACAATCTTTTGTATAGAATACAAAATCATCCCCGGACCTGAATTCTTGGTTCTAGGCATTCTTTTCATCGCCGCTTACAATAAACAGGCGTGGCGCGCGTTAAAAGATTGGCTGCCTTTCATCATGGTGTTTCTTTCCTATGAAGTCATGTACAGCTTCGTAGGCACTGTTTCATCGAGCAACCTGCACACTGGACCGGAAGTTATTGACACGCGCTTGTTCGGTCAAGTCCCAAGCCTTATTCTTCAGGAAACCATAAAAATGCCTATTCTAAATTACATGGGAGCCTTCTTCTACGCAATATATTTCTTCGTGCCGACAGTTTTCGCCTATGTGGTTTGGAAAAAAAGTCCGACGAACTACTGGAAATACATCGTCGCCTTCGGCATTCTAACATACAGCGCCTTGATAACTTTCCTGTTTTACCCAGTAGCACCTCCTTGGCTTGTGGTTCCAGATGTTACACGAATCTTAACCGCATCCGTTGACCCCGCATTAGGTTTACCAGTATACAAGACGCTCTTTGATTATCTAAGCCCAAACCTATACGCTGCCTTCCCCAGCATGCACTCAGCCCTCCCTTGGCTTGTATTCCTGTTCTCGTTCAAAATCTGGAAATGGAAAAGCCTTCCGGTGCTGTCTATTCCCGTCGGAACCTGGTTTAGCGCGATGTACCTTGGCGAACACTACTTCACCGACGTAGTAGGAGGCATAATCTACGCTACATTTGCATACCTTGCAGTCGTGAAACTCTTGCCGTACCTGGCGAAGAGGAATAGCTTCCTGCAGAAGCACGTACCTCCTTGAAAACAGCAAACAAACTTCTTTTCCTCTATTTTTTTAATTAAAAGCGCGCAAAGAGTAGAAAAATTAGCTTGCCGACGGAGGTCCCGACTGGTGACAGTTCTACATTCAAAAGCCGCCGGTTTGAGCGTGTTTTAAAATTAAACCGTAGCCCGGGAGAGGTTCAAACTCTCGTTCAAACATTTTTCAGATACTATCATTTTAATGTTGAAAAGGCGACTCTTTGCGATTAAAAGAGTAATGTTTTACTCGCATTTTTATAACTTACCCGATAGTTCGACATTTCCCCGAGGCTCTGAGAAGGGGGATCCAGCACTATTTTACTAGTAAAAGCATTGAGGGTAGGTCTGCGTGCGCACAAAAACAATCGTAATGACAGTAGGGGTTTTGTTGGCATTATATCATATGTTATTTGGGAAGTTTCCTCATTGCCAGCCAATGCAAGTATCCAAGTAATAGTGGCAGAAGAAGATTATACCAGAAAGAGTTAGCATCTATATATTCATGAACGAGATCAATTTTTCCGTTTCGCATGTGGTACGTGATGCAGTATCTTAATATACCTGTTTTTATCCCTCCCTTCCAACCTGCTGTAAATTTGCCTGTTAATTTGGCTCCATGTGTGTACTCTACACATAGGTTCTCGTCATTGGCAAACCAGTGAGTAATTTTTATTTTGTGTTGTTCGTCGGGGTGCGATCTGCTGGACATGGCAATATCAACGAAAGCACGAATCTCTCTTGAGCTATGATATTCAGTTCCACCTGGTTCCATAACCCACACACAATCTTCGGTGAGGTAACTCATTGTCCGCTCCAGATTCTCACTGTCGTTCTCAATTAGGTCAAGCATTTCCTTCACAAGTTTGTTGTCTTTGGCAGATGATTCAACAGCCATTTTATATCCCTGTCTAATTATTCATTTGCTATTACATAAAATGGTTGTGGCATGGGGAAGAAAGAACTGCGGAGTCAGGTTTTCCCATTTTTGATCGCTGGTTTTTGTTTTGTAAGCAAAGGTTGAATCTCTGGAATAGTTCCTTGAAGATGAAAGTAGTTCCATGACTCTTAACTCCGTGCCTTTTCCGGCAGAAGCTCGTGTAAGGCAATTGTGTCAGATTAGGATTCTGCCGCTAAAGCGCGCGCTTATAAAATGGCATGAGCGCCAAGTCCGTTTAACACTTCCCATATCATCGCGGTAGCGTAATAGAAACGCACTCAACGAGTAAATCAATCGACACACTATTATTTGTGAGAAAGTATACAGTAAGAAGATCTGGAGGGGCGTTGGTCTTGGAAATTGAAAACGTATTCAAAATAGCGATGACCTATTCCAGAGTTCGCGAGTTTCTTACAAGCAAGAGTTGGGAATTCCAAGGAAAAGATGAGGAAATGGAGATGGACTCGTTCAGAAACAAGAAGACAGGGAAGAAGATATTCGCTGAGGACATTTCGGAGGATTTTCCAGTGACCTTTCTTATGGGCGAGCTTAGCGTGACAGAGTTCAGTGTCATCGCTGGTGAATTGACGCCGGAAATCCAGTTGCTTGAAGTTGACAGTAGTTGGGAAGGTAAGATGACGACCATCGTGGTAGCGATGACAGAAGAGCAAGTTAGGAGCATGTTTGGCAGAAGAACGAAGATGAGAAAGCTTGCGGATCACGCCCGCCCATAGCTTGAAAACTCACACGGACTTAAGACTTCCGAGCTATTCACAGTTTGATAACAAGATGATACTATTTAGGGATGCAATAACGATGATTTGACAATATTTTGAGTGAAAATGTAGCCCGGGAGAGATTCGAACTCTCGTCGGAGGCTCCAGAGGCCCCTATGCTTGACCGCTACACCACCGGGCTTCGCACAACAGAAGCATGGTTCACTGTTATTTACTTTAACGTTGTGATGCGTCGCCGTTGTTTTTCTCTTTTAACGCTTCCCGAACGCAGTAGCATTCTTGACTAACTCGGTTCCAACTGCTACAGTGCCAAAGAGTGTCAACTATCGGGTTTTTGTTTTGGGCGTAGCGGGTTGAACAGAAAACCTTGGTGGGGTAATTGAAGCTGTTGTGGCTGTCACAGTTGCCGCAGTACTCTTCTTCTTCAACCATGTTTCAGCTTCCTTTCCCCGCTGGGTTTTTAAAGTTAAAAAGGGGGGTTCGCCTGAAGCCTTCGCCTAATCGTTCAGTAACGGAGGCAACAAGGAACGGGAAAACCATTAAGGCTTCGCCGATAACCATGACGTGGTCTGCTTCGCCCTTCATTTTTCCCCAACTCACCGTCTCCTCCAACGTTGAGCCAGATAAGCCGCCTGTTTCAGGCCGATCCAGAGTAATTACTATACCGTAATCTAAGCCTTTCTTTGAGGCTAATGCGGATGATTGAATCGTGTTGCGTGGCACTCCTCCGCCGATAACTATCATTCCGTTCTTGAGTGATTTAGAGCAGATTCCACATATCGTTGGAACATCCTTGAAGGCGTCCAGCAGTAGCACGGGCTTAGGATTGATCTGCGCTGAGTGAAGCCAGTGGATGAAGCCGAATTCTGAGTCGCGTATGGCCGGCATGAAAATTGGAACGTTCTCTTCGTACGCGGCTCGAAGTATGGAGTTTTTATCAGGTAGGCGCTTGCCTATTTCCCAGCTGAAGTCGTTCGAAGCTAAGCTTTCTCCTTTATGCTCGCGTGCAATGTCGTCGTAGATTTCTGACAGCTTAAAGTCCAGTTTGACGTAGTCTTCTTCAGGAACAAGAATATCGTAGATGCGGAAAAGATGGTACTTGTAAAGCTCAGCGTCATTCACTGCCAAATTTCCCTTGTAATGATGCCCGCCTATAGCCTCGATGGCGTCATGAACCATTGACGCGCCTGTAGTAACGATCACGTCGATAAACCTTTTTCTTATCAAATCCGTGATTAAGGTACGCATTCCTGCGGGAACAACGGCGCCTGAAAGTGCCAAGAAAATGGTGCAGCCTTCGTCTTTGAGCATTTTCTGGTAGATGTCGCATGCGGTTGCTAACCTTCCAGCGCTAAGGGAGCCTGAATTTTTGAATTGCTGCATCAGTTGGTCAACGGTTTGAGCGCCGTTGATTTTTATGTGCTTGACTGGATTTTGGAGATAATCTTTCCTTTCCATCCAAGTTTGCGCCTATACTGTTTTTTAGCTGTTGATTCAATAAGGAGATATGTTTCTGTACTCAAATATAAATAACTTAACACAAACTGCCTTTTCAAAATCTGATGCTGTTGAAAATTCCCTCTTGAACGTCTCTTAGACTTCGCAAAACAAGATTTCTAGTTGATTCAACGAAAGCCTTGTCCTACAAAGACGTCTGGATTTTCTCTTTAAACCCCTGCGGTTATTTTTTCAGCAAACCTAGAATGCCGCCTATTACACCGAGGATTAAGCCGATTAGCCAGCCGCTTCCGACAAAGATGCTGAGAACTGAAAAGATCAAGACGATTATGCCTCCTGCAGTTTCCATTCCAGTGTACATCAAATATGCGCCGACGATAATTGCAATGCCGAACGCAACAGCGATTCCTCCAAGCACACTTAATGCTATTGCCGCCAGAAATCTGTGCCTAAAAACGTCTGAATAAGTGAAGACTAAAATATCACCGACGATGATTCGAAAAAGTCCCCGTAGTAGAATCAACAGTCCACCTGCCAAGGAAAACGCGAAACCGATGGTTGCCCGTTCAGGCGTGGATTGTTGCTGTGTTTTTGGTTGCTGCAAAATGTTTTTCTCCTTGAATAATTTTGAGCAATCATTAATTTAAGGATTTTCAGAGCTTTAAACGGTTGGTTAACCCCGATTCGCCCATCTTTAGGATGCACTGAATAGTGGCCGGGTTAGACTGGGCAAAAAATATAATACAACGAATTCAGAAAGAGCTTTTGAGGTGAAATAAAACGCCAGTAGTTCAAGTTTCAGTTTGGGAGGGCATGAGCCCCGAGAACAAGAAGAAAACAGTTGAAGGAATAACCAAAGTCTTCCAAGACATGGGAGTTCCCAAAGAAGCAGTAACCATCGTCATCTATGAAGCGCCAAAAAGCAACTGGGCAACAGGGGGACAACTTCACTCAGAAAGACACGCGGACCGCTGAGCAAAAAACAGCAAGGGTAAATGGAATGTCGGAGAAAAAATTCAAGCTGTCTGCAAGCGTAAGCAGCGCCAACCCCACAGCCGTAAAACCCGTGTTAGAACGGATGGTGGGCAGCAACGGCACCATAAAAACGACAAGCGACAGGTTTGAAGTTAACGCTGAATTCAAAGGCAAAAGCGCCAGAGACCTAAACCGTACGATGCTTACGGAACTGCGTAAGGCTGAAAAGAAAACCAGACTTCGCTCTGAGTGGACCTGTGAGGGCACGACTGAAAAGTTCTTTGATTACGCGTTGAAACAGACGAAAAAAAATTAGATGGACAGCTTTCTCCGACGCTTACTCATTGGGTTTGTAGATGCAGAACGGCTCTTCCTACAAATGGTCTTATTTACGGATAGGGCTCTTGCGCGGCAACCGCGCACGGCCCATTATAATCGCACTTGCGCATTTTCCTTTGAGCGATTCATGGTTGCGCGAGGCATCAAAACAGGGGCGATTCCTGGCGGATTTTCTTGAATGCTTCTTTGTGGATTCGCCGCTGAGATTGGAAGGAAACCGCACCCGAAGATTTCTCCGACGTGTGAGATAAAACAAAATCTTTACACAACTGCGAAAATGCGAAAATAGCTAGTTGAAGGTAGCTGAGTTCTGGATACCGCGAATCTCATTATGATTGCTTAGCCTTATCAATTCTTGAGCGTCCGATTTTTTGGCGTAAGACATAGAAGGTTATGCCGGCCCCGAGAATTACAAGACCTATTACAACGTATTCGGGTGAAAGAGAAAATGCTAGCCCGAGGCAACCAGCAAGCCCAGCCATGGCAAGAGCGCGGGGGAACATTCGTTGGGCAGCCGGCAGTTTAAGCGCAGAAACGTTGGTTATGGAATAATAAAGTAACGTGCCGAAACTGGATACGGCCACCGATAATTCTAAGGGAGCAAAAGCGGCAACCACCAGCGTAACAACGCCCACAAAGATTACGCTTCTCCACGGGTTTTTTTCAGCCCCAAGCTTCGCCAAACCTTTAGGTAAGTCACCTTGTCTACCCATTGCAAATGCAACGCGGGACACTCCTAAAAGGTCAGATAGTCCCTCGTTGAACGTTGTAAGCAATGCGCCTCCAGCAACCAAAACCACGCCCAGCCCGCTTCCCACGGCTATCATCATCGCTTCTAAAGGTGAAGGAGAATTTGCCACGCCTGCTGCTCCTAAAACCGCGATCGCTGTTCCAGCCACAAACAAGTAAAGGAAAGTGACGCTGCCAAGCGCTATAAAAGAAGCTCTGGGAATGGTCCGTTTTGGATTCCGCACCTCTTCCACGAGTGTCGCAATCCGGCTGTATCCCGTGTAGGCGAAGAAAAGCAGACCGGTGGCGCGTAGAACCCCAACCACTCCCCTCGGAGCAAAGGGTGTAAAATTAGCTATGTGTGCTGATGGAAGACCGATCACGACGACGGCTAACAGGGAAGCAACAGATAAAATAACAATCACGCCGGTCACGCGTACGGATCTGCGAATCCCCGCTGCGTCCAGAGTAATCATGACAACTGCGGCGCCTATTGCCGCCACGTGGTCAGGAATGACAGGCCAAATTGCATGAATGTAGCTTCCGAATGCTATGGCGCTTACGCCTGGTCCAACAGTGTTCGCGACTAGAAACATCCAGCCTGCGATGTTGCCCCACCATTTGCCCAACATGTGCCGTCCGAACTCGTAAGTGCCTCCTGAACGGGGAAATACCGCGGCTAACTGAATAGATGAGGAAGCGTTGCAGAACGCCACAACCGCAGCAATGCCGAAAGAAACAAGAATCGCAGGTCCAGCCAGTCCCGCCGCGGGCGCTATAATTGAAAATATGCCAGCGCCAAGAATAGCGGCTAAACCAGTGACTATTGCATCAAACAAGCTCAGCTGTGGCTTAAGAGTTACCTCATCTGATTGGCTCAAAAAATAACCCATAAAAAGTTGCAAAAACAAGAAATTAACTGTTTTGTTCGAGAAAAGGCTGCGGCAACTCGAAAGGCTAAGTCATTTTGTCTTAATAACTTATGCTATGAAGGAAATAAATCGAAAAACCCGTCATCAAGTTTTGTTGATGCGTAAATCTATTTTTCGGCGGCGTTCTGAGCAAGCAACTTTAAAGTGCAAGCCGAACCTCAATTCTAAACAGTGCGTAAGTCTTGTTTATATAATCCATGTTTTACGATACTAATCATTCGGAGAAAATGGTGACTACTGATCATGAACTCTGAATACCGCCTAGAAAGAATTGTTGACTCGAATGATCCGAGGCTTGAATACATCTACAGAAAAATGCTCGACGTCTACTTCTTGCGTTCGGAAATAGATCCCATAAGAAAAACGCGGCAATTTATTGAAAACACTTCCAAGAGTAACGTAAATCCGTATTTTCTCATCGTTGCGTTTCATTCAGACAGCGAAGAACCTGTTGCGTTACTGAGCGGACACGCGATTGAGGGAGGATACGGTGCAATCGGCTACATAGCGACCATGAAAGAACACAGGGAAAAAGGGCTTGCGACAGCATTGCTGTCCGCGTTTGAAGAGAAGGTTCGTGAACATAGTGAATATCCCAAACTGGTAATTACTGAAGGCACACAAGCGAGCGGAATTTTCTGGGACAGAGTAGGCTACGTCAAAGCACAAGATGGGACCAAAGAAGTCATCTATTTTCAACCGCCCGTGGATTACGATAGCACGACAGGAGAGCCAGTTCAAAAAGAAGTCAAGGAGACACTTCGATTCAAGATTCTTTACAAAGAAAAACCTCTCGTAAAAGACCTTCAGGAATGGCTGATTCAGGCTGTTAACGAAACGTCAAACGTCTGGTACGTCCCAAAAAGGGAAAAATTCCGTTCGGATGATGCTTTTCAAAATGCTTCAAGATACGCCCGAAAAATAATCGAGTCTAACGTGGAGAATATAAGAAAAGCACGCACACTAAAAATTAACTAAAAGGTTCTACAAAACCAAGGCTTCGGGTAAGAGGCAATTTGATCAATGATATTATTATGCTAAGTTGAGGGACGAGCATTATTGTTCTGAGTTGGTTTCGAACTGTTTTTAGGCTTATTTCTTCTGAAAGCAAAGATCAATAAGAATGCCACGGGAATGATGGCAACATACAAAATCACAACCCATATGCTGTTCAGACGCTGGTACAAGACTTCAAATGGAAAAGAAATCGAAGCAAGCATTAGAACGATCGTGAAAATGGTCATGCGTCTGGCTTCATCTTTTTCTCTTTCTCTTTCGATTTGGGCGATCTGAATTGTGGTTCTTTCATTTAAGTGGCGTTGAAGCCTTAAAATATTCTCGAGTCCATCCTCCAGATTTGCTTTGAGTTGTTGAATGTTAGA
This sequence comes from Candidatus Limnocylindrales bacterium, assembly GCA_035319575.1. GTDB lineage: Archaea > Thermoproteota > Bathyarchaeia > Bathyarchaeales > Bathycorpusculaceae > Bathycorpusculum. The sequence continues at coordinate 25,900 of DATHCJ010000042.1, forward strand.
GGACTTCAGCGTTTCCCTCATTAGTTCTGCGTGATCCTGGTATCTTGATACGCTGAGGGATTCAAAAATTTTAATTGTGTTAAGAGCTCGTGCGCGGAATCTTTCCAAGCCATTGATTCGTTTTTGCAAATAATCGACAGAATCTTCCATGTCCTTGTACTCGTGGTCGGTCGAGACTTTGTCACCGCGGATGAACCTTTGTGTCGTCTCCTGAATTTGCTTGTCTACCATTTTGTTAAAGGCAAGAACAAGAGACCGGATCCACCAAACCAATTCTATTGTACTTGCATATTGATCGGTGATGTACTGCGGATCATCAGGGAAATACATCAGAGCTTGATTTTCCATTATGTACAAAGCATCATGTTTGTGAGAACGTATTGGTCCAAGATTCTTACGGTCTGAAATACTGCAGTCTGCTCCAAAAATGCAATCTGTTTCAAGGCTAGGGCGTGCTTCGCGTAATTCAATTAACAAATCTTTGAGGTCCGAGTCGAGCAAGTCGTCTGCATATGCTAGTTTTTGGCCTATGTAGATTTCTCGGCAGTAAAGATAGGTGTACCAATTTCTATGAGGTTCGAAGACCCAGATTATCTCAGGTTTTTTTTCTGCATTTTCAATCGTCATTGCACCCTTTATGTCTCGGCTTAGGATTCTTTCCATTAACTTGTTTAAGTTGTAGTAGCTGTTTTCTTGGATTGATATTTCGTCACAAACATTTCGGACTTTTTCTGCAATTCTTGAGGTGTCTTTGCTTTGTGAGAGGGTTTGGATTGATTTTTCAAGGAGTTCTTTTAGTTCTCCGCGAAATTTTTTTATCTGATCCCTCGTGATTTGAATTTTCTCATTCTTTTTTAACACAGGTCTTTCCACGTGATCTTCCGCAAGCTCCGTGAGTTTCTTATGTGTTTGTTGCATTTTATTTTGTATTTCTTTTAAATTACTGGCTGGAAGAGCTTGGTCAGAGGACTCGTTGATGATATTCTCAGATTCTGTTAAAAACTCATAAGGGTGGATAAATCTTCGTCTCTTCGTGATTTTTCCAACGGTTGATTCATCGAAAGGTTCCCCGTTTTCTTTAATCCAAAGAGTCAAAAAGTTGCCAGAGTGAGGCGTAACCATTGATTGCAATGTCCGAACATGCATTAGACTACGCCCAGGTACTTCCTGATTGGATCCGCGGATAACATCATCGATATTAGTTTTCATAACGACCGAGCAAACGCCTAACACGCTGATTTTCATCTCAACTTCAAGGGGGTAAATGTCGCCGGAGGCTACGACGTATGCTGTCGGGAGAGAAAATGTTAAGCCCATTGTGTTTTCCCGTCCTAGGCTTGTGTCAAAAATATCGCCGATTTCCAGAGGAGCAAATTCTAGATCAGTAGACCATTCTTTCTCCAAGTAGCTTTCAAACTGCTTCTTAACTTTGCCCGTGCCGTTCGAGTTAAAAACCTCGTCGTTGAGCGTTCTTGCAATGTTATCGCCCACGTAGGCTGTCATCATCCACCTGATTTCAGTGCCTGGAAGTCTAATGTCCTCTTCCGCAGATCTCGTATCCTTAAGTCTTTTCAAATTTTCTCTGTGTGCTCTCAATTCTGAAGCTAATTCGGGACAGTCTTCCTCGTTTAATTGATCGAGTCTTTGATTAATCTGGGTCAATGCATCGTCGTATTCTTTTTCTCCTATATTGTTCGTCAAGAATCTGCGGTAAGTTTCAGAAAAGATTCGAAGACCAGAATGGTAATGATAATTACGTTTCAAATAACTTAGCAAAATCTGCGTGAGCCTATCGTTTCTTAGTGTCTCCACGATTCTTATGCCTTCTTCCTCTTCTTTCTCGCAAATGCCAGAATAGAATTCTAATGCTTCAGCGTCGTTGCAGATGCAAGAGTTTTCGCAGTGTGTGTAAGCAATCAACATGTTGGTCAGGTGTTTGAACGCTTCTCTTAACATCAAGTCATTCTTGTCTGTCTCTGGACAAGCGTTTAACAAAAGTTGCGCGCAGTAAAATAACTCTCTGACAAGATTATACTTGTAACTTCTCTGCCACTTCGCATAGCCTTCCCCAAACAGTTTAAAGTACTTAGCAAGGGTTACTGTTAGCTTGCAAGTCTCATCTTTGTTTTGTTCCAGATAAGCGTGCGCCGAGACCGCCATCTTTTCATAATCTTCATTTTCAAAAGCATCTAGGATTTCTTGGAACTGGACGTTGGAGACTGCTGCTTCATTTGCTATTTGTTGGTTCGGCATTTAGATCATTCTCATCATCTGATTTCAAACTTCATTATTTCAGATAGGCTGAATGATTCATAAGCGCGTTTATTCTTACGAGTTCTTTCAATCCGTTTATAATCAAAGTTGAGGTCGTCGTAAGCCACGACCATCTTGAGCCATTCAAGCGGCACATTTAGTGCTTCGAAACACTTAGCTCCTTCCTCCAGTCTTGAAAACTCATGATTTATCGTTAACTGGCATTTTTCGTCAAGATGAAACTGGACTGAACCATTGTCAATAGAAAAAACTATCGGATAAATCTCACATAGAATAACTTTAACATCTTTAATTGTGCATCTGTTTTGGTCATCTAGGAAAGGACAGTTGTAAACCATTTTCAGAACGTCTACTGCGCCTGTTGACGTGAAAAGCCTGTCCAAATACAGATTTTCAAAGGTGCTAAGAGGGAGACCGAGCGATTTAGATATGAACTCTTTTTCCCCGGGCAAAAGCGTTCCAATCTTGTTGTGCTCACATTTTCCGCCGCAAGATCTGCACGCTTGATATGTGTCTCCTTTGAAGCATTTATGGAATTGTTCGAATTTTTCAAATGGAATTTTTGTAATCAAATCTGCACCCTAGGCGGCAGTTTTGTGAATCTTGTTGTTTTTGCGAATATTTAATGATATCGTAATGTCAGTAATTTATGAACAGAAAAATTTTAAAATAACCCAGCGGAAAGTGTTTCCTTTAAGGAAACAAAGATGGCTAACCAAACAAAATCTAGAGTTTTTACGTCGAATCATAAATCCTACATTGATTCTGCCCCAAGTTGCTTTTGGCCTATGCTGCCCAAGATCTCTGAAGCAGATTTCGTGCTGCTGGGAGCCCCAATGGATGAAACAACCCTGACCAGACCTGGTTCCCGTTGTGCACCAAACGCGATCAGAGCCTCACTGATTAACTTCGATTCTTACTCAGAAAGGGCAGAAATCGATTTAGAGGATGTTAAAATACACGATTTGGGCGACGTTTTTGTGGTTCACTGCAATGTCAATCAAACATTGAAAAGAATCGAGCGTCTGGTCAGGGATCTTATCGATGCCCGCAAGATTCCAGTGTTGATTGGGGGGGAACATGCCATCACGTTAGGTTCAGCACGAGCTCTTGACGATGCAGCAATACTGGATTTTGACGCTCACATGGACGCGAGAGATCAGTACCCGCACGGGTTGAAGTTAAGCCACGCGACGGTCATGCGCCGAATAACAGACGAGATTGGTCCGAACAAAATCTGTCAAGTGGGAATCAGAACATACTGCAAGCAAGAGCTGGAATACGCAAAGAGCCAAGGATTTGGTCTCATAACAGCGAATGAAGTGAACAAAAATGGGCTTTCCGTCACGGTGAAAAAAATCAGAGATAAACTTGAAGGTTTCAAGAAAATCTACATCACAATAGACATAGACGCACTTGACGCGCCGTACACTCCGGGTGCGACGTATCCTTCACCTGAGGGCATAACCCCAACCATGCTGCTTGACATTCTTGCAGAAGTGATTGACAAGCGGGTCGTCGGTTTTGATCTTGTCGAGGTTTCACCGCCTTACGACGTAGCTAACTTAACTGTGTTTAATGCTACGAAAATCATCCTCGAAACCATTGCATTAATTCAAAAGGCACGTTTTTTATAGTCTCAAACTTCCACAACTTCGCATCTTCCTCTGAACTTTAACCCAAAAACTTCATAACTGTGGGCCGGAAAGTGCCGAACATTTCGCGGGTGTTTTCGGCAAGTTTTAAATATTAAGTGGGATAAAATGAGCGGCTTATTGGGCAAGCGCATTTATGCTTTTTGCTCAATGAAAAACAAAACTAAGGAGAAAAAGAAAAATGAAAACTTTGAAGAACAAAATTGCGGCTATAGTCATTTCGATGCTTATGATAACCGTTATTGGAGCTTCTGCTGCTTTAACATCAAACGCTCACGCGCAAACACTCAGTATTCCAACATACTCCTACGTTAACGTCGCGCCTAATCCTTGCGGTGTCGGTCAAACAGTAACTATTAACTTCTGGCTTTCTGTACCTCTGGTCGACATTGAAGACGCTGTGAACATCACAGTTGTAGTTACAGGACCTAGTGGAACTACTACGCTGGGGCCGTTTAGATCCGACCTTACGGGTGGCTCCTTTACTACGTACACTCCTACCGCAGTCGGCAACTACACATTCCAAATGATCTACGGCGGACAAAGAATGACAGTTTTCCCCTATATAGGTGACCTCAATGCACCAAGTGTTAGTGCTGTACAGACGCTTATAGTGCAGTCAACGCCGGCAACTGGTTTTCCAACTACTCCGCTTCCAACGAGTTGGTGGCAGACTCCAGTTAACGCTGAAAACGTCCAACAGTGGGCTGCTATCAGCGGAGGCTGGTTTGGATACTATGCAAACACGTTTGCCATCACTGGAGGCTACAATGACACAGGCAACTATAATCCGTACACTACGGCGCCAGCTAGCGCCCACATACTTTGGACTAAGCCTTTCTGTGTTGGAGGAGTCGTTGGTGGAACACTCGGCAATGATGAAGCAAACAGCAACTACTGGACAACGTCACAGTACGATCCTAAGTATGCGCCTGTAATAATAGACGGCATTGAATACACGACGTGGTACACTACGCAGACCGGCAGCCAACAAGGAATCATGGCCATCAACTTATACAACGGTCAAACCATGTGGGTGATAAACACCACGGCCCCGTTGAGATGCGGCATGATAATAAACTTCAAAACACCCGACCAGTACGGCAATGTCGGCCCATACATCTTCACTCAAGGATTTTACGGAATGTTTGCCCCTCCTGGACCTTGGAGCATGTATGATGGCTTAACCGGACAATACCTCGCTACGATCATAAACACTCCCAGCTTCGTTTTGCTTGGCGCGGATTCAGACGGAAACATAATCGGTTACACTGTTAACACCAACAGCACTTTATTTGGTCCTTCGTATCCTACGCTGACTGTTCAGCTTCCAATTGTTACTGGCCTTGGCTTAACCGGGTATGAGTCTGAAACTTTCAACACTGTTAACAATGGACCTGTTATGGAAATGTACAATTTAACACAGGCTTTCATCGCATCAGGCCTCATGTCGGCTCTAGGTGGCTTATTCGACTGGACAATTCCAATAGGCTCAGTATTTAACTGGGATAATGGACTACAGTGGGCTGTTTCTCAAAACGCAAAACTTAACGGCGTCGTTCAACAAGGCCTCGGCACAAGCACTTTTAGCTATGACGGGTGGTCAGGAAACACAATAGTGTTCGAAGAGGGATTTGTCAACACTGTCGGAGAAACCGCAGGATGGGTAGTTGAAGCAGGCTTCAACGCAAACACTGGCGCATTTGAATGGATAGCCAATAGAACAGGAAGCCCATACGAACCTTACACAAGGATGACTAACAATCTGGACGGCGCAGTAGCAGACGGAGTCTACGTCGACATAAACCAAGCCACGTATCAGATGGCAGCCTACTACCTATCGACAGGCGACCTAGCATGGACCAACACTCTTAACGTAAAAATGTCTGACGGTCATTTTCCAGACCAATACGACGAATTCGACTTCGAAACAACTCCTGACGCAACAACTGGCGTACTATACGTATGGGGCTTAGGAGGAGACGTCTGGGCAGTCAACATGACGAACGGTGACATTATTTGGTCATGGAGTACAGCGCAGATTAACGGACCAGCTGGAACTGAAACACCTTACGGCATTTATCCGTTATGGACCTTCTCCGACGAAGCTCTTGCTGGACAAGGAAGCGGCACGATCCTGTACCTCTCTGAAGGCCACGAGTACAACCCACCACTATTCCACGGAGCACTTGAGTTAGCTCTCAACGCCACTACAGGAAAGCTAGTCTGGAGCAACCTCGGTTTCGACGACACGGCAACAGCAGTGGCATACGGCATCATGACAACGTTCAACGCCTATGACGGCCAGATTTACGCTTACGGCCAAGGACCAAGCAAAACAACCGTTACTGCACCTGATGTCGGCGTAACAACAGCAACACCTATCACAATAACAGGCACGGTTACCGACATCTCAGCAGGCGCATCGCAAGAAGCAGTTGCAGCGAACTTCCCCAACGGCCTACCATGCGTGTCTGACGCAAGCATGACGCAGTTCATGGAAGCAGTCTACGAGCAACAGACAATGGCAACCAACCTTACCGGAGTCCCGGTTACCGTAAGCGTCACAGACTCTAACGGCAACCACTACAACATAGGCACTGCTATAAGCGACCCGTACACCGGCACCTTCGGCCTAACGTGGACACCTATCATAACGGGCAACTACACCGTCACCGCATCCTTCGCAGGAACGGCTGCATACTATGGATCATCCTCCACAACATACTTCTACGCTGGTTCACCACCGGCAACGCCCGCGCCGACAGCTTCACCACCATCAGGCTTAGCATCGACAGGGACCGTAGAGCTGGGAGTAGCAGCAATAATAATCGTAATAATCATTTGCGTTGCTATACTGGCAGTGCTGATGGCAAGAAAACGGCCATAAACTAAAAAAAATCATACAAAAATCCCTTTCCCTTTTTTTAGTTCCAAAAAACCAAGAAGGCAATTCTGAGAAGGTTTTCGTTGCCACAACTGTTTTTTCGGGTCACGGTGAAACCTCTCAATCAATGCAGAATTGAACACAAAATTTGACACTGCCAAGTTTGATGCAACCAAGAACACACTTCAGCGTAAAAATGCCTTATAAAAAGCAAATTCGATATGAGCGAGGCGCCGCCTAATATTTTGATCGATATGACGATTCATCCGTGAACTTTTTTTGCAATGGGCTTGTGCAGTTCGGTTTGCTATTAAGGTAGAATACGCAAGCCGGTATGAGACTTGCTGAGGCGGCGTTTTGGTTTTTGTGTGGTTGTGTTGTGCTGTTCATCTGTTACACTCCGATACAGTTCAGTATCGCAAGTCTTAATATAAAGACTATTTCGACACCCGATATATATCGAAACTCGATATGTGATAAGGTCGTTGACCGACGTACGCGATGCTTAACAAATGATAAACTTTCAAACAATTTTTTACGTCTAATTAACTGTGAAGTTCGAAATACAGGTGTTGCAAACTTCATCGTTCCACACCGATCAAGCATCATGATTTCAGTCTACACGCATCAGCAATCCTGGCGGGATCGAACTTGAGGTGGCTGTTCGAATCAACGCTTAGAATCCAAGAAGCAGCAATCAGCCTTTAGGCTTCTGCAGAGGCAAGAATTTCCCGCGCCTTTCTGGCGGATTCCAGCAGAGCCTTCCCTCGCTTGGTAATTACGTAAAAAGCTTTCCCGTCAGAACCATCAAACTCTTCGATTAAACCCTTGCTGAGCAACTCTTGAAAATACTTGTTGAACCGCGCAAAATTCAAGTTAGCTTTGTACATTATTCTCATCTTTTTTTCAGGTTTTATCGAAGCCTCTAAAATATCGACAGCAATGCTTCCCCATCCGCGTTTGCGCACAGTAACTCCTTCTTTTATATACGTGGCCTACTGCCCACTTTGCCCATTACTGGTTGCAGGGCTGAAAATAAAAGATTTACTAAAACAGCAATCTTAATACATGCGACCGAGCCTTTTTACACATTCGCGAAGGTTATTTTTGGGAGTGCTTTTTCCACACAGTGATTATCATAGACCTTCTTTGTGTCATAGACTTCTCGATCTCTGGGACAGGGCATTTTCCTGCTTTAATCTTGATTGGTTTAGGCGGCATTCGTTTCCGCCTCTTTCTTCGGAAATCTCGGTAAAAGTAAAGTGAGCCCTATTCAACTCGTGCGAGGCGAAGTGGTTTTTGAGCTTCGCCTTTCATTATTTCTTTAATTTGAGTCTCATCCAACTCGCTTCTGTTGAGGGGAGTATCATAGAGTTTGGGTTCGCCGAGAATAATGTGAACATCTCCGTCTAAAGATTGCATGCCGATTATTTCATACTTTTTTCTTATTTCAATCGGTTTTGTGTCAGAGTAAACCAATAATGACTCATGGTCTTCTTTCAAAATCACTCCATGCTCATTCACTATGGCTTGGATATTTTTGAGACTTTCAACATCGAGTGACGCGCTCAAACGAAGTTCAAATTCTTCTTTAGAACGGGTGGTAGGAGTTATCGACACCCAACGCACATCAGCGTCAGGTGTACACTCGTAAAACTCCCTGAAAATTCGGACTGCCTCGCGTCTTCGCACGCCGTCCACTCAAAGTCGCGTTTTACGGTGTTTGCGCTTAAGTGAATTGCTCTCAGGCTCATGTTAAAAAATCTGATTCAAGCTTCTGAACGTACATAGTTGTTTAACAGAGAGGTTCATCGAGACATTTAACTTGAAAAAAATTTATTGAATGTCAACATTGCCCATGAAAATTTAGCAAAGTTAGAATCTACGAATAATGACGTTTTACATGAAATCGTCTATAGGAGAGCGCGCTAGAAAAACAATGACAACCGTTCTTGTTTGAGCTCTCCGTGCGGCTCAAAACTTCAGGCTAGCTTCGAACTTTACCACAAACCAGCAGTGTTCGCCTAACGTTTGAGACTAATTTAAGGATTCATTATTTTCTGGAAATAGCAAAATCCGCGGGTCCGGTGGGATTTGAACCCACGACTTTCAGCTTAGAAGGCTGACGCGCTATCCGTACTGCGCCACGGACCCATCGCCTACTCAGATTAACTTTCCTTTCTAATAAAAATATCATAAAAAATGAAGCCGGGATGCGAAGGCACATGAATGGGGTGTGACAGGCAATAAGCGCTGAATGTTTTGACATTTTTCTTAAACAATGCTGCTGATCAAGGGTCGACGAATTTTTTAAATATTTAAGGCGATCTACCTGTTTCTATGCAGATTGAAAAGACGGTTATCGGAAGTTTTCCCAAGTTAAGAAGACCTCTTGAGGAAGCACTGAGGGAAGTTGTTGAGCTTCAGCTGAGGTACGGTGTTGATCTAATAGCGGACGGGGAACAGCGAGCCAACATGATCCAGTACTTTGAACAAGTTCCCGGCACGGAAAATGTGGGCAGCAGCTTGAGAATCGTGGGAAAAATCAACCCTTTGAAGTCAGACAAACTGGACGAGTTCTACAAGATCAAGGATAACCTTACAGTTCAATCAATCCTCAAAAGCATGCGGAAACAAGCGAAGACGAAAATTACGCTGACTGGTCCGATGACCCTCGGCACAATCATTGCTTCAACAGACATCAACAGTGCAGCGGAGCATTACGATCTGGACCAAGAAGAAACCCTCTTCACCGACTTTTCCAACGCGCTCCTACCCATCGTGGACAAGGCGCTAAGTGTTGGAGCTTGCGTACAGGTTGACGAGCCGTCGCTTTCAACCGGACAAGTGAATGTGAAAACCGCCGAAAAGATTCTTCGAGATTTCAGCAGACGCCTTCCGGCTGACGCTATTAAAGAAGAAAAAGTCAGTTGTCACGTCTGCGGATCAATAAGAAGCGTGGCTGGACTCTACGAATCACTTTTGGGTCTGGATATTCCCATCTTAAGTTTCGGTTTCAGCGGTGAGGCAGAAAGAGAGAATTTTGATGTTGTTTCGAAAGCATCGCTTGAACAACATGGAAAAAAGCTTGGCGCGGGGTTCATCTCAAACGTGATAGTCGAGGACGATGGTGTAATTCTTGAGCGGCTTAAAAGAATCGGAGAGATTGTTGGAAGAGAAAACATAAAGTACATTCATCCTGACTGCGGCTTCTGTTTGACACCATTGAAAAAGGTCAGGGTTATTTTGGAAAAAATGCAGAAGATAGACGCCACCATAATATGACAAGAATTCAACACTTAATTGCCTTCTACGCTCAGTGCTCTGAGTGGCCAAACCCTCAGTTTTTCCACGTCGGCATTTTCGGGCACAGCCCTTACGCGCGCAGTCATATATCGCCAAGCATTCTTCGGCGTAAATAATAATTTACCAACGTCCAAAAAAAGAAAACTCAAACAAAAGATGCTTAAACGCAGGGCAGCATCATCTTGAAGAATCTGGTCAGGCGCAATTTTTTGGTGAAATCTGTCTTTTTCCTAAAAATTTAAATTTCGGCACAATGAAGATGAAAGGAGAAGGGGAAGGAAGGCGAGTACTGACAGAAAATCGATTCTGGAAAGTATGTTCCCAGATATTATGACGATTCATCAGCATCTCAATGACGTCGAGCATGACTTTATTTGTTGTAAACCACAGCCCGTGACGTTAGTATATTTTCGTCTGAGATTAAAAAAGTATGTCCAAAATACTGAACGACGTACTTCGAGAGCCAAAAATGGCGGAGCCTTTGTCAAGGTAGTTTCGGCGGGTTTGTGCATTGAATAGAAGGCTGCCGATAGAGCGTAAAAGAAGGCGGGTATTCGGATTACTGATTGCTCCTTTTGCGGTTTTAGTCTGGCTTATAGGATGGAGTCTCTATTGCGTTGGAGAGGCAAAGGAATACTTGAAACCTAAGCGCTCCAATCGAGGAGAAAAGCTAGCTCTCGAAGCGTTTTTTGTCTCATCCAAAATTGAACAATAGGGACATAGGCCACGCTGCCGAGGGGCAGCAAAAGATCAAACGTGACAAACTAAACATTAAGCAGAATCGATTACAGAAAGCTAAACAGATGATTTAATTCTCGTACTTTGCCCTCATAAACTGGTCTTCTTTAGCACAAAAAGGGAGCCAAAATAGAAAATTGCACCGAAACTGATGAGGGCGACGAAGGAAAACCATGGAAAAGGCTGGCTTAAAGCAGCCGCCCGTAAACAGTTACTTGAATGTGTAAGCGGTAAAAAGTAAAGCGCGATCTTCACACTTTCCGGAACTTGTGATAGCGAGAAGAAGGTGCCGCAAAGAAAAGTCATTGGCAAAATGACCAAAGTGTTGAACGTGCTCATGTGCACGTGATTGTTGAATACTGAAGCAACAAGAACACCGAATAGGGCAAACACAAAACAGGAAACAAGCAACGTCAGTACAAAAATGGGGCTTACAATTAACGTGGGAGAGAGGAGAAGACCCACGATCAAGACGGCAATCGAGCTAATTACCCCTCGAACTATGCCTATCAGCGCCTTGCCCGCCACCAAGGAATACAGGCTCACCGGCGAAATTAAGAATTCTTCAAAGCTCTTATAAAAAAGTCGGTCCACCTGAAGTTTTTGGGCGGAGCCGTTAAAACTGGAAGAAAAAGCGGTCAGAGCAACGATCCCTGGAATTACAAATGCGAGATAGCTTATTCCTTCAAAGCTAATACCCCTGCCTAGACCGTAACCGAATGCTACTAGATACAAGAGGGGCTGAACGAGGCTGGTGGCAAGTGTTGAGCGCCAGTGACGACTTAAGTTCCGTAAATCTACCCATAGAATGGAATAAATGTCTTTCAACGAGTCAAACATTATGCGTGATCAACCTTCTCACCGGTCTGTTCTACAAAAACATCCTCCAGGTTAGAATCGCGAATGATAATGGTCTTAATATTGGGCGGTAACTTCTGAACGTAACGGTTGGCTGATGCACGATCATGGAAAAACTGGTAACAAGTCTCCTTGTTGTTTACCAGTGTCTCTACAACAGTTGACCCTAATTTCCTGCGTAGCTCTATAGGTGTCCCAAGAGCAATTAAGCTGCCATGATGGATGAT